>NZ_JAGSTV010000040.1:0-1337 GCF_018148075.1 Burkholderia sp. AU19243
TGGAGCAGCCCCCTGAAACGCCGGACACAGTCACCCACTTACAATAACGGGTAGGCATAGGACTGTGTTTTTGACTAACACTAGGCAGGAAGTGATGGAAGTGTTGACGGGCCCGGAGCGTCGGCGGCGCTGGACGGCGGAGCAGAAGCTGGCGATGGTTCGCGAGAGTTTCGAGCCGGGGAAATCGGTTTCGATGGTCGCGCGCCAGCACGGCGTGAATCCGAACCAACTGTTCCACTGGCGCAAGCTGTACCAGGGTGGGAGCCTGTCAGCGGTCAAGGCCGGCGAGGAAGTAGTCCCGGCCTCGGAACTGGCCGATGCACTCAAGCAGATTCGTGAGCTGCAACGGATGCTCGGCAAGAAGACCATGGAGAACGAGATTCTTCGCGAAGCAGTCGAGTACGGCCGGGCAAAAAAATGGATAGCGCACTCGCCCTCGCTGCCGGAGGACGACCAGTGAAACTGGTTTGTGAAGTTCTCGGCGTGTCGCGCTCGAACGTATCGGCACGACTGTCGCGTCCGGCGACGTGGCGCGATGGCCGTCAATCGAGGCAGAGTGACGACGCGGCCGCGGTCGAGGAGATCCGCCGGGTCATTGGCGATTTGCCCAGCTATGGCTATCGCCGGGTTTGGGGCATCTTGCGCAACGAGCGCGTTGCGGTCGGACTGGCGCCGTTTAATGCCAAGCGAATCTATCGCGTCATGCGCACACATGGGCTGCTGATGCAGCGCCGACCGATTCCACCTCGGCCCCAACGTCGACACGACGGCAAGGTAGCCGTCGAGCGCAGCAATCAGCGATGGTGCTCGGACGGCTTCGAGTTCCGCTGCGACAACGGCGAGCCGCTGCGCGTAACGTTCGCGCTGGATTGCTGTGACCGTGAAGCGATGAGCTGGGCGGCTACGACGGCAGGCCACAGCGGCGACATCGTGCGCGACGTGATGCTGGCTGCAGTGGAAAATCGGTTTGGCATCGAGCTGCATACGCCGTCCGAAATCGAGTGGCTGAGCGACAACGGTTCGGGCTACACGGCCGACGACACGCGTCGGTTCGCAGTGGCCATCGGCCTGAAGCCATTGACCACGCCGGTATGCAGCCCGCAAAGTAACGGGATGGCCGAGAGCTTCGTGAAGACGATGAAACGCGACTACGTCGCCTTCATGCCGAAGCCGGACGCAGCGACTGCTGCACGCAACTTGGCCATCGCGTTCGAGCATTACAACGAGAAGCATCCCCATAGCGCGCTGAAATACCGCTCGCCTCGCGAGTTCCGGCGCTCGATGGATTCAGCAACCTTAGTGTGAGGCTGTGTCCGGTATTACAGGGTCAACTCCAG
>NZ_JAGSTV010000041.1:0-1265 GCF_018148075.1 Burkholderia sp. AU19243
TACGGCCCGCGCGAATCGATGGAATACGACGTCGTGATCGTCGGCGGCGGCCCCGCCGGGCTGTCGGCGGCGATCCGGCTCAAGCAGCTGGCCGCCGAGAAAGGCGCCGAGATCGGCGTGTGCGTGCTCGAGAAGGGTTCCGAGATCGGCGCGCACATCCTGTCGGGCGCGGTGATGGACCCGCGCGCGATCACCGAGCTGTTCCCCGACTGGAAGGAACGAGGCGCGCCTTTGAACGTCGAGGTGACGGAAGACCGCTTCCTGTTCCTGTCCGAAAAGAGCGCGGTGCAGACGCCGAACTGGGCGCTGCCCGACAACTTCAAGAATCACGGCAACTACGTGATCTCGCTGGGCAACGTCACGCGCTGGCTCGGCGCACAGGCCGAAGCGCTCGGCGTGGAGATCTTCCCGGGCTTTCCGGCCGCGGAGATTCTCTACAACGACGACGGCTCGGTGAAGGGCGTCGCCACGGGCAACATGGGCGTGGGCAAGGACGGCGAGCCGACCGAGAACTTCCAGCTCGGCATGGAGCTGCACGCGAAGTACACGCTGTTCGCCGAAGGCTGCCGCGGCCACCTCGGCCGCCAATTGATTTCGAAGTTCAAGCTCGACGCGAACGCCGATCCGCAGGCGTACGGGATCGGCATCAAGGAACTGTGGGAAATCGATCCCGCGAAGCACAAGCCGGGCCTCGTGATCCACACGGCCGGCTGGCCGCTGAAGTCGGACACGTACGGCGGCTCGTTCCTGTACCACATGGACAACAACCAGGTCGTGGTCGGTTTCGTGGTGGGCCTCGGCTACACGAACCCGTACCTGTCGCCGTTCGAGGAATTCCAGCGCTACAAGACGCATCCGTCGATCCGCGCGTTCCTTGACGGCGGCAAGCGCGTGTCGTACGGCGCGCGCGCGATCACGGCCGGCGGCCTGCTGTCGCTGCCGAAGACGGTGTTCCCGGGCGGCGCGCTGATCGGCGACGACGCCGGTTTCCTGAACGCATCGCGGATCAAGGGCAGCCACGCGGCGATCAAGACCGGCATGCTCGCGGCCGATGCCGCGTTCGACGCGGTGCAGGCCGGCCGCCAGTCGGACGAACTGAACGCGTATCCCGACGCATTCAAGCAATCGTGGCTGTACACGGAGCTGTACCGCGCACGCAACTTCAAGCAATGGATGGCGAAGGGCCTGTATCTCGGCACGCTGATGGTCGGGCTCGAGCAGAAGGTGATGGGCGGCAACGTGCCGTGGACGCTGCACCACAAGCA
>NZ_JAGSTV010000042.1:0-1053 GCF_018148075.1 Burkholderia sp. AU19243
TTTCAGGATCTATTTCACTCCCCTCCCGGGGTTCTTTTCGCCTTTCCCTCACGGTACTGGTTCACTATCGGTCGATCACGAGTATTTAGCCTTGGAGGATGGTCCCCCCATCTTCAGACAGGATTTCACGTGTCCCGCCCTACTTGTCGCACACCTAGTTCTTTCATACTGTTTTCGCCTACAGGGCTATCACCTGCTATGGCCGCACTTTCCAGAGCGTTCGGCTAACAATATAAATAAAGAGTGCAAGGCTCATCCCATTTCGCTCGCCACTACTTTGGGAATCTCGGTTGATTTCTTTTCCTGCGGTTACTTAGATGTTTCAGTTCACCGCGTTCGCTTCGCATGGCCTATGTATTCAGCCATGGATACTCCATAAGGAGTGGGTTTCCCCATTCGGACATCTACGGATCAAAGCTCGTTTGCCAGCTCCCCGTAGCTTTTCGCAGGCTACCGCGTCCTTCATCGCCTGTGATCGCCAAGGCATCCACCACATGCACTTGTTCGCTTGACCCTATAACGAGTCTGTCTCTCGATCATCGTTAGCGCTTTAGCGCTTACGAGGATCCGATACAAAGTACGTTACAGGTTGAGTTCTCGCGTTGTGCCGTATTCCAAGTTGATGTCGACCAGAGTTGGCGCTTTAGCGCTTACTCTGGTCCCACTCCCGTAGGGAGCCGAACAATGAAGTTCGAATCATCTTGAGATACATCGATACAATCACAACCCGGATAGTTTCCACGTCCATCTCAAAGACGCTTCCGCTATCCAAATTACTTACTTCTTCCAGATTGTTAAAGAACGACAGCCGATACTTTCGTACCGCTCTGACTGGCTCAATCGCCAATGAGTAATGTTCGATTCGTTCTCTCGAACTCCATCAAACATTATCCATTGGGCTCCCTTCGGGAGTGAGATGCTCGTAAGCGCTGAAGCGCTAACGATCATCGCAATTGGTGGAGGCAGACGGGATCGAACCGACGACCCCCTGCTTGCAAAGCAGGTGCTCTCCCAGCTGAGCTATGCCCCCATGAGTACAGATTTGCCTCAGGT
>NZ_JAGSTV010000043.1:0-959 GCF_018148075.1 Burkholderia sp. AU19243
GCCAGATACAGCCGCCCGCCCAGTTCCTCCGGGTAGTAGCTCTTTCTGAAGCGCTCCGGGTCGCCCCAGATCGTGCGGATCATCGACGGCCACGGACGCTTGACGACCAGAATCCCGCCTTGCCCGTTCGGTACGTCCTGCCCCGTCTCGTCGACCACCGCAGCCATGATGCCCGGCAGCGGCAGCGTGCACGAACCGGGCACCGTCGGCGTCGCACCCGGCAACGGCGTGATCATGTGGCCGCCGGTTTCGGTCTGCCACCAGGTATCGACGATCGGGCAGCGCTCCTGGCCGACGTGCTTGTGATACCACATCCACGCTTCCGGATTGATCGGCTCGCCGACCGTGCCGATGATGCGCAGGCTCGACAGGTCGTAGCGCTTCGGATGAACGTGCTCGTCGGCTTCGGCGGCCTTGATCAGCGAACGGATCGCGGTCGGCGCGGTGTAGAACACGGTGACCTTGTGATCGCCGATCATCTTCCAGAAGCGGCCGGCGTCCGGATACGTCGGCACGCCCTCGAACACGACCTGCGTGCCGCCGCACGCGAGCGGGCCATACGCGATGTAGGTGTGGCCGGTGACCCAGCCGATGTCGGCGGTGCACCAGAACACGTCGGCGGGCTTCCAGTCGAAGGTCCACTTCATCGTCTGCGCGGCCCACAGCAGGTAGCCGCCGGTGCTGTGCTGCACGCCCTTGGGCTTGCCGGTCGAGCCGGACGTATAGAGGATGAACAGCGGATGCTCGGCGCCGACCCATTCCGGCGCGCAGGTGTCGGACTCGCCGTCGACCAGTTCGTGCATCCACAGGTCGCGGTGCGCATGCCAGTCGATCTTGCCGCCGGTGCGGCGATAGACGATCACGCTCTTGACTGCCTCGCAGCCGCCCATCGCGAGTGCCTCGTCGGCGATGCTCTTGAGCGGCAGCGTCTTGCCGCCGCGCGCCTGCTCGTCGGCGGT
>NZ_JAGSTV010000044.1:0-927 GCF_018148075.1 Burkholderia sp. AU19243
TGGGCCGCCACCGTGTGCGAGCGCGTCGGGAACACCTTCGACAGCACGCCGACCGACAGGCCCGCGCGCGACAGTTGCAGCGCTGCGCGCAAGCCCGAGCCGCCCGCGCCGACGATCACCACGTCGAACTTGCGGCGCGGCAGGGAAGTTTTGATTGCAGCCATTCTTTACACTCTCCAGAGAATCTGCGCGGCGTAGCCCGCACATGCGAGCAGCCAGACGATGGTCAGCGATTGCAGCAGCAGGCGCACACCGACGGGCTTCACGTAGTCCATCCAGATGTCGCGCACGCCGACCCATGCGTGGTAGAAGAGGGAAAGCAGCGTCACGAAGGTTGCGAGCTTCATCCACTGCGCGGAGAAGATCGACGCCCAGCCTTCGTACGAGAAATCATGCGCGCCGAAAAACAGCACGAGCAGAATGACCGTGTAGACCGCCATGATCGTGGCGGTGACGCGCTGCGCGAGCCAGTCGCGCAGGCCGTAGTGAGCGCCGACGACGAGGCGCTTCGAGCCGATTCGGTTGTTGGCTGCCATTTTCTTAGAATGCTCCGAACAGTTTGAGTGCCATGGCGATCGTCAGCGCGATCGAGACGACAAAGACGACGACGGCCGTCCGCTTGCCGCCTTCCTTCGAGACGGCGTCGTGGTTGACGTCCATCAGCAGGTGGCGAATGCCGGCGCAGAAATGGTGGAAGAACGCCCACGACAGCGCGAGGACGATCAGTTTGACGACGATGTTGGAGAGGAACTGCTTGAAGACTTCGAAGCTGAGCTCCGACGTCAGACTCTGGTCGAAGAGAAACAGCAAGAACGGCAGGAACAGGAACAGCAGCGCGCCGCTGACTCGGTGGAGAATCGACAATATCGCCGCCAGCGGCATCCGATATTTCAACGTGATGTCGCCGATTCCGATGTTCCGGTATTC
>NZ_JAGSTV010000045.1:0-926 GCF_018148075.1 Burkholderia sp. AU19243
TTTTACCAGAAGTGGCTAGTCTAACCGCAAGGAGGACGGTCACCACGGTAGGATTCATGACTGGGGTGAAGTCGTAACAAGGTAGCCGTATCGGAAGGTGCGGCTGGATCACCTCCTTTCCAGAGCTTCTCGCAAAGTTGAGCGCTCACGCTTATCGGCTGTAAATTAAAGACAGACTCAGGGGTCTGTAGCTCAGTCGGTTAGAGCACCGTCTTGATAAGGCGGGGGTCGTTGGTTCGAATCCAACCAGACCCACCATTGTCTGGCGGTAACACACCTGAGGCAAATCTGTACTCATGGGGGCATAGCTCAGCTGGGAGAGCACCTGCTTTGCAAGCAGGGGGTCGTCGGTTCGATCCCGTCTGCCTCCACCAATCCTCAATGACAAACATTCGGATGACGATTGTTCGAGTCTTTGTCATTGGCGATTGAGCCAGTCAGAGCGGTACGAAAGTATCGGCTGTCGTTCTTTAACAATCTGGAAGAAGTAAGTAATTTGGATAGCGGAAGCGTCTTTGAGATGGACGTGAAAACTATCCGGGTTGTGATTGTATCGATGTATCTCAAGATGATTCGAACTTCATGTTCGGCTCCCTACGGGAGTGGGACCAGAGTAAGCGCTAAAGCGCCAGCTCTGGTCGACATCAACTTGGAATACGGCACAACGCGAGAACTCAACCTGTAACGAGACAGACTCGTTATAGGGTCAAGCGAACAAGTGCATGTGGTGGATGCCTTGGCGATCACAGGCGATGAAGGACGCGGTAGCCTGCGAAAAGCTACGGGGAGCTGGCAAACGAGCTTTGATCCGTAGATGTCCGAATGGGGAAACCCACTCCTTATGGAGTATCCATGGCTGAATACATAGGCCATGCGAAGCGAACGCGGTGAACTGAAACATCTAAGTAACCGCAGGAAAAGAAATC
>NZ_JAGSTV010000046.1:0-868 GCF_018148075.1 Burkholderia sp. AU19243
GCTGGATCCAGCCGCCGCCCAGTGCGCGATACAGGTCGACGAGGTTCGTCCAGCGTGCGAGCCGTGCGCTGATCAGCGTCTGCTGCGCCGAGTAGAGATCGGTCTGCGCGGTCAGCACCGACAGATAGCTGTCGACGCCGTTCTTGTAGCGCAGGTCCGACAAGTCGAAGCGGCGCTGCTGCGCGTGCTCGTTGCGCTCGAGCGCCGCGATCTGCTGGTCGTACGTGCCGCGTGCCGCCAGCCCGTCAGACACTTCGCGGAACGCCGACTGGATCGCCTTCTCGTAGTTCGCGATCTCGATGCGCTTTTGCACGTTCGCGAGATTCAGGTTCGCGATGTTCTGCCCGCCTTCGAAGATCGGCATCGTGATCTGCGGCGCGAACGACCACGCCGCCGTGCCGGCCTTGAACAGCCCGCCAAGCGTCGGGCTTGCAGTGCCGAACGCGCCCGTCAGCGAGATGCGCGGGAAGAACGCCGCGCGCGCCGCGCCGATGTTCGCGTTCGCGGCGAGCAGCGTCTGCTCGGCCTGCATCACGTCGGGGCGACGCGTGAGCAGATCCGACGGCAGGCCCGCCGGCACGTCCGTGAGCAGGTTCTGCGCGTCGAGCGGCATGCCCGCCGGCAGATCGTCCGGCAGCGGCTCGCCGATCAGCAGCACCAGCGCGTTCAGCGCCTGCGCACGCGCACGCGCCTGCGCCTGCTGGTTCGCGAGCGCCGTTTCGACGACCGTCTGCGCCTGACGCAGGTCGAGCTCGGAGCCCGTACCGTTGTCGAACTGCAGCTTCGTCAGGTCGTACGACGCCTGCGCGGTCTTCAGCGTGTTTTCCGTGACCTTCAGCAGATCCTCGGTCGACAGCAGCGTCAGATA
>NZ_JAGSTV010000047.1:0-785 GCF_018148075.1 Burkholderia sp. AU19243
CTGGCGCCGCGTGACTTCGTGTCGCGATCGATGGACCAGGAAATCAAGGAAGGCCGCGGCGTCGGTCCGAACAAGGATCACGTGCTGCTGGACCTGTCGCACATCGGCGCGGAGACGATCATGAAGCGTCTGCCGTCGATCCGCGAAATCGCGCTGAAGTTCGCGAACGTCGACGCGATCAAGGAGCCGATCCCGGTCGTCCCGACGATCCACTACCAGATGGGCGGCATCCCGACCAACATCCATGGTCAGGTCGTCGGCACGTCGCGCGATCACAAGGAGCCGATCAACGGGTTCTATGCAGTGGGCGAATGCTCGTGCGTGTCGGTGCACGGCGCGAACCGGCTGGGCACGAACTCGTTGCTGGACCTGGTGGTGTTCGGCCGCGCGGCCGGCAACCACATCGTCCAGCACGTGAAGAACCAGAAGGAACACAAGCCGCTGCCGGCGGATGCGGGCGAGTTCTCGCTGGCGCGCCTGAACAAGCTCGAAAAGTCGAGCTCGGGCGAGTACACGCAGGACGTCGCGAACGACATCCGCGCAACGATGCAGAAGCACGCGGGCGTGTTCCGCACGTCGGCGCTGCTGAAGGAAGGCGTCGAGCAGATGGCCGAGCTGAAGGCTCGGGTGGAAAACATCCACCTGAAGGACAAGTCGAAGGTGTTCAACACGGCGCGGGTCGAAGCGCTCGAGCTGGAGAACCTGATCGAAGTGGCGCGCGCGACGATGGTGTCGGCGGAGGCGCGCAAGGAAAGCCGCGGCGCGCACGCGCACAGCGACTACGA
>NZ_JAGSTV010000048.1:0-743 GCF_018148075.1 Burkholderia sp. AU19243
CAACCCTCTTTGCCTGATGACCATAGCGAGTCGGTCCCACCCCTTCCCATCCCGAACAGGACCGTGAAACGACTCTACGCCGATGATAGTGCGGATTCCCGTGTGAAAGTAGGTAATCGTCAGGCTCTCCTCAAGCCAGAAACCCCCGCCCGAACCGGCGGGGGTTTTTGCATTTGCGGCGGCGGAAAGGCGTGCTGCGTACGCGGCATGGGTCACATTTCGTGCTCTATGCGCTCCGGGTTGCTATTGAAACTTTATATGCAGGCCCGGCGGAGAAAATAGTGGAATTGCAAGAACTTCGCGATGTGCTCCGACAGTTTGTAGCGGAGCGGGGTTGGCAGAAATTTCACACGCCCAAGAATTTGGCGGCGGCGCTGAGCGTCGAGGCTAGCGAGCTGCTGGAGCCGTTTCAATGGCTCGATTCGGGAGAGAAGGTAGAGCTTTCATCTGACCAGTTGACAGCGATCAGCCATGAGATGGCAGACGTTCTCGCGTACCTGGTGTTGCTGGCCGATAGATTGGAGATAGATCTCCATAAGGCTGCGCTGGAGAAAATTGAAATCAATCGAAAAAAATATCCAGCAGAGAAGGTGTTCGGAAAATCAAAAAAATACTCTGTTGATGTCCACGCAGAACTGACCCACCTGAGGCTGTAGTTTTCATCGAATTTTGACCCACGTGATTGAATGCCCTGCTCAATCTTTGAGCAGGGGATACAGAGGTGATCACGGTGGGCATATTGG
>NZ_JAGSTV010000049.1:0-677 GCF_018148075.1 Burkholderia sp. AU19243
AAGATTGCGAAGTCGGTGGGCGCGTACCTGATGGTCGACATGGCGCACTACGCGGGGCTGATCGCGGCGGGCGTGTATCCGAACCCGGTGCCGCACGCCGACTTCGTGACGACGACGACGCACAAGAGCCTGCGCGGCCCGCGCGGCGGCGTGATCCTGATGAAGGCGGAGTACGAGAAGCCGATCAATTCGGCGATCTTCCCGGGTATCCAGGGCGGCCCGCTGATGCACGTGATCGCGGCGAAGGCCGTTGCGTTCAAGGAAGCGCTGTCGCCGGAGTTCAAGGCGTATCAGCAGAAGGTGGTGGAGAACGCACGCGTGCTGGCAGAAACGCTGGTCAAGCGCGGGCTGCGGATCGTGTCGGGCCGCACGGAAAGTCACGTGATGCTGGTCGACCTGCGCGCGAAGAACATCACGGGCAAGGCAGCGGAAGCGGCGCTCGGCGCCGCGCACATCACGGTGAACAAGAACGCGATCCCGAACGATCCGGAAAAGCCGTTCGTGACGAGCGGCATCCGCCTGGGCTCGCCGGCGATGACGACGCGCGGCTTCGGGCCGGCGGAAGCGGAGCAGGTCGGCAACCTGATTGCCGACGTGCTCGAGAACCCGGAAGACGCGGCGACGATCGAGCGCGTGCGCGCGCAGGTGGCCGAGCTGACCAAGCGTTTCCCGGTCTA
>NZ_JAGSTV010000004.1:0-573334 GCF_018148075.1 Burkholderia sp. AU19243
TGAAGAACGACGACGGCAGCGACCGGCTGGTGATCAACGCGCAGAACTGCGTGCACTGCAAGACCTGCGATATCAAGGACCCGACGCAGAACATCGTGTGGGTCACGCCCGAAGGCGGCGGCGGGCCCAATTACCCGAACATGTAACGCAAACGCATCCTGCGCCCGCGGGCGCGAACGAACCGGAGTGAGACGATGAGCAATGCAGCGAAGGAAGTCGTGGTGGTGAGCGGTGTCCGCACCGCGATCGGCGATTTCGGCGGAAGCCTGAAGGATTTCTCGCCGACCGATCTCGGGGCGAAGGTCGTCAGCGAAGTGTTGTCGCGCGCGAACGTGCCGGGCGATGCGGTCGGTCATGTCGTGTTCGGCCACGTCGTGAACACCGAGCCGAAGGACATGTATCTAGCGCGTGTCGCGGCGATCAACGGCGGCGTCGCGCAGCACACGCCGGCGCTGACCGTGAACCGCCTGTGCGGCTCGGGCCTGCAGGCAATCGTGTCGGCCGCGCAGACGATCATGCTCGGCGATGCCGACGTCGCGATCGGCGGCGGATCGGAGAGCATGAGCCGCGCGCCGTACAGCGTGCCGTCCGCGCGTTTCGGCCAGCGCATGGGCGACGCGAAGCTCGTCGACATGATGCTCGGCGCGCTGCACGATCCGTTTCAGACGATCCACATGGGCGTGACCGCCGAGAACGTCGCGAAGAAATACGGCATTTCGCGTGACGCGCAGGACGCGCTCGCGCTCGAATCGCATCGTCGCGCGGCGCGCGCGATCGCCGAAGGCCGCTTCAAGGATCAGATCCTGCCGATCTCGATCCGTACGAAGAAGGGCGAGGTCGCGTTCGACACCGACGAGCACGTGCGTCACGATGCGGGCCCCGACGACTTCTCGAAGCTGAAGCCGGTGTTCGTGAAGGAAGACGGCACGGTAACGGCCGGCAACGCGTCGGGGATCAACGACGCAGCTGCTGCAGTGCTGATGATGAGCGCGGATGCCGCGCGCGCGCAGGGCGTGAAGCCGCTCGCGCGTCTCGTCGCGTATGCGCATGCGGGCGTCGATCCGGCCTACATGGGCATCGGCCCGGTGCCGGCCACGCAGAAGGCGCTCGAGCGCGCCGGCCTGAAGGTCGCGGATCTCGACGTGATCGAGGCGAACGAGGCGTTCGCGGCGCAGGCATGCGCGGTCACGCAGGAACTCAGCCTCGATCCGGCCAAGGTCAATCCGAACGGCTCCGGCATTTCGCTCGGTCACCCGATCGGCGCGACGGGCGCACTGATTACGGTCAAGGCGCTGTACGAGCTGAAGCGCATCGGCGGGCGTTACGCGCTCGTGACGATGTGTATCGGCGGCGGCCAGGGCATTGCGGCGATCTTCGAGAACATCTGATAATCGACCGCTCAGTATCCGCATACACAGGAATCGTCATGGCCATCGAAACCGTCGGCGTCGTGGGCGCCGGAACCATGGGCAACGGCATTGCGCAAACCGCCGCCGTTGCAGGACTGAACGTCGTGATGATCGACGTCAGCGACGCGGCGCTCGACAAGGGCGTCGCCGCACTGAAGGGCAGCCTCGAGCGGCTCGTGTCGAAGGACAAGCTCGCGGCCGACGCACGCGATGCCGCGCTTGCGCGCATCGCGACGTCGACCGATTACGCAACGCTCGCCACGGTCGATATCGTGATCGAAGCCGCGACCGAAAACGTCGAGCTGAAAAGCCGCATCCTGAAGCAGATCGAGTCGGTCGCGCGCCCTGACGCGATCATCGCGACCAACACGTCGTCGATCTCGATCACTGCGCTCGCTGCGCTGCTGGCCGATCCGTCGCGCTTCGTCGGCATGCACTTCTTCAACCCGGTGCCGCTGATGCCGCTCGTCGAGATCATCCGCGGGCTGCAGACGAGCGACGCGACCGCGTCCGCGGTGCGTGCGTTGACCGAGCGTTTCGACAAGTCGCCGATCGGCGTGCGCAATGCGCCGGGCTTCGTCGTGAACCGGATCCTCGTGCCGATGATCAACGAAGCGTTCTTCGTGCTGGCCGAAGGCATCGCGTCGGCCGAGGAGATCGACGCGGGGATGAAGCTCGGCGCGAACCATCCGATCGGGCCGCTCGCGCTGGCCGACCTCGTCGGGCTCGACGTGTGCCTCGCGGTGATGGACGTGTTCCTGAAGGACTTCGGCGATCCGAAATATCGCGCGTGCCCGCTGCTGCGCGAGATGGTGGCGGCCGGCAGGCTGGGGCGGAAGACTGGGCGCGGCGTGTACGACTACAGCAAGTAAGCCGCGCATCGGTGCTTGTTCTTACGGCCGCCTTCGGGCGGCCGTGTGCATTGAAGGGCGCGGCTTCGCATCGAGTGCGGGCAGCCCCGCAATAACCGCCGCTTCTGCATCGCGACAATCCGTCACGCCACCTTCGGCGGCGACGTCATCGCGTGGCTCAACGCCGCCACATTGCCGATCGTCGTCCGCTCGGCAACCGTGCGTCGTTGCGCAGATGCGTCGAGCGGTCCGACGACGCGGCCGCACACCGCGCGTAACGCCGTCACGGGTGAGTGCGACTCCACGCATCGGGATTGCGCCACCCGCTTCGCCATTCAAAGCGACCGGGCCTTCGTTTCCGGCAGCAGCAGCACGGCGAGCAGCACCACCCCATAGGCTGCACCCGAAAAGAGCGCGATGGCCAACGCGAGGCCGAGCGAATGGCTCAGCATCCCGACGAGGCTCGGGAACAGCGCGCCGATGCCGCGTCCGAAGTTGTAGGTGAAGCTTTGCGCATTCGCGCGGAAGTTCGACGGATACAGTTCCGTCAGATACGCGCCCACTCCGCTGAAGATGCCGCATGAGGAAAAGCCGAGCGGAAATCCGAGCCACAGCATCTGCGCATTCGACAGCGGGACGGCCAGGTACACGCATACCGACACGAGAGACAGCGCGGAGAACAGCATGAAGTTGCGGCGGCGCCCCCACCAGTCGGAGAGGTACGCGCCGACGACATAGCCGCAGAACGACCCGACGATGATCACGAACAGATACGCGCCGGTGTCGAGCACGGACAGGTGTCGCTCGATCTTGAGAAACGCCGGCAGCCACGTCGACATCGCATAGAAGCCGCCCTGGATGCCGGTGCAGAGCAGCGCGGCCAGCACCGTGCGCCGCGCGTGCGCGCGCGAGAAGATCGCCCACACCGACGGGCGGCTCCCGTGTTGTTTCCGCGCGGCGTCCGCCTGGACGAATACCGCCGGCTCGGGCACGTGCTTGCGTACGTACAGCACGAGCAGGGCAGGCACGATACCGACCCAGAACAGGCTGCGCCAGGCCAGCGACTCGGGAAGGACGGAAAACGCAATGCTGTAGAGAATCGCCGCGCCGCCCCAGCCGATCGCCCAGCCGCTCTGCACGAGGCCGACCGCCTTGCCGCGATGTGCGGGTGCGACGATCTCGCCGATCAGCACGGCGCCGACGGCCCATTCGCCGCCGAAGCCGAGCCCTTGCAGCGCGCGCAGCACGAAGATCTGCTCGAAGTTCTGCGCGAAACCGATGGCGAGCGTGCAGACGGAGAACCACAGGATCGTCCCCTGCAACACCTTGACCCGACCGTATCGGTCCGCGAGGATGCCGGCGATCCAGCCGCCCACGGACGAAAAAATCAGCGTCACGGTACTCAACAGGCCGGCCTTGCCGCGATCGAGGCCCCACAGGTCGATCAGGGACGCCAGCACGAAGCTGAACACCATGAAGTCGAACGCATCGGTTGCCCAGCCGGCGAACGCGGCCTTGAACGCGCGCTTTCCGGCGGAATCGAGTTCGGCGTACCACGACGCGCGCGGCACGATTCGCAGTGCGGCTTCGTCGGCATCTCTCGTTGTCGTCATTGTTGTTGTTCGCGAAGTAGGAATGGCGCTATCGAAGCGCGGAAGACCGTTTGCCGCCCGCGAGTGCGCGCCGCACGACATCCGGCGTGGCCGGCGCCTCGCGGATGCGTACGCCGGTCGCGTGATGGATCGCGTTCAGGATGGCCGCGGCCGTCGGAACGAGCGCGGGCTCGCCGATGCCCTTCGCGCCGTACGGCCCGATCGCCGTCGGCGCTTCGATGAAGATCGACTGCACGTCCGGCATGTCGTGCACGGTCGGAATCACGTAGTCGTGCAGATTGTTGTGCCGGCCGGGGTGATACTTCTCCATCAGCGCCATGCCGATGCCTTGCGCGACCGCGCCTTCGATTTGTCCTTCGAGCAGCGTCGGATTGACCATCCTGCCGACGTCGTGCGCGGCCACGACCTTGAGTACCCGCACGCGGCCGCTTTCGCAATCCACCGCGACCTCCGCCATTTGCGCGCCGAACGCGTAGGTTGCATAAGGCGTGCCTTGCCCCGACGCGTCGAGCGACGTGGTCGGCGGGTCGAAGCGTTCCTCGGCCGCGATGACGTAGCCGTGCGCGTCGACGGGCAGCGTCCGCAGATCCAGCGGGCGGCCGTCGACGATTATGCCGCGCGCATCCGATGAAATCCGCGCGGCGGGCGCCGCGCCGGCGAACGCGAGCAGCCGGTGGCGCAGCGCCGTGCCGGCAAGGAACGCCGCGCGTCCGGTGATGAAGGTGTGCCGCGACGCCGACGTGCGGCCGCAATCCGGCGACAGTGCGGTATCCGGACCGACGAACTGCAACCGGTCGACCGGTACGCCCAGTGCGTCGGCCGCGATTTGCGGAATGACAGTGTTCGCGCCTTGCCCGGCATCCACCGCGCCCTGGTGCAGCACGATCGTGCCGTCGCGGCGGATGCCGAAGCGCACGGTCGACGGGTTCGGCAGAGCCGTGTTGCCGCAGCCGTAGAAAAAGGCCGCGATGCCCACGCCATGACGAATGTGGCCGGACGCCGCCGCGTCGAGCGTCGCGATCCGCGCCCGTGCGTCGCGCCACGCGGGACGCAGCGCATCGAGGCAGGCGACGAGGCCGACGCTGTCGTCGAGCACTTGTCCCGTCGGCAGCGTATCGCCGGGGCGCAGCGCGTTCAGCGCGCGGAACTCGAGCGGATCGATGCCCGCTGCGAACGCCAATTCGTCGATCAACTGTTCCTGCGACATCGTCGTCTGCGGCACGCCGAAGCCGCGGAAAGCGCCGGCCGGCGTCACATGCGTATGAATTGCGCGCGTGTGCGCCGTGTAGTGCGGGATCACGTAAGGGCCGCCCGCATGCACGGGCACGCGGTTCGCGACGGCCGTGCCCCACGACGCGTACGCGCCGGTGTTGTAGTCGCCGTCGAACGTCACAGCGCGCAACCGGCCGTCGGCATCGGCGGCCATGCTGGACGTCATGCGGCCGGGATGACGCTTGGTCGACGTGGCCATCGACTCCTCGCGCGATAACACCATCGCGACGGGCCGGTCGAGATGCCACGCCGCGATCGCGAGCAGCGGCTGGACCGTCATGTCGAGCTTGCCGCCGAAGCCGCCGCCAACCGCGGTTGCGACGACGCGCACCTGCTCCGGCGGGACGCCGAGAATGCGCGCGAGATCGGCGCGATGCGGATGCGGCGCTTGCGTCGACGAATGGATTTCGATCACGTTGCCGACGCGTCGCGCCCAGCCGGCCTCCGGCTCGAGGTACGCATGCTCGACGAAACTGGATTCGAAGGTTGCGCTGACGACGTGCCGGGCGTCCCGTATCGCGCGCTCCGCGTCGCCGCGGCACACCACGCCCTCGATCAGCACGTTGCCGGGGCGATCGGCGTGCAGCCGCGGACTGTCGTCCAGCACGGCATCGGCGACCGCAAGCACCGGCGTCAGCGGTTCCCACCGCACCGGAAAACGATCGAGGTCCAGCGCCGCGATCGCGGCGCGCTCGCCGACGACCAGCGCGACCGCCTCGAGATGGTGGCGTGTTTCGGTATCCGGCAGGACCGGCTGGTCCGCATACGGCGTGGCGACGCCGTGCAGATTCAGGCCCGGCACATCGGCGCGGGTGAGCACGCGGTGCACGCCCGGATGCGCGTCGACGAATGCGGCGAGGTCGCCGAAGGTGAAACGTGCGCGGTGATGCGGGCACCGCACCGCGCGCACGAACAGGCTGTCGGCCGGATAGTCGTCGGCGCCGAAGCGCTGGCTGCCATCCACTTTTTCGGGGCCGTCGAGACGCGTGAGCGGCACGCCGACGGACGGCCCTTCGGCCGGCGCATGCGTGCGGCACCGCGCGGCCGCGCCGCATCCGACTTCAGTGACCGCGTCGACGATTTTCTGATAGCCGGTGCAGCGGCACAGCACGCCGTCGATCGCAGCCTGTGCACCGGCGCGGTCGCGCACGTCGCCGGCATCGATAGCCGCCGCTGCCGCGGTGAGCATGCCGGGCGTGCAGAAGCCGCATTGCACGGCCTGATGGGCGAGAAACGCCTGCTGCAGGCTGCTGCCGCAGCGGGTGCCGGCGGCAAGGCCCTCGACGGTGACGATACGGCGCCCGGCGATTTGTCCGACCGGGATCAGGCACGCATAACGTGCGTCGCCGTCGACGATTACCGTGCAGCTGCCGCAGTCGCCCTGGCGGCAGCCTTCCTTGGTGCCGAACTGGCGCAGATCCGCACGCAGATGGTCGATGAGGCGCTGCGAACGGTCTGCCGGCAGGCGTCGCCGCGTGCCGTTGAGGTCGAACCAGTCCGGTTCCGGCGCATGTGCGGCGCGGTCGGCCGAGTTGATTTCGCGAACATCGGCGAGCGGTTCAGGCGGGGAATGCGCCACGGGCGTTCTCCTCGATGCAGCATGTGAAAGCGCGTGCGATCGCCAGCCGCGCGAGATGGAGGCGGTGCAGCGCGGTCGCGCGGCAGTCGTCGGCCGGCGACAGCTCCGCCAGCGGCGACGTGGCGATCACGTCGGCCAATTCGTCGCGACGCCGGCCGGCCAGCGCATTTTCCAGCACCGGCATCCGGCGCGCAACGTCGGAGGCGCCGCCGACGGCGACGGCGGCTTCCTCTATCGTGTGCCCGGCGCGCACGCGCAACCGTGCGGCGGCCGACACCACGGCGATCGCCGCGCCGTCGCGATTCGTGCACTTGATGAACGACGTGCGCGCGCCCGCGCGCGGGAGCGCGAACTGCAGCGCGACCAGCAATTCGTCGGCGGCCAGCGCAGTCCGGTGGTTGCCGAGCACGAATTCGGCCAACGGCCGGCGTCGCACGCCGCGCACACTGGCCAGCTCGACGCTCGCATCGAGCGCGAGCAGCGCGGGGATGCCGTCCGCGACGGCCGACGCATGGCACACGTTTCCGCCGATCGTGCCCTGGACGCGGATTTGCCGGGGGCCGATCGAAGCGGCGGCGTCGGTGAGCGCGACGGGCAGCCATGCCGTGCGGGCGATGGCGTCCCACGTGACGGCCGCGCCGATACGGACGACGCCGTCATGCCGTTCGATGCGGCGCAGCGCGTCGACGCCGCTGATGTCCAGCCACGCCGAGCGCGCCGGCACGAGCCCGATATCGGCAAATGCGTCGGTGGCGCCGCACACGATGCGCGGCCGCGCCTGCGCGGCGAGCGTATCGAGCACTTCGTCGACCGTAGTGGCGCGAATGTAGTTCATCTCAAGCCGTCTGCATCGTCATGATCGTGAAGGGCGGCATCGGCGCCGGCACACGCGCGAGCGTCGGCCGCCGCATCCTTGCGCACGACCCGCAGCACGCTGTCGATGACGAACGCTTCCCAGCGGCGCACGGCCTCCGGCGCGGTCAGATCCTCGCCGAGGAACGCGGACAACGTGTGGCGGTTCGACGTATAAAAATACGCGGCCGAAATGATCAGCAGGAAAACGTCGCGCGGGTTCAGGTCCGTGCGGAACAGTCCCTGTTCTACGCCGCTGTCGAGAATCCTGGCCACGGTCCGCACCGCATGCGACGAATATTCGCCGCGGCGTTCGAGCCGGGACAAATGCTTGCCCTGGTGCAGATTCTCGGTGTTGAGCAGCGTGATGAAATCCGGATTGCGCCAATAGTAGTCCAGCTTGAAGCGGACCACGGTCTTGAGCGCTTCCACGGGATCCGACGGATCGGGCGCCATCTTCAGCTCCGCCTCGTCCATGCGCCGATAGATGCCTTCGAGCACCGCGACGAACAGGCCCTCCTTGCTCCCGTAGTAGTAATAAATCATCCGGTCATACGACTTCGCCAGCCTGGAGATGCGCTCCACGCTGCCGCCTTCGTAGCCGTAGCGCGCGAAGACCTTGGTGGCCGCGCGCAGGATCTTGTCGCGGGTTTCCTGGGCCGCTGCCTCCCGGACACCGGTTCCGCGCACCGCCTTGGGTTTTGCTGCTTGAGTCATACCGCTCCTGTGACGGCCGGCAACCTCATCTTGCCGCCTGAAAGAAACCTGAAACAGCGGCATTCCTCGAACTTTCATACAGGGAACGCTACATGAATTCCGGATTCTACGGAACTCTTGTCGGCTTCGCAACAAATCATAAATATTCAATAAATTCAAGATATTGCAGTCATCATCAGGGACACCTTCTTGGGCATGAAGTGCGAGCAATCGAAATCTTCACATTTTTATTTTGAGAAACTGCTGCTACCATTCGTTTGTGGAGTACTCACTACATGAAATGTTAATTTCAGGTTGGCAGAGGCCGATGCCGGCAAGCAGGAGATAGACGAATGAACAACGAACTCGACGATGCCTGCAGCACGCTCGCTGCGCGGACGCCATGGAAACCGCTTGCCGACCCGGGCGGCGCCGAAGCAGCGCCGGCCTTTGACGCAGTCACGTCTCAATCGCTGCCGTCGTCCGACATGCACGTGTTGCGCGACGTCTCGCGCGCGATGGCGCACGATGCGCCGCCCGCGACGCGCGTCGCGACACTGCTCGAATCCGCGCTGCGCGGCGCGGCGGCAACGTGGGGCGTGATCGCCGTCCTGCGCGACGGCGGCTGGGAGGCGGTCGCCGAGGCGACGGCCGCGAACGCGGCCCACCCCGAACGGCGGCCGGTCGACCGGCTGCCCGTGCCGATCATTGCCGCCGCCGTGCACCTGCGCAACGGCATGGTGCTGCGCGATGCGTGCGCCGCCGACCATTGGCGAACCGACGACTATGTGCGCCGCCGCAAGCCGCGCGCCGTGATCTGCATGCCGATACGGTGCAATGGCGAATTGACCGGTGCGCTGTATCTCGAGCATCGCGATGTGCCGGGCCTGTTCACGCCGGCGAAGGCCGCGCTGGTCGAGGTCGTTGCGCTTCATGCAGGCTGCGTGCTCGAGAATTTGCGGCTGCGCGACGAGCTGCGCGCGCAGCGCGCGCGCCTGTGCAGCGTCGAAGCCGCGATGCGCGAAACCCGATCGGAAATGGATCGCAACAGTCGGCTGACGGCGTATGGAGAGCTAGCCGCGTCGATCGTGCACGAGGTCGCCCAGCCCATCACCGCGATCGACACGTCCGCGCGTGCCGGGCTGAAATGGCTCGATCGCACCGCACCGAATCTCGAAGCCGCCCGGGAAATGCTGGCGCACATCTGTGCGTGCACGGTGCGCGCGCGGACCATCATCGGTGCGCTGCGTGCGCGGGCGCGGCGCGCGGCGCCCGAGTTCGCGGTGTTCGACCTCGCGGATGCGCTGCGCGAGGCCGGGGAGATACTGGAAAGCACGCTGGACGCGATGAAGGTGAAATTGCGCGTCGACGGATGTGCGTCCGCGATACCGGTGCGCGGCGAACGCGTGCAGCTGCAGCAGGCCATCATCAGTCTGCTGATGAACGGCGCGGAATCGATGATGGGCACCCGTGAAGACGCGCGTGTCATCGTCCTGACATGTGAGTCCGACACGAGCCTGCTGCGCATCCGGATCGACGACAACGGCGACGGCTTCGATCCGCAGCTGGCGGCGCGTCTGTTCGAGCCGTTGTTTACGACCAAACCGCACGGAATGGGGATGGGGCTTTCCATCTGCAAGTCCATTGTCGAAGCACACCACGGGCAGCTCGACCTCGCGCCTCGCGGCGACGGTGGAACGCGGGCCACGGTCACGCTGCCGGTTGTTTCGATATGAGCGGACGCGGCGCGATCGCCGTACGTCGCCCGAAAGGGCGCATGCGGAGATCGCGTCGGTGCCTATACAAACGTATGCGGCGCCTTATGCCGACGCGTCACTCGGCTAGCTGCAGATGCTATGGAGCGCGTCCACACGTCACCGTATGCTGGCTGCACCGGTCACGATTCGCGTAGACGGCGGCTCGGCCGACACGTCGGCGAGCCGGCCGGAATACACGTGCTTGTCGATACGACACCAGACATCCAAGGAACCCATCATGAAACTCCGACACATCGTCGTAACCGGCGGCCTGGCCGTCGCCCTGCTCGCCGGCGTGAATGTGCGCGCGTTCGCAGACGAACGCCCCGATACAGCCGCGGCGGATGCAGCGCAGACTTCGACGCCCGCAGCCGGCTCGTCGAAGAAGGCGGTGCGCGCCGCCAATCGCACGTTCTCGCGCTCCGTTCAGAAGGCGCTGTCCCGGACGAAGGGCCTTGAAGGGACGCCGATCGTCGTGTTCGGCAACGCGTCGACCGGACGCGTGACGCTGACCGGCCAGGTCGACAGCGAAGACCAGGATCATCTGGCGGTCGACGCGGCGCGGAAAGTGCGCGGCGTCACGTCGGTCAACAGCAAGATCACGCTGCGCGCGGAAGGCGGCGCCTGAGCGACGGACGCCCGCACGCGCCGTGCCAGCGCGCGGACGGGCGTCCGCTTTCACACGACCGACACGACTGGATGGGAGAAACGGCGATGGCGACACTGCCTGAAGCGGACATCATGATTCGCACGTTGATCAATGTCCTCGACCCTTCGCTGGAACAACGCGATGTTTGCCGGCAAGCGCAGCGCACGCGCTACAAGGCGCGCCGCCTCGGCCTGCGCCGATGCGACGACGGCGACACGCTCACGCGGGACGAACGGCTTTACGCGATCGAGGTGATCGAGTGCCTGTCGTCGTCCATGATCAGCGTTTCATGGAGCGACCCGCGTTCGGGACGGTATACCGAGCAGATCTGGTGCAGCAGCCGCGCACGCGCGCCCGCGGTCTGCGCGTTGACGGGAAGCGCGATCGCGCGCGGCGATCGCGTGTTCCGTCCGCGCTCCAGCGACGTGTGCCTCACCGCGAACCGGGAACGCATGATTCTCGCGTCGACCATTCAGCCGCGCACCGGCGTCGCGGCGCCGGACACGCTCGAGCCGCACGCGTGATGCGGGTGGCGCGTGCGGCGGCGGCTTTAGGCCGGTGGTACCGTCACGACGATCAGCGCCGCACCGCGAAGGCGCTCGGCCAGATCGAAATGGACCGGTCGTTCGCGCCACCAGCGCGCGAACCCGCTGCTGGCGCGGTGCCCTACGACGATCATGTCCGGACGTGTGGTCAACGCATGCGCGGCGACGGCGTCGACCGCGCGTCCGAACCGCAGGAAGCCGCGCGCGACGATGCCGTCGTTCGCCAGTTTGCCAATCGCGCGGTCAAGCGCGTCGCGCGCGAATTCCTCGAGGCGATGGTGCGCGAGATCGGTGAGCAGTCCCGCCGACTGCGCGTTCGCGGTGACGGGATCGACCACGGTCACGATGTCGACCGCGGCGGACAGTGCGCGCGACAGTGCCGCGCATCGCACGAGCGCGGCCTGTGCCTCGTCGGTTCCGTCATAGACGAGTAGCATTCTGGAAAGTGCTGACATGTTTCGTGTCGAATAGTAGGCGCCCGGCCGCATTCACCGCGGCGGATGCGATTGCCTACACTGAACACGCGATGCACGTCGTTTATTCCGTCGCCGTTCGTGCATTTTTCGCGCGGCGCGGCGCGGTGCGCGATGCGGATCAACGTGAATCGAACGGCACGCGACAGCGGGCAGCGGGCGTCAGCCGTCGCTCGCGGAGCCCGCGAAATTGCCGCGCGGCGTTCGTGTTGCGTCGGCGCCGCCGAGCGCAATGCGGATCGCATTGCGTGCGCGCGATATCCGGCTCATGACGGTGCCGACCGGAATGTCGAGCGAGTGCGCGGCCTCGCGGTAGCTGAGGCCGTCGATGCTGACGAGCAGTAGCGTGACGCGCTGCGGCTCCGGCAACCGCTCGACGGCATCGACGATCTGGCGGACGGCGACTGCGGTTTCGGATGCGGCGCGCGGATCAGCGACCGTTTCCAGCAGCGCGTCGCTGTATTCGAGCAGCAGGCGGTCGCGACGATTGCGTCGCCGCAACTCGTTGAGCCAGATCGAATGGACGATCGAGAAGACCCAACTGACCGGCGCCGTGTCGGTTCGCAGTTGATGAACCCGCTCGAGCGCGCGAATGCATGCACGCTGCACCAGTTCGTCCGCGTCGTGTCGATTCGCGGTCAGACGCAGCGCGAACGAACGGAGGCGCGGCAGCATGTCGGGAAGCATCGCTGAGAATTCGGTTTGCTTCATTGGCTGACGGGCGTGCGGATACATCGGGCGAAATGCGGTCACGGCCCGCGCGCTGGCACGGGCGCCTGCGGTGTGCGCGCGAGCCGGGGCCGACACGAAGAGGGCCGTTCAATGCCCGGAATAGAGTTTCCGCAGCGCGTCCAGCTCGCCGTTCTGTCGCGCCGCAGCGAGCTCCTGACGGACTTCCGCGCGCGTCTTTGCCATCGGCGCGAGCGGCGACCAATGGCTTGCTGCCTGCACGTCGTAATTTCCGGCGACCGTTTCCGCCGGCGATGCCGCGTATGCCGATGCGGTCAGTGCGAGTGCGGCAAACGCGAAGGTGATTTTTGACATGCTCATGCGAGGCTCCTGAAGTGGGATGGATCGGAACGTGTTCGCGTCACCCGATGGCGCGCGAGCCTGACGGGCCCGTGGCGTCGTGTTTGCATCAGGTGCCGCCGTGTGTGTATTGAGCGCCGGGAAGGTATCTCCCGTGTGTCCCGGGCGCGGCGTTTTGCAATGCCGTGTATCCGCGCCGAAGCCCGATACATTCGGATACCAATGTGTGGGGCGACGCATGTCCGCACGACGCGGGACGCGCGGTGCGAGCGGTTCGCGGGTGTGTTCCCGCGCGCACGCCGATGCACGACGTGCGGTCATGCGCTCGACGATGTCGCGAATTCGGTGAACCGCGCAGCCGTTCGCATGCGCGGTTGCATCGGTGAATCGCGACTGGAATAATTCGGGGGTTCGCGTGTTTTCATTGGTGCCGGCAAAGTGGGTGATCGTTGGGTCGTCGTCCGCATGCACGGCCGCGACGTGCCCGCCCGAACGGGTGCGAACGGGGCATCCCGCTTCGATGCGGCTGCAGCAGTGCATGCGTCGCGATGCCATCGCGCCGCCGCGCGGCCATCCCAGCAAATTCACCAGCGAATAGTTCAATGCCCGAGATCACCATGCCCAACATCGCGACTTCATCCGGCGATCGGAGTGCCCGTGTCGTCTATGTCGTCGACGACGACGAATTCGTGCGTGCCGCGCTCGTCAGCCTGTTGCGCTCGATCGATCTGGAGGTGTACGCATTCGCGTCGACCGAGGCGTTTCTCGCGGCGCCGAAGGCAACGGGCCCGTCTTGCCTCGTGCTCGACGTTCGATTGCGCGGGCAGAGCGGGATCGCGTTTCAGAAGTCGCTGGTCGAGAATGGCGGTCCGCAGATGCCGATCATCTTCATGACCGGGCACGGCGACATCGCGATGACGGTGAAGGCGATGAAGGCCGGCGCGATGGACTTCCTGACGAAGCCGTTTCACGATCAGGAAATGATCGACGCGGTGGTCGCGGCGCTCGACCGCGACGCGCAGCGGCTGGAGGCCAGCCAGTCGCTGCTCGATTTGCGCGAATGCTGGGAATCGCTGACGCCGCGGGAGCGGGAAGTGCTGCAACACGTCGCGACAGGCCTGATGAACAAGCAGGTCGCGGGCAACATGGGCATCGCCGAGATCACGGCCAAGATCCATCGCGGTCAGGCGATGCGCAAGATGAAGTGTCGCTCGGTCGCTGAACTCGTGCGCAAGATGACCGCGCTCGGCATTGAACTGCCGTCGCGCTAGCGACGGCGCCATCGGGAGAAAGCCGACCCATACGTAGATATGGTGGCGGTCGGGCGGCTAGGCGGTATGCTGGCAACTTGTGTTGCTGCATTTGGGACGAGCGCGCTCGTTCCCCTGGCCATAAGTACGAATGCCTCTTTCACTCTCAGTCACCGATCTCGTAGCGATTGTCGACGACGATCCGTTCGTGCGCGCCGCCGTGAGAAGCTTCGTGCGTGCGCTCGGCGGCGATGCGCGCGAGTTTGCGTCGGCGCAGGCATTCCTCGTGTCCGACATGGTCGCACGCACGCGCTGTCTGATCTGCGACATCCAGCTGCCCGGGATGGACGGGATCGACTTGCTGGCGCGGATCGAAGCCGCCGGCGTGCGCATTCCGACCATATTCGCGACGGCGTTCGCCACCGGCCGCCAACGCGAGCGCGTGCGCGCGAGCGCCGCGTTGTGCCTCCTCGAAAAACCGATCGATGCGCGAGAACTCGAAGGGTGGCTCGCCCGCGCGCTGCGACAGCGCTGACCGATCGGCGGCAGCCTGGCCCGGCGACCTAAACCTTCGTAGGGGGTGAATGGCCGCTCGTTTGATGGTGCAGGCCCCCTCGCGCGTGTTTTCATCTGTCTTGTGCCGTCCGCTGCGACGGCGACAGGAGAACGAAGATGGCGCACCTTCCCACCTTATCGTCAGCGACTTTGTTTGAATCTCGGGCCACGCGCGGCCTGCGCGGCATCGCCCGCGCGGTGTTCCCGCATTCGCGCGAACGCGTCGCGTTGGCGGTGTGCCTGATGATCGTCGGCGGCGTTGCATGGGTCGCGGCCGGCATGTACGACGCGCGCACGACGTTCGCGAACGCATTGCGCCCGGCGGCAGGTAATGGCCTGCTGATCGCCGCCGTCGCGACACTCGCGTTCATGCTGGTCGCGACCGCGCTGTGGGCGTGGTTGCGGATGCTGAGGCTGGACGCGACCGTGCGCGACCTCGCGGATGCGATCGACAAGCAAGGTATCGAAGCGCTCCCCGATACGTGGGCCGAACGCGGCGCGCCGTCGATCGCGACCCTCGCACGCGCGATCAACGGCGCGCACCGCCAGCACGCGGAGCGCATGACGGAATTGCTGCACGTGCTGGCCGCCTATGCGCACGACCTGCGCACGCCGCTGACTCGGCTGATGCTGCGCAGCGGGATGCTCGATGACGGCGTGTTGCGCGATGCAATCGAGCGCGATCTGGCCGAGATGGCAGAACTCGTCGACGCGAGCCTCGCGTGCGCGCGGCTCCAATGCAGCGTGCCCGAGCCGCCGCGCCGCGTCGACGCGGACGAGATGCTCGGTGTGCTGGTCGGCAGCTATCGCGACGCGGGCCTGACCGTCGATCTCGACGGACGGGTCGGGCGTCCGCTCGTGACGTTCCCGCACGCGCTGCGCCGCGTGCTCGTCAATCTGATCGATAATGCGCTGCGCTACGGGGGCGAGGTGCGCCTGTGTGTGCGGGTCGACGGACGGCACGTGATGCTGACCGTGCTGGATTCGGGGCCGGGTATCGTGCCGGCGGAGCTGGAGGCGGTGTTCAAACCCTGGTACCGCGCGCCGCAGACCTCGGCCCGCGCCCCGGGTTCAGGACTGGGGCTGGCGATCGCGCGCCGGCTGACGCGGGCGATGCAGGGGGACCTGCAACTGAACAATCGCAGCACCGGCGGCCTCGAGGCGAGGGTGACGCTGCCGCTCGCTCCCGCATGAACGCAGCGCCCGGAAACCGTCCGTCGTTCGAAGCCCGTTCGGCATCGGGCGAGCGCGATCCGGCCGCGTGCATGGCGGGTCGCCCGAGCCGGATGCCGGCGTTTCGTCCGGTACATTGCGATACGCCGCCGACATATGCGGGATACATCGCAGGTGTTTAATCGGAAGGCCGGGCGCGGCTGCCAGAGATGACCGCGCAACGAAGGCAAGGTTTCGAAACAACGGGAGGCACGATGGCCGATCCTCACACGATGTCGCCGCGCGTTGCGTCGTTCGTGCTGCTCGGCGCGCTGTTGACGGCATGCGGATACGGCGCGACGTTTTTGCTGTCGATGCATTTTCGTTCGACGGGTGGCGGCGACTTCGATACCGGCGTCGCGCTGGTCGAGGCCATGGTCGGCGCGTTGATCGGCCTGCCGCTGGTCGCATGGCTCGCCCGTTCGATCGGCACCGCACGTACGACGGCGCTGGCCGCGCTGGTCGTCGGCGCGGGCGTTGTCGGCTTCGCGCTGATCGATCGCACCGGTTCGCTGAGCGCCGTGCCCGGGTTGCTGGTCGGCGTCGGCTGGGGCGCGTTCTACCTCGCCGCACCGATGATGCTCGCGGAGCGCACCACCGATACCGAACGCGAGCGCTGGTTCCTGCGGTTCGGATCGTTTCAGATGGCAGGCGTCGGCGGCGGCCCGGCCGTCGCGGCGCTCGCGATACGCAACCTGCACTGGACGACGGGGACGGTGTTCTGCGCCGTCGGCGGATTGTGCGCGATGGCCGCCGTCATGCTCGAATGCTTCGGGCGCCTGTCGCCGGCGTCGCCGGCATCATTGCCCGCTGCGCCGCCGGTGCGCGAACGCTGGGTTCGGGACATGGGCGCGATTGCCCGCACGCACGCAATCTATCCGATCGCGATCATCGCGCTCGGCTCGAGCGTCTTCTCGGGGTTGATGACGTTCCAGATGTCGATGGCGCCGGAAACCGGCGTGAAGGCCGGAACGTTCTTCGGGCTCTATTCGGCCACGGTGGTCGTCATACGCTGGCTGCTCAGCGCGCTGGTGATCCGGATGCGCGTCGATGCAACCACGCAGATCCTGCTCGGCTTCATGATCCTCAGCGTCGCGGTGACGTTCGCCGTGCCGCATCACGCACTCCTGCATTCGGCCAGCGCCGTGCTGCTCGGCACGGGCTACGGCCTCATCTATCCGATCGTTCAGGCGCAAGCGGTCAACAGCGCCGATGCACGGCATCGGCGCGCGGTGCTCACATGGTTCGTCGCATCGTACTTCGTCGGCGTGTTCGGATTTCCGGCGCTCGGCAGCCTGGTGCTGGTCACGATGGGCAGGACGATGCTGCTGACGCTCATCGCCGCCTGCGGGCTGGCGGCGTTCCTGCTGTCCGTCGTCGAGCACCGCAAGCGGGTGTCGCTCGCGGCGTTCTGAGACGAACGAAACCGGCGTCCCGCCGCGTGCGGGCGCGCCATGCTCTCGTTCAGCCGGCCGCTCTCTCGAGAATCGTGCGGACTTCGTCGAGCAGCCCCGGAATGGCGCAATGGCTCGTATGCGCGACACGCAGGACGCCATCGATCGTGCACGCGCCGATGACCTGATCGTCAGCGAAACCCGACGTCACGAACGGCCCCCACAGCGCGTCGAGCGTCACGCCGTTGTACGCCGCCGCGATCGGTTGATTGCCCAGATTCGACAGCAGGACGTCGAAGGCGAGCACGCCCGACAGGAAACCGGCCGCGTGTTCGACGCTCGGCCGCGCCGCCATCGCGGTATCCAGCGCCTTCAGCTCCGCTGCGATGCGGGCGCGCGTTCGAGCGGGCGCGAGATCCTCCTTGATCTTGCGGGCGGCAGTCCACAAGTCGGTGCCGCGCGGGTGAACGTCGATCGTGACGGTCTGGGTGATGTACACGCCATTCGCGACGCCCGCGTCGCCGGCTAGATCGCGTACGTCGATCGGCGTGACGGTTCTCAATGCGCGCGCGGCCCATTCGCTCGACAGGCGCCGTCCCGCTTCATGAACGGCCGCGGCAAGTGCGCCGTGCACGGTCGTGCGCTCTTGCCGCGCGCGCGCGGCGATGCGGCGCGTGGCTTCGGTCGAAAGCGCGACCGCGTCGACGTGCGGCAGCTCCGGTGTGTCCGCACGGAACGGCTTCGGCTGCGGAGCGGCACGCGGCGCGGGCAGCACGGCCGCGTCATTCAGGTCGGCCTCGAGCAGCGTCTCGAGCGACTGCACCAGCGGCAGCGGCGCCGCGTACTCGCCCGTCAGCGTGCGCAGCAGTTCTTCTATCAGATACGCGGCGCCCATGCCGTCGAGCACGGAGTGATGCGCGACGAGAATCAGCGCCGACGTCGATTCGCGCTGCAACAACGTCGCGCGCAGCAGCGGCGCTGTCGCCCAGTCGAAGCGCGTCGCGATTTCGCGGGCCGTTTCGGCTTGCCATGACGTTGCGTCGTGCTCGATCACGCGCAACGGCACCGTGGCCCCCGGTACGGAATGGAACGCCGAATTCTGCTGCGCGTCGATGGCGATACAGCTCGACAGCAGCGGGTGTCGGCGCTGGAGCGCCTGAAACGCAGCGCGCCATGCGCCCGGCGCGAATCGCCGATCGATCTCCGCGACCATCGCGAAATGCGTCGGCCGATTCTGGTCCAGCAACCAGAACAGATGTTCCGTGCTGCCAAGCGCGCGCATGTGCGCCGGCGCGTGCGCCATACGATCGTCGATTTCCTGCTGCCCGTTCTGCACCGTTTCACTCCCGAAGGGTTGTCCGCATCGACAGAACACCCGATGGCGGCGTGCTATTCCAATGAGCGTGAATCGGTGGGCGAGCCGGACGACTTGTTCGGAAGCCTCTGCATATCGGTACGTCGGCCATGCGTCGCACGTTTTCCAGGCGACGATGCGTTGCCTGGCCTCGGCGCGACCTGTATCCGCCAACACGCTTCGCTTCGCGAATGGCTCGCAGCCTGGAGCAGCGAATTTGTTTCTCAATGTGTACGCGCCCGGAATGGATACGCGACGTTGCAATAGCCCGGCGTCGGGACACATGACCGATACGTGGCCGCGCTCTAATGCATCCGGAAGACGGAATACGTGCTTCGTTCATTCACCACCCACCACGACGATACCGATCATGAGCCAGCAAACCAAAGTTCTGTACACCGGCAAGACTCGCACCACCGGCGGGCGCGACGGCGCGGCCCGCAGTGCCGATGGCCGCCTCGACGTGAAGCTGTCCGGGCCAGGCTCGGCCGCGCCCGGCACGAATCCCGAGCAACTGCTGGCAGCGGGCTGGTCCGCATGCTTCATCGGTGCGATGGGGCTGGCCGCGCAACGGCTGGAGGTTGCGCTGCCGCGCGACACGCATGTCGACGCGGAAATCGACCTGGCCACGGCCGACGGCGCGTACTTCCTGCAGGCCCGGCTGAACGTCAGCGTGCCGGGCGTCGACGCGGCGCTCGCGCGCGCGCTCGTCGATGCCGCACACCAGACGTGCCCGTATTCGAAGGCGACGCGCGGCAACATCGACGTGGTCGTCTCGGTGATCTGACGCGCATCGCCCCAACACCGCCGGCGTTGCGCCGGCGTGCTGCGATCCGGCCGATCGGGTGAGCCTCGACGGCTGATGGAATATCGGTGCCGTCCAGCTGTTTACGTGGGCTGTAGGGGTGTTGCCCGTTCAATTTCGCCTAAACCCATGGATACACGTCAGATACGGCCGTTTGTCAGCGTCGGGCCGGTTGCATGTTACGGAGATCGACGCAGATGACCGCAGCCGAACTGTCCGCCATGCTGCCCGAGATGCTTCCGCGCCTGTGGGCGTTCGCACTGCGCATCTCGGGCGATCGGCACGACGCCGAGGATCTCGTGCAATGCGCGTGCGTGCGCGCACTCGAACGCGCGCATCAGTTGCGGCCCGGCTCGGCGCCGCTCAGCTGGATGTTCTCGATCGTCCAGTCCACCTGGCTCAACGAACTCCGCGCACGCAGCGTACGCCGGCGCTCGGGCATGGACTGGGACGACGACCTTCTCGAAACCATCTCCGATCCTGCCGCACCGACACTGGAGCAGCAGGCGCTGGATGCTCAGATCGTCAGGGCCGTTCAGCAGCTTCCCGAAGCGCAGCGCGTGGTGATGTTGCTGGTCGGCGTGGAAGGCCTCAGTTACAGCGAAGCAGCGGACGTGCTGGACGTGCCCATCGGTACGATCATGAGCCGGCTTTCACGCGCTCGCCAGGCGATCGGCGCGCTGTTCAGCGACCGGCACGAACGATCCGCGAAAAGCGCGGCGACCAGTGAGGATCAGGGGGCATGAATATGGACGACATCGTGCTTATGGCATACGTGGACGGAGAGCTCACGTCGCACCAGCGCGAGGAAGTCGACCGGGCGATCGGAACGTCGGCCGACATCGCGACGCGGGTGGCGCTGTTCGAAGCGTCGGTGCTGCCCTATCGGCGCGCGTTTCAGCGTCATCCGTGGCCGCCGGTGCCGCAGAGCCTGATCCGGAAGGTCGCGGACATCGCGCATGCGCATGCGTCGCCGGCGGCGCTCAGCGCCTCCGGCGACGCGTCTCGGCGCGCGTCGCACGCAGCGCAGCCCGGTGTGCGGGGGCGGCATTCCGCGCCGCTTCGTCCGCGTATGCGCGCGATCGCGCCGTGGCTCGCGGCCGCGTTCGTCGCCGGGGCATTCTGCAGCGCCGCCATATTGCGGTTCGCGCCGCGGCCCGCGTCGATGAGTGCGCAGACGCAGATGTCGCCGTGGATCATGGCGGCCGTCAATTATCAGCGGCTCTATACGCGCGACACCGTTGCGTTCGACTCGGCGAACGTCGCCGCCGCCGCGCATATGCTCGACACGATTCGCCGGGACGACGGACTAGGGATACGGATTCCCGACCTGCGCCCGGCCGGGCTGGCGTTCAAGCGCATTCAGCGTCTGAACTTCAATCGCAAACCGCTGGTGCAGATCGTCTATCTGCCCGACAAAGGCTCGCCCGTCGCGCTGTGCGTGATGAAAGACGAACGGCCCGATACCGTGCTCGATCGCCAGCAGGTCGGCAACATGGACGTCGCTACATGGCGCCGCTCGGGCGTCGCCTATGCGCTGATCGCCGCACGCGGCGATGCGGACCTCGGCGCGCTCGGCGACCGGATCGCCGACAGCCAGCGATCGTGACGAGCGGCGGCGACCGCGCAGAAAGGATTCCACATAAAAGTATCGTGCTGCACGCGATCGTGCGCGTGTGGGCTGCGCGGCCATACCGGTCGAATGCGATGCAACGCATCGCGCGGCGAGCGGCTTGTCCGGCAACCGGCCGTCGGCGGAACCGGGTACAAAGCGATACAAACCGGACAAACACCGGATACATCGTCGACTTCTAATCTCCGATGGGCGGCGTGCCGGATGGCCGTCCGCGCGACGCGCGATGCCCGAACCGACGGCAGCCCGCGCGACAGATGAACTGAAACTACATACCGTTTGGGGGAACCAGGACATGTCAGAGCATTCGATTCCGCGCGACATAGCGCATGCGAACGGCGCACCGGTCAGCAACAACGTCAATATCCAGACGGCCGGCGCACGCGGCCCCGCGCTGCTGCAGGACGTCTGGCTGATCGAAAAGCTCGCGCACTTCGATCGCGAGGTGATCCCGGAGCGCCGCATGCACGCGAAGGGCGCCGGCGCATACGGCACGTTCACCGTGACACACGACATCACGCGCTACACGAAGGCGAAACTCTTCTCCGAAATCGGCAAGCAGACTCCGATGTTCGTGCGTTTCTCGACGGTGGCCGGCGAGCGCGGCGCGGCCGATGCCGAGCGCGACATCCGCGGCTTCGCGCTGAAGTTTTATACCGACGAAGGGAACTGGGATCTGGTCGGCAACAATACGCCGGTGTTCTTCTTCCGCGATCCGTTGCGCTTTCCCGACCTCAATCATGCGGTCAAGCGCGACCCGCGCACGGGAATGCGCAGCGCGGAAAACAACTGGGATTTCTGGTCGCTGCTGCCCGAGGCGCTGCATCAGGTGACGATCGTCATGAGCGAGCGCGGCATTCCGCGATCGTACCGGCACATGCACGGGTTCGGCAGCCATACGTACAGCATGATCAATGCGGCGAACGAGCGGACCTGGGTGAAATTCCATTACCGCTCGCAACAGGGCATCGAGAACCTGACCGACGCACAGGCGGAAGCGCTGATCGCGCGGGACCGCGAAACCCATCAGCGCGACCTGTTCGACAGTATCGAGGGCGGCAATTTTCCGCGCTGGACGCTGTACGTTCAGGTGATGAGCGACGCGCAGGCGAGAGCGTTCCGGTTCGACCCGTTCGATCTCACGAAGGTATGGCCGAAGGCCGAGTTTCCGCTGATCGAAGTCGGCGAATTCGAGCTCAACCGCAATCCCGACAATTTCTTTGCCGAGACGGAGCAGGCCGCGTTTTCGCCGGCGAACGTCGTGCCGGGAATCGGCTATTCGCCCGACCGGATGTTGCAGGCGCGTCTGTTTTCGTACGGCGACGCGCAGCGATATCGGCTGGGCGTCAATTTCGCGCATATCCCGGTGAACGCGCCGAAGTGCCCGTTCCACAGCTATCACCGTGACGGTGCGATGCGAACCGACGGCAATCTCGGCGCCGCGCCTTCGTACTGGCCCAACAGCAAGGGCGCGTGGTCGGACCGTCCGCAGCTGGACGAACCGCCGCTCGAGCTCGACGGCGCGGCCGCGCATTGGGATCATCGTATCGACGACGATCATTATCAGCAGCCGGGCGACCTGTTCCGGCTGATGAATGCACGGCAGCGCCAGAGCCTGTTCGAGACCACCGCGCGACAGCTTGCCGGCGTGTCTGAGCATATCCGGCAGCGTCACATCGACAACTGCTCGCGAGCCGACCCGGCTTATGGCGCAGGAATCGCGGCGGCACTCGCGCGACTGGACGCCGAACGCGAATAGCGGGCGATACCGGCCATGCGCGGCGGCCACCGCCGCCGCGTGGCATCGCGGCCGACGGGCCCGCTCGGCGCCCTGGCGCACATGGCCGACGGCCAGGCCGGCCGCGCCGCACGCGCGAACGGCGCGCGTCACGCATGCGCGGCGGTCTTTGCTTCCAGCATCTTCACGAGCAGATGGAGCGTCCGATTGACCGGCGTGTCGATGCCCGCCGCCCGGCCGCGCCGAACGACCGCGCCGTTCAGGTAATCGATCTCGCCGCGCCTGCCGCGCGCCAGATCCTGGGCCGTCGACGAATACTGGCCCGGCGGAATGGTGGCTTCGATCTGCTCGACGATCGCGGCCGGCCCGTCGGCGAAATGGACGCCTTCGGCTGCGGCGACGGCGATGCATTCGGCGACAGCCGCACGCATCGTTTCACGCAGCGCATCGCGATGCGACATCTCGCCCAACGGCAACTGCACGATGGCCGAAATCGCGTTGTACGCACAATTGAGGACGAACTTGTACCAAAGGGTCGCGCGCACGTCGTCGGCAATCCGGGTTGGAATGCCCGACGTCCGCAGCACCTGCGCCAGCGATTCGCTCGACGCTGACGCCTCCATCGCGAGATCGCCGCGGCCATGGTGCAGCAGGTGCCCGGGGCCTGCCATTTCGCTTGCGACATAAACGGCTGCGCAAATGACCGGGCTTGCGATCTCGGCACGCAGCAGCGCCGCGTTGTCGACGCCATTCTGCAAACTGATCACGAGCGCGTTCGGCGCCAGCACGCGGCTCAATGCGCGCGCTGCGTCGGCGGTATCGCCGGACTTCACGCAGACGAACACCACGTCGGCCGATCTCGCGGCGCCGATGTCGGTCGACGCGTCGGCCGGCACGAACTTGTCGAACGTGCGTGTCTGGATCCGCAGTCCATGATCGCGGATCGCGCCGACGTGCACCGGACGGCCGATGAAAACGACGTCATGACCGTGCAGCGCCAGCATGCCGCCGAAGTAGCAGCCGACCGCGCCGGCGCCAAGAACCGCAAAGCGCATGATTGCTCCAGAGAAGGCGTGAAGGTGTCGCGCATCGTCACGCGCGCGCAGACGGTGCGTTCGTGCGCCGTCTATCCCTGTGGAACACGTGACGGTTGCGGTTTATTCCCGGCGTCGCTCCGCATGCGGGCCGAACCGCGGCGGCCGGAAACGGCCTTGCACCGGCGTCACGGAAAATCGATGCGCAATGGAATGACTCGCGGTGCTCGGGTGTTGTCCGTCAATGGCGCGTCATCGGGTTGGCGCGCGGTTCCCGATTCCGCACCTCATCCAGATGAACTTCCCAGACTCGCTCCAGATTCCGGCCGTACCCCACCGCCCGCTGACCGGCAGCGATCACCGAACGCTCGCGCTCGCCGCGCTCGGTGGCGCGCTCGAGTTTTACGATTTCGTGATTTACGTGTTTTTCGCCGCCGTCATCGGTCAATTGTTCTTTCCGCCATCGATTCCCGACTGGCTGCGCCAGTTGCAGACCTTCGGCATTTTCGCGGCGGGGTATCTGGCTCGCCCGCTCGGCGGCGTGGTGCTCGCGCATTTCGGCGATCGCGTCGGCCGCAAGCGCATGTTCACGCTGAGCGTGATGATGATGGCCCTGCCGACATTGACGATGGGGCTGCTGCCGACCTACGCGTCGATCGGGATCGCGGCGCCCGTGCTGCTGCTGCTGTGCCGGCTGTTGCAAGGCGCGGCGGTCGGCGGCGAGGTGCCGGGCGCGTGGGTGTTCGTGTCCGAACATGTGCCGCCGCGCCATGTCGGCTACGCGTGCGGGCTGCTGACCGGCGGCCTGACGCTCGGCATCCTGCTCGGCTCGCTGATCGCATCGGCGATCAATCATCATTACTCGCCCGCCGAGATCGGCGCGTATGCTTGGCGGCTGCCTTTCGTCGTCGGCGGCCTGTTCGGCATTGCGTCCGCGATGCTGCGGCGCTGGCTCGCCGAAACACCGGTATTCGAGGACATGAAGCGCAGCCGGGCGCTGACCCGCGAAGTGCCGTTGAAAGCGGTACTGCGCGATCACGGGCGCGCCGTGCTGGTATCGATGATACTCACGTGGACGCTGACCGCCGCGATCGTCGTCGTGATCCTGATGACCCCCACGCTCGTCGCGAAGCGATTTCACATTGCACCGGCGCTCGCGCTGCAGGCCAATACCGCTGCGACGTTCTGCCTGACCATCGGATGCGTCGTCGCCGGCTCGATCGCGGGACGGTTCGGTACGGGCCGCACGATCTTCGTCGGTTGTCTGTTGCTCGGCGCATCGTACTGGCTGATGGCGTCTCAACTCGCCGTCGATCCGGCGCTGCTGTTGCCGCTTTACGCGCTATGCGGCTTCTGCGTCGGGGCGGTGGCGGCGATTCCGGTCGCGATGGTCCGCGCGTTTCCGGCGGCGGTGCGCTTCTCGGGTATCTCGTTCTCGTACAACGTCGCGTATGCCGTGTTCGGCGGCGTCACGCCGGTGTTCGTGTCGATACTGCTCAAATCGTATCCGCACGCGCCTGAACTGTACGTGGGCGTGCTGTGCATCGCGGGTGCGCTGGCGGGCTTCGCGCTGCGTCCTGCGAGGTAAGCGGCGCGCTGCAATATGTACAGCGGACCCCGCCACTGTCGATCGCGCGGCGACACGAGCTCGCGCATGCGTGGACGCGGCGCCGTCCGCAGCGATCGCGCCGGCGTGTCGCCGCGCGTCGCGCAGGCATGCGGATTGCGCGTCGCCCGGCATGCATACGCTTCGGAGGTGTCCGATGAACCGACTCTGGCCGCAGCGCCCGATTCTCGCACTTGGTGTATCCGCAACGTTCGCGCTGGGAGCGGCCGCCGCACCGGCGACACCCGACGTATCGATCGGCCGCTCGGATTACGGCACGACCGCGGCCGGGCAACGGGTGAGCCAGTACACGCTGGCCAACGCGCGCGGCGTCACGTTGAAGATCATCACGTACGGCGGCATCGTTACGACGCTCGAAGTGCCGGATCGCACCGGCAAGGTCGCCGACATCGTGCTCGGCTTCGATTCGCTGCGCGACTACGAAGCGCACAACGGCAACATCCATTTCGGCGCGCTGATCGGCCGCTATGCGAACCGCATCGCGCACGGCCGCTTCACGCTCGACGGCAACACATGGACGCTGCCCGTCAACGATCCGCCGAATACGTTGCACGGCGGCCCCGCCAGCTTCGACGCGAAGGTCTGGACGGTGACAGGCACGCACAGCGACGGAAGCGGTTCGAGCGTGACGCTGCGTTACGTGAGCGCGGATGGCGAGAACGGTTTCCCCGGCACGTTGACGACGGACGTGACCTATACGCTGACGCGCGACAACCTGATCCGCATCGACTATCGCGCAACGACGGACAAGGACACGGTCGTCAACCTGACCAATCACAGCTATTTCAATCTGGCCGGGCACGACGGCGGCAGCGTCGAGCGGCAATTGATCGAGATCGCCGCGTCGCGCTTCACGCCGACCGACGCCACGTCGATCCCGACCGGTCAGCTCGCGAGCGTGACGGGCACGCCGCTGGACCTGCGCGAATCGACGCCGATCGGCGCGCATCTGCGCGACGCGTATCCGCAGCTCGTGCTCGCGCACGGTTACGACCAGAACTGGGTGCTCGACCAGGGCGGGCAGTCCGCGCCCGCGTTTGCCGCGCGCGCGTACGACCCGGCGTCGGGCCGGTTCCTCGAGGTATACACGACGCAACCGGGGCTGCAGTTCTATACGTCGAACGGATTGAACGGCAGCGTGGCGGGCAAGGGCGGGACGGTGTACCGGCAGACTGACGCGTTCGCGCTGGAAGCCGAGCACTTTCCGGACTCGCCGAACCATCCGTCGTTCCCGACCACCGTGCTCAAGCCGGGGCAGACGCTGCACGAGGTCACGGTGTGGAAGGTCGGCGCGCGATGACGCGCCATTGAAGCGGCAAGCGACGCGTCAATGCGACGACACGAACACCTGATCGTCGAACGCCGCAGGAATCGCGAACTGCGCACGCATGCGCTTCGCTTCCTGCGCGGGCGTCAATCCGAACAGCCGCTTGAATTCCCGGCTGAACTGCGACGGGCTCGCGTAGCCGACCGCGTGGCCGGCCGCCTCGGCGGTCAGATCCTGACGCACCATCAGCAGGCGCGCCTGATGCAGCCGCGTCGACTTCAGGTACTGCATGGGCGACACCTGCGTGACCGCCTTGAAGTGGCTGTGAAAGCTCGGCACGCTCATGCCGGCTTCAGCGGCCAGCTGCGCGACATCGAGCGGGCGCGCGTACTCGGCGTGCATCAGCCGCAGCGAACGGCCGATCCGGCCGAACTGGCCGCGCATCGCGAGCGCGCTTCTCATCGCGCTGCCCTGCGCGCCGGTGAGCACGCGGAAATACAGTTCGCGCAGCAGCGCGGTTCCAAGCACCGCCGCTTCCAGCGGCCGGTGCATCGCTTCGACGAAACGCAGCACCGTTGCGTGCATCGCATCGTCCATTGGCGTCGACATCATGCTCTTCGGCGCCTGCACGGGTTCGGCGATTCCCGCGCGGTCGATCTGCGCGGCCAGCTCGGCAGCCAGCGTGAAATCGAGATGCAGGTACAGCGCGAGCAGCGGGCGCTCTGCCGTTGCGTCGGTTTCCATGCTGAACGGCACGGGCACCGATACGGCCAGATAGTGATCGTCGTCGTACAGATAGCATTCGCCGCCGAAATAGCCGCGCTTGGATCCCTGGCACACGATCACGATGCCGGGGTCGTACAGCACGGGCGTGCGCGACAGCGGGCGGTTCGAGCGCAGGATGCGCACGCTCGGCAGCGCGGTCAGGTTATAGCCTTCGTCCGGCGCCAGCGCATGCAACAACGCGAGCAGGCGCTTGCGGCCGCGCGCGGGCGTCGCTGGCGATCGGGGTGACGGCGAGGCAGAAGCGGCACTCATAGTTTTGTGCAAGAAAATCAGCGGAATCGGGCTTATTCGGCGCAGTGGGTCAGACTAGTATGCACGCTTCGATCGATATTCGGGAGAAGCTCAGATGGCATCCGGGAACATCATGCTCATCACCGGCGTCAGCAGCGGTTTTGGCCGTGCGCTCGCCGAGGCGGCGCTGGCCGCCGGTCACACGGTGGTCGGCACCGTGCGAAGCGAAACGGCAAAAGAGGCATTCGAAGCGCTGTCGCCGCAGGCGGCGATCGCGCGCGTGCTCGACGTGACGGACTTCGAGCGCATCGACGGCGTGGTCGCCGACATCGAGGCGCGCGTCGGGCCGGTCGACGTGCTGGTGAACAATGCCGGCTACGGGCACGAAGGGATCATGGAGGAGTCGCCGCTCGCGGAAATGCGCCGGCAGTTCGACGTGAACGTATTCGGCGCCGTCGCGATGATGAAGGCCGTCGTGCCGTTCATGCGCGAACGCCGGCGCGGCCGCATTCTGAACATCACGTCGATGGGCGGCCACATCACGATGCCGGGCATCGCGTATTACTGCGGGAGCAAGTTCGCGCTGGAAGGCATTTCCGAAACGCTCGGCAAGGAGCTCGCGCCGTTCGGCATCGCGGTGACGGCGGTGGCGCCCGGCTCGTTCCGCACCGACTGGGCCGGCCGCTCGATGACGCGCACGCCGCGCTCGATTGCCGATTACGACGCGATCTTCGATCCGATCCGCCGCGCGCGCGAGGAGAAAAGCGGTCGCCAGCCGGGCGACCCGGCCAAGGCTGCACGTGCAATGCTCGCGGTGATCGACGCCGAACATCCGCCCGCGCATCTGTTGCTCGGCAGCGATGCGCTTCGGCTCGTGCGCGAGAAGTGGGCTGCGCTCGAAGACGAAATCCGCGCGTGGGAGGCCGTGACCGTGTCGACGGACGGCTGACGCGCGTTGCGATGCGGGATGCTTCGCATGGTTAGTTGCGTTAAAGACGTGGACGGCGCTAGCTCGGGGTGGGCATGTTATCGGCTTCATGACACGGACTCGTATTTACGCTACAACGACGAGTGCTGCGTCGACCGACGCGGTGTGCCACCGCGCCGCAGATTGTCGCCGACGGCAGCCCGCCCGGGCCGTCGGCCGGCACGCGATGTTCATCTACCCCAAAGGAGCCTACCGCCATGCCGTACATCACCACGAAGGACAACGTCGACATCTTCTACAAGGATTGGGGCCCGAAGGATGCGCAGCCGATCATGTTCCACCATGGCTGGCCGCTGTCCTCCGACGATTGGGATGCGCAGTTGCTGTTCTTCGTTCAGAAAGGCTATCGCGTGATCGCGCACGATCGCCGCGGGCACGGCCGCTCGGCGCAGGTTTCCGACGGTCATGACATGGATCACTACGCGGCCGACGCATTCGCGGTGGCCGAGGCGCTCGACCTGCGCAATGCGGTGCATATCGGTCATTCGACCGGCGGCGGTGAAGTCGCGCGCTACGTGGCCCGTCACGGCGAGCCGGCCGGCCGCGTCGCGAAGGCCGTGCTGGTCAGCGCGGTGCCGCCGCTGATGCTGAAGACCGACGCGAATCCGGAAGGTTTGCCGCTCGAAGTATTCGACGGATTCCGCAAGGCGCTCGCCGACAATCGCGCGCAGTTTTTCCTGGACGTGCCGTCCGGCCCGTTCTACGGTTTCAACCGTCCCGGCGCGGTCGTCCATCAGGGGGTGATCCAGAACTGGTGGCGCCAGGGGATGATCGGCAGCGCGAAGGCGCATTACGAAGGCATCAAGGCGTTCTCGGAAACCGACCAGACCGAAGACCTGCGGTCGATCTCGGTGCCGACGCTCGTGCTGCACGGCGAAGACGACCAGATCGTGCCGATTGCCGATTCGGCGCTGAAGTCGGTCAAGCTGCTGAAGAACGGCACGCTGAAGACGTATCCGGGCTTTTCCCACGGGATGCTGACCGTGAATGCGGATGTGCTGAACGCGGACCTGCTGGCGTTCGTGCAGGCGTGATGGCGTAGCGGCGTGACGGCGTGACGTCGCGGCGCGCTCCGGCTCCGGCCGGCTGCGTCGCTATTGCACGGGCCGAATCGCCGCGCTGTCCGCCGCTAGCCATTGCGCAGGAATACGACGTAGCCGCGGAACCACGGATTTGCCGCGAGGTACGGCGGCGCGTCCCATTCGCCGCCCTGGATCAAGCCGATCCGAAACGGCAGCCGCAGCCGCGCGACGCGCGGCAGATAAGCCGCATAGTCGGGAATCGTGCGACGCCCCTGGTACGTCTGCACGACGACTTCATCGACGATCCCCCGGACCTGGTTGACCTGGTCGGTATCGATGCGACTGCTCCAGTCGAGCAGCCCCGTAATGCTCAACCGGCAATCGGCGGGCAGCGTTTCCCGCAGTGTCCGCAGAAATTCCACGTAGTCCTGCAGGTGACGCGTGCGCGCGTCGAAGTCGATCTGAATGCCGGTGATGGTACGGCCCGACGCGCGCCAGCGCTCGAGCCGGGCAAGCATGATCTGCGTGACGCGCGGCGTCCAGCGCAGCGTATGTGCACGATAGACGAGCCACACGCGTGCGTGCGGCGCAGGCGGCAGCGCGACGCCCTGCGCGATCACGCGCACCAGCGATTCGTCGCGCGGCGATGCTTCGATCTGCCCCTGCAGCACGTAGACGGTGCGGGCGCCGCTGACCACCGGCTGCGGCTTCACGCCCGCCCACAGCCAGAACGCGTCGTACCGCGCCGGATCGACGGTGCCGGCCAGCGCGACGCGGCAGGCCAGCAGCACCGCGATACAGGCGGCGCGCTTCACGCGGCGCTCACCAGTAGTAGCGCAGCTTCTGCGCCCACGGGGTGCCCGGATAGGCGGTCTTCAGCGTATCGAACCAGCGCTTGCGCGTGTTCTTCGGCACGTCCTTGCCGCCGCATTCGTTGTAGCCGGACGGCGCATAGCATTTGATCGCGCGATACAGCGCGTACGCGCGATCGTTCGGATTTGCCTGCGCATCGGCCATCACGGTCACGTAGCTCGACATCCGCTCGTACGGCTGGCCCGCGAACTGCGACGGCGCGCCGCCGAGCGTCGGCGGCACGCGCGTGGCGGCGGCCGCCGACGCGTTGCGCATCCACGACGGTACCGGGTCGCCTTCGACGCCCGGCGCGGGCGGATGGAGGCGCACGAAATCGGCGACGCAGTTGAGGCCTTTCGCATCGTGCGGATTCTGCTGCAGCGCCGCGGCGATGTCGCGGGCGGACGGGCACGCGTAGCCGTCCTCGTTGCGCGAGCCGGCTGCGATGAACGGTTTCAACGGGGCGGCCGGTGCGCCGGACACCAGCGCGGTATCGGCGACGAACTCGGCGTAGCGCGCGCGCGTGAGTTCCTTGTACAGCAGCGTGTACAGCGCGGTGTCGCGCACTGCGCCGCCGTTCGCCGGATTCTGCGCCTGCGTGCGCAACAGGTCCGCACCGGCCGTGCGCTGAAGCAGGACGGCCCGGATCGCGGGGTTTTGCACCGCCGAATCGTCGGCGAACACGTCGTTGACGAGGCCCGCCTGCTCCAGATTGATCGCCAGCGCGAGCTCCAGCGCTTCGCGCTGGAAGCGCAATTTCGCGGCGGGGATCAGATCGCGCCACAGCCGGCGCGCGCTGTCGCCCTGTCCGCTGTCTTCGAGCGCGAACGCGCGCAGCGCCTGCTGGCTCAGGCCGAAATAGTCGAGCGGCGCGGCAGGCGTTTGCGGCAGCAACGCGAGTGCCGCCTGGGGCTTGTGCCCGATCTGGACGTACCACGTCGCGAGCAGGTAGTCGTACAACGCGGGCGCGTTCGCGAAACGGGATTTCTGCGCTTGCAGTTCGTCGAGCGTCAGCGGTTTGTCGCGGCTCGCATCGCTGCTGCCGGACGTGCGCATGCGCAGCAGATCGATGGTCGCGAGCACGGTCGGCGACTGGATCTGGCGTTCGTCGAGTTCCGACCCGAACAGCAGCTTGCTGTCGAATTCGTTCGCCAGCTGGATCAGCGCCATGTTGGACGTCGCCGGCGACCAGCGGGCGAGCGCGTGACCGTAGAGGTCGGCCTGCTGCGATACGTTTCCGCCGAGCCATGCGACGCGCCGCAACAGTCCGGCGGCGGAAACCGCATAGCGGCCCTGTGGATAGACCTTCAGGTAGGTGCGAAACACGGTGTCCGCGGCATCGAGCGATACCTTCGTCACGCGCGCGCGCGACGGAGTCGGACTGTCGTGGTCGAACGCATTGGCCTGCGCCGCGTTCAGTTGCGCGCGCCCGGCCATGTAGAGGCCGGTTTCCTTCAGCCAGGGGTTAGCGCTGTGCGACGCACTCGCGAACGCCCGGGTCGCGGCGAGGAAGTCGGCGCGGTAGAACGCGTACGTGCCGTCGAGGTACGTCGCGAACTGCTGGCCGAGCGGCGACTTCACGGGCGGCCGCGTCCATGCGGCGCTCGCGCCGCCCGCCGCACAGGTTTTCTGCGCGATGTCGGCGCGTGCCGCGCGCAGCCGTGCGGCTTCGTCGGCGGGAACGCTCGCGGCGCCCGCGAGTGCGTCATTGAATGCGGCGGCGCCCGACTCCATGCTGAGGCAGATGCTGCCTTCGCCGTCGGCGTACCGGTTCGACGCTGCATCGGCGCCCGGCGCACCCTCGGTTACGTCGGGCGCTTTCTGGCCAATATCGATCCACCCGGAAAAATCCATCGGGAACGGCACGATGATCCGGTCGATCCGCTCTTTCGCCGGGATCGTCTTCGGGTCCGGAAACACCTGCGCGACCTTGCCGCTGTCAACCATCATCAGCATCGCATTGATGCGCGTGTCGTTCGCGGGGCTCAGCATCGGCACGTTGCCGCACGAGTACGCGCTCTGTCGGAGCGTGGGCGGCGCATTGCAGGTGTAGTCCGAACTGGCGTGAGCGGCGGGGACGCCAAGGAGGCCGGCCGCGAGCGCGGCAAGCAGGTTTCGGTGCAGTGTCGAATTTTTGGGCATTTTTCTTTTGTTGGCGTGGGCCGCGACGGCCCGGTCTCTCAGCGGGCATTTCGCCTCGGCGCGTATCGTACCTCACGCGCCGCCTCGGCAGGCGGCGCGCGCAGGGCGACGCAGACGCTCGACGATACGCGGCCGGACCTCACAACGCCGCCGTCGTGCGTGGCGGCGTGTGCGTGTGGCGATGCGTGCGACCTTACGCGCGGCTCGACGATCCGCAGGGGCCTGCGCGGCGAACCGGCGTCGCCGCCCGATCACGCGGTCAGCCCTGCGCGCATCACGCGTCGTTGGCCGCGCTGTCGTTCACGTCGCCTTCGATCGCAGCCATCAGATCGTCGACGCCAACCATCAGCGCCCGAACCTGCCGCAGCGATTCGTATTGATGCAGCACCGCGTGCCAGGACGGCAATTCGAGCAGTGCGTGCCAGATGACGTCGAGGCCGTGCGGGTCGGGGTTCCGGTGTTGCGCCAGCGCGCTGGCATAGTCGAGGCTCGCCGGCGCGGACAGCAGTTGCATGCGACTGGCGGCGCCGAGCAGGCGCGGCGCCGGATCGGCCGATGCGTCGCAGCAATACAGCACTTGGTGTTCGAGTGCCGCGTCGTCGTTCGCCAGCGCGTGCAGCGACGCGCCGTGCAGGCGCACCGCGCCTTCGCGCGCGTCGAACGCATAAACGGTGTGCGGATCGGCCTGCGCGAGAAGATGCAGGCCGCGCAGCAGGCGCGGCAGGTCGGTCGTCGCGGCATCCGCCGACGCCTTCGCCTCGACGAGAAACCGCACGTGCCATGCGGCCGACGGATCGCCGCCGCGCGCGCGCTCGAGCAGCACCGCATCCCATTCGGTTTTCGCGCGATCGTGCTTGCCGGGAATCGCCGCGGGCACACGCATCGACGTGACCACGCGATACGTGCTGTGCGCATCGCCCGCATCGAGTTGTGCGGCCAATGCGCGCAGCGCCTGCGCGGCCAGCGCCTCGACGGCTGCGCCGCGCTGTTGCGACGTGACGCCTTGCGCGAGCGCCGGCGCACTCCCGACGAGCGGCCCCTGGCGCGCCCACAGCGTCCGGTACCGCCGGACGTCCGGATCCGTCGATAGCGCGTCGGCGCGCAAGAGGCGGGCAAGCGCGGGGTTGTCCGCGAGCCTGACGATGTCCTGTTCGAACGCGGTCGCGGTGGCCATCTCCGGTTGCGCGAGCAGGTGCCGCAGCGTTGCGTCGACGTCGTCCCACGACGCGCGCGCGGCCGCCGCATGCAGTCGCGCGAGCGGTTCCAGCTGCCACGCCTGCGCGTGACGTTCGAGCCTCGCCGGATGCGCGATCGTGTTGATCGCCGAGCGCAGCGTGCGGCGATCCTGCTCGGCATGCGCGGCGAGCGACGCGTATTCGCGCACGGCCGCTGCGCGATGCCGCAGCACCGCGGCCTGGAAGGCCGGATCGCCGGATTGCGGGTTCATTGCGTCGCCGATCATCCGCGCGAGCGCATCGACGAAACGCTGTTGCAGCGCCGGCTCGGGCGTGCTGCCGTCGGCCTTCAGCCGGCGCGCCTCCTCGATCACGATCGCGATGACGGTGGCCGGATTCGCAGCCTCGGTCAGCGACGACGCACGCACGAGCGGCGGCAGCCGGAAGCGGCGGTCGACGGTGCGCAGCACTTCGGCCAGCCGCGCGGGCAACGGGGTCGGCGGCATGGCGAATCCGTCAGGCCGTCAGCGTCACCGACAGGCTGCCGAGTTCGCCGAAGCGCACCGTCAGCGCGTCGCCGAGCGGCACTTCGATCGCGCCCGCATACGAGCCGGTCGTCACGATCTGGCCGGCGCGCACGCCGTCGCCGCGCGATGCGAGGAAATTCACGAGCCACACGAGCGGCTTGAGCGGATCGCCGTCCGGATGGCGGCCGTCTATCGTGCGATTCAGCGCGCCGTCGAACGACAGCGCGAGCGTTTCGAGCGGCACGTTCAGGCCGTCCGGCACGGCGGGGCCCACGCACAGCCCCTGGTTGAACTGGCCGTCGGCGAGCAGTTCGAACTTCGACGCGCGCGCGGGCTCCGCATAACGGCACCCGAGTACCTCGAGCACGATGCGCACTTCGCGGATCGCCCCGCGCACGTCGTTCTCGTCGTACGGCTGTGCACGGGCGGGCAGGTCGCGATCGAGCACGAACGCGATTTCCGGCTCGATCCGCACGATCGGGCCGCCGACGACGCGGTACGGCGCATCGGCTGCGCGGATCGTCGACGCGAAGATCGGCGCGACGATCACGCGATCGGGCGGCGGCAGCGCGCATTTCCATCCGCCGATGGTTTCGCCGAGCAGATCGGCGACGCGATGCTGGATCGCCAGCGCGGTATCGACGCCCTCCGGACGAAAGGCGTCGGGCAGCAGCGGGCCGGGCACGCCGGCATGGCGGGCGGCGACGAGATGCTGGGCGGCGCCGTCCACGCGTTCGGTAGTCGTTGTCATGTCGGTTGAGCGAATTGAAAGTGAGCCGGCGAAAAAGGGGCCGGACGAAGGTCGCAAAACTGATGATAGCGCCTTCGGCGGGTAGCCCGCTCGGTTCACGTCCGTTGCACGGTGCGGCTTCGATCGCGCCGCGCGGCGCTTTGCCGCACAGCTGGCCGCCGGCGAATCTTGATCTCCGTCAAGCTGCGGGCGCGTGCTCCGCCGATGATGCGGACATGGCCGCATGCGCTACCGCGCGCGGCCGCTCACCCCAGCGAGGTTCGCATGTACGAGAAGATCATGGTGGCCGTCGACGGCAGCGCGTCGTCGAAGCAGGCCCTTGCCGAAGCATTGAAGGTCGCGCGCGCGACCGGCGCGCACGTCAGCGCGGTGTATGTGGTCGACAAGTCGGTGCTGTTTACGTATGCCGGCCGTTTCGACCCGCATGCGCTCGTCGAGGAAATCCGCGACGACGGCCGCAAGGTGCTGCTTGAAGCCGAACGGACGATCGCGCAGGCCGGCGCCAAAGGCGAGGGCGAGCTCGTCGAGACCGAAAGCATCGGCGAGGACGTCGCGGAGCGCCTGCAGCGCTACGTGAAGGAGAGCGCGATCGATCTCGCGGTGGTCGGCACGCACGGCCGTCGCGGGATTCAGCGCGTGCTGCTCGGCAGCGTGGCCGAGCGGTTCCTGCGCGGATCGAGCTGCCCGGTGCTGCTGATTCGCGGCAACGATTCCGCCGTGCCGGCATCCGCCGCGGCAGCCTGACGCGGCCCGCACGATGATACGTCGCCAAGCGCGGATCGTCGTCGCGGCGATCGCCGTGTTCGTGTCGCTCGCGGGGATGATGGCCGTCGTGACCGGCTTGCTGTTCGACGAAGCGATCGTGCTGCGCGGCGGCGCGATCGCGTTGATCGCCGGTGTCGCGGCGTTCGTCGTGATGCTGAACCCGGGGCCGAAGGGCGAAGGGTGACGGCGGCACGCCGATGGCGAGCGATGGCGACGCCGGCCGTCGCCGCATCGCCGGCGCGGTTGCGCGGGTTCCGGTCCTGCCGCTTCCCCCGTATTTGCGGCGCCTTGGCCGATCGGCATCTTTGCTCGTGCCGATCTGCATTCAATGGGTTCGGCAACTTCCGCAATACGCGCCCGGCCGGACGACTCGCGCATGCGCGCACAGGGGGATGGCAGATCGGCTTTCGCATCGATCTCCGCTCTCCGGCGGCAAACACACTACCATCGTCGTGCTGCAGCGCCCGCGGATCATCCGCATGCGGCAATCTCCGATGCGCAACAGCGTCGCGCGACGCAAATGCCGCGCGGCCTTTTCGTGACCGGGACGCCGGCGCGGCGACGCCAGCGGTGAAACGGCGCGATGCCCGAAAACCCGATCTGTCCGTACATCTGCGTCGCGGTATTGCCGCGCGCCGGTGCGGCCCGCTTCGGCGCCGGGCCATGCGCGTCGGCGGCCTGATGCGCTTCGGCTGCCGGCGATGCACGCGGCGTATTCGACGGGGCGGCCCCGTTTTCGGCGGCGTGCGCTTCTGTCAAACTTGCGCCCATGACACCGCGCGTTGCGTTACCGCCTTCTTCCGATCCCGTGCCTGCGCCCGCAGGCTTTCCCGATGCCGACGAACTCGCCGCGCTGCGCGCATGGTACGCGGGCATGACCGTTCGCCAGGCCGTCGAGCGCTATCTGCCCGACCGGCTCGGCGAACGACGGTCCGCGCGCGGCGTGATCGGCGCAATTCGAAGGCGCCTCGTGCGCGTCGCACGTCAGGCGGGGCGGCCCGATCTGGCCGAGCAACTCGGTCATGACGACAGCGAACGCATGCAGATGGCCAACGCAGCGGCCGACGCGATCGGCCAGCTGCGCCATGCGCGGCCGCCGGTGCCGCAGATCGGCGACGACGTCGGCCTGTGGCTGCCGGCGCGCGCGGTCGTCGCGCTGCGCGCGCACGGGATCGCGACGCTCGCCGATCTGACCGTGCGGATTCCGCGCCGGCGTCAGTGGTGGCGCGCGATCGCCGGGCTCGGCGTTGCGAGCGCGCGGCGCATCGAGGCGTTCTTTTCCGCGTATCCCGATCTGACCGAGCGTGCGCGTGCGTTGATCGCGGCGCAGCCGCGCAGCGGCATCGTTCCGTGGGAGCGATTGAAGCTGCCGCACGAAGTCGATGGATCGGCCGGCACGTTCCGTGCGCCGCGCGCCACCAGCACGCTCGACGCTGACAACGATTATGCGGCCGTGCATGCATGGCTGTCGCTGCATGAATCGGCTGCGACGCGCCGCGCGTACCGGAAGGAGGCCGAGCGGCTGATTCTGTGGGCGATCGTCGAACGCGGGCGCGCGCTGTCGTCTCTGACGACCGAGGACGCGGTCGCCTATCGCGCGTTCTTGCGCAACCCGACGCCGCACGAACGGTGGGTCGGTCCCGTGCGCCCGCGCGGCGCGCCGGACTGGCGGCCGTTTTCGGGCGCGTTGTCCGCGCGTTCGGCCGCATACGCGCTATCGGTCCTCGGCGCGTTGTTCCGCTGGCTGATCGAACAGCGCTATCTGCTCGCGAATCCGTTCGCGGGTGTCAAGGTGCGCGACACGCGCGGGGCGAACGCGCTCGACACGTCGCATGCGTTCACCGAAGGCGAGTGGCTGCTCGTGCGCACGATCGCGGACGGGCTCGAATTTCGCAAGCACGCGTCGTCGGGCGCATCGCCTTCCGCCTGGACGCCGGCCGCGGCACAACGATTGCGCTTCATCGTCGATTTCGGCTATGCGACGGGGCTGCGCGCGAGCGAACTCGTCGGCGCGACGCTTGGCGACATCGAGACCGACGCGCACGGCGACGCGTGGCTGAAGGTGATCGGCAAGGGCAGGAAGGTTGCACGCGTCGCGCTGCCGCCGCTCGCGCGTACCGCGCTCGACCGGTATCTGGTTGCGCGGCGACTGCCGGTGACGCCGGTACGCTGGCGGCCCGACACGCCGCTGATTCCGAGTCTCGCGGAAGACGGCGCGGCCGGGATCACGAGCGTGCGATTGTGGAAGGTGATGCAGCGTTTCTTCGTGCAGACCGCGGCGCTCGTCGACGACGACAACCCGGCGCTCGCGCAGAAGCTGCGGCAGGCGAGCCCGCACTGGATGCGCCACACGCATGCGACGCATGCGCTCGCGCGCGGTGCGGAACTGACGACCGTGCGCGACAACTTGCGGCATGCATCGATTTCGACGACGTCGATTTATCTGCACGGGGACGACGTGAAGCGCGCACGGCAGATGTCGAGCGCGTTTTCGGCCGACAAATAGGAACTTGCAAGAGGGATTTGCAAGCGAGCGATGCACGAACGGTTGCGTACGAAGCGAACGGAACGACGCGTACCGATGGCGGTCAGACGGTTTATTCGATAACGGCGCGGGCACGCGTCTGCCGCGCACCCCGTTGGAGAACACGAATGGAGACATCCGCACACCCGCGGGCACGGCAGCGTGCCCGCCGCGCATGGCACGCGCTGATCGCCGCGTGCTGGATGAGCTGGAGCGCGCTGTCGTTCGGCGCGGACGGCGCGGCGGCGCTCATCGACCGCTATCGCGGCCTCGGCGAGCAACTGAAGAACAATCCTTTTCATCGCCCGCTGTACCTCGAATCGTCCGAGGCGTCGTCATCGCTGAAGGGCGATATTTACGCGGTCGTCGATTATCCGTTCTCCGTCGTCAACGGCAAGCTGAACGATCCCGCGCAGGGGCCGGCGAACTGGTGCGCGGTGCTGATCCTGCACCTGAACACGAAGTATTGTCATGCGTCCGCCGGCAGCGACGGCCCGGTGCTCGACGTGAACATCGGCCGCAAGATCGAGCAGAAGCTGTCGGATACCTACCGCGTGCAGTTCCGCTATCGCGTGGCCGCCGCGACGCCCGACTACTTTCAGGTCGACCTGACCGCCGACAGCGGCCCGATGGGCACGAAGGACTACCGGATCGCGCTGGAGGCCGTGCCGGTCGGCGCGTCGCGCACGTTCCTGCACCTCACGTATTCATACGGCTTCGGCACGGTCGGCCGCATGGCGATGAAGACCTACCTCGCGACGGTCGGCAGCGACAAGGTCGGGTTTACGACCGTCGGCGGCGCGTCGGCCGCGCAGCCGCAATACATCGGCGGCGTGCGCGGATTGCTGGAGCGCAACACGATGCGCTACTACCTTGCGATCGACGCGTATCTCGCGACGCTCGACAAGCCGCTCGACCAGCGCCTCGCGCGCTGGTTCGATGCGACCGAGCAATATCCGCAGCAACTGCACGAGGTCGAGCGCGGCGCGTATCTGCAAATGAAGGCGCAGGAAGTGCAGCGGCAGCAGACGGCGCGATGACGCCGCCTGCTCCCGGGCTGCCCGGCGTCGATCAGTTCGACGCGCCGCCGACCATGCGAATGCTGCGCCATTGCCCCTGTTCGACGCGGAACAGCGTGTAGGGCGGCTTGATCAGATCGCCGCGTTCGTCGAACGAAATCTTGCCGGTCACGCCCGTGACGGACACGCGCGCGAGGCTCGCGACGATCTTGCCGCGATCGCCCGAATCGGCGTTGTGGACCGCCGCGATCATCGCGAGCGCCGCGTCGTACGCGAACGGCGCATACAGTTCGACGTCCTGGTTAAAGCGCGCCTTGTAGCGTTGCGCGAATGCGATCGCCGAAGGCAGCTTGTCGAGCGCCGGACCCGGTTCGAGATCCTGCGTGCCTTCGCCCGCGTTGCCGGCGATCTTCACGAATGCATTGCTCTTCAGCGCACCGGCGCCGAACAGCTGCGCGCGAATGCCGAGCGAGCGCATCTGCTTGACCAGCATCGCACCCTGTTCGTCGAGGCCGCCGAAGAACAGCAGGTCGATGTTGTTGCTCTTCATCGTCGTCAGGATCCCGCGGAAATCGACCGCCTTGTCGTTCGTGTATTCGCGGCCGACGATGCTGCCGTGCGCGTCCTTCACGCCTTTTTCGAACGCGTCCGCGAGGCCTTGGCCGAATGCGGTGCGGTCGTCGATGATGCCGATCCGCTTGGCCTTCAGCTGCTCGACCGCGAAGCGTCCGGCGACCACGCCGCCGACGCCGTCGTGCCCCATCGTGCGGAATACGTTCTTGAAGCCCTGCATCGTCAGTTGCGGATTCGTCGAGCCGGGCGTGATCATCGCGACGTTCGCCTGTTTGTAGACGGCCGACGCGGGGATGCTGCAGCCGGAGTTGTAGTGCCCGATCACGCCGACCACGCCGTCGTCGACGAGCTTCTGCGCGACCTGGATCGCGATGCGCGGATCGGCCTGGTCGTCCTGAACGTCGAGCACGAAACGCACCGGCTTGCCGCCGACGGTCGGATGTTTCGCGTTCTCCTCGTCGAGTGCGAGTTGCGCGCCGTATTGCAGGTCCTTGCCGACGCGCGCGACCGGCCCTGTCAGCGGCCCGGCAAAGCCGATCTTGATGGTTTCCGGGTCCGCGGCCTGCACGGACGCAGCGGCGGTGCCGATTGAGCAGACGGCCAGCCATGCCAGCCAGTTACGACGATTCATGATGCCTCCTTGCAGGGATGAAAGGTGCGGCGCGCGTCAGAAGCGCGTGGCGCGATAGGGAGCGAGGTCGAGCGGCGGTGCGCGCTGCGCGACGAGATCGGCGACGATCCGGCCGGTGATGCCGGCGAGCGTGACGCCGAGATGCTGGTGCCCGAATGCGTGGATCACGCGCTCGCTGTCCCGTGCGCGTCCGATCACGGGCACGCCGTCCGGGAGCGTCGGACGGAAGCCGAGCCAGTCGCGGGTCGGCTTGCCGAGCGACGGCAGCGCTTCGCGTGCGGAGCGCGTGAGCAGCGCGATCAGCGAGCGGTTCATGCCGGCGTCGAATCCGCCGAGTTCGACGGTGCCCGCCGCGCGCAATCCTTCGTCCAGCGGCGTCATGTAGAAGCCGCGTTCGGCCCAGCCGACCGGCCGCGTGACGATCGGTTCGTGTGCGCCGAACTGCACGTGGTAGCCGCGCTCGGTGTCGAGCGGCACAGTGTCGCCGCACGCCGACGCGAAGGCGCGCGAGCGGGCGCCGGCGGCGATCACCACGTGATCGAAGCTGCGCACCGCGTGTCCCGCATGCACGTTGACGCCGTCGGCGACGGGCTCGATCCGGTCGACCTGCGTGCGTTCGAGCGTCGCGCCTTCCGTTGCCAGATGCGCGAACAGTGCGGCGAGAAATCCGCACGGATCGGAGAAATGCCAGCTGCCATGGAACAGCACGCCGCGCGTAAAGATCGGCGCGAGCGCGGGCTCGAGCCGGCGAATCCCGTTGGCGTCGAGCGTGTCGAACGGCACGCCGAACCGGCGTCGCAGCGCAAGCGCCGGCTGCGCTGCGTCGAACGACGCCTGCCGTGCGTACAGATACAGGCACTCGCGCGGCCGCACATACGCCGACAGTCGCGACGACGCGAGCAGCGGCGCATAGCCGTCGGCGGCGCGCGATAGCAGCGCGGCCAATGCGGCGGCGCTGCGTACATGGCGTGCAGGCATCGATGCGGCGAGGAATCGCGCGAGCCACGGTGCGCCGTGCAACAGGTAAGGCCAGCGGATGCGCAGCGGACTGTCTGCGCCGAACAGGAAGTGCGGAATGTCGCGGAACACGGACGGCCCGTTGACGGGCACGCAGCCATACGGCGCAAACGTCCCGGCGTTGCCGAACGACGCGCCATGCCCGATGCCGGCCGGATCGAACAGCGTGACGCGATGGCCGTCGCGCTGCAGCCATGCGGCTGCGCCGAGCCCGATGAAGCCTGCACCCACGATGGCGACGTTCGCCATGACGCTCTCTCCTTCGGCACGCAAAACTCATACAAAGATGGGATAAAGAATCACACAGTAAATTTTTGTGTGCAATCAAAAAATGATTGTATGGCCTTGGCGTTTACCCGCTTCCAGCTGCCTGATTCGATAGACTTTTCGGCAGACGCTTGACCGGGAGGGGATGTCGGATACAATCGCTGGGCAAATCGAACCGGCAGACAAACGCTTTTTGTGTGGGTACAGGCGCTACATGGCAGCAGACAAACTTTCCGGCGAGCGCGATAGCGGTGCGCCAGCGCGGCCGAAGCGGCCGACCTATGTCGAGGTATCGAGCTCGATCGAGGCGGAAATCCGCAACGGCGTGTATCCGCCGGGCAGCCGCCTGCCGCCCCAACGCCAGCTTGCGACGGAACTCGGCATCAACGTGTCTACGGTGTCGCGTGCGTACAAGGAACTGCAGTTGCGCGGGCTCGTGATCGGCAGCAAGCGACGCGGGTCGCTCGTGACCGGCGGGGCGATGCCGAGCATCGAGCCGGCGCGTGCGTCGCTCGCGGCCGGCAGCGGCGTGATCGACCTGACGGTGAACCGGCCGGCGACCGGCGAGTTTCTCGCAAGTCTCGCGCAGACGTTCGGCACGCTGCCGGCCGATCCGCGTTTCGCGTCGCTGCAGGAATACCAGCCGCCGCAGGGCCCCGACTGGGCGCGCGCGGCCGGCGCGCAGTGGCTCGCCGCACCCGGGTTCGCGCCGTCGCACGACCAGGTGGTCGTCACGAGCGGCGCGCAGCACGGCCTCTATGCGGTGCTGAACAGCCTGATCGGCACCGACGGCGTGATCGTCGCCGACCGGCTCACGTATTACGGACTGAAGGCGCTTGCGCCATTGTTCCAGTTCGAGATCGTCAGCGCGGCGGCCGACGACGACGGCCTGCTGCCCGACGAGATCGAACGGATCTGCCAGCGCATGCCCGTCAAGGCCATCTTCGTCGTGCCGAACCTGCAGAACCCGACGGTGACGACGATGAGCCTTGCGCGCCGCATGGCGCTCGTCGATATCGCTCGCCGCCATCATGTGACGATCATCGAGGACGACGTGTACGGGCCGCTCGTGCGCGATCGTCTGCCGGCGATCGCGGGATTGTGTCCCGAGCTCACGTTCCACATCGGCGCGACGTCGAAGATACTCGCACCGGGCCTGCGCCTCGGCTATCTGAGCTGTCCGCGCGACAGCGTCGCGCTGTGCGCGGAGGCGGTACGCACCACCGCGTGGATGCCCGCGCCGACGTCGATGCTGATCGCGACGGTATGGATCGAGAACGGGACCGCCGAGCGGATCATGGGCGCGCAGCAGGCGGAAATCCGCGCGCGCGTCGACCTCGCCCGGGAGTTGCTGCCGGCCGGCCAGCTGAAAGCCGATCCTGCGTGCATGTTCGTGTGGCTGCGGCTGCCGCCGCCTTGGCGCGCCGACGACTTCGCCGCGAACGCAAAGGCGCGCGGCGTGATCGTGATGCCGTCGTCGACATTTGCCGTCGATCGCGCCGAGATCGAGCACGGCGTGCGCATCAATCTCGCGTGCCCGGCGACGCGCGACGAACTCGTGAACGGACTGCGGATTCTGGGCGGCACGCTGAAGGATCGGCCGCGCGCGCTGTTCGGTTCGATCTGACGGTCGACGTTTACGATTGCTCTTCGGCGCGCTCGCCGATCCGCCGCGACAAGCGGTTCGGCATAACGCCGCGCGCCGCTGTGCGCACCGTCGGCGGCGAGCGTATCGCCGCTCGTGCTCGTGCTCGTATCCCGCCGGGCCGGGCCGGCGTTCACCTTTCACACGGCGCTTCGATTGACAGGCTGCGGCGCCGTTTGCCAAAGACGGCGTCCGTGTACCGCCACCGGTCAATCTCCTTGCGCCCGGCGCGCAGTGCGATCGTTTGCACGTTCGACGCGGCGGCGGACAGCAGTCGCGCGCCCTTCGCGCTGGCGTGTGCGCGGCGCCAGCGGGCCGCCGTGTCGTTGCGGAACCGTGCTCCTCGCAGCACCGAACCGCCGAGCGCGGTGCCGTGGGGGGCGGTACACGGGCGAACGGCCCCGCCTTCACGCGGCAACCTTACGGTCCGAACTCCATCGGCCACGGGCCACGGGCACCATTCTCCAGATGTACAGTTCGCCATCTCAAGCCAATTCGCGCGGAACTGTACTCTTGTACGCGCGTTCAATGTGTGTGCTCGTCGCCAACTGTTCTTCTTCTAAGATTCCATCATCAAGTGCACAGTGCCGCGAGTCGGGACGTCTCGGGCCTTCCGGCGCACCTTCAAAGGCGAGCTACGGCGATGGAAAAGGCGACATCAGACAGCGCAATCGGGCGTCACGACAGCCCGGCCGACGGGCAGAACACGCGCGCGTCGAACGCGCACGGAGCGGCGGCGCGCATGCGGACGCCGGCGGGGCGTACGCGATGAAGCTCTACGAAAAACTCGCGGACGACATCGAGCGCCTGATCCGGCAGCGCGTGTATCGACATGGCGACCGGATTCCGTCGGTACGTCAGGCGAGCCAGCAGCACCGGCTCAGCATCACGACCGTGCTGCACGCATACCTGCTGCTCGAAAGCCGCGGGCTGCTGGAGAGCCGTCCGCAATCGGGTTACTTCGTGAACCTGCGCAACGACGACGGCCACGCGCTGGTGCGTGAACTGCGGCCGTCGAAACCGATCGCGATCTCGTCGTCCGTGGACATGAGCCGGCTGGTGCTGTCGACGCTGCGCTCGATCGCCGCTGACGACGCGGTGCCGCTTGGCTCGCCGTATCCGGACCCGAGCCTGTTCCCGTTCGAGAAGCTGAATCGATACGCGTACGCTGTCGGCCGCGACCAGTCGCTGCGGGGGCTGACGGACGGACTTCCGCCTGGGCATCCGCGCCTGATCCGCCAGATCGCACGACGCTATCTGGAGAACGGGATGTCGGTGGATCCGAACGAGATCGTCGTGACGGTCGGCGCGACCGAGGCGATCAACCTGTGCCTGCAGGCGGTCGCGAAACCGGGCGACACGATCGCAGTGGAATCGCCGACGTTCTATGCGATGCTGCACGCGATCGAGCGGATGGGGATGAAGGCGATCGAAGTGGCCACGCATCCGGAATACGGAATCGACATCGCGGCGCTTGCGGCAATTGCGAAGTCGCAGCCGATCGCCGCGTGCATGGTGATGCCGAACTTCCAGAACCCGCTCGGGTTCCAGATGCCGGACGGCCGCAAGCACGAACTGGTCGAGTTCGCAACCAAATCGGACATGCCGATCATCGAGAACGGTGTGTATAACGAACTGTATTTCGGCGATGCGCACCCGAGCACGCTGAAGTCCCATGACCGCAACGGGATCGTGCTGCACTGCGCGTCGTTCTCGAAGAGCCTGACGACGGCGTACCGGATCGGCTGGGCGTTGCCGGGCCGCTATCGCGATCAGGTCGAGAAGCTGAAGTTCCTGAACACGCTGGCGACGCCGCCGCTGCCGCAGCTCGCGATCGCCGAGTTTCTTGAACGCGACGGCTACGAGCATCACCTGCGACGTTTGCGCAAAGCGTATGCGCAGCAGGCGAATTTGATGCGCGCGATGGTGTCGCGGTTCTTTCCGGAGGGCACGCGCATTTCGAGCCCGGCGGGCGGCTACGTGTTGTGGGTTGAGTTGCCGCCGACGGTCGATGCGATGCGCCTGTACCAGCTCGCGCTGGAGCAGGGGATCACGATCGGGCCCGGCTACATGTTCTCGATCACCGACAACTACCGGAACTTCATCCGGCTGAACTACAGCAGCCCGTGGTCGCCGGAGATCGAGCAGGCGGTGATCTCGGTCGGCAAGCTCGCGGCGTCGTGCATGCGGTGACGCACGCGTCGGTTCACCCGGCAGACACTGCGGATTGCCGTGTCCTGCATCGGGGCCGCGCGCATATCGCGTGCGATGCGCGCTTGGCTGCATGCACGGCGCTCATGAAACCTTGCGTCTCGTCTGCCGTACCTGCAGCCAGATCGCCGAGATCAGAAAATAGATTGCGCCGACCGCCGCGTACCCCGCGATCCTGCCGATCGGCTGCGGCGCGGCAGCGTGGCGCTGCGCGAGGAAGAACAGGCCGGCCAGCGCAGATTGCGCGCCGCTCAGGATCATCGCCCACTGCGCGCCAAAATGCTTCCAGCGACGGACGGCGGTGCCGAGCTGCAGTACACCGGAGACGATCGCCCACGCACCGAATACCGCGAGCACGGCGCCCATTCCGGCATTCAGCGCCGGAACCACCGCGACCGTCGTGATTGCGCTGATCGCGACGTTGACGGTCTGCGTGCGGTTACTGGCCATCCCGCCGCTGCGTTGCCCATCGACGAAGTTGGCCACAGCGTCCCAGGCCGGATAGACGACGAGCAGTATGGCTGCTGCGGCTGCGCTTTGGCGACCGACGGAAAAAGCCAGCACGACCCAGATCGCCGAGAATATCGCTCGCGAAAAATAATATCGCTTGAGCCATTGCTCTTCGCCGGGACGACTGAATTCAGGGTAACGATCAACCATTTGCGCTCCTTGGTACGCCGGGCCATCGTTCCGGCCGGCGTGACGGTTTCAATGATCGGCACGTCAACGCGACGGGCTTTCCACCGTTCGAGTATCGCCATCGTCCCGGCTGTCCACCATCGGTCAGATGACCGAGGGCGGGCGATAGGCGCGTCACGGCACGCGGCCGACGTGCAATCGCTCACGGTTGCGGTCGTCCGCAACGCGCGCTTGCGCGGGGCGCGAGCTCATGCGCGGCTCGACATCGTCGCGTATGATCGTTTGCTCGTTCAGGTGAATTTCTTCGCTCCATCCGATGTTCGACGCCGAAGCACCGCACGCGCCGCTGCGCATATTCGACTCCGTCAGGGCGCTGGCCTTTATCGGCGATCTGAGTATGGGGCAACCGACCGATCATTCTCTGCGTACCGCCTGGCTGGCGGTGCGGCTCGCGGAAGCGACAGGGTTCGACGCTGCGATTTGCGATACGGTCCGCGAGGTCGCGCTGCTGCGTTGGTCGGGCTGCACGGCTAACGCGGCCGGTTTCGCGCAGTTGTTCGGCGACGACGTCGCTATCCGCAGTTCAATGCTCGAAAGCAGGGCCGGCATGGCCGAGGCGCTCGGGCGCGCCGGCGCCGCGATGTTGCCGCTTGCGCGGATTCACTGCGAAGTCTCGGGCGAAGTCGCACGAATACTGGGGCTGTCGAACGCGACGGAAACCGCGCTGCGTCACATTTTCGAAGCGTGGGATGGCAATGGACTGCCTGCGGGGCTCGTGCATGAACAGGTCCCGGCGCCCGTGTCGATCGTCGCGGTGGCGGGCGATCTCGAGGTGTTCAGTCGTGCGTACGGTGTCGATCGCGCGCTGGAATTGATCGGGCAACGCGCGGGAGCACGCTATCCGGCACCCGTCGCCGGGATGGCGGCGTGCCAGGCCGGCGGCTGGTTGGCGGAGCTCGCGCGCATCTCGATCGACGCGTTCGAAACCGAATTGATCACGGCCGACATGCAGCGCGCGACGTCGGCAGAGGTGATCGCCGACATCGTCGATCTGAAACTGCCGTGGATGACCGGTTTTTCGCGATCGGTCGCGGCGACGGCAGCCATGTGCCATGCCCGCCTGTCGTCGGACGATGCGGCGCGCGAACTCGTCTACCGGGCCGGATTGATTCACGGCATGGGCCGGGCCGCCGTGGCGAACGGCGTGTGGAATCTGCCGACGCCGTTGCCTGCCGGCGCCTGGGAAAAGGTGCGTCTCGTGCCCTACTGGACCGAGCGTGCGGGCCGGCAGACCGGTGCGTTGCGCGAAGCCGCGATGCTCGCGTCGCATGCGTACGAACGGCAGGACGGTTCCGGCTATTTTCGCGGTGTGCGTGCTCCGGCGCTGGCGCTGGAAGCGCGTGTGCTGGCGGCGTCGGTGGCGTGGGTTGCATTGCGCTCGGCGCGTCCATGGCGCGCGGCATTGAGCGACGCCGCGGCCGCGAACGTGCTGAAGGAAGAAGTCGCACGCGGCCGGCTATGTGGCGAAGCGGTGAGTGCGCTGCTGTCGGAGAAGGCGCCTGCCATCCCGCGTGGCGCGCGTCGCGCACAGCATGACGGCCCGCGCCTGTCCGCGCGGGAAATCGACGTGCTGCGCGCGATTTCGCGAGGCGCAAGCAACAAGGCGGTCGCGCAGGCGCTGAACGTCAGTCCGAGCACGGTGCGCACCCACGTCGAGAACGCGTTCCGCAAGCTCGAATGTTCGACGCGCGCCGCGGCGACGCTGAAGGCATCCATGATGGGGCTGCTCTGACGAGACCGGCATTGCGCAGGCTTCGCGGCGCCGTCGCGCATGCGAGCGACGGTGCCGGGCCACTATCGGGCGTTACTCGGCGGGCGCGAGCGCTTCCGCGATGCACCGGTCCGGTTCGATATCGGTGAACGCGTCGACATCGGCCATGACGCGCGCCGTCTCCGGGGACGCGAACGCGGCATCCAGCGCGGCCCGATCTCGAAAGCGGCACATGGCGACGACGATCAGTTCGCTGTCCTCTCGTGACGGGAAAAACGCGTCGATGTATTCGAGCCCGTATTGCCTCCAGGTTTTCTCGACCAGCGGGATATGCTGCTCGACGTAATAGCGGGAATCGAACCGCGTGCCTGCGGCTCGGCGATAGGAAACGACGAAGTACATGTGCATCCTCCATGTCGGACCGACGGAACAAGCGGCATCGTGCGGCGCGGCGCACGACCGGTTTCACGCGGCGGCCGGCGTCACGGCCCGTTGCGTTCGGTGCGGAAAGCGGTTGGGGTGTGCGCGGGGCGGCGCGCGGCCGATGTCCGGCCGAGCGAGATGCCCAACCCGGCGCCGATGCTCAGGAAGAACGCGATACCGAGAATCGCGACGATGAACGCGTGCGCAATCGCGGCGGGATCCTGGCGCGAGCCGAGGACCGTATAAAAAATGCCGCCGATGATCGCGACGCTGAGCGACGTGCTGACCTGCAGCGTCGAACTGGCGATGCCGGCGATCATGCCCGACAGCGCTGGTGCGACGCGGCCGGTGACCATTCGCATCAGCGTCGGCAGCGCGAGCCCTTGCCCGAAACCGATGATGAACAGAACGGCGGCAAGCGGGATCGCGGCGAGCGGCATGCCGCGCGGAGTCGCGGCGATCAACCCGGCCAGGCCGACGAGCCCTGCGACCTCGAGACCCATGCCGAACGGATTGACGTATGCGCCGAGGAAGCGCGAGCAGTACGGCGTCGACAAGGGCCCCAGCAGAAAGCCTACGCCGAACGGCAGGAACACGAGGCCTGCGCTGAGCGCATCGACGTGCAACGCGCTTTGCAGATAGATCGAAAACAGCAGGAAGAACGCGCCGATCGAGTACAACAACAGCGCGATCAGCAGCGCGCGCCCCAGACCCGGTGCGCGCAGCGCGGCCGGATCGAGCAACGGGGCGCCGCCGCTGCGGGCGAGCCGGCCCTCGTAGCGCCAGAAGAACCATCCGAGCGCCGGTACCGCCATCAGCGACAGCCACGCCAACACAGGCCAGCCTGCGTCGCGCCCCTCGATCAGCGGCACGACCAGCGCGCCCAGCGTTGCCATCGACAGCGCCGTGCCGCCGAGGTCGAGCTTGCGCGCATGCTGTGCGCGCGTTTCCTTCAGCAGCGGGATGCCGAACAGCACGACAAGGATCGCCAGCGGCAGGTTGACGAGGAAGATCGTCCGCCAGCCGAGGCCAAGCAGGTTCAGCGAAATCAGAATGCCGCCGAGTGCCTGCCCGACGACCGCGGCGAGGCCGAAGACCGCGCCATACAGGCTGAGCGCGAGCGGCTTTTCCGATTCGGGGAAGATCGCCTGGATCGACGCGAGCGCCTGCGGTGCCATGATGGCCGCCGTCAGACCTTGCAACGCACGGCCCACGATCAGTGTCCACGGCGAACTCGCGAGGCCGCACAGCACCGATGCCGTCGCGAATCCGAGCAGCCCGAGAAAGAACATGCGTCCTCGCCCGAACAAGTCGCCGAGCCGCCCGCCGGTAATCAGCGTCACGGCGTACAGGCCCGCGTACGACGAGATGACGAATTGCTCGGCCGAAGACGATGCGCCCAATTCCGCCCGGATCGACGGGAGCGCAACATTGACGATGAAGAAGTCCAGCGGAGGCAGGAATGCGCCGACGAGCAGGACCGAGAACATTGCCCAGCGCCGCGGGTCGGGCGAGACAGAATCGCTTTGGGTCATGGGTGAGCCTCCATATGGGACCAATCAGTTCCAAATTGGCCAAAAAAATTAATCGAGAACGCGCATCGTGTTGTCGACGAGCGCGAGCATGTCGGCTTCCGATACACCGGTTTTGCCGAGTACGCGCATGCCCTCGACCTGGCAGACGAGGAAACGTGCGAGCGCCTGTTCGTCGCGTTCGGGAATCTCGCCGCTTGCCTGTCCGCGCACGATCGCACCGGCATAAAGCTGCTGCAAACGGCGGAACATGCGTGCCGTGCGTTCCGCGACATCCGGATCGCGGGACGCCATTTCAGTAGTCATCGCGACCGCGAGACACCCGCGCCGGCCGGCCTCGCCGACGGACAGACGCGCATAGCGCAGCAGCGATTGCCGAATGGCGTCCTTCACCGCGCCCGGCTGCGAGAGGAGGTCGGCTGTTGCCTTGAGCCCGTCGGCCATATACAGGTCGAGCGCCGCCAGCAGCAGTCCTTTCTTGTCGCCGAACGCCTTGTAGAGGCTGCCGCGCGACAAGCCGGTGCCTGCGATCAGATCCGGCAGCGATGCGCCTTCGTAGCCGCGGTCCCAGAAGACCTGCATCGCGTCGCGCGCGGCATCGTCCAACTCGAATTCGCGTGGACGTCCAAGACTGGTCGGATGTGCCATGAGTGAAATCTCGTGCAATTTGGCGTGATTATATGGACCAATCGGTTCCTATGTCAACGTGTGTATCCGGCCGGGGAGGGATGACCGCATTCCAGTGATCCCGCCGGCAATCATTCACGATCAAACCTGATGGGCAAAAAAAACGCCGCAGGCATTCAGCCTGCGGCGATAGTGAGTGTCGCCACGACGGGAGCGACCCGCCGCAGCGCGACAGCACGCTTAGATCTGCACGGTGTCGGCGACTTCCTTGAAGTCTTCGATCTGGTCGAAGTTCATGTACTGATAGATCTTGTCGCCGTTCGCGGTGAGCACGCCCATGTCGGCCATGTACTCTTCCTTGGTCGGGATCTTGCCCAGACGCGAGCAGATCGCCGCCAGTTCCGCCGAACCGAGGTACACGTTCGTGTTCTTGCCCAGACGGTTCGGGAAGTTGCGGGTCGACGTCGACATCACCGTCGCGCCTTCGCGCACCTGTGCCTGGTTACCCATGCACAGCGAGCAGCCCGGCATTTCGGTGCGCGCGCCGGCCGTGCCGAACACGCCGTAGTGGCCTTCTTCCGTCAGCTGCTTCTGGTCCATCTTGGTCGGCGGCGCGACCCACAGCTTGACCGGAATGTCGCGCTTGCCTTCCAGCAGCTTCGACGCGGCACGGAAATGACCGATGTTGGTCATGCACGAGCCGATGAACACTTCGTCGATCTTCGCGCCGGCGACTTCGGACAGCGTCTTCACGTCGTCCGGGTCGTTCGGGCATGCGACGATCGGCTCGTGGATGTCGGCGAGGTCGATCTCGATGACGGCCGCGTATTCGGCGTCGGCATCCGGCGCGAGCAGTTGCGGGTCGGCCAGCCACTGTTCCATCGCGGCGATGCGACGCTGCAGGCTGCGCGGATCCTGGTAGCCCTGCGCGATCATCCACTTGAGCAGCGTGATGTTGCTGTTCAGGTATTCGATGATCGGTTCCTTGTTCAGGCGCACCGTGCAACCGGCAGCCGAACGCTCCGCAGACGCATCCGACAGCTCGAACGCCTGCTCGACCTTCAGGTCCGGCAGCCCTTCGATTTCAAGGATGCGGCCCGAGAAGATGTTCTTCTTGCCTTGCTTCGCGACGGTCAGCATGCCCTGCTTGATCGCGTACAGCGGGATCGCGTTGACGAGGTCGCGCAGCGTGACGCCCGGCTGCATCTTGCCCTTGAAGCGGACCAGCACCGATTCCGGCATGTCGAGCGGCATCGTGCCGGTGGCGGCCGCGAACGCGACCAGGCCGGAGCCTGCCGGGAAGCTGATGCCGATCGGGAAGCGCGTGTGCGAGTCGCCGCCGGTGCCGACGGTGTCGGGCAGCAGCATGCGGTTCAGCCACGAGTGGATCACGCCGTCGCCCGGACGCAGCGCGATGCCGCCGCGCGTGCTGATGAAGTTCGGCAGCGTCTGGTGCGTCTTCACGTCGACCGGCTTCGGATAAGCGGCGGTGTGGCAGAACGACTGCATTACGAGGTCGGCGGAGAAGCCGAGGCACGCGAGGTCCTTCAGTTCGTCGCGGGTCATCGGGCCCGTGGTGTCCTGCGAGCCGACGGACGTCATCTTCGGTTCGCAGTACGTGCCCGGACGCACGCCCTGGCCTTCCGGCAAACCGCACGCGCGGCCGACCATCTTCTGCGCGAGCGAGAAGCCCTTGCCGCTGTCGGCCGGCTGGTGCGGCAGGCGGAACAGCGTCGACGGCGGGAGGCCGAGCGCTTCACGCGCCTTCGCGGTCAGGCCGCGGCCGATGATCAGCGGAATGCGGCCACCGGCGCGCACTTCGTCGAACAGCACGTCGGACTTCACCTGGAATTCGGCGATGACCTTGCCGTCCTTCAGCGCCTTGCCTTCGTACGGGCGCAGTTCGACCACGTCGCCCATGTTCATTTGCGACACGTCGAGCTCGATCGGCAGCGCACCGGCATCTTCCATCGTGTTGTAGAAGATCGGCGCGATCTTGCCGCCGAGGCACACGCCGCCGAAGCGCTTGTTCGGGACGAACGGGATGTCCTGGCCGGTGAACCACAGCACCGAGTTGGTGGCCGACTTGCGCGAGGAGCCGGTGCCGACCACGTCGCCCACGTACGCGACCAGGTGACCCTTTTCCTTCAGCGATTCGATGAACTTGACGGGGCCGCGCTTGCCGTCTTCTTCCGGCGTGATGCCCGGGCGCGCGTTCTTCAGCATCGCGAGCGCGTGCATCGGGATGTCGGGGCGGGTGGTGGCGTCCGGCGCCGGCGACAGGTCGTCGGTGTTGGTTTCGCCCGTGACCTTGAACACGGTGATGGTCAGGCTTTCCGGCACTTCCGGACGGCTCGTGAACCATTCGGCGTCGGCCCAGCTCTGCAGCACGGCCTTCGCGTGCGCGTTGCCCTTGTCGGCGAGTTCCTTCACGTCATGGAACTGGTCGAACATCAGCAGCGTTTTCTTCAGCGCGTCGGCGGCTACGGCGGCCACGGCTTCGTCGGACAGCAGCTCGATCAGCGGCTGGATGTTGTAGCCGCCGAGCATCGTGCCGAGGAGTTCGGTCGCGCGTTCGCGCGAGATCAGCGGGCATGCGGTGTCGCCCTTCGCGACGGCGGCCAGGAAGCCGGCCTTCACGCGAGCGGCTTCGTCGACGCCGGCCGGAACGCGGTGGGTGATCAGGTCGAGCAGCGTCTGCTCTTCGCCGGCGGGCGGGTTCGTCAGCAGTTCCACCAGTTCGGCGGTTTGCTGGGCCGTCAGCGGCAGGGGGGGAATACCGAGCGCGGCGCGGGCGGCCACGTGAGCACGAAAGTTTTCAAGCATGGGGGGACCTGCTGAGATTGCGTTTCAGGGGAAGGGCTTTCCAGGCACGCCGAGGCTGCTGTTCCGGACACTGCTTCACTGCTTGGACGGGATTCTAATCGCAATATGGTCACGCGTCAAATGTCTTATGTCTTATATAAGAGTTGGGGCGGAACGTGGAGAAGGGCCGGATCGTGTTTGCCCGAGAGGCGGAGGAGCGCGACGGCCGGTGGAGGCTTGCGCAACGTGAATCGAAGCTTTGGGGAGGGAGTGCCCGGCCATAGGCGCGATCAGCCCGACGTCACCGGTTCTTCAACTATCCGGAACAGGGCGGTCGGTCATTCGCGCCGCTGCGGGGCGGCCGGCGCTGCTCGCGATACAAGCGCGCGAATCGATGAGCGAAGATCCGGCGCGACCGTCGGCCGGGCGCTTCACGCTCCCCGCGGGGGAGGAACGGGATGTCGAGCGGGTGCTACTGCATTCTCCGGCAAGGCAAACGCCCGTCGGCCGGACTGGATTTCATCTGGCGGGCCCGACGGGCGGGAGGCGGCGTTGAGCGACGGTCTGTGCCTGTGCGCATGCCCAGGCTCGCCCAGGCTGGTGGCGTCGCAGTCGATGTCGTACACCGATGTGCGAGTCGACGCATCGAGTGCCTCATCCGCCCGTTACGGGCGGAAAGAACGCCACCTCGCTGTCCTCCCGCACGACGAACCCCCCGGCCACCATCTCCAGATTCACGGCAGCACGCACGGGCCGGTCCATCCGCAGCGCTTCCGCGCTGCGCGCGTCGCGTGCGGCGAGCATGCCGCGCAACGCGTCGACGGTGAGCTCCGATGCGTCGATTTCGACGGCTTCTTCTTCCACGTGTAGTTGTTCTCGAATGCTCGCAAAGTATTTGATCGTCAGTTTCATCAGGTTATCTCGAGCGAAATCGCTGCAATCGAAACGGCATGGGCGGCGCGTTCAACCCCATCGGCGCATCGCGTGATCGTCATGCGCCTTCGGTGCGACCCAGCCGGCCGCGCCGTCGTGCCGGATTTCCTTCTTCCAGAACGGCGCATGCGTCTTCAGGAAATCCATGACGAATTCGCATGCGTCGAACGCCGCCGCGCGATGCGCGGCAGCCACGACGACGATCACGACCGGATGGCCGAGCGGAATGCGTCCGGCGCGATGCACGATCTTGACCGCTTCGAGCCGCCAGCGCGCGCTTGCTTCCTCGACGATGCTCCACAGGGCCTGCTCGGTCATCGTCGGATAGTGCTCGACTTCGAGCGCGATCACGTCGTCTACGTCGCCTTCATTGCGCACGACGCCAACGAAGTTCACGACCGCGCCGACATTCGGATTGCGCGCGATTGGCGCGATTTCGGCGCCCGGGTCGATCGGGGCGTACTGTACGCGCACCTCGAAGCCGGCCGCGATCGCGGGCGGCGGTCCCGCATGCGGATCGCACGGTTCCGAATGAGCGCCGCCTGGCGACGCATCGTCGGGCAGCGCGGCACGGGATTCGGTGAAACTCGTCATGACGGTTCTCCAGTTAGCGGTGCGCGCCGTCGCGCGGCAGCCGTCAGCCGCCGACGAGCGACATGCGCACGGTCGGATAGGTCTTGCCGGACGGCCGGGCCGCGCGTGCGGCCCGTCGCTCGGAATAGCGGTCGTCGCGCAGTGCCCATTGCGCGCGTACGGCGTCGGCGAGACGGTCGATCGATGCCCCCTCGTCGAGCCACGGCCGCAGATCGGTGCCCTGCGTCGCGAACAGGCACGTATAAAGCCGTCCGTCGGCCGATACGCGCGCGCGCGAGCACGTGCCGCAGAACGGGTGCGACACGCTCGCGATGAAGCCGACTTCGCCCGCGCCGTCGATGTGCCGGCAGCGGATCGCGGTGGCGTCGTGACCCGGCTCGCCGATGAGCACGAGCGGATAGCTGCGTTCGATGCGGTCGCGCATCTGCGCGGCCGACAAGACTTTATTGCTTGCCCACGCACTGGCGCCGCCGACGTCCATGTATTCGATGAAGCGCACGGCCACGCCGCTGTGACGAAAGTGCCGAACGAGCGGCAGGATCTGGTCGTCGTTCTTGCCGCGCTCGATCACCGCGTTGACTTTCAGCGGCGCAAGCCCGACGGCCTGAGCGGCCTCGATGCCGGCCAGCACGCGCGCGACCGGCACGTCGGCATCGCTCATCCGGCGAAACACCGCATCGTCGATCGCATCGAGGCTCACGGTCACCCGGGACAGGCCCGCATCGCGCAGCGATCGTGCCTTTGCGGCGAGCAGCGAACCGTTGGTTGTCAGTGCGAGTTCGACGCGCTTGCCGTCGATGGTCGTCAGCGACGCGAGCCGCTCGATCAGCGCTTCGAGATTGCGGCGCAACAGCGGCTCGCCGCCCGTGAGGCGAATCTTCCCGACGCCGAGCGACACGAACGCGCGTGCGACGTTCTCGAGCTGCGTGAACGACAGCCGCTCGGAAGACGGCATGAACGCGTAGTCGGGCCCGAAGCTGCTGCGCGGCATGCAGTAGCCGCAGCGAAAATTGCACTGGTCGATGACGGACAGCCGCAGATCGTGCAGCGGCCGCCCAAGCGTGTCGAGCGGGCGATGGAAGCTGCCCGGCGATGCGCCGTCGGTCGAAACGGCGGACGCCGCGGCTGAAGCGATGGCATTCACGATCGGTTCTTCGGTTTGTATGAAGTGAGCGGAACGGCGTCGCCGATCGGCGGCGTGTGCGCCGGCACGTCGGCACACGAGTCGTGGCGACGCTTATCGTGAGCATAGGCGGCCGGACGTCGCCGGCAGAGGCACAATCGGGCGCCAAATGCAGGAATACAGTTCGTCGCCGTGCGGACATGAGCGGCGACGGTCGCACGAATACGGATGCTCGCGCGAAGCCGGTGTGCGAACACGTATTGCGGCAGCGCGACGCCGCGTGCGATATGTCGGCCCGCAGTTGCGAGATCCCGTTCGCCCGCACCAACGACTGCAGCGCGCGATGCTGTCGATTCCGCACACGCCGCACACGCCGCGCCCGGCCAGCGCGCCCCGGCATCGGCGGCGCATCGCGCGACCGGAACGGATTTTGCGCGGCGGGGCGCGGTGTCCCGTTCGGTCGCCCGGAGCGGCCGGCGAGTCGATGGTCCGGGCTTTCGCGCGCGCGGCGAACATCCGGCGTTGCAGCGCCGAAAGCAGTACAGCCGACGGGCCCCGGCCCTCGAAACGGCGATTACGTGCACACATGGTCGCCCGACGGGAAAGCACAGTTTCAGCGCACGTTCGCGCGATTGCGAGTATCGTTCGAAACGCGATATCGTCATTCACGCTTTGTTGCCGTGCACTGCGATCCATCGAGGTTTGCACGTGCCGCCGCCAAGCCGTCGCGCGATTTCCCGCTTCAAGCCGACGTCCTCACAACCACGAGCAAATTTCGGTCATGGAAATTTTCGATGCGTTCCATCTCGCACGATTGCAGTTCGCGTTCACGGTGTCGTTCCACATCGTGTTTCCGGCGATCAGCATCGGCATGGCGAGTTTCCTCGCGGTGCTTGAGTGGCGTTATCTCGTCACCGGCGACGCGGCCTACAAATCCATGTTCCAGTTCTGGTCGAAGATCTTCGCGATCGGCTTCGGGATGGGCGTCGTCTCCGGCGTCGTGATGGCCTACGAGTTCGGCACGAACTGGGCCGGCTTCTCGCGTGTCGCGGGCAACGTCACCGGTCCGCTGCTCACTTACGAAGTCCTGACGGCCTTTTTCCTCGAAGCCGGCTTTCTTGGCGTGATGCTGTTCGGCTGGCAGCGCGTGAGTCCGCGTGCGCACTTCTTCGCGACGCTGATGGTGGCGGTCGGCACGCTGATCTCGACGTTCTGGATTCTCGCGTCGAACAGCTTCATGCAGACGCCGCAGGGATACAAGATCGAGAACGGCCTCGTCGTGCCGGTGGACTGGTTCAAGGTCATCTTCAACCCGTCGTTTCCGTATCGCCTCGCGCACATGACGATCGCCGCATTCATCGTCGCAGGCTTCATCGTCGCTGCTTGCGGCGCGTGGCACCTGCTGAAGGGGCGTCGCGACGAACCGGTGAAGCGCAGCTTCTCGATGGCGTTGTGGATGCTGCTGTTGCTCGCGCCGATCCAGATCTTCGTCGGCGATGCGCACGGGCTGAACACGCGCGAATACCAGCCCGCGAAGATCGCCGCGATCGAGGGGCTGTGGGAAACCGAGAAGGGCGGCACTGCGCTGAACCTCGTCGGCCTTCCCGACATGCAGGCCGAGACGACACGCTATGCGATCCAGGTGCCGCACCTCGGCAGCCTGATCCTCACGCACAGCTGGAACGGCGAGATTCGCGGGCTGAAGGAATTCCCGCCGCAGGATCGTCCGTACTCGCCGATCGTGTTCTGGACCTTCCGGATCATGGCCGGCCTCGGGATGCTGATGCTGCTCACCGCGTTGCTCGGCCTGCTGCTGAGAAAGGGCGGGCGCCTGTACGAAACGCGCTGGTTCCAGTGGTTCGTCGTATGCATGGGACCGTCGGGCATCGTTGCGCTGCTGGCCGGCTGGATCACGACCGAGGTCGGGCGGCAGCCGTGGACCGTCTACGGCGTGCTGCGTACCGTCGATTCGGTCGCGCCGCTCAGTGCGCAACAGGTGGGCGTGTCGCTGCTGATCTTCGTGATCGTGTATTTCCTCGTGTTCGGAACGGGGGTCTATTACATGCTGAAACTGATGAAGCGCGGGCCGGCCGCGCATGCCGGATATATCGAGCTGCACCGGCATCCGGGGCTGCGCAATAGCGCGCTGTCCACGCCGCTGAACATCACTGAAGCGGAGTAAGCGATGCACATCGATCTTCCTGTCGTGTGGGCCGCGATCATCGGCCTCGGCGTGTTCATCTACGTGATGCTGGACGGCTTCGACCTCGGCATCGGCCTGCTGTTTCCGTTTTTCGACGCGAAGGCCGAACGCGAAGTGATGCTGAATACCGTCGCGCCGGTGTGGGACGGCAACGAAACGTTTCTCGTGCTTGGCGGTGCGGGGTTGTATGGCGCGTTCCCGGTCGTCTATTCGACGCTGTTGCCGGCCAACTACCTGCCGCTGATCCTGATGGTGATCGGGCTGATCTTCCGCGGCGCGGCGTTCGAGTTGCGCGCGAAGGCGAACCGTACGCAGCATCTGTGGGATCTCGCATTCATCGGCGGCTCCGCACTCGCCGCGTTTTGCCAGGGGATCACGCTCGGTTCGCTGCTGCTGGGCATCCGGATCGTGGACAACCAGTTCGCGGGCGGGCCGTTCGACTGGCTGTCGCCGTTCAGCCTGTTTTGCGGGATCGGCGTGCTCGTCACCTATGCGACGCTCGGTTGCGGCTGGCTGATCCTGAAGGTCGACGGCGAACTGCAGCGCAAGATGCGCTTGCTGATGAAGCCGCTCACGGGCGTGCTGCTCGCGGTGATGGCCGTGGTCAGCCTGTGGACCGTGATCGGGCTGCCGGCCGTCGCACACCGCTGGTTCGGCAGCGGCAATCTCGGGTGGTTCCTGCCGGTGCCGGTCCTCGTCGTCGCGTGCGTGTGGGGCATCTTTCGCACGGTGAAGCGCGAGCATGAAGCAACGCCGTTCCTGCTGACGCTCGCGCTCGTATTCCTCGGCTACACCGGGCTCGTGATCAGCATCTGGCCGAATATCGTGCCGCCATCGTTGACGATCTGGGACGCATCGTCGAGCCATTCGAGCCAGCTGTTTGCGCTCGTCGGCACCGTGATCGTGCTGCCGATCATCCTCGTGTACAACGCAATGCAGTATCGCGTGTTTCGCGGCAAGGTGCGCGAGGGCGACCCCGGCTATCACTGAGCGGCGAAAAGCCGTTGACGCAGGGCGCGGACCCGCGGGCTTATCATCACGCGAACGCGCGGTGCGTCGCGCCGCCTGCCAGGCATCGACGCGACAGCGGCCCGCCCACGCGCGGGCCGTCGTGCATCGGGCGCTCGAGTAGTACGTATTTCATCGGCAGTCGAGACAACCTCATGATCGTCAGACCACGACAAAACTGGCTCAGGATGCTGTTCGTATGGAACGGCTCCGTGCTGCAATCGATCATTCCTCAACTGACGTTCATGGCGATCGTCAGCACGCTGGCGGTCTTCACGAACGGGCGCATCTTCGGCGAAAAGATTCCGCTGAACACCGCGCCGTTCACACTGTTCGGCCTTGCGCTCGCGATCTTCCTCGGGTTTCGCAACAACGCGAGCTTCGAGCGTTTCAAGGAAGCGCGGCACCTGTGGGGAAATCTGCTGATCGCCGCGCGCGCCGTGACGTCGCAACTGCATCGCTACTTGCCCGACAGCGTCAGCGACGCCGAGCGCAACCGGCTCGCCGATCTGCTGATCGGACTCGCGTATGCGCTAAAGCATCAGTTGCGCAATACCGATCCGTCGGAGGACCTGCTGCGCATTCTCGGGGCCGAACGCACGGCAGCGCTAGGCGGAAAATGCTATAAGCCGGTCGCGATCCTCGACGAACTGCGCGGCGGCATCGTCCGTGCGCTCGGGCGCGCGCCCGGCGCCGACACGACCTGCTGGATGTTCGACATGCAACTCGATGCGCTAGGCAAGTCGATCGGCGGTTGCGAGCGGATCCTGTCGACGCCCATTCCGTTTTCGTACAGCGTGCTGCTTCATCGCACCGTCTACGCGTATTGCGTGCTGCTGCCATTCGGGCTCGTCGATTCGACGGAGTTCTTCACGCCGCTGATCTGTGTGTTCATCTCTTACACGCTGATTGCGCTCGAAGCGATCGCGAACGAAGTGGCCGAGCCGTTCGGGCTGGCGCCGAATGCGCTGGCGCTCGATGCGATGACGCGCACGATCGAGCGGTCGGTGCTTGAACTCGGCGATCGGCCGTTGCCCGACGAGTTCGCGCCGGCGTCGACGTATCAGATCACGTAGGCGGCAGCGGCCGGCACGGCGGCGTGCGGCGTCCTGACGTGGAGCGAATTGATTCTGTCACTCCAGAATCCCCATGGGGCCGTGCTCGGGCATCACCTCCTTCTGGCTCGCTATCCATTACCAGAGCGGGATTCCGAACGCGCCCCATCGGTCGGCTGCCGATGTTCGAGTGCCGGACATGCCAGTGTTACTTCAGTCGCACAGCCGACACCCGCTCGGCGAGAAGCGTCTCAAGAAGCTGGTTTATCACTACAGCGCTATCGCCTATTCCAACCCGGGTTCCGCGAAACGCGAAACGCGAAACGCGAAACGCAGGACCGCGGGGAGCCGGATCGAGGCCGTGGGCAACGCGGCTGCGCCACGGCACGAGCGATCAAGACAGCGCGTGGCGGCGACTGACGCGCACGACATCGCGCGGTGACGTTTCGCGCCGGACGAATGCGGGCGAATAGTGCGCGGTGCATCGTCGCCCGGTCACGTTCGGCGCGTGCGGCGCCTCCGGCGGCGCGCACCGCTCAATCGAAATACGTGAGCCCCATCGCGCCTTTGACCTCAGCCAGCGTCGCACCAGCCACGTCGCGCGCGCGCAGCGTGCCGCGCTTCAGGATCGCCATCACTTCCGCCCTGTCGGCCTCGAATTCACGCCGCCGCGCGCGGATCGGCTCGATCAGCGCCTGCAGCCGCTCGTTCAGTACGCGCTTCACGACGCTGTCGCCGAGGCCGCCGCGGCGATAGTGCGCCTTCAGTTCGTCGACTTTCTGCACGTCCGGCTCGAACGCGTCGAGAAACGTAAATACGACGTTGCCTTCGACTTGGCCGGGATCGCTCACGCGCAGATGGTTCGGGTCCGTGTACATGTCCTTCACGGCCTGCGCGATTTCGTCCGGCGTCGCGCCGAGTGTGATCGCATTGCCGAGCGACTTGCTCATCTTCGCCTTGCCGTCGATGCCCGGCAGGCGGGTGACAGCCGACAGGACGGCCTCGCATTCGACCAATACCGGCCGCTCGACAGTCGCATTGAAGCGGCGCACGAGTTCGTTGGTCTGCTCGATCATCGGCAACTGATCGTCGCCGACGGGCACGTGCGTCGCCTTGAACGCGGTGATGTCGGCGGCCTGGCTCACCGGGTAGGTGAGGAAGCCGGCAGGAATGTCGCGCTCGAAGCCGCGCAGGCGGATCTCTTCCTTGATGGTCGGATTGCGCTCGAGGCGCGCGACCGTGACGAGATTCAGCAGGTACTGCGACAGCTCGGCGAGTTCGGGCACCTGCGACTGGACGACGATCGTCGAAATCGCCGGATCGATGCCGACGGCGAGATAGTCGAGCGCGACCTCGATCACGTTCTCGGTCACGCGCTGGCGGCGGCCCATGTTGTCGGTCAGCGCCTGGGTGTCGGCCAGCAGCAGGAATTGCGTCGCTTCGTGCTGCATCTGCACGCGTGCACGCAGCGAGCCGATGTAGTGGCCGAGATGCAGCGGGCCGGTCGTGCGGTCGCCGGTGAGGATGATCGGGCGGGCGGATTGCGTCATGGTCGTCGTTGGCTCCGGTTGTCGAAGCCGCCAGCCATGATGTCAGCGCAGAAATGCGAATGCCGCCATGGCTGGCGGCATCACGTTTGGGATATGCAAAAGGAAACGGGCCGCCGCGGTCAGGCGCGCCACCAGCGATGCACGTTCAGCGAGGCGGGTCGGGTTTCCATCGCGCAAGTATAGCGCAGCGCGTGCGCGGCCGCGTGGTCAGCGGATCACGGATTCCATCGCGAGATACGCGATTTCCGCCGACGGCCACAGCAAATACAGCAGGCCGGCCATCAACAGCAGCGCGCAGGCTCGAATCACCGGCGTTCGGTCCTTGTCGCGCAGGTTGACGATGTGCTGCTTCAGTTTCTTCATGCTTGCTGGCGCAACGTGCGCCACTCCAACGGTTGCTGAAGGCGCCGCAGCGGGGAGTTGCGGGTTCTACCGGGCTGCGGTGCCGTTCGCCGCGCTGTATCGCTTGGGGGCGGCAGCCGCGACGGGGGGAACAACGAAAAAAGCGAACCAGAGGTCCGTTGCTTGCGGTCGAGGCCGAGGCGACCGGCATCCTAACAGGTTGGCGGGACGGACACAGTCAAGAATTGTGGGGAACGGCCATCGCCCGGGGCAGGCGGCGCCGCAAGCACGGCTTCGTCGCGAACGAGCAGGTTCGATGCCGCTGTCGCCGTGGCATGCTTGCGCCGCTTGCATTGGCCGTCTCCCCCAGCTTTTTTCTCGTCAACAACCACAAAAAACATCATTTCGCCCATGCTGACCTGTCAGCAGAATGTCTCCATTCCTCCTCGCGCGACGACACCCGCATCGCAGCGAGCCGCACTTCAAGGAGACAGCCGTGGCAGTGGAAACAACCTCAATCGATACGCTGGTCGTCGGGGCCGGTCAGGCCGGCGTGGCCATGAGCGAGCACCTGGGCAAGCTGGGCGTGCCGCATCTCGTGCTGGAGCGTGACCGCATCGCCGAGCGCTGGCGCACCGGGCGCTGGGATTCGCTGGTCGCGAACGGCCCCGCATGGCACGACCGCTTTCCGGGCCTCGAATTCGACGATCTCGATCCCGATGCGTTCGCAACGAAGGACCAGGTCGCCGACTACTTCGAAGCCTATGCGCGCAAGTTCAACGCGCCGATCCGCACCGGCGTCGAAGTGAAGAACGTCGTGCGCAACACGGGCAAGCCGGGCTTCATCGTCGACACTTCGGACGGCACGATCGAGGCAACTCGCGTGGTCGTCGCGACGGGCCCGTTCCAGCGCCCGGTCATCCCGCCGATCGCCCCGGACGACGCCGGCCTCGTGCAAATCCACTCGGCCGATTATCGCAACCCCGCGCAATTGCCGGATGGTGCGGTGCTGGTGGTCGGCGCCGGTTCGTCGGGCGTGCAGATCGCCGACGAGTTGCAGCGCGCGGGCCGGCAGGTCTACCTGTCGGTCGGCCCGCATGACCGTCCGCCGCGCGCGTATCGGGGCCGTGACTTCTGCTGGTGGCTCGGCGTGCTCGGCGAATGGGACAAGGAAGTCGCGACGCCCGGACGCGAACACGTGACGATCGCGGTGAGCGGTGCGCGCGGCGGTCACACGGTCGATTTCCGCGCACTCGCGCACCAGGGCGTGACGCTCGTCGGGTTGACGAAGTCGTTCGGCAGGGGCGTCGCCGTGTTCGAACCCGATCTCGCAGTCAATCTCGCACGCGGCGACGAGAACTACCTCTGCCTGCTCGACGCGGCCGACGCGTATGCGGTCCGCAACGGCCTCGACCTGCCCGAAGAACCCGAAGCGCGCCGCATCCTGCCGGATCCCGATTGCGTCACGCGACCGATCCTCACGCTCGATCTGGCCGCCGCAGGCGTCACGTCGATCGTGTGGGCGACGGGCTATGCGGTCGACTACGGCTGGCTGAACGTCGACGCGTTCGGCGCGAACGGCAAGCCCCAGCATCAACGCGGCGTGTCGAAGGAGCCAGGCATCTATTTCCTCGGGCTGCCGTGGCTGTCGCGACGCGGCTCCAGCTTCATCTGGGGCGTGTGGCACGACGCGAAACACATCGCCGACCACATCGCCACGCAGCGCAAGTACCTCGACTATCACGACGCGTCGCAGCGCCGGTTTCAAACGCGCACCGGGCACGGCGACGCATCGCGCACGGAGCCGGCGGATGCCCGTCCGCTCGTCGATGCGATCGACTGACGCGCGCTCGCGTCGCGATCCGCGCCACGCGCGAAACCCGGACGCGATGATCCGGCTACCCCGCTGCAACCAGAACCCGGCCGCGCCGCGACTGCTCGCGGTGCGGCCGGCGAACACCCCGACGATCGAAGGAACCCGATGAGCCAGCCTACCCATACCCGTATCCGCATGTTCAACACAAAGGATACCTACCCGAACCAAACGCTCGACAACGACCTGTGCCAGACCGTGCGCGCCGGCAATACCGTCTATGTGCGCGGCCAGGTCGGCACCGATTTCGACGGCAACCTGATCGGCCTCGGCGACGCGCGCGCACAGGCGGAGCAGGCGATGAAGAACGTGAAGCAGTTGCTGGAGGAAGCCGGCAGCGACATCACGCACATCGTGAAGACGACGACCTACCTGATCGATCCGCGCTACCGCGAACCCGTGTACCAGGAAGTCGGCAAGTGGCTGAAGGGCGTTTATCCGATCTCGACGGGGCTTGTCGTGTCCGCGCTCGGCCAGCCGCAGTGGCTGATGGAGATCGACGTGATCGCGGTGATCCCGGACAACTGGCAACCGAACCGCGCATAGGAGCCGTCATGACTTTCTCCATCGTCGGGCGTTGCCCGGAAACGGGGCAGCTCGGTATCGCGATCAGTTCGTCGAGCATCGCGGTGGGCGCGCGCTGCCCATGGGTGCGCGCGGGCGTCGGCGCGGTCGCGACGCAGAACGTCACACTGCCGGCGCTCGGTCCGCAGATTCTCGATCTGATCGAGCACCAACAGCTTGCGCCGGCGGCCGCGCTTGATCGCGCACTGAGCGCGAACGGCTGGAGCCAGTATCGGCAGGTCACCGTGATCGACGGGCAGGGGCAGACCGCGTGCTTCACCGGCAAGGAAGCGCTCGGCACGCATCATGCGGTTCAGGGTGAGCAATGCGTGGCGGCCGGCAACCTGCTGGCCGAGCGTGCCGTGATCGATGCGATGGCGCGCGCGTTCGAGCGCGCGCACGGGCTGCTGGCCGACCGCCTGCTGGCGGCGATGCACGCGGCGATCGCGGCCGGCGGCGAGGCAGGGCCCGTGCATTCGGCCGCGCTGAAGGTGGCCGGCGACGTGACGTGGCCGCTCGTCGACCTGCGCGTCGACTGGGCGGATGCGGATCCGATCGGGCAACTCGATGCGTTGTGGCGCGCGTATCGGCCGCAGATGCAGGATTATCAGACGCGTGCGCTGAACCCGACCGCCGCGCCGAGCTACGGAGTGCCGGGCGATGAGTGATGCGTCGAGCCGCGCGCTGCTTGCGCGCCTGATCGGCTTCGCGACGGTCAGCCGCGATTCGAACCTCGGGATGATCGACTTCATCCGCGACTATCTCGACGCCTTCGGCATCGAGACCGAGCTGTTCTACAACGCGGAACGCACGAAGGCGAGCCTGTACGCGACGATCGGCCCGCGAGATCGCGGCGGCATCGCGCTGTCGGGGCACACCGATGTGGTGCCGGTCGACGGGCAGGCGTGGACGTTCGAGCCGTTCCGGTTGACGGAGCGCGACGGCCGGCTCTACGGGCGCGGCACGGCCGACATGAAGGGCTTCATCGCGTCGGTGCTCGCGGCCGTGCCGGCGTTCGTCGCGAGACCGCTGAACATGCCGGTGCATCTCGCGTTTTCCTATGACGAAGAAGTCGGTTGTCTCGGTGTGCGGCCGATGCTCGACGCATTGGCGGCGCGCGAGCATCGGCCGCGTCTGTGCGTGATCGGCGAACCGACCGAACTGAAGCCGGTGCTCGGGCACAAGGGCAAGCTCGCGATGCGCTGTCACGTGAAGGGTGCCGCGTGTCACTCGGCGTACGCGCCGCTCGGCGTCAATGCGATCGACTACGCGGCGAAGCTGATCGCCAGGCTCGGCGAGATCGGCGCGGCGCTCGCGCGGCCCGAGCATCGCGACGGCCGCTTCGATCCACCGTTCTCGACCGTGCAGACGGGCCTGATCAAGGGCGGACGCGCGCTGAACATCGTGCCGGCCGAGTGCGAGTTCGATTTCGAGGTGCGCGCGCTGCCGGCGTTCGACGCGCACGATGTGCCGCGGAAACTGCAGGACTATGCGGAATCCGAATTGTTGCCGAAGATGCGCGCGGTGCAGCCCGATACCGACATTCGTCTGCAACCGCTCGGTGCGTACCCGGGCCTCGCGACGCCGGCGGACAGCGAAGCCGCGCGGCTGCTCGCGATGCTGAGCGGCTCCGACACGTTCGGCACGGTCGCGTTCGGCACCGAAGGCGGGCTGTTCGGGCAGGCCGGCATTCCGACCGTGGTGTGCGGGCCGGGCAGCATGGAGCAGGGGCACAAGCCGGACGAGTTCGTCACCGTCGAACAGCTGGCAGGATGCGACGCGATGCTGGCCCGTCTTGCGACGTATGCCGCTTCGGCGAGCTGATCGGGCCGATACGGCCAAGCTGGCGTAACTGACGTTCCGGCCGTCCAACGACGCACCGCACGCCGCCGCGCTGCGGCGCGTGCGCGTGTTTATCGCTCCGATTCGCCGACGATCTGCGCGAGCCGTTCGCGGCAGAACTCGACGAACGACTGCGCCTGCTTCGTCAGCTGTCCGCGCTTGAGCCGCGCGCTGACGAGCCCGGATGGGCTCACGGTTTCGCTGAGGCCGATCGTCACGACGCGCCGGCCGTCGTACGTGTATTCGGAATGCGGGCGCGTGACGAGCAGCGAGAAACCGAACCCCTGGCCGACCATCCCGCGCACCATCTCGATCGACGGCGACGCGAACACGATGTTCGGCGTGAGTCCGAGCTCGTGAAAGAGGCTGACGAAGTACGTTCGGCTCGGCAGCACGTCGAGCAGGATCATCGGCTCGACGCTGAGATCGCGCAGCGATACGTGCGACTGGTCCGCGAACCGGTGATTCTCCGGCAGCAGCACGTACGGCTGCTGCGCCGGCATCAGCGGTTCGGTCTCGATCGTGCCGTCGAGATCGTGGTCGTACAGGAACGCGAGATCGAACGTGCCGGCCGTCAGCCCCTGCACGAGCTCCTGCTGGTCGCCGTCGCGCAGCCGGATGTTGACGCCCGGATAGCGCTCGCGAAAACCGGCGATCAGTTGCGGCAGATAGAGCGGCGCGACGGTCTCGAAGCAGCCGATGTCGATCTGGCCGCTGACGACGTCGTTGTCGGCGAGCGCGTTCTGCTCAAATTCGTGCGCGATGCGCAGCAGCTCCTGCGCCTTGCGGTAGAAGCGCGTGCCGCTCGGTGTCAGCGACACGCCCTGCGCGTGATGGCGGATGAACAGCTTCACGCCGAAGCTCTCTTCGAGCCCCTTGATCGCGCTGGAAATCGACGGCTGTGCAATGAACAGCTGGCGCGACGCCTCGGCGACACTGCCGGATTCCACCGTCGTCACGAAATATTTCAGTTGCCGCAAAGTGTAGTGAGCCACGAGCACCTCTGATACCGGCCCCCGCGGCGTGCCGCGACGGGGCGCATTCCGTCCATCGTTTCGCGTAGCACCTTACCCGAAGACGCGCCGCGCCGAAAATTCCGCTACAGAGCTTTTTCGTATGTCTCGGAAATATTTTTAGTATTTTCCGGCCGCCGCATGCGTGGCGCACCATCGTCTCCAATCCGGATCGCGACAAAAACGCGCATGCACTGGCGGGGACAGGCTGCTTCGTCCCGGCAATCGATGCGCGATGACGCGTCGCTCGACGTCATCGCGCATGCGCGCGTATCCGGACCCGATTGCAGGCGCGCGCCACCGGCGCGCACCGGCTGAAACGGCACGCGCGCCTCGCCGCGCAGCACAGGAGACTTCGCCATGACGACCGCGGACCGCAACGCGTCCCCCATGATAGAGAAACACACGATCGGCTACGTGCCGCCCGCAGAACGCCACGGCAAGGTGCGCGACCTGTTCACGCTCTGGTTCGGCGGCAACATCGCGCCGCTGCCGATCGTGACCGGCGCGCTCGGCGTGCAGCTTTTCCACCTGAACCTGATGTGGGCAATCGTCGCGATCGTCGTCGGCCAGGCGATCGGCGGCGTGCTGATGGCGCTGCATTCGGCGCAGGGTCCGCAGATGGGCATCCCGCAGATGATCCAGAGCCGCGCGCAGTTCGGTTCGTGGGGCGCGCTGCTCGTCACGGTGATCGCGGCCGTGATGTACGTCGGCTTCTTCGCGTCGAACATCGTGCTGGCCGGCAAGTCGGTGCACGGGATCGCATCGTCGGTGCCGGTGCCGGTGGGCATCGTGATCGGCGCGGTGGGCTCGGGGCTGATCGGGATCGTCGGCTACCGGTTCATCCACATCCTGAACCGGATCGGCACGTGGGTGCTCGGCGTCGGCATTCTCGTCGGCTTCTGGATGATCCTGTCGCACGTGAGCACGAGCGATTTCCTCACGCGCGGCGGCTTCGACTTCGCGGGCTGGCTCGCGACGGTGTCGCTGTCCGCACTGTGGCAGATCGCGTTCGCACCGTACGTGTCGGACTATTCGCGCTATCTGCCGGAAGACGTCGGCGTCGCGTCGACGTTCTGGGCGACCTATCTCGGCTGCACGGTCGGCTCGACGCTCGCGTTCATTTTCGGCGCGGTCGCGGTGCTCGCGGTGCCGGCCGGCGCGGACACGATGGACGCGGTCAAGCAGGCGACCGGCCCGCTCGGATCGCTGATGCTGGTGCTGTTCCTGCTGAGCGTGATCAGCCACAACGCGCTGAACCTGTACGGCGCAGTGCTGGCGGTGATCACGTCGGTGCAGACCTTCGCATACAAATGGATTCCGACCGCGAAGACGCGCGCGGCGGTGTCGGTCGTGATCTTCGTCGCCTGCTGCTATGCGGCGATCGGCGCGTCGACGAACTTCGTCGGCAATCTCGTCGACCTGGTGCTTGCGCTGCTCGTCGTGCTGGTGCCGTGGACGGCGATCAACCTGATCGACTTCTACGTGATCCACAAGGGCAAGTACGACATCCAGTCGATCTTCATGGCGGACGGCGGCGTGTATGGACGCTTCAATCCGCAGGCGCTGCTCGCGTATGCGATCGGCATCGTCGTGCAGATTCCGTTCATGAACACGCCGATGTATGCGGGGCCGATTCCCGCGCATCTCGGCGGCGCGGATTTGTCGTGGCTCGTCGGGCTCGCTCTGACGTCGCCGCTTTACTACTGGCTCGCGACGCGCGACAGCGCGTACCGGCGCCGGCAGACGGGCGCGCAGCTGCCGTCTTCGGCGGCGCGGTAAGCGCGGCGGCGTTCGGCGCGAACGAAGGGAAACGGCCGCCGCGTCGGTTGCGATGCGGCGGCCGCGAGACAGCAGCGAGACAGTAGTGCGGTGGTGGCGCGCGGGGCAAGCGCGCGGCGTGTGCCGCCACCTTGCCCGCGCGCGAATCAGACGACCGCCGAGCGCGCGACGCGCACCGGCACCGACTTGTACGACGGCGTGCCGCTTTCCTTGTCGATATAGTCGAGCGGCACGAGCACGTTCGCTTCGGGGTAGTACGCGCCGACCGAGCCCGGCGCGATGTCGTACTCGATCGCGGTGATCTGCTCCAGGCGCAGCGTGCGGCCGGACGCAGTAACCGTCTCGATGTCGACGAGGTCGCCGTGTTCGAGCCCGTACTTCTCGAGATCGGCCGCGTTCATGAACAGCACGTCACGTCGCCCGAACACGCCGCGATAGCGATCGTCGAGCCCGTAGATCGTCGTGTTGTACTGATCGTGGCTGCGCAGCGTGATCAGCCGCAGCACCTGTTCGGCGCCGAGCACGTCCGCGTCCTCCTTCACGCCCTTGTACACGGAGAACATTGCCTTGCCGGTCGCCGTCGGCCATATGCGCTCCGTCGGCGGCAGCGGCAGGCGGAAGCCGCCCGGCGTGCGGATCCGTTCGTTGAACGCCTCGAAGCCGGGCACCGTCCGGTCGATCAGGTCGCGGATGCGATCGTAGTCGGCGATCAGGTCGAGCCATGCAACCTTGCTGTTCGGCAACGTCGCGTGCGCGATTCCGGCGACGATCGCGGGTTCGGAGCGCAGCTGATCGGATGCGGGCGTGAGCTTGCCGGCCGACGCGTGGACCATCGACATCGAGTCCTCGACCGTGATCGACTGCCGGCCGCTCGCCTGCATGTCGAGCTCGGTGCGGCCGAGCACGGGCAGGACGTAGGTTTCCTTCGCGACGAGCAGATGCGAGCGGTTCAGCTTCGTGCCGAGATGCACGCTCAGATCGAGCTTCGCCATCGCCGGAAACGACACTTCGGGATCGGGCAGCGCGACCGCGAAATTGCCGCCGAGGCACAGCAGCGCCTTCGCGTTGCCGTCGATCATCGCCTGCATTGCCTGCACGGCGTCGTGCCCGTGATGCGCGGGCGGCTTGAAGCCGAACACGTCCTCGATCTTTTGCAGAAACTCGGGCGACGGCTTCTCGGTGATGCCGACCGTGCGGTTGCCCTGCACGTTCGAGTGGCCGCGCAGCGGGCAGATGCCCGCGCCCGGCTTGCCGAAGTTGCCGCGCATCAGCAGCAGGTCGGCGATCAGCCGCACGGTCGCGGTGCCCTTGTTGTGCTGCGTGACGCCCATCCCGTACGTGACGATCGTCGCGTTCGACTTCGCATACGCGAGCGCGACCTGCTCGAGTTGCGCGCGACTCAGGCCGCTTGCGCGCTCGATGTCGTCCCACGACGTCGCTTCGAGGTCGGCCGAGAACGCGTCGAAGCCGCTGGTGTGCTGACCGATGAAATCGCGGTCGAGCACGTCGCCGCGCTCGGCTTCGAGTTGCAGCAGCGCCTTCATGATGCCTTTCAGTGCGGCCGCATCGCCGCCTGCGTCGACCTGGTAATAGGTCGATGCGATCCGTGTCGAGCCGAACGACGCCATCTCGATCATGTCCTGCGGATCGGCGAAGCGTTCGAGCGCGCGTTCGCGCAGCGGATTGAACACGATGATCGGCACGTTGCGGCGCGAGCACTCGTGCAGCGTGCCCATCATCCGCGGATGGTTCGTGCCGGGGTTGTGGCCGATCGAGATGATCAGCTCGCAGTGGTCGAAATCCTCCAGCGACACGGTGCCCTTGCCGATCCCGATCGATTGCGGCAAGCCGACGCTGGTCGGCTCGTGGCACATGTTCGAGCAATCGGGGAAGTTGTTGGTGCCGAGCTCGCGTGCGAACAGCTGATACAGATACGCGGCCTCGTTCGATGCGCGACCCGACGTGTAGAACTCGACCTGCTCGGGCGGCAGCGCGCGCAGCACTTCGCCGATGCGCGCGAACGCGTCGTCCCATTCGACCGCGCGGAACGTGTCGGTCGCACGATCGTAGACGAGCGGATGCGTGAGCCGACCCATGTTCTCGAGCTCGTAGTCGGACATGCGCAGCAGCGACGATACCGTGTTCGATGCGAAGAACTCGGGCGTGACGCGCTTGGTCGTCGCTTCCCACGTGACGGCCTTCGCGCCGTTCTCGCAGAACTGGAACGTCGACTTGTGCTCCTTGTCAGGCCATGCGCAGCCGGGGCAGTCGAAGCCGTCGGGCTGGTTGGTCCGCATCAGCACGATCGGCGCTTCGATGGTCTCCATCTGCGTGCGCACCGCTTCGGCTGTCGCGCGAAGCGCGCCCCAACCGCCGGCGGGCCCATCGTATTTTCTGATGCCTGGCACTTCGCGTCGATTTGTCATATGGATCTCCATCAGTCGGGCCCGTGGCGGGGCGGCTCGGGTTGCGCCGTGTCGCGGCGTGGGGCGGCTGCGTCCCGCGGACGCAGCCGGTCATGCGGACCCGCGGGTGCGGGTCCGCTTGGTATCAGGTCGCATCCTTCTTCGCAGAGCGCGACTGCTTGCCGGATTTCTTCACGGCCGGCGGCGGCGAATCGGCGTCGCGTCCGTCGTTCTTTTCATCGGACGATTCCTGCGTCGCCTTGCCGTCGGCGTTCTTTTTCGCATCTTTGGCCGCAGGCGCGAGCTTGTTGAACGCCACGGTGTCGGTCGCCTTGTCGTAATCGACTTCGACGCGATCGCCGGACTGCAGCTTGTCGGCGAGAATCTCCTTCGCCAGTTTCGTCTCGATGATCTGGCGCACCTGCCGCTTCAGTTCGCGCGCACCGAACTCCGGCTGATAGCCGGCTTCGGTCAGATGCTCGACGAGCGAGTCGCCCATCACGAGCGTGATGTCTTGCGCGGCGGCGGTGCGCACCACGCGGTCGAGCTGGATTTGCACGATCGAGCGGATGTTTTCCTTCGACAGTGCATGGAACACGATCACCTCGTCGATCCGGTTCAGGAATTCGGGGCGGAAATGGCCCTTCAGCACCTGCATCAGTTGCTCGCGGATCGCTTTGTCGGTTTTGCGCGCGGCTTCGGGCTGCGTGAGGTTGTCCATGATGATCGCGGCGCCGAGGTTGCTCGTCGCGATGATGATCGTGTTGCTGAAGTCGACCACGCGGCCCTTGCCGTCGGTGAGCCGGCCGTCGTCGAACACTTGCAGCAGCACGTTGTAGACGTCCGGATGCGCCTTTTCGATCTCGTCGAGCAGGATCACGCTGTACGGGCGACGGCGCACCCGCTCGGTGAGCTGGCCGCCTTCGTCGTAGCCGACGTAACCGGGCGGCGCGCCGATCAGCCGCGCAACCGCATGCCGCTCCATGTATTCGGACATGTCGATCCGGATGATCGCCTGCTCGTCGCCGAACACGGTCTCGGCGAGCGCCTTGGCGAGCTCGGTCTTGCCGACGCCGGTCGGCCCGAGGAACAGGAACGTCGCGATCGGCCGGTGCGTCTGCCCGAGGCCGGCGCGCGACAGCCGAACCGCGTCGCTGACGGCGACTACCGCATCGTTCTGGCCGACCACGCGCTCGCGCAGTTGCTCTTCCATCTTCAGCAGCTTCTGGCGCTCTTCCTGCGTGAGCTCGGATACCGGAATACCGGTCAGCCGCGACACGACCTCGGCGACCGATTCGACCGTCACCTCCAGCGTTTCGGACCCGGTCTTGCGCTGCCACGCTTCCATCTTTTCGTCGAGCGACTTCTGCTTCGCGTTGATCTGCTCGTCGAACTGCTTCGCTTCGTCGAATCGCTTGCGCGACGTCGCATAGTCCTGCTCGCGCTTCAACTGCGCGATCTGCGCTTCGGCTTCCTGGATGTCGACCGGGCGCGACGTCGCGCCGATGCGCACACGCGCGGCGGCCTGATCGATCAGGTCGATTGCCTTGTCGGGCAGGAAACGCGCGGTGATGTAGCGGTCGGCGAACTCGGCGGCCGCGACGAACGCGTCGTCCGCGAACGTGACCTGATGGTGCGCCTCGAGGCTGTCGCGCAGCCCGCGCAGGATCACGATCGTCTGCTCGACGCTCGGCTCCGGCACGAACACCGGCTGGAAACGTCGTTCGAGCGCCGCGTCCTTCTCGATGTGCTTCTGGTATTCGTTCAGCGTGGTCGCACCGATCAGGCTCAGCTCGCCGCGCGCGAGCGCCGGCTTCAGGACGTTCGCGATGTCGAGGCCGCCTTCGCCGCCGCCCTGGCCCGCGCCGACGATCGTGTGCAGCTCGTCGATGAACAGGATCAATTCGTCGTGCTTCGCGGTGACTTCGTCGATCAGCTGCTTCGCGCGTTCCTCGAATTCGCCGCGATACTTCGCGCCGGCAACCATCGAGTTGATGTTCACTTCGACGAGCCGCTTGCCACGCAGCACTTCCGGCACGTCGCCGTTCACGATCCGCTGCGCGAGCCCTTCGACGATCGCGGTCTTGCCGACGCCCGGCTCGCCGATCAGCACCGGGTTGTTCTTCTTGCGGCGCGCGAGCACTTCGATCGTGCTTTCGATTTCCTGCGCGCGGCCGAGCACCGGATCGAGCTTGCCCTGGCGTGCGATCGCGGTGAGGTCGCGGCCGAACTTGTCGAGGTTCGGCGTGCCGGTCGGCGCGTCGACGCGGCCGTCTTCCGCGCCCTTGCCAACGACTTTCACGACCTTCTGGCGCAGCGCTTCCGGCGTCACGCCGTATTTCTTCAGCAGCGTGCCCGCGATGCTGTCCGGGACGGCCGCAAGACCGATCAGCAGGTGCTCCGGGCCGATGTACGAGTGGCCGAGATCGCGCGACGCCTGGAATGCGTGCTGCACGGCCTTCTTCACGCGCGGCGAGATCGTGAGCTTCTCGAGCGATGCGTCGGGCGACGCGGCGCCGGTATGGGCGTGCTCGTCGATGTACGCCTTCAGGTCCTGCGGGGAAAGCTTCAGCTCCTTGAGCAGCGCCGCGCACACGTCGGTGTCCGCGAGCGCGTACAGCAGGTGTTCGGTATCGAGTTCGCTGCGGCGCAACGCGTGCGCCTTCTCGGCCGCGCGCTGCAGCAGTTCGAGCGTCTGCTCGCTGAATGCGTCGGTCGGGTCGACCGATTCGCGCGGAATCTCGGCGGCGAGAGGCGGCTCGTCGCCCGCCGCGCCGAACAGCGACGGCGATCCGCCGCCCAGCAGCGAATCGAACGGGTTGAGCATGCTCTGATGCCGCATCAGCTGGCGGAAGTGGTAGTCGCAGATCGAGATCGTCTTGCGCTCGCCGTCCTGCATTACGGTGGCGCGCGCGACGGCCGGACGGGCGTGACAGATATCGCAAAGTGCGGGCATGGTGGTCTTGCTCCTGTCAATCAACGTGGAACGAAAGGTAAGTCCCGATGCGATATCGCGCACGGGGGCGTCCACTGCACGACGCGGCCGGCGGCGCGCGCGTCGCGCCGACGCCATCGCGCAGTGCTCGTCGGTACGAACCGGGCCGTCGCTCGACGGCGGCAACACCGGTGCTGCACCGAGCCCGCGGCATCACTTCGACTGCTTTCAAAATAGCGAATCGGCCCGTGGCCTCCAAGACACAGTTCCGCAGCGGCGCGGCCGTGAATTGCACCCTGGCATGCAGGGGCTCGCGATATGCAAAGAGTACAGACAAGCGGGCAGACGCGTGCTGTGAGCGCGGGCAGGCGATGCGCGCGGCGGCGCGGCGCGCGAACGGCGGTGCGGCGTCGACGCACGGGATGACGGTAGATGCCGGATGCAAGCGTGCGCGCGCCGAAATACCGCGCAGGCAAATTCGCGCGAACGCGCGAAGCGGCCATGTGCGCAGTGGCGCCCGGCGAGCCGCTCGCGCGCCGCGATGGACGCGCGGCGCGATGCCGGCGGCGGAGTGGACAGGTTGCACGGTACGGGCCGGACAGCGCGCGACCGTGGCGACCGGCGTCAGTCGGAGAGTGTCATCGCGAGCCGCTGTCGCGCGATCTGCTTCACGTCGGCCGACAAAGCCGCGTCCTGCAGACCATTGGCCCAAACGGAAAACGAATCCTCGATCAGGTTGCGTGTGTCGGGCGGCAGTTCGGCCAGCATCAGCGACACGACGGTGAACAGCACGGCGGTGTCGCCGGCCTGGCGGCTTGCGTTCGCGTCCACAGCCTGCTTCAGGCTGTCGACCGATGCTTGCAGCGCCTGTAATGCGTCATTCGATTCGCTCATGGCTCGCTCCATGCAAGATGGTTCGGTCGGCGACGAACGTGCGGCCGGCGACGCGGCCGATGCGCGCGCGACGCCGGTCGGACGTCGCGTGCGGCGCGGGACGTCAGGCCGCCGCGTTGGCCTGCGGCGCCACGGCCACCGATGCCTCGCTCGTCAGCATCAGGAACGTGAACGTTTCGCGCAGGTACAGGCGCACGACCTTGTCGGTATGGCTCGTGTAGCCGATCGACACGTCTTCGCCGAGGTGCAACTCGTAATCGCCGCCGCGGGTCGACAGCACGCAGCCGCCGCTGATCGCCGGCGCCCAGATGATCTCGCCGCTGACGATGCGCTTGATGTGGCCGAGCACCGGATAGCCCTGGTCGCGCGCTTCGCTGAGCGCCGTGTAGGCGTCAGAGCCGAGCACGACCGAGTACGGGCCGTCGACGCCCGCGAGCCGCAGTGCTTCAAGCGCGTCGCTGATCGCATCCGGATACGCGCCGACGTCGGTCGGCAGCGTCAGCTTGCGGTTCGACGTGCCCTCGCGAATGCCGACGATCCCCGCAGCCTGGTAGCCGTCGAAGATCGCGCCGTCTTCGGCGAACGCGAGGCGCTGCGCGGCGTCCTTCGCCGGCTGCCAGTCGGCATCGCGCGCGCCGCGCTCGACGCTGTCGATCGCATCGCGGCTCAGTTCGAACGGCACCGTCAGCTCGACGATCGTGCGGACTTCGCGCAGCCGCGCGCTCACCAGCTCGCGGGGTGCGGCCACGTCGAGCAGGTGCCCGGTGCCGACAGCCGCCAGTTCGGGGCCGGCCGGCCCCTCGACGTCGACGACGCGACGCCCGGCCACCGAGCGCTTGAACGTGCGTGCGACTTCTTCCTCGATCTGCTCCCACGCAGACGACGAAATGGGGGCGAGTTCGCGGTGCAGGTTATTCATAGGCTTTGACTCCTTTCAGCGATCCGATATTCAGCGAGCCGTCACGATGCGGCGCGGAGGACGACGGTACAGGCAGCGCGGCGTCGGCGGCCGGGGCAGGGCGATCGGCCAGCGCTTCGAGCAGGTCGGCCGACGGCACGAAGAACAGCGAGCCGGTGACCGCGCGGCTGAAGTCGAGCAGTCTGTCATAGTTGCCCGGCGGCCGACCCACGAACATGTTCTCGAGCATTTGCTCGATCGGCGCCGGCGAGCGCGCGTAGCCGATGAAGTAGGTGCCGAATTCGCCTGAACCGGGGCGGCCGAACGGCATGTTGTCGCGCAGGATCTTCACTTCCTGCCCGTTTTCGTCAAGGGTCGTCAGTGAGCTGTGCGAGCACGACGGCTTCACGTCCGGCGGGAGCTCGATGTCGGACAGCTTCGTGCGCCCGATGATGCGCTCCTGCGTCTCGACCGCGAGCGCGTTCCAGCCGGCCATGTCGTGCAGGTACTTCTGCACGATCACGTAGCTGCCGCCCGCGAATTCCGGATCCTCGTCGCCGATCACGGTGAAGTCGACCGCCTCGCGGCCTTCCGGGTTCTCGGTGCCGTCGACGAAGCCGATCATCGCGCGCTGGTCGAAGTTGCGGAAGCCGTGCACCTCGTCGACGACCGTGACCGCGTCGCCGAGCGCGTTGAGCAGCTGCGTCGCGAGTTCGAAGCACAGGTCCATCGCATCGGCGCGGATGTGCAGCAGGATGTCGCCGGGCGTCGCGATCGCGACGCGCTGGCCGGCGCCGAACTCGCGGAACGGATGCAGCGCTGCGGGGCGCGGCTCGCCGAACAGCGCATCCCATGCGGTAGCGCCGAAGCCGCACACGCAGGACAGGTTGCCCTCGGGCACGCGCTTGCCGACCGAGCGCACGAGCGCGGCGATGTCGCCGCACCACCCGCGGATTCTGTCGGCGCGGTCGGCGCCGGGATTGACGGTTGCGACGAGAAAGATCGCGCTGCGCGTGATCGGGCTGTGCACGGCCTGGGAAAGCGGGGGACGGGTTTGCATCGCGGGCCGCCGGTCAGTCATGTCGGAACGGACGGGCCGCGGCTACCGCGGCGCGCGAGGGCGAACGGTTGGACTGTGTCATGCGACTGTTCTCTTTGTGACATGCGGATGAACGACGTTGCGCGCGCATCGCGCAACGGGCCGCAGCGGCGGCCTGCCGGCCGGGCGCGAAAGGGAGGCAGGCAGGTAGCCGCGCGTTCGCCCGGTGCGGGACCTGCTGCACCTGTAACGTCGTCGAGCCTGCAATCTAGCAGCTTCGGCGGGTCTTTGGAACACGTATCGACGATCTGTCATTCGAATGGGTTGATCGAGGTCCGATCCGGCGCAATGCGCGCGCAACTGTACTCCTGACGCCGGCGGCGCGGTGCTTCCGAGCAGCTATTGCGCGTGCGGCAAATCAGGTTCGCAGAGCGCGCCGCACGCGTGAGCGTGCGTTGCAGTGCGCGGCCCTAGCCCGCCGCATCGACAGGCTCGCACCTTGCTCGAACAGCGCGACGGTGATTCCCACCGTATCCGCTTTCGACAAGGAGGGCCTGACATGAAAGCAGTTGTCTTTCACGGCATCGGCGACATTCGCATCGACACGGTGCCCGACCCGCAAGTCTCGCAACCGACCGACGCGGTCGTGCGGCTGACGGCCAGCGCGATCTGCGGCACCGACCTGCACATGGTGCGCGGCACGCTCGGCGGCATGAAGCCGGGCACGATTCTCGGTCACGAGGGCGTCGGCATCGTCGAGGCGGTCGGGCGCGACGTGCGCAATCTCAAGCGCGGCGATCGCGTGCTGATTCCATCGACAATCGCGTGCGGCAGCTGCGCGTATTGCCGCGCCGGCTACACCGCGCAATGCGACGTCGCGAACCCCGGCGGCCCGCTCGCGGGCACCGCGTTCTTCGGCGGTCCTGCCAGCACGGGCCCGTTCGACGGGCTGCAGGCCGAATACGCACGCACGCCGCTGGCGAACGCGAGCCTGATCCGTCTGCCCGACGCGATCGACGACGACCGCGCGATCCTGATGTCCGACATCTTTCCGACCGGCTATTTCGGCGCGCAGCTCGCGGAGGTGAAGCCCGGCGACACGGTCGCCGTGTTCGGCGCCGGGCCGGTCGGTCAGTTCGCGATCGCGAGCGCGAAGCTGATGGGTGCGGGGCGCGTGATCGCGATCGACCGCATCGCGTCGCGGCTGGAGATGGCTTGCGCGCAAGGCGCCGAGACCATCGACTTCTCCGACGAAGACCCGGTCGACACGGTGCTGCGGCTCACCGGCGGGATCGGCGTCGATCGTGTGATCGACGCGGTCGGTGTCGATGCGATGCGCGCGACGCACGGGCCGGCCGCGGCCGACCAGGACGCCGCGCGCGCGTTCGACGCGGAAGTCGACGCCCTGGCGCCCCGCCGCAAGCCCGATGGCCGCAACTGGGTGCCGGGAGACGGGCCGTCGCAGGTGCTGCAATGGGCGGTGCGGGCGGTTGCAAAGGCCGGCACGGTCTCGGTGATCGGCGTGTATCCGCCGCAGGCGCGCGTATTCCCGATCGGCGAGGCAATGAACCGCAACCTGACGATCAAGATGGGCAACTGCAATCACCGCACCATCACGCCGCATCTGATCGAACTGGTGCGCAGCGGCGCGTTCGATCCGGCGTCGGTGCTCACGCGCCGCGAGCCGCTCACGAACGCGATCGATGCGTATCGCGCGTTTGACGTGCGCGAGCCCGGCTGGATGAAAGTGAAGCTGACGCCGTGACGCGGCGAACCCGACAAGGAGCAATGCGATGAACCAGATGAACGAACGCTACGACAACTGCATGGCCGCTTGCGACGCGTGCGCGCATGCGTGCGATGCGTGCGCGGCCGGATGTCTCGCGGGGCCCGATACGCAACAACTGACGGACTGCATCGCGCTCGATATCGAGTGCGCGCAGCTGTGCCGTTTTGCGTCGGGGGCAATGGCGCGCCGCAGCGTGCTCGCGCCGCGCATCTGCACGCTGTGCGCGCATGCGTGCGACCTGTGCGCGGCCGAATGCCGGCGGCATACGCACGAGCATTGCCGCCGCTGCGCGCTCGCGTGCGAATCCTGCGCGGCGATGTGCCGGGCGATGGCCGAATGACCAAAAACGGCCCACGCTCAACGCGTGCCGCCGTGAACCTTCTGTGCGACGCGCTGCAGCAGCGCATCGAGAACCGCCATCTCGACGGGCTTCACGAGGTGATCGTCGAAGCCCTCGCTTGCCGTGCGCGCGCGATCGGACGGGCACGCATGACCCGATAGCGCAACGCATGCCATTCCGGCGAGCGTGTCGATCGAGCGCAGTTCGTGGAGCAACGCGAAGCCGTCGATGTCCGGCATCGACAGATCGATCAGCATCAGGTGCGGAACGGTTTCGCGCGCGAGCGCGAGCGCTTCGTCCGCGTCGTATGCGGCGCGTGCGTCGTGCCCCTTCACCTGCAGCAGCACCGCCAGCGTATCCGCCGAATCGCGGTTGTCGTCGACGACGACCACGCGCAGCGGCGCGGGCGCCGCATGCTCGGGCGGGTGTGGTGCGGGCGCTTCGACGCGCGCGGTCGGGTCGACAGGCAGTCGCACGGTAAACGTCGAACCGCGGCCGGGACCGTCGCTTGCGGCCGAGATCATCCCGCCGTGCAGCTCGACGAACGACCGGCAGATTGCGAGGCCGAGCCCGAATCCGTCGGACGGGCGCCGGCCCGCCGTCGCGTCCTGTTCAAACAGGTCGAAGATCTTGTCGAGCGACCCCGCCGCGATCCCGACACCCCGATCCGTCACGCGAATCGCGACGCCGGAAGCATCGACGCTTGCGCTGACGTCGATGCGCGCGCCGCGCGGCGAGAATTTCGATGCGTTGTCGAGCAGGTTGTGCAGCACCTGTACGAGCCGTGCGGCGTCGCCGCGCGCGACGACCGGATCGGCCGGCAAGTCGACGTGGATGTGCTGTTCGCGCGCGGCCAGCTTCGGCTGGATGCTTTCCACGCCGCGACACACGAGGTCGCGCACGGTCACCGGCGCGTTGTCGAGGTGGAGCTTGCCTGCCGTGATGCGGCCGACGTCGAGCAGATCGTCGACGAGCCGCGTCAGCTGCCCGACCTGGCGGTGCACGGCGTCGCGGCATTGCGCGAGCGCCGGCGCGGGATCGGGCAGGCTTTGCAGCACGCCGACCGAGTGGCGCAACGGCGCGAGATGATTGCGCAGTTCATGCGCGAGCATCGCGATGAACACGCTGAGCCGGTGCGTCGACGCTTCGAGTTCGGCGAGCCGCTTGCGCTCCGTCATGTCGCGCGTGATCTTGATGAAGCCGGCCAGTTGGCCGGCCGCGTCGCGCACGGCCGTGATGGTGACGCTCGCCCAGAACAACGTGCCGTCCTTGCGCACGCGCCAGCCTTCGTCCTCGAAGTGGCCGTGCGAGACCGCTTCCTGCAGCCCGTACGCGGGGCGGCCGGCGGCGATCGCTTCGGCCGGATAAAAGCGCGAAAAGTGATGACCGACGATCTCGGCCGCGCGGTAGCCCTTGATGCGTTCCGCACCGCGGTTCCACGTGGCGACGTTGCCCTGCGGGTCGAGCATGAACACCGCGTAGTCCGTGATCGCGCCGACGACGGTCTCGAAGCGGAATTCGGCGAAGCGGTGCAGCAGATCCCGCGCGTCGGCGGCGGGGCCGGGCGGCACATGCGGATCGGTAATGGCGTGGTCTTTTGTCATCGGAACGGCAACTCGAAGGGTGCGGACAAAACCCGCCCTGCCACCTGTCGGCCGGGCCGGCGGCGGCAATTGAAACCGGATTGATTCCCGCAACAGCATACGGGAACACGATTCACCTGAGCAATGACTGCGCATTGCCCGTGCCGCGCGGCTCGTTGCGGGCAACTGTCGCGGTCGCGTGCCGTGCCGGCGGCAACGTGGCACGCCGATTGCGTGCGACGCCCCCCGCAGGCCGCGGCATGGCGCGCGAATGCCAATGGCGCCGCGGCCCGGCGCTACACGAGGACACCGACATGAACAGCACGTTGAATCCCGACAACGACCCGGTCGGCCCGGACGATGACAATGCGCAGCGCGGCCGCGACGGCCGCGCGCTGGGACCGAGCGACTCGTCCGACAGCGGCAGCGACACGGCGGGCGCGCGGCGGCATCCGTTCGACGTCGATTCGCCGCTCGACGAACATGCGCTGGAACGCGGCGACGCGTCGCTCGACAGCGATACGGACCGCGCTGGCACCGGCGAACGCGCATCGGCGGACGGCGATGCTGGGCTGGAGGACGCAGCCGACATCGAGCCCGACCGCACCGAGCGGCTGAGCGAGCCGGGCAGCACGGAAGACGCCGACTTGCCGCGGGAGCCTGGTGCGGGCGGCGCATAGGGTCCCCGATCCCGCCGGAAATTGGGCAAAAAGTGCAATCGCATTGCAGATAGGGACGGGGCCGGCCAGCGACGCATGGCAGGCGCTGGCGCGCTTGCGGTTTTGAAACCGGCGGCCCGGTCCACGCCGGGTGCAACGGTATGAAACGCTACGGAACGCCAGACATCGCGATGCCGGCTGCGGACACGTCCGCGCCGCCGCAGCCGCTTCGGCCGCGAACGCGGCACGCGGCTTGCAACGATCCTTCGAACGCGCATCGCGTCGCGACATGGGGCCGTGCGCGGCACAGGCGCGATCAAGGAGGGACACGACGATGCAACGACGATATCCCGGGCGGCAGCGCGAAGGTGGCGGGCCGCCGGACTGGCAGGAACGCGGCGCACCCGCATACCGCGGCGCCGGCGAGCGCGATTTTCGCGGCGGTGAAGCCGAGCGCCATGACGCCGACTATGAATCCGCGTATCGGCGCTTCGTGAGCGAGGACGTCGGGCCGGAAGACCGGGGCAGCGAATGGAGCGAGCGCTCGGCGCGCCCGGCGGCCGAGCAACCGCTGCGCGGCGCGACCCACTGGCGCGACGCGCCGGCCGGCGCGCGCGATCCGGCGTGGGAGGCGGAGCGCGGTTACGGTCATCGCGGCAGCAGCAATGCCGCGCGCGAAAGCGGCGAGGGGCGCTACGGTGGCGAAGGGCGCCATGGCGGTGAGGGCCGCTATGGTGGCGAAGCGGGCTACGGCGGCGACCGGCCGGGGGTGCGCGGACATCACCGGATGGGCTGGTACGGCGGCGAGCGCGATTACGATTCACGCGGCGCCGACGCGCCCGACCTGTCGCGTTTTGGCAGCGACGTGCAGCGCGAGCCGATGCGTCAGCGCCGTGGCCCGAAAGGCTATACGCGTTCGGACGAGCGAATCCGCGAGGACGTGTGCGAGCGGCTCGCGCATGCGCTGGATATCGACGTGAGCGACGTCACCGTGCAGGTGCGCGACGGCCGCGTCGAGCTCGACGGCACCGTGCCGTCGCGCTGGATGAAGCACGACATCGAGGACATCGCCGACAGCTGCATGTGCGTGCGCGACGTCGAGAATCGCGTACGTGTGCGCCGCGACGGCGAGCACGACACAGGGACGGTGCTCCATCCGTCGCAGCGCACCGTCACGCCGACGCTGCCGGCCGCGCGCGATCCGGAACCGGGCAGCGGCAGCGCGGCCGGCGCCGGGGCCGGTAGCGGCGCCGGCGGGAGCACGGCGGCCGACAGCGGCGCCGGCCGCGAACCGCGTCACTGACGGCCGATGCGCGGGACGACGATCCGATCACCAAGGAACCAGCCATCGCGCGCATGACGACCGGCACTGACGACCCGACGCGCGGCGAGCGCGAAGACCAGGACGATCGCGATTCACGCGACGAACGCGCGCGCCACACCGCAGGCGGCGTGCGCGCGGCCGCGTCCGACGATCCGAAGCGCGGGCTGCGCCTGCGCATCGCGGCCGAGCTGTGGCGCGCGATCTGGCATTACCGCGCGCGCGTGCTCGCGGCGATCGTGCTGCTGATCATGGCGAAGGCCGCGGCCGTGTCGGTGCCGCTGCTTCTGAAGGACATCGTCGACGGGCTCGGCCGTGCATCCGGGCAGCCGATCGCGCTGCCGGTGCTGCTGCTGTTCGCGTATGCGGTCGTGCGCTTCGCGGCCAATGCGCTGAACGAAGTGCGCGACATGACGTTCGTGCAGGTCACGCAGCATACGGTCGCCGCGTTTACGGTACGCACGTTCGGTCATCTGCACCGGCTGGGCGCGCGGTTCCACTCGCAGCGGGAGACCGGCGCGGTCGTGCGCGACCTCGAGAAGGGCACGGCCGGCATCGGCTACCTGCTGGGCGTCGCCGTGTTCACGGTCGTGCCGACCGCGATCGAGATCGGCTCGGTGCTCGTAATCGTGATCAGCAAGTACGGCGGCGGCTTCACGACGATCATCCTCATCACGTTCGCCGTCTATGCGGCGTATACGGTGGTGTTCACGCGGCGGCGCATGCGCTACCAGCGCCGCGTGAACGCACTCGAGGCCGAATCGAATTCGCGCGTGGTCGACAGCCTGCTCAACGTCGATACGGTGAAGTACTTCGCGCGCGAGGACGTCGAGCGCGGCCGGCTCGAACGCGTGCTCGACGAATGGCGCGATGCCGGCGTCGACAACCAGTACGCGCTGTCGGCGCTGCATATCGGGCAGAGCGCATGCATCGGCGCGGGGATCGCGGCGGTGATGCTGCTCGCCGGCCAGTATGTCGCGCGCGGCACGATGACGGTGGGCGATCTCGTGCTGATCAACGCGTACATCATTCAGATCAGTCTGCCGCTGAATGCGCTCGGTTTCGTGTTCCGCGAGGCGAACGACGCGCTGACGAACATCGAGCGGCTATTCGCGCTGCTCGATGCGCGCGGCAAGCCCGGCGAAGATGGCGACGTGCCCGGTGCGCAGCCGCTCGTGGTGCGCGGCGGCGCAATCGAATTCGAGCATGTCGACTTCGGCTACGAGCCGAGCCGGCAGATCCTGTGGGACGTGTCGTTTCGCATCGAGCCCGGACAGTCGGTCGCGGTGGTCGGCGGCAGCGGTTCGGGGAAGTCGACGCTCGCGCGGCTGCTGTTCCGGCTGTACCAGCCCGATGCGGGCATGATCCGGATCGACGGCCAGGACCTGCGCCTCGTGACCGAGCGCAGCCTGCGCGACGCGCTCGGCATCGTGCCGCAGGACACGATCCTGTTCAACGACACGCTCGCGTACAACATCGCGTACGGCAGGCGCGATGCGACGCGAGCCGACGTGGTCGCGGCCGCGCGCGGCGCGCAGCTCGACGCGTTCATCGAACGGCTGCCCGACGCGTACGACACGCGCGTCGGCGAGCGCGGCGTGCGGCTGTCGGGCGGCGAGCGGCAGCGCGTCGCGATCGCGCGTGCGTTGCTGAAGGCGCCGCCGATCGTCGTATTCGACGAGGCGACGTCGGCGCTCGATACGCGCTCGGAGCGCGCGATCCAGCAGGAACTGATGCGCGTGGCCGAGCATCGCACGAGCCTCATCATCGCGCACCGGCTGTCGACGATCGTCGATGCGGACCGCATCCTCGTGATGGAGCACGGCCGCCTCGTCGAGCAAGGCACGCACGACGAGCTGCTGGCCGAGAACGGCGTGTATGCGCAGATGTGGGCGTTGCAGGCGCAGCAGCGCGAACTCGAACGCACCGAGGCAAAGTTCGCGCGGCAGCCGGTGCGGATCAACCCGCTGGTCGCGCAGGTGCTCGACTCGCTCGCGGAGGCGGCCGCGACGCGCGGCGTGCCGGTGTTTCGCCAGCTGTCCGACGAAGATCTCGTCGTCAAGGCCGACCCCGCTGCGCTGCGCCGCTTGATCTGGGAGCTGTGCCGCGGCGGCATCGACGCGAGCGGCGGCGGGCAGGTCGAAGTGCGCACGGCGCGCCACGATCCCGACGCGCGCATCACGATCACGTGCGCGGGCGTCGACGTGCCGGAGCTGTCGCTGGCCGATCTCGAACTGCTGCAGCGCGCGATCGAGGAAGCGGGCGGCTACATCCTGCGCGAACGCGACGACATCGGCGTGACGTTGCACCTGTCGCTACCGATGTGCGCGGTGGCGCCCGCATCGATGCAACTGGCGGACGCCGGCGCCGCGACGCTCGCCGACACGAAGCCGCCGCTCGAAGGGTTGCGCATCGCGTGCGTCGACGATCACGACGAAGCGCGTGAAGCGCTGACCGCGCTGTTGAAGGTCGCGGGCGCCGACGTGCAGGCGTTCGCGTCCGGGCATGCGCTGCTCGACGAGCTGTGGCGCGCGCGCCGCGTCGACTGGCCGGCGCTGCTCGTCTGCGACATCGACCTCGGCGACGACGAGGAAGACGGCTACGCGGTGATGCGCCGCGTGCGCCAGCTCGACGCCGACCGCCCGCGCGACGGCCGCGCGCCCCTGGAGGCGCTGGCGTTGTCGGGCCACGCGCGCGACCGCGATCGCACGCGCGCGGTCGAAGCGGGGTTCCATGCGTACCTGACCAAGCCCGCGGTAGCGGCCGACCTGATCGCGGCGCTGCGTGCGCTCGCTTTTTCTTCCGGAGAGATCCATGCCGAACCTTCTGAACCCGACGAATACCGAAACCCTGACCGCGCGCCGCGGCGGTAGCGCGTTCGCCGACCGCCAGGCCGCGGTCGCGGCCGTCGAGCTGCTGCTGCCGACGTTGTCGGCCGCGTTGCAGAGCGACTTCGTCGGCGACAGCGGCTGCCTGCACATCGTGATCATGGATCCCGCGCTGGGGCCGCGCGACGCGGCGTTCGAGGACGCGATCCTGTACGAATTCTCGCTGCCCGACCCGAAGGACTGGGACGCCGATTATCGCGCGTACGCACGTGCGAAGGCGCGGCTGTCGTGGGAGACCGGTCGCGACGGCCATGTCGTGCAGGCGCTGGAGCCGTACCGGCTGCGCACGGGCGACACGAACCTGTGGGGCGCGGTGGCGCAGCACGGGATCGTGGTCGGCGTATCGGGCGCGCAGCCGTGGTTCGATGAGGCATTCGCCGGCTGCATCGCACACTGCCTGCGTGCGCTCGCGAAGCACCGCGCGCAGGCGACGCCGGACAGCCTCGCGATCTGAGCGCGCGCGGCCACGTTTTTACAGCCGGTTATAAAAAAGCCAGCGAAGCCGCGCCGCGGTGCGATACGGCGCGGGCTTCCGCGCAGTGGCATGCTTTTCGCTGTACCCCTGTAGGACGCTTGTCACGACAAGTGTCATCGCCACGATTCTTCGGACGCTACCAGGAGGTGCAAGTGAACGCGACTCACGATCCCGCCCGACCCACGCTCGCCGGCCGTACCGCACTCGTCACGGGCGGCGGCCGCGGCCTCGGCGAGGCCATCTGCGAGGAACTGGCGCAACACGGCGCGCACGTGATCGTTGCCGATCTCGACGGCGATCGCGCGGCGGCCGTCGCGCAGCGGCTCGAGCGGCACGGCGGCCAGGCGGTCGGACGGCCGCTCGACGTGCGCGACGAGGCGTCGGTGCTGCAGGTCGTGCACGACGCGCGCGAGGCGCTCGGCGATCTCGACATCGTCGTCAATAACGCGGCGATCGACGTGACCGCCCCGATCGACGACGTCAGCGTTGCCGCGTGGCAGCAGGTGATGATGACGAACCTGTTCGGCCCTTACCTGATGTGCCATGCAGCCGTGCCGATAATGAAGGCGCGCGGCCGCGGCCACATCGTGAACATCGCATCGACGGCAGCCAAGCGCGCATGGCCGAATGCGTCCGCGTATCACGCGACGAAGTGGGGGCTGCTCGGCTTGTCGCATGCGCTGCACGCGGAACTGCGGCCGGCCGGCGTGAGCGTGTCGGCGATCGTCGCCGGCGGGATGCGCACGCCGTTTCTGCTCGACCGCTTCCCCGACATCGACGAGGACACGCTGCAGCCGCCCGAACACGTCGCGGCCGCGGTGCGCTTCGTGCTGATGCAGCCGCCCGGCACGGTCGTGCCGGAGGTGATGGTGTTGCCGATGAAGGAGACATCATGGCCCTGAAGCGCGAACGGCGGCTGCCCGGCGCGGTGCTGCTCGACAAGGACGGTACGTTGCTCGAGAACGTGCCGTACAACGTCGACCCCGCGCAGATGCGGCTCGCGCCGGGCGCCGCGCGCGCGCTGCGCACGCTCGGTGCGACCGGCATGCCGATCGCGGTCGTGTCGAACCAGCCGGGCGTCGCGCTCGGCCATTTCGACGAATCACAGCTTGGCGCGGTCCGCCAGCGTCTCGCCGAACTGTTCGAAGCAAACGGCGCGGCGCTGGCGGATTTTTTTTACTGCCCGCATCACCCGGCGGGCACCGTGCCGCGCTATACCTGCGACTGTCTGTGCCGCAAGCCGCGCCCCGGCATGCTGCGCCGCGCGCTTGCGGCACTCGACGCCGTTCCGGAATGCAGCTGGATGATCGGCGACATACTCGACGACGTCGAGGCCGGCCACGGCGCGCGCTGCAGCACGATTCTCGTCGACTGCGGCAACGAGACCGAGTGGCGGATCGATGCGGTGCGCACGCCGCATCACGTGGTCGCCCGTCTCGATTCCGCGGCCGACATCGTCGCACGCGAGGCGACGCGCCGTCACGGCGTGTGGGGGCGGCAATGAGCGCCGCGTGGGAGCGCGCGCGCCGCATCCTGTGCGTGCGGCTCGACAGCCTCGGCGACGTGCTGATGACGACGCCGGCAATGCGCGCGCTGAAGGAAAGCGGCCACGACCGCCGGCTCACGCTGCTGACGTCGCGCACCGGCGCGGCGCTCGCGAACCATCTGCCGATGGTCGACGACGTGTGGACCTACGATGCGCCGTGGGTCAAGCATCCCGATGCGCGTGGCGATCCGGTCGCCGATCTCGACATGATCGACCAGCTGCTTGCGGGCCGCTTCGATGCGGCCGTGATCTTCACCGTGTACAGCCAGAGTCCGCTGCCGGCCGCGATGATGTGCTGGCTCGCGGGCATTCCGCTGCGGCTCGCGCATTGCCGCGAGAATCCGTATGAACTGTTGACCGATCGCGTGCCTGAAACCGAGCCGGATTCGCACGTGCGCCACGAAGTCGCACGGCAGCTTGCGCTGGTGCGCACGATCGGTGCGAAGACGTCCGACTGGCGCATGGCGTTCGAGCCGGGCGATACGGCGCGGCGCGCGCTGCATGCGCGCTTGCGCGGCGCGTTGCAACGCATCGGCGGCGCGCGCCGGCCGGGGCCCGGGCACGGGCGGTGGCTGGTCGTGCATCCGGGCGCGAGCGCGGCGTCGCGGCGCTGGCCCGCCGAACGCTTCGGAGACGCGGCTGCGCGGCTCGCGCCGCTGTTCGACGGCATCGCCGTGACCGGCAGCGCCGGCGAGCGCGCGCTCATCGAAGCGGTGTGCGAACGTGCCGGGCCGCGCGCGGTGCCGCTGGCCGGCGCGTTGCCGCTCGGCGAACTCGGCGCGCTGATCGAGGCGGCCGATCTGCTGCTGTCGAACAACAGCGGCCCCGTGCATCTCGCGGCCGCGCTCGGCACGCCGGTCGTCGATCTGTACGCACTGACCAACCCGCAGCACACGCCGTGGCGTGTGCCGCATCGCGCGTTGAACGTCGACGTGCCGTGCCGCAACTGCTATCGCAGCGTCTGCAACCAGCCGGGCCATCCGTGTCTGCTCGGCGTGAGTGTGGACGACGTCGTCGCGGCGACGCACGCGCTGCTGCGCGGCAGCGAACGCCATGCGCAGCGCGCCGCCGCGCGGGCTGCCGTCCATGGCGACGAGCCGGCTGCGGCGAACGCGTCGAACGTGATTCCCTTCGCGCACGTCATCACCAGGAGCTGACGCATGGCCGAACCGATTTATACGCTGGGCATCAACGCCGCGTTCCACGACAGCGCCGCATGTCTCGTGCGCGACGGCGTCGTGATCGCGGCGGCCGAAGACGAACGCTTCACGCACGTGAAGCATGCAAAGCGGCCGGTGCCGTTCTCGACGTGGGAGCTGCCGTTTCATGCGATCGACTACTGTCTCGCCGAAGCGGGCATCGTGCTCGCGGATGTCGACCACGTCGCGTATTCGTACGACCCGTGGCTCGAGCTCGATCGTCACGGCGACGCGCCCGAGCTGACGCTGCCGCTTGCGCCGTCCGCGCACGCGCCGCGCGCCGACGGCGCGTCGCCGTGGCATCCGCTGTTTCTTTCGTCGATCGTCAACGCGCCGCGCCAGCTCGCGGGCGGTGCGCCGCATCACCTGCAGCGGCGCTTTCGCGGCGTCGCGCACGACGGGCCGTTCCGCTGGCATTTCATCGAGCACCATCTCGCGCACGAGGCGAGCGCATTTCTCGCGGCGCCGTACGCGCACTGCGCGGTGATGACGATGGACGGCCGCGGCGAACGCGCGACGACGAGCTACGGGGTGTTCGACGGGCACGCGTACCGGCGGCTCGGCCAGGTCAACATGCCGCATTCGCTCGGCTTGCTGTACGAGCGGGTGACGACCTACCTCGGCTTCCTGCATTCATCCGACGAGTACAAGGTGATGGCGCTCGCGTCGTACGGCAAGCCGGTGTTCGCAGACGAGATGCGCAAGCTGGTGCGCTACGGCGGCGAAGGCCGCTACGAAATCAGCGGCGGCGATCTGGTCGCGCTGTTCGGGCCGGCGCGCGAGCGCGGCGGCCCGATCGAGCCACATCACTGCGACATCGCGCACGCGTTGCAGCTCGTGCTCGAGGAAACGACGCTGCAGGCGGTCGACTGGCTGGCGGCCGAAAGCGGCGAGAAGCAGCTTGCGATGGCGGGCGGCGTCGCGCTGAACTGCGTGATGAACGCGAAGATCCGCGATCGCGGCCCGTTCGACGACGTATGGGTGCAACCGGCCGCGGGCGATGCGGGCACCGCGCTCGGCGCCGCGCTGTGGACCGATTTCCGGATGCGCGGGATGCGCGGCGACTGGCGGATGGACCATGCGTACCTCGGGCCGTCGTACAGCGACGACGCGATCGAAGCGTTCGTGAAGGAAGCGCAGCTGCCGTACCGGCGGCTCGACGACGTCGCCGCGCAGACGGCCGAGCTGCTCGCGGCGAACCGGGTGATCGGCTGGTTCCAGGGCCGCATGGAGTTCGGGCCGCGCGCGCTCGGCGCCCGTTCGATCCTCGCGTCGCCGACCGATCCGCAGATGCAGCACAAGCTGAACCGGATCAAGGATCGCGAGGACTTCCGGCCGGTCGCGCCGGTCGTGCTCGAAAGCAAGGCCCACCACTGGTTCAACGGCGGCAAGCGCACGCCGCTGCGCGCGCCGTTCATGCTGTTCGTCTACGACGTCGCGCCGGGCGCGGAAGCCACGATTCCGGCGGTGCGCCATATCGACGGCACCGCGCGCGTGCAGACGGTCGACGAGCATCAGCACCCGTTACTGCATGCGCTGCTGTCCGAGTTCGACGCGCTGACCGGCGTGCCGGTGCTCGTGAACACGTCGTTCAACACACGCGGCGAGCCGATCGTCTGTTCGCCGCGCGACGCGATCGAATGCTTCTGGACCTCGCCGCTCGATGCGCTGGTGATCGGTTCGTTCCTGCTGGAGAAGCCGCGACATGAACATGCGTGACACGCAACTGCCGACGGTGGTGTCGGTTGTCGTGCCGACCTACCGGCGGCCCGACCTGCTCGAACGCTGCCTCGATGCGCTGTGCGTGCAGGTGTTCGATCCGACGACGTACGAGATCGTCGTCGTCGACGACGATCCGGCCGGCAGCGCGCGGCCCGTCGTCGATGCATGTCGCGCACGCGTGACCGACGTGCCGGCGATTCGCTACATGACGGCGCCCGATACGCAGGGGCCGGCCGGCGCGCGCAATGTCGGCTGGCGCAGCGCGCGCGGTGCGCTGATCGCCTTTACCGACGACGACACGATTCCCGACCCGACGTGGCTGAAGCACGGCGCGGCCGCGCTGCTTGCCGAACCGGCGGCGGTCGCGGCCGCGGGGCGCATTGACGTGCCGCTGCGGCCGCGCCCGACGGACTACGAGCGCGACGCGGCCGGACTCGCGCATGCCGAGTTCGCGACCGCGAACTGCTTCGTGCGCCGCGCCGCGCTCGAGCGCGTCGGCGGCTTCGACGAGCGCTTCACGCGCGCGTGGCGCGAGGATGCGGACCTGATGTTCGCGCTGCGCGAGCATGCGGGACCGATCGTCGACGTCGAGAGCGCGCGGATCGTTCATCCGGTGCGGCCCGCGCGGTGGGGCTCGAGCATCGGCGCGCAGTCGAAGGTGTATTTCGACGCGCTGCTGTACAAGAAGCATCGCGCGACCTACCGGCGCCATATCCGGCCGATGCCGCCGTGGAACTACTACGCGGCCGTGTTGTTCGCGCTCGCCGCGCTCGTCTGCTTCGCGGCCGGCTTGCGCGCGCCGGCCGCCGCGTGCGCGGCGGCATGGGCGGCGATCACGGCGGCGTTCTGCGTAAGGCGGCTGCGCGGCACGCGGCTTACGCCGTCGCACGTGGCCGAGATGATCGTCACGTCGATCGCGATCCCGCCGGTATCGCTGTACTGGCGCGTGCGCGGCGCGCTCCATTTCCGGGTGTTCTTCCTATGATGCTCGAATCCGCTCCGTCATCCGGCCCGATGCGCATCGCGGTCTTTCGCGCGCTGCAACTCGGCGACATGCTGTGCGCGGTGCCCGCGCTGCGCGCGCTGCGGCGCGGCGAGCCGGACGCGCGCATCACGCTGATCGGATTGCCGTGGGCGCGCGAATTCGCGTCTCGCTTCGCGGATTACATCGACAACTTCATCGCGTTCCCCGGCGCGCCGGGCCTCGGCGAACAACCGGATGCCGACCCGGCCGCGCGCGAGGCGTTCGTCGCCGAATGCCGCGCGCGCGACTTCGATCTCGCGATCCAGCTGCACGGCAGCGGCGTGCATACCAACGCGATCGTCGCGTCGCTCGGCGCGACGCGCACGGCCGGATTCATGCCGCCCGACGGCGGCGCGGCCGCGCTCGACTGCTCCGTCGTGTGGCGGGACAGCGAGCCCGAAGTCACGCGCTATCTGTCGCTCACGCGCAAGCTTGGTTACCCGGACTGGGGCGACTACCTCGAATTTCCGCTCGGCGGCCTCGACTACGCGCTGTGGCATGTGCTCTGCGACGAGCATGCGCTCGATCCCGGCCGCTACGTGATCGTCCATCCGGGTGCGCGCATGGCGTCGCGACGCTGGCCCGTCGAGCGGTTCGCGAGCGCCGCGCGGCAGCTCGCCGACGACGGCTGGCAGATCGTGCTGACCGGCACGCGCGGGGAACTCGCGCTCGCCAACGCATTCGCCGACCATCTCGGGCGGCCGTGCGTGAATCTGTGCGGCCGCACGCCGCTTGGCGCGCTGGCCGCGCTGATCGGCCGCGCGCGGCTGCTGTTGTGCAACGACACGGGCGTGTCGCATGTCGCGGCGGCGCTCGGTACGCCGAGCATCGTCGTCGCATGCGGCAGCGACACGGCCCGCTGGGCGCCGCTCGACGCGGACCGCCATCGCGTGCTCGCGAACTACCCGACCTGCCGGCCGTGCATGTTCGACACCTGTCCATACGGACACGAGTGCGCGACCGCGATCGGCGTCGGCGACGTGGTCGATCGGGCGGGCGAGCTGCTCGCGGAGGAGAGACGTCATGTCACGTAAGCGGTTGCGCGTGCTCACCTGGCACGTGCATGGCAACTATCTGTACTACCTGTCGCAGGCGCCGCACGATTTCTACATCGTGACGAAGCCCCAGCATCCGCCGGGCTATGCGGGGCGGGTCGGGCATTTGCCGTGGGGCGACAACGTGATCGAGGTGCCGGCCGAGTGCGTGCGCGACACCGAGTTCGACTGCGTGCTGTATCAGCATCACAGCCACTACGAACACGACCGCGTGCGCCTGCTGAGCGAAGCGCAGCGTGCGCTGCCGACGCTGTTCGTCGAACACGATCCGCCGCGCGAGCATCCGACCGACACGCTGCACCCCGTGCAGGATCCGAACGTGTTGCTGGTGCACGTGACCCCGTTCAACGCGCTGATGTGGGACAACGGCGTCACGCCGACGCGTGTGATCGAGCACGGCGTGCTGGTGCCGGGTGATGTTGAATATCACGGCACGCTGCCGAAGGGCGTGACGGTCGTGAACAACCTCGCGCGGCGCGGGCGGCGACTCGGCGCGGATCTGTTCGAGGACGTGCGTCGCAGCGTGCCGCTCGATCTGGTCGGAATGGGATCGGCGGAACTCGGCGGAATCGGCGAGGTGCCGAATCCGGCGCTGCCGCAATTTCTCGCGCACTACCGGTTCTTCTTCAATCCGATCCGCTATACGAGCCTCGGGCTGTCGGTGATCGAGGCGATGATGATCGGCATGCCGATCGTTGCGCTCGCAACGACGGAGATGGCGCAGCTCGTGCGCAGCGGCCGCAACGGCGTTGCCGACACGCGGCCCGCGGTGCTGATCGATGCGATGCGGACGCTGATCCGCGAGCCGGAGCTCGCGCGCGAATGGGGCGCGGCCGCGAAGCGCGACGCGTGCGAGCGGTTCGCGATCGACCGGTTCGCGCGCGACTGGGACAGCGCGTTGCGTGACATGACGTCGTAGCGCGCGTGGCCGCGCGAACGGCCGCGCGCGCTTACGGGCTCGGCACGCCAGGCGGCGTGGTCGCGCTTGCGGCGCCGGCTGTGCCCGTTGCACCGGCCGCAGCGCCGCTGCCCGCGCCGGACCCGGGCGCGGCCGTGCCGCTCGTCGCATTGCGTTCGTGTTCGGGCAGCAGTGCGAGCCGGTTGTAGAGCGTCTTCAGGCTGATGCCGAGCGCCTTCGCGGTGCGCGGCTTGTCGCCGTTGAAGTGCCGCAGCGACGCGACGATGAAGCGTTGCTGCGTGTGCGCGAGCGTCGTGCCGATGTGGAGCGTCATCGCGTTGTGGCGCACTTCCTCGCGGGGCGGCGGGCGGCGCGGCAACTGCAGTTCGATCTGCTCGTCGGCGAGTATGAACGCGCGCTCGAGCGCATTGCGCAGCTCGCGCACGTTGCCGGGCCATGTGTATGCGCGCAGCGCCTTCATCGCCTGCATCGACAGGCGCTTGCGCGTGCGGTGCCGCGCGTTCAATCGCTGGACGATCTGCAGCGCGATGTCGCCGACGTCGTCCTCGCGCTGGCGCAGCGCCGGCACGTGCAGTGCGATCGTCGCGATCCGGTAGAAAAGGTCCTCGCGCAGCCGGCCGCTGCGCACCGCTTCGACCGGATCGTGATGGGTGGCCGCGACGATCCGCACGTCGAGCGGAATCGCCTCGTGGCCGCCCACGCGCATGATCGTGTTGGTCTCGAGCGTGCGCAGCAGTTTTACCTGCAATTCCGCCGGCATTTCCGCGATTTCATCGAGAAACAGCGTGCCGCCGCGTGCGGCTTCGAACATGCCGACGTGTTGCGCGACCGCGCCGGTGAAGCTGCCTTTTTCATGACCGAACAAATGCGACTCCGCGAGGTCTTTGGGAATCGCACCGCAATTGACCGGAACGAACGGCCCGCGCCGGCGCGGGCTCATGTCGTGAATGAGCCGCGCGACGATATCCTTGCCGGCTCCGCTTTCGCCGACCACCAGCACACTCACGCGCGTTGCGGCGACGCGCGATATTTTCTGCAGCAAATCCTGGATTGTTCGCGAGCGGCCGAACAGTCGCGTGCCGTCATCGTCGGATTTCGACATGGGTATGACCGAGTTGGGAAGTTTTGACCGAAACCGTCGAGACAAGATGAAAAAATGACGCAATGAGCGTCGTTTTTCGTTTAACAAGCATACCGTTTACGGGTATTGCCAGAGATTGAATCTCGCAATGCGAGGTTCCCGAATAGATAGATTTATTCGATGAAGCGCGACTGCACGACACGCTTCTTCTATACTGCTAAACACTCGTTTGTCATGGCAGGACTGCTTGTCTGCTCGTTCGTGTGCCGTGCCGATGCGTCGCGCCGTGCCAGGCGCCGCACCCGCACCGCATGCCCGCCGCGGTCTCGGTTTCCATCATGCGCCGGGCCGCATCACAAGGAGCTTGGATGCCTTACGTCCTGATCGTCGAAGACGATGCCGACACGCGCGCGATGCTCGCGGCGCTCGCGCAAGCACAGCAGCTCGCGTGCGATACGGCCGCGACGCTCGAAGAGGCGCGCACGCTCGTCTCGACGAATACCCCGGATCTCGTGTTGTGCGATCTCGTTTTGCCTGACGGCAACGGGATGGATCTGTTCGATGCATTGCCCAAACGCGGGCATTGCGAAATGGTGTTGACCACCGGTCACGCGAGCCTTGAAACCGCGATCGATGCATTGCGGCGCGGCGCGACCGACTATCTCGTGAAGCCGCTGAACATGCAGCGGCTGAACAGCATCTTCGCGCGCGTGCCGCGCACCACCGCGTTGCACGAGGAAATCGCCGAGCTGCGCTCCGAGCTGCAGCGTCTCGGCCGCTTCGGCCGCATGCTCGGCAGCTCGCCGGCGATGCAGGCTGTCTACGATGCCATCGGCCGCGTCGCGCGCACGGAGGCGTCGGTGTTGCTCACCGGCGAATCGGGCACCGGCAAGGAGCTTGCCGCGCAAACGGTGCACGACCTGAGCCTGCGGCGCCGCGGCCCGTTCCTCGCGGTGAACTGCGGCGCGATCGCCGCGAACCTCGTCGAGAGCGAGATGTTCGGCCACGACCGCGGCAGCTTCACCGGAGCGGAGCGGCAACACAAGGGCTTCTTCGAACGCGCGGACGGCGGCACGCTGTTCCTCGACGAAATCACCGAGATGCCGCTGGAATCGCAGGTCAAGCTGCTGCGCGTGCTCGAAACCGGCCGGCTCACGCGGCTCGGCTCGACGCGCGAGATCGACGTCGACGTGCGGATCGTCGCCGCAACCAACCGCGATCCGGAAGCCGCGATGGCGGAGGGCAAGCTGCGCCCCGACCTCTATCACCGGATCAACGTGTTCCCGATTCCGCTGCCGTCGCTGCGCGAGCGGGGTGACGACATCCCGATGCTCGCCGACGCGTTCCTGCAACGCTACAACGACGAGAGCGGGCGCAACCTGCGCTTCTCGCCGGCCGCGCGCGAGGCGCTGAAATCCTATGCGTGGCCGGGCAACGTGCGCGAGCTGCGCAACTTCGTGCAGCGCGCGAGCATCTTCAGCGACGCCGACGTGATCGACACGCTGCCGCCGCCGATCATGGACGAGCTATCCAGCATGGTCGACGCGCATGAAGACCGCGTGACGGTGCCGTTCGGCACGCCGCTGGAGGAAGTCGACCGCAAGCTGATTCTCGGCACGATCGCGCAATGCGGCGGTGTGAAGGCGCAGGCGGCCGAGGTGCTCGACGTCAGCCTGAAAACGATCTACAACCGGCTCGCACAACTGGAAGACGAAGCGGAAAAGCCGGATTCCTGACCCCATGCGCGGCGCTCACGCGTGGTCGTCCGCGCGATGCCGCGCGTCGCCGGCGAGCTGGCGGCGCATGCGTTCGACATGCGGCGGAATCGCGCGCCGCTCGCGCAAAATCCACGGCAGGCCCGCGAACGCGCGAATGATGCCGCGTTCGCGGCGCAGGTGCGGCAGCATGCGCGCGGTGTGCGCCAGTGCGGCGCCGGCCGGCCATCGCAGCCAGGCGGTCCATACCGCATTGCGAGTCGTCACGCTCACGCGTGCCTTCACGTCCCGCTGCTGCGAAGGGTAATGATGAACCGTCAGATGCGGTGCATATACCAGCCACCGACCCGCGCGGTACAGGTCGAGCGCGAGCAGCGCCTCCTCGCCGCCGAGGAAATAGCGCGGATGATAGCCGCCCGCATCCAGGAACGCGTCGCGCCGGAACGCGGTCGCGCCCGCCAGCAGCCCGAGGATCGGGCGGCCGGGCAGCGCGACGGGCGCATCGAGCGGGCTGTCTGCCATCAGCCGGCAAGTCGGGTCTTCACGCTGTTCCGGCCCGACCAGCACGCGCGCGGTGACGGCCGCGACGTGCGGATGTTCGTCAAGCAGATTCGCGGCCGCGGCGAGCGAACCCGGCGCCCACCACGTGTCGTCGTCGCAGAACGCGACGTACGGCGTGCGCGCGAGCGCCACGCCGAGGTTGCGGCCGGCCGCGCCGAGATTGCGCGGCGCGTGCACGAGCGCCGCATGTGGAAAGCGCTCGCGCACGAGGGCGAGGGTCGCGTCGTCGGCGCCGTTGTCGACGACGACGATCGCCGGCCGATCGGGCAGCTCCGTGAGCCGCGCGAGCGTGCGTTCCAGTTCCGCCGGCCGCCGGTAGGTCAGCACGACCGCGGTCATGCGCGCCTCGTGCGGCGGCCGATGCACGCGCGGGGGCGTTACGCGCACGTGTCGCATTCGAGCCGCCAGTACGCTTCGGGTTCGCGGAGCTCGGCGCGCATGTCGGGCTCGAACAGTGCAATCTGGCTCGCATACGCTTCGACCGCCAACGCCTTCGCCGCCGCGCCGTCGGTGCGGTTGTCCGACTCGGATGGCGCCGCGTCCGGATACGCGATCCAACCCTGCGCGCGCCAGCCGGCCACGCGCTTGGCCATCAGTCCTTCGATGCGCCGATACGGAATGTCTTCGTAGAAGCGCCACACGCGCGCTGCGTCGTCCGAGCGTCCGGACGCGCGCAGCAACGGCAGCACGGCCTGCTGAACCTGCAAATGATCGCGATGGAACAGGCCTGCCGGCGCGAGTACGCCGAAGCCCGGATGCGCGTCGATGGCGTCGGCCAGCCGCGCGGCGATGTCGGTGGAGGCGGCCGGCGCGCCGTACTGATCGTCGAGGAAGTCGAGCCAGAGCGGGCGCGCATCGAGCGTTTCGAGCGCACGGCGGTCCTCGTCGCGGCGGCTGCGCATCGCTTCGTCGGCGGTGCGAAAGCCTGCGCGCCGATCCCACGGTGGCGCGGCCGCATGACGTGGCGGAATGCCGGCGAACACCGTGACGACCACCGAGCCGGGCGCCTGCGCGAGCACCTGCCCGCAACTGAGGACGGCATCGTCGAGATGCGGCGAGATGACGAGCCAGCGTGTCGGAGCGGTCATGTGTCGAAATTCTCCCTCGGAACGATTGTCGGCGGGCGTGCCGGCAGCGATGCGCGAGCATGCGCGCGGTATCGGTGCATCCATCCGGCTCACGGCCGACGATGCCGGCGGAGGGACGCGACGGCTCAAGCGCGGCTGCAGACGCGCAGTGCGCACCGGCTGCAGTCACGCCATCGCATTCACGTCGCCGTCGTCGGCCGGTTCTGCGTGCTGATCTGCGCGAGCATGTGCGACGCGATCTGTGTGCTGCGCACGAGATCGCCCGGCGTGTGATGCACCGCCTGCCGATGGATGAAATAGCGCGCGGTGTGCGCGAGCCCGCTCGCAAGCGGTGTCGTCGCGCGCCAGCCGAGGCGCCGCTGCGCGGCGTCGAGATCGGGCCGCCGCTGGCGCGGGTCGTCGGACGGCAGCGGGCGGAATTCGATCGGCACCTGCGTGCCGACGATTCTCGCGACTTCGCGCGCGACGTCGATCATCGCGATCTCGTCGTCGCTGCCCAGATTCACCGGTTCGCATGCGTCGCCGGGCTCGCCCATCAGCCGGATCAGCGCATCGACCATGTCGTCGACGTAGCAGAACGAGCGCGTCTGCCTGCCGTCGCCGTAGACGGTCAACGGCTCGCCGGCCAGCGCCTGCGTGATGAAGTTCGATACGACCCGCCCGTCGGCCGGGTGCATGCGCGGCCCGTACGTGTTGAAGATCCGCGCGATCCGCACGTCGACGCCGTACTGCCGGTGGTAGTCCATGAAGAGCGTCTCCGCGCAGCGTTTGCCTTCGTCATAGCACGCGCGCACGCCGATCGGATTTACACGGCCGCAGTAGCGTTCGTCCTGCGGATGCACGTCGGGGTCGCCGTACACCTCGCTCGTCGACGCCTGCAGGATGCGCGCCTTCACGCGCTTCGCGAGGCCGAGCAGATTGATCGCGCCGTGCACGCTGGTCTTGGTCGTTTGCACCGGGTCGCGCTGATAGTGCACCGGCGACGCAGGGCACGCGAGGTTGTAGATCTCGTCGACTTCGACGTACAGCGGAAACGTCACGTCGTGCCGCATCAACTCGAAGTTCGGCGCATCGAGCAGGTGCGCGATGTTGTCCTTCGTGCCGGTGTAGAAATTGTCGACGCACAGCACATCGTGGCCCGATGTCACGAGCCGTTCGCACAAATGCGAGCCGAGAAACCCGGCGCCGCCGGTGACGAGTATGCGTTTGCGATCGTAGCCCTTCATCATGCGTTCTCCTTGCGGTGCGCGAGTACACCTGGCGTGGTCGCCACGGGCGTGCGGCGGCTGGCCGCGGTGCCGGCGCGCTGCGGGTGCGCGACGTCGCGGTAGATGTCGACGAGGCGGTCAGTCACGCCGCGCCACGTGTAGAAGCGGTGTGCGCGCAGGTAGCCGGCGCGGCCGAGCGCGTCGCACAGCGCCGGTTGCGCGCGCAGCTGCAGCAGCCGCTCGGCGAGTGCGGCGGGGTCGCGCGGCGGCACGAGGTAGCCCGTGGTGCCGTCGTCGACCGTCGTCCGAATCCCGCCGACGTCGCTGCCGATTACCGGCGCCGCGCACGCCATCGCTTCCACCGGCGTGATCCCGAACGGCTCGTACCACGGAGTCGTCACGAACACGTCGGCGGCGCTGTAGTACAGGTGCAGCGCATCGCGGTCGCGGCGGCCGACGAAGGTCACGCGCTCGGCGATGCCGGTGTCGTGCGCGAGCGCGGCGAGCCGCGCGAGTTCCGGATCGCGCGCCGGGTCGGGTGTGGCCTGGCTGCCGCCGACCACGTAAAGACGCGTCGGCCGTTGCGGATCGCGCGGCATTCGCGCGACGGCGTCGATCACGTTGTCGATGCCTTTGCGCGGCACCAGTCGCCCGAGCTGCAGCACGATGAACGCATCCTGCGGCCAGCCGAGCCGCGCGCGTGCGTCGACGCGCGGCACCGGCCGGAATTCGCGGGCGTCGAATCCGCACGGCACGATCTCGATGCGCGCGGCGTCCGCGTGGTAATGCGTGGTGAGGTCGAGCGCGTCCTGCGGGCATTCGGCGATCAGCCGGTCCGAGCGGCGCGCGAGCGTGTCCTCGATCGCGAAGCGTTCGTCCGGGAAGCCGTCGGCCGCGCCCTGGTGCAGGCGGCGCACGCGGCCGAGCGCATGAAAGGTCGTCACCAGCGGAATGCCGAGGCGCTTCTTCACGCGCAGGCCTGCTTCGCCGGACATGAAGAAATTCGCGTGCATCACGTCGACGGGGTCCGGCTCCCGCCGCATGCGGGCGACCATGTAGTCCGCGAACGCGCCCATGTACGGCAGCAAACGCTCCTTCGGCACGTCCGTGGGCGGCCCGGCCGGCACGTGGATCACGCGCATGCGCGGGCCGATCTGCACGACTTCGGGCAGATGCGGGTTGTCGCACCGCGTGTAGACGTCCACGTCGAGGCCGCGCTCGGCCAGCTGCTTCGCCACGTTCGCGACGTAGATGTTCTGGCCGCCCGCATCCACGCCGCCGATGACGCCGAGCGGCGACGCATGTTCACTGATCAACGCGATTCTTTGCATGGTGTTGCTCCCGAAGTCGGGGCCGCGCAGACGGGCCCCGTTGCGTCCCTGTTCGGCAAGCGGCATGCCCGGGCGTTTGCGGGGGAAACGGCTCACCGATGCGCCGAAAAAATTACAACGCGTTGGATGAAAGGGCGTCTGATCGCGGTCCCGCACGCATGCGCGGCGCACCGGTCCCGGCACGCGGTTTGCGCCACCCGGAATACCCGCCGGTCATGCCGGCACCATGAAGGAGGTCACGATGAAGGTATTCCCGCTGCAAGCCCGCGCACCGCGATTCCGCCGTCAGCCCGCGAAGCGTGTCGGCATGGCGATCGCGATCGCCGCGGCCGCCGCCTGTACGGTCGTCGCGCCGAACGTGTTCGCCGCCGGCGACGACGGCGCGGCATCGTCATCGTCGTCCATGTCGTCGTCGACGCATTCGAGCACCGGCACGAAGATTCGCGACGCGACCATCACGACCAAGGCCAAGGCCGAACTGGTCGGCACGAGCGGCCTGTCGGCCGGCGACATCCACGTGAAGACGCGCCACGGCGTCGTGATGCTTACCGGCAGCGTGCCGGACGAAGCACAGCGCACGCAGGCAGTAGGCGTCGTGCGGAAGATCGACGGCGTGCAGGACGTGCGCAACCAGCTGACCATCCGCCCGAAATAATCCCGACCCTGTCAAAGGAGCACCCCGATGAAGTGCATGCTCAAACCGGTCGGCGAACAGACGATCGTGATCACGGGCGCCACGAGCGGCATCGGCCTCATCACCGCGCGCAAGGCGGCGCGGCGCGGCGCGAAGCTGGTGCTGTTCGCGCGCAACGAGGACGCGCTGAACACGCTGTGCGATGAAATCCGTCAGCACGGCGGGCTCGCGGTGCCGGTTGCCGGCGACGTCGGCAATCTCGAGGACCTGCAACGCGCGGCCGCGATGGCGGTCGACACTTACGGCGGTTTCGACACATGGGTCAACAACGCCGGCGTGTCGATCTTCGGCACGGCGGCCGCGGTGCCGCTCGAGGATCAGCGCCGGCTGTTCGACACCAACTACTGGGGCGTCGTGCACGGCTCGCTCGTCGCGTCCGATCATTTCCGGCGCAAGAGCGATTTCCATGGCGGCGCGATCATCAACATGGGCAGCGAGGTGTCGGACGCGCCGGTGCCGCTGCAAAGCGCGTACGTCGCATCGAAGCACGCGGTGAAGGGCTTTACCGATTCGCTGCGGCTCGAGCTGGAGTCGGATCACCTGCCGGTCTCGGTCACGCTGATCAAGCCGGCGGCGATGGACACGATGTTCGTGATGCACGCAAAGAACTACATGAACGTCGAGGCGAAACTGCCGCCGCCGATCTACGACCCCGAACTCGTCGCCGACGCGATCCTGTACGCGGCCGCGCATCCGCGCCGCACGTTGTTCGTCGGCGGCGCCGCGAAGCTGACGTCGGCCAGCGCGTATCACGCGCCGCGCCTGTTCGATCGCGTCGCGGCCACGCTGTTCTCGCGCGGCCAGCGCACGGTGCGCCCCGCACGGCCGCGCGACGACAACGCGCTGTACGAATCGCGTCATGCGCTGCACGAGCGCGAAGGGATGGAAGGGCCCGTGCTGCGCGCGTGTGCGTACAACGCGGTGGTGCAGCGTCCGAAGGTCGCCGGCGCGGTCGCGCTGGGCACGGCGGCCCTGGTATTCGCCGCGCTGGCGCGCTCGCGCCGCGAGTCGACGTAAGCGCGTTCCTTTCCGTTTTTCAACCGAAGGAGGTTTTCATGTCATCCCGACAACATACGGGCCACGAATACAGCCACTCCCGCGCGCACGAGGGCGAGCGCACGCAGCAGGATCACGACAAGGGCGGGCATCAGACGGGGCACGGCAAGGCGCCGAGCCCGGTCGACGTGCAAAAGGCGCTGAAGGGAATGGACTATCCGGCGACCAAGGACGACGTCGTCCAGTGCGCCGAACGTTCGCATGCGGACAAGGAAGTGCTGGACATGCTGCGGCAGATTCCCGACCGCGAATACACGACGCCGGCGTCGGTGTCGAAGGAGCTCGGGCGGCTGATGTGAGCGCCGCCGCATCGCGCCGCGCGCGCGCCCGCGTGCGCGGCTTCTCACCGTCACGAGGAGGACGAGCATGGCGATGATCGTCGCAGGCCGCTTCACGACGTTCGAGGAAGCGGAAGGTAGTGCGCGCTACCTTTACGAGCGCGCGTTCGGCCCGGACGACGTGTCGATCTTCTTCCTGAATCCAGGCGGCCAGCACGCGCGCTTTCCGATCGGCGGCGACGTGTATGCCGACACGGCCGCGAAGCCGGGCGGCCGCGGCGCGATGGTCGGTGCGATCCGCGGGCTGGCGATCGGCGCCGTCGTCGGGCTGATCATCTATGCGGTGGGCCTGCGTTACTGGTTCGTGCCGGCCGCCGGCGCACTCGCCGGCGCGTATCTCGGCGCGTTCGGCGGCGCGCTTGGCCGCATGCGCGGCGAGCAGGCCGAAGGCAAGGGCACGCTCGCGCAGACCGAGACCGGCGTCATTCTCGCCGCGCGCGTGACGGCAACGACCGCGGCCGCAGCGGAAGACGTGCTGCGCGCGACCGGCGCGCAATCGATCGAGCGCGTCGAAGGCGACTGGCAGGACGGCGAATGGCGCGACTTCGATCCGGTGCGCCGGCCCGACGGAACCACGCAGGACAGCCCGCACTGAGCATGCCGTTTCTGCATGCGCTTGCAACGGCGCACGTGGCGTGCGGCGCGTGCGCTGGCCGGCGAGTGCCGCGCCGTGTGGCACGCGGCTTGCGCTGCGCTCTCGGCACCCGTCCAAGGAGGAAACCATGACTACGGCAAACACCCCGCCGCCCCAGCAGCAGACCCGGCAGCCGGGCACCGAGCGGGACATGAACCCGAAGCCGCGCGACGAAGCGGCCGATTACGTCGGCAGCGGCAAGCTCGCCGGCAAGGTCGCGCTCGTGACGGGCGGCGACAGCGGGATCGGCCGCGCGGTGGCGATCGGCTTCGCGAAGGAAGGTGCGGACGTCGCGATCGTCTATCTGAACGAATCGGACGACGCCGCACATACGAAGCGGCTGATCGAGCAGGCTGGCCGGCGCTGCGAGGCGATCGCGTGCGACGTCGGCGACCGGCAGCAGGCGCGCGACGCGGTCGCACGTACGGTCGAGCGGCTCGGCCGGCTCGACGTGCTGGTGAACAACGCGGGCGAACAGCATCCGCAGCCCGGTATCGAGGACGTCAGCGAGGAGCAGCTCGAGCGCACGTTCCGTACGAACATATTCGGGATGTTCTTCTGTACGCAGGCTGCGCTCGCGCACATGAAGCAGGGCGGCCGCATCGTCAATACCGCGTCGGTCACTGCGTACCACGGCAACCCGAAGCTGCCCGATTACTCGGCAACCAAAGGCGCGATCGTCGCGTTCACGCGGTCGCTGTCGATCGAACTGGCCGAGCGCGACATACGCGTGAACGCCGTCGCGCCGGGCCCGATCTGGACGCCGCTGATCCCATCGACGTTCACGCCCGAGCAAGTCGCGAAGTTCGGCTCGAACGTGCCGCTCAAGCGCCCCGGTCAGCCGGACGAGCTGATCGACTGCTACGTGCTGCTCGCGTCCGAAGGGGCGAGCTACATGACCGGACAGACTTTGCACCCGAACGGCGGTTCGATCGTCGGCGGTTGACGGCTACCCCCACGCAAGGAGAAAGCGCATGAAACAACCCAACTGGACGATCGCGGCGCTGGCCGCCGGTGTGCTGGCCGTGTCGGGGCTCGCGCACGCACAGATGCCGAGCGAGCCGCCCGCCTCGAATTCGCACGTGCCGGGCGGCACGATCAACCCGTCGTCGGGCGCCGGCGCCGCGGGCGATTCCGGCATCGCGAAGGCGCCGCAGGGCGCCGACGCGGAGTTCGTCGACAAGGCCGCGATGTCGGGCAAGGCGGAAGTACAGGCGAGCCAGCTCGCGCTGAAGCAGGCGCAGTCGGCCGACGTGCGGGCATTCGCGAAACGGATGGTCGCGGATCACGGCAAGGCGAACGCGAAGCTCAACGAGATCGCCGCGCGCAAGGGCATGAAGCCGCAGGTCGAACAGATTTCGGATCCCGACGTCGAAGCGCTGCGCGGCAAGAGCGGGCGCGACTTCGACACCGCGTATCTGGCGGCGGCCGGCCCCGATGCGCACAAGAAGGCGGTCGCGCTGTTCGAGAGCGAGGCGCGCGACGGCCGCGACGCGCAGCTTCGCGCGTTCGCGAAATCCACGCTGCCGACGCTCAAGCATCACCTGAGCATGGCAGAGGCGCTCGCACGCAAGGTGGGCTCGCAATAACGCGCGCCCGGTTCAACCCCAGGGCCGCACGTGCGGCCCGCTTTTTCGGAGAAGCAGTCATGGCCCAACGGCAATCGAAGCACGAAGGCATCCTCGAACTGCTCTGCCAGGCATACGAGACCGAGCTTGGCGGCGCGAAAATCTACGAGGCCGCGCTCCAGTGCGCGACCGACGAGGACCTGCACAAGGAATGGGAAAAGTACCACCGCGAGACGATGCATCACCAGGAAGTGCTGCGCAAGGTATTCGAAACGCTCGGCCTCGATCCGGATACGCAATCGCCGGGGCGCGCGGCGGTGGCGGCGACCGGCCAGTCGCTGGTCCAGGTGATCGAGCAGGCGAAGAAGCAGGCCGACCCGGCAGTCGCGCAGGTCGTCGCGGCTGAATGCGTGGTGCTCGCCGAGACCAAGGACCACCTGAACTGGGAACTGATCGGCTATGCGGCGGAGCAGCTGCCGGACAGCAATGCGGCGAAGGTGCTGAAGGCCGCCCACGATGAAGTCGAGGCCGACGAGGACCACCACCTGTATCACACCCGCGGCTGGGCGCGCGAGATGTGGATCGAGTCGATGGGCTTCAAGGCCGTGCTGCCGCCGCCGGAGGAAGTGAAGAAGGTCGAGTCGGCCGCCGATGCGGCGCGCGCCGAAAAGTCGCGCGGCAAGATGATGTAACGGGTAGCGGCACATCCGGGCACATCCGTTCGGCCGGGCCTTGCCGCTTGTGCGGGGGCTCGGCTTTTTTCTTTTCGTCTTTCGGGTATCCGATGTGGTTGCGGTCACAACCAGTCACCGCATTGCGAACCTTCCGCGTCACGTGAGCACGTCGACCGCCATCACGACCACCGACGCCGCCATCAGCACGACAGCGAGCCATCCGAAGCACTTCGACACGACACCGGTGCCCGGCCGGCCCTCCGCATCGCGGCGCTGCGACAGCAGCATCACCAGCACGAGCATCGGCACCGCGGCAATGCCGTTGAGCACCGCGCTCCAGTACAGCGCCTTGATCGGATTGACCGGGCTGAAGCAGATCGCGATGCCGACGAGCACGCACAGCGCGAGCACGGCATAGAATCTCGGCGCGCGCCGTACCGGCTCGTTCAGCCCTTCGCGAAACCGCCACGCTTCGGCGCAGCCGTACGCGGCGCTGCCGGCGAACGCGGGAATGGCGAGCAGCCCGCAGCCGACGATGCCGAACGTGAACACGAGAAACGCCGCTTCGCCTGCGATCGGCCGCAGCGCTTCCGCAGCCTGCGCGGTCGAACCGATGTCGTGCTTGCCGTGCGTGAAGAACTCGGCCGCGCCGATCACCATGATGCAGAACGACACCGCGTTGGTCACGATCATTCCGGTCCACGTGTCGATCGTGATGCGCCGTTCGGTGTCGCGCCGCGCGGCTGGCGCGCATGCGGCGTCGCCGTTGCGGCGCTCGGCCTGCGTTTCCTCGACCTCGAGCGCGGCTTGCCACACGAACAGGTACGGGCTCAGCGTCGTGCCGAGTACCGCGACCGCCGTCGTCGCATAGTCGTGCGTGAATGCGACGTGCGGCAGCACGATCGCGTGCAGCAGGCTGCCCCAGTCGACGTGCACGAATGCGAGCTCGATCACGTACGCGAGCAGACCGAGCGTCATCCACTTGAGCCAGCGCGCGTAGCGCTCGTACGACATCAGTACCTGCAGCGCGAGCGATGCGATGCCGTAGATAGGCGCATACCAGTAGCTGCGTCCGCCGGCGACGAGTGCGGTCGCGTCGCCCATCGCGGCGAGATCCGCGCCGACGTTCACGACGTTGACGATCACGACCATCACCACGAGCGTCTTCGCGAGTCCGTCGGAGAAGTGTTCGCGGATGCCTGCGACGAGACCCTTGCGATTGCTGCGGGCGACGAATGCGGACGCAAGCTGCACGACGACCATCATCGGCAGCGTGACGACGATCATCCACAGCATGTGGAAACCGAACTGGCTGCCGGCCTGCGCATAGACGGCGACGTTGCTCGGGTCGGCGTCGGATGCGCCCGCCAGCAGGCCCGGGCCGAGCCGCCGGTACCACGGTTTGTCGGCGGGTTCGGCTGCCGCGGCAGCGGCGCCGCGCGCTGCATCGTCGTTGCGCAGATCGCTCATTCGGCGTCACCGTGCTCGCCGGCGGGGCCGCGCGCGAGGCGCGACGCGGTGCGCAGCGCGTCGACGAGCGTCCGGTACGCGTGCTCGCGCGAATCCGCGCCGCGGGTGCGCAGCACGTACGACGGATGATACGTCGCGACGACGAGACTGCCGCCCGGTGCGCGCACCGGCTTGCGCGTGCGCTCGAGCGTCGCGTCGTTGTCCTGGAGCACCGCACGCAGCGCGGTCGCGCCGAGCGCGACGATCACGCGCGGCGCGAGCGTATCGAGTTCGCGCTGGAGCCAGTAGCGGCACGCGGCGACTTCACGCTGCGCGGGCGTCTTGTGCAGCCGCCGCTTGCCGCGCGGCTCCCATTTGAAATGCTTGACCGCGTTGGTCAGGTAGACCTGCGTGCGCTCGATCCCGGCTTCGTCGAGCGCGCGATCGAGCATCCGGCCCGCTGCGCCGACGAACGGGACACCCGTGCGGTCTTCCTGGTCGCCCGGCTGCTCGCCGACGAGCATGATCCGCGCATCGGCCGGCCCTGCGCCGGGCACCGGCTGCGTCGCGTGCTCCCACAGCGAACAGCGGCGGCATGCGTCGAGCGTGGCGGGCGCGTCGTCGTCGGCGGTCCGGGCCGCGCCCGTGGCGGGCTTTGCGCGTTTGGCGGGCGCTGATGGCGCCGACGGCCGCGACGGCGATGAAGGCGGTGCGTGCGTCGCGCGCGTCATGCGGCACCTCCCCCGCATGCGTGTGGTCGGCACGCGGCGTCACGCGTGGCCTCACACACCCGCGTGCGGGCGGCAGACGGATCGACGGCCCCGGAGGGCCGGAACATCGGCAATGCGCGCATCTACGGCTCCCGTGTCGGCGATATCGATCGCATGCAGCAACCGGCATGCCGGACGCAGTCAATATGGGCGCGGAGTTTGCGTCGGGGCCGCATCCATTTCCGCAGGAGAAACGCGATGCACACCCACCCCGGCGACGATCCGGCCGCCGACGACGTGTTGCTGTGGCGCGCGCCGGATAGCGTGCCGCTCCGGCCGCGCCGCGTGCTCGTTGTCGACGACTATCGCGATGCGGCCGATGCGCTGCAGCTGCTGCTCCAGGCGCGGGGTTTCGAATGCCGCGTCACGGACGACCCGTTCGTCGTCTGCGATCTCGCGCGTGCGTGGCAGCCGTTCGCGATCGTGCTGGACATCGCGATGCCTGGCCTCGACGGCTTGCAGCTCGCTGCGCGGCTGCGCGGCGATCCGCGCACCGGCGACATGCTGCTGATCGCGTGCAGCGCGTTCGCATCGCAGCGGGACCGCGAGCGTGCGCGGGAAGCGGGCTTCGACGCGCATTGTGCGAAGCCGCTGACGCCGCACCGGCTGCTGCGCTATCTGGAACTGGCGTGCGTCGGCGACGACGCAGGCCGCACGGGCATTACACGCAGCTTGTAAAACGGTGCCGCGCGGCCCGTCGGTCGGCCGCGGCGTCGGCCGTGCACGGCGGCGGCCGCGGATCGTGATGCGCGGCCCCGCGGCGCTTTCCCGGCTGTCGCGCATCGTCTCCCGACCGCCGACGGGTGCGGCGCGCGTTCGAGGTCGTAATCGGCGCGTTTGCGGCATCGCGTGCGGCTGCGCCGGAGCCGGTAACTTCACGGCTGGGTGGCGCGCGGCGAATCGTGCACAATACCGGGCATCTGAAAGACCGGAGACCGGCGCTGTGGGAATCAACTTCGATTTGACCGACTTGCAGGCGTTTCGCGCGGTGGTGGAGCTCGGCAGCTTCCGCAAGGCTGCCGAGTCGATCAGCATCTCGCAGCCCGCGTTGAGTCGCCGGATCGACAAGCTGGAGGAGGCGCTCGGCGTGCGCCTGTTCGAGCGCACCACGCGCAGCGTCACGCTGACCACCGTCGGCCGGGTGTTCGCGCCGAGCGCCGAACAGTTGCTCGACGATCTCGACGTCGCGCTGCTCGGCATCCGCGACGTGTCGTCGAGCCGGCTCGGGCATGTGACGATCGCGTGCGTGCCGTCGGTGGCGTACTACTTCCTGCCAAACGTGATCGCCAACTATCACCGCCGCTTTCCGCGCATCCGCGTGAAGCTGCTCGACGCGAGCGCGAACGAGGTGTTGAGCGCGGTGATCAGCGGCGAGGCCGATTTCGGCGTGAGCTTCATGGGCAGCCAGGAACCGGAGATCGATTTCAAGCTGCTGCTGCAGGAGCGTTTCGTCGCCGCGTGCCGGCGCGATCATCCGCTCGCGCGCAAGAAGCGCGTGACGTGGGACGAGCTTTACGCGTACGAGTACGTGTCGGTCGACAAGACGTCCGGCAACCGGCTGCTGCTCGACCAGGCGCTGACCGCCGTTGCGCCGCCCACACCGAGTGTGTGCGAGACGCGCCACGTGACGACGATGCTCGGGCTCGTCGAGGCGGGCCTTGGCGTCGCCGCGGTGCCGTCGATGGCGATGCCCGGGCGCGATCATCCGCTGCTGACGAGCGTGCCGCTCGTCGAGCCGGTGGTGAAGCGCCGCGTCGGCATCGTGAAGCGGCGCGGGCGCGCGCTGACGCCCGCCGCGGAAGCGTTTCACCAGGCCATCGTCGACGCGAAGCGCGGCGCCGCACCCACCGGCGCCGCAGCGGAATGAAACACGCGACGAACACGACGATGACGACCCGAACGCTCCGGACGCTCCGAACGCCCACCGCAACAGCGGAGACGGCCGCATCGTGATACTCGCAAGACCGCTGCGTTCGCTCTACGTACAGGTGCTGATCGCGATGGCCTTCGGCGTGAGCGTCGGCCATTTCTGGCCGTCGGCGGGCGCGATGCTCAAGCCGCTCAGCGATGCGTTCGTCGGGCTGGTGCGGATGATGATCGCGCCGATCGTGTTCTGCACGATCGTTTCCGGCATCACGTCGCTGGCGAACGGCAAAGCGATCGGCCGCACGATCGTCCGCGCGCTGGTGCTGTTCTACCTGCTGACCGCCGCCGCGCTCGCATTCGGGCTCGTCGCCGCATTCGTGCTGCGGCCCGGCGCCGGCATGCACGTCGACGTGCACCGTCTCGATGCGAGCCTGCTCGCGCAGTATGTGCGCGATCCGCAGCCGCACGGATTCGTCGCGTTCGCGCTGAACGTGATTCCGGACACGATGCTCGGTGCGTTCCAGAAAGGCGAGGTGCTGCCCGTGCTGCTGTTGTCGCTGCTGTTCGGGTTTGCGCTGAATGCGCATCCGCGGGCCGGCCGGCCTGTGCTCGCGCTGATCGACGGCGTCGCGCAGATCGTGTTTCGCGTGCTGGCGATGGTCATGCGGCTCGCGCCGCTCGGCGCGTTCGGCGCGATGGCGTTCACCGTCGGCCGCTTCGGCATCGGCTCGGTCGGCTCGCTCGCGCAGCTGATCGCGTCGTTCTATGCGGCGTGCGCGCTGTTCGTCGCGCTGGTGCTGGCGCCGCTCGCGCGCGTGCACGGGTTCGCGCTGTGGCGGTTGTTGCGCTTCATTCGCGAGGAATTGCTGATCGTGCTTGCGACGTCGTCCACGGAGCCGGTGCTGCCGCGCCTGATCGTAAAACTCGAAGCGCTCGGTTGCGACAAGGGCATCGTCGGCCTCGTGCTGCCGGCCGGCTATTCGTTCAATCTGGACGGCACCGCGATCTATCTGACGGTCGCAGCGATGTTCATCGCGCAGGCATGCGACGTGCCGCTGTCCGCGCCGCAGATCGCGGCGCTGCTCGCGGTGATGCTGCTCACGTCGAAGGGCGCCGCCGGCGTGTCCGGCAGCGGGCTCGTCGCGCTCGTCGCGACGCTCGCGGTGATGCCGGACCTGCCGGTGGCCGGCGTCGCGCTGCTGATCGGCATCGACCGCTTCATGTCCGAGGCGCGCGCGCTGACGAGCGTGATCAGCAATGCGTGCGCGGTGATCTTCGTGTCGGTGTGGGAGGGCGCGTGCGATCGAGCGCGGCTCGTGCGGATGTTGAGCGGGCTCGCGCCCGCATGCCCGAACGAAGCCGACCATGCGGGCACGGACGCCGCCGGCGCCGGACGCGACGGCAACGCGGTCTGACGCCCGCGTTGCCGTCGCGCGTGTTCAATGCGCGGCGACGGAATCCAGCCCGGTCGATTTCACGTCGGGCTGCACGTCCGGCGATGCGAGATAGTCGAGCAGCGCCTTCGCTTCGGCCGGATGCGTCGCGCCGACGGGGATGCCGGCCGCGAAGCGCGTGACCGACTGCAGCGCTTCCGGAATCTTGCCGACGTAGGTCGCGCCTTTCACCGGCAGCAGTTCGCTGACCTGCTGGAAGCCGATCTCGTAGTCGCCGTTCGCGACCACCGACGCGACCGGAATTCGCGGAATCATTTTCGCCTTGGACTTCACCTGATCCTCGATTCCGAGTTTCTTGAACAGCTCGCGCTCGATGTAGACGCCGCTCGCGCTGTCCGAGTATGCGATCGACTTCGCGTGCAGCAGCACCTGCTTCAGGCCTTCGGCCGTGCTGATGTCGGGTTTCGCCGCGCCTTCGCGCACGACCATGCCGATCCGCGAATCGGCCAGCTCCACGCGCGAGCCCGGGATCACCTTGCCCTGCTTGATCAGCTCGTCGAGCGCGTAGCCGACCATGATCACCGCATCGGCCGGCTCGCCGCGCGCGAGCCGGTTCGGGATCGCTTCAGGCGACTTGCCCATCGACGGGCCGAGCGCGGTGTCGAGCGTGTTGCCCGACTGCGCGGCGAAGCGCGGGCCGAGCAGCTTGTATGCGGCGGTGAAACCGCCCGAGCTCATCACGTGCAGCTCGGCGGCGTGGACGTTCGCGGCGACGGCGGCGGTGGCGACGAATGCGGTCGCACACAGTTTCAGCAGCATTTTTTTCATGGTCGTAATCGTGTTCGTGTTCGAATTCGGGGTCGTGCGGATTCGGGATGTCCGACGGTCGAAACGCGTCAGTGCGCGGGCGTCAGCGTCGCCGGATGGCGGCGATAGAGCGCGAATGTCGCGAGCAGCGCGCATACCGCGGCGATGCTCATCCAGTACCCGGGCGCGGCCTTGTCGCCGGTCATGTGGATCAGCGCGGTCGAGATCGCCGGCGTGAAGCCGCCGAACACCGCGGTGGCGAGGCTGTATGCGAGCGAGAAACCCGCGACGCGCACTTCCACCGGCATCACTTCCGTCAGCGCGACGACCATCGCGCCGTTGTAGATCCCGTACATGAACGACAGCCACAGCAGCACGAGCAGCATGTTCACGAACGACGGTGCATGCGCGAGCAGCGACAGCGCCGGATACGCGGTCGCGATCGCGAGCAGCGTCATCCCGACGAGCAGCGGCCGGCGGCCGATCCGGTCGGACAGCGCACCGCCGATCGGCAGCCACACGAAATTCGACACGCCGACGCACAGCGTCGCCAGCAGGCTGTCGGCGGTGCTCAGATGCAGCACGGTCTTGCCGAAGGTCGGCGCGTAGACCGTGATCAGGTAGAAACTCGTGGTCGTCATCGCGACCAGCATCATGCCGGCGATCACGACGCCCCAGTTCCGTGCGAGTGTGCCGAACACTTCCTTCATGCTCGGGCGATGCCGGCGCGCCTGGAATTCCTGCGTTTCCTGGAGATTGCGGCGCAGCATGAAGATGAACGGCACGATCATGCAGCCGACGAAGAACGGCACGCGCCAGCCCCACGCGGCGATGGACGATGCGCTCAGCCATTGATTGAGCGCGAAGCCGAGGCCTGCCGCGACGACGATCGCGACCTGCTGGCTCGCCGACTGCCAGCTCGTGAAGAAGCCCTTGCGGCCGGGCGTGGCCATTTCTGCCAGATAAACCGACACGCCGCCGAGCTCCGCGCCGGCCGAGAAGCCTTGCAGCAAGCGGCCGACCAGCACGAGCACGGGCGCGAGCAGGCCGATCGTCGCGTAGCCGGGGACGAACGCGATCAGGATCGTGCCGCTCGCCATGATGCCCAGCGTGACGATCAGGCCCTTTCGGCGGCCGACGTCGTCGATATACGCGCCCAGCACGATCGCGCCGAGCGGGCGCATCAGGAAGCCGGCGCCGAACACGGCGAACGTCATCATCAGCGACGCGAATTCGCTCGCGGCGGGGAAGAACACGGCCGAGATCTGCGTGGCGTAGAAGCCGAACAGGAAGAAGTCGAACTGCTCGAGGAAGTTGCCGGCCGTCACACGGAATACCGCGGCGGCCTTCGAACGTCCGGTCGGAAGGCTGGGCGAGGGGTGCATCAGGGTGTCTCCAGGAAATCGTGAAATGCGCGGGGAGCCGTTGTTTGTCGTTTCGGCAATGTTCGCGCGGCGACGCGGAAACGATAAGTGCGAATTTTGGATCGATTGATGTTGATTGGTTATCAATCGGGCGCGGGCGTTCCGTTCGTGGCCGCACGCGTGCGCCATTCTTGTCAGTCGCGAAAATCCTGTAGCATCGCGAGCGTGCCTGCCGGCATGCCGCCTTCCGCCGCCGCATGCCCGGCTTCTTTCGTCTGTCCCGGCCTCGCCCGTACGCGTTGGCGAGGCCGATTCGCGTGAGGTCAGTATGCGTCGCATTGGGCTCGTTCTCGTCCCGCAGTTTCAGGTGATGAGTCTGCTCGCATTGTCCGTGTTCGACATCGCCAATTTGCGTGCGGGCCGTTCGCTGTATGAAGTCAGCGTGATCTCCGAAGATGGCGGGCCGGTCGCGGCATCGTTCGGCATGTCCGCGTCGACCGAGCCGGCGCGGCTGTCGGATCTGCATACGGTGTTCGTCGGCGCGTCGCTGTCGACGCCCCCGCCGCGGGTCACGGACAGCATGCGCGAACTGCTGCTGGAGCTGTCCGGCAAGGTCGAGCGGCTGGCGTCGATTTGCCTCGGTGCGTTTCTGCTGGCCGATACGGGGCTGCTGGACGGACGCCGTGCAACGACACATTGGGCGTTTCTCGATCGGTTCCAGAACGGCTACCCGGCCGTCACGGTGGAGCGCGACTGCATCTTCGTTCGCGACGGCAACGTCTGGAGCTCGGCAGGGATGAGTACGGCCATCGACATGGCGCTCGCGATGCTCGAGGAGGACCTCGGCCCGGACATCGCGCACCAGGTAGCGAAGGATCTGGTGCTCGAGCGCTGGAGACGTTCGGGATTGCAGCCGCAGTCCTCCGTGCTGATCGAGCATCCGGCGCGTACGAATCGGATCCACGACGTCATCACGCATATCCGGGCGAATCTCGGCACCGACCTGACCGTCGACAAGCTGGCCGACGTGGCCAGGATGAGCAAGCGTCAGTTTACGCGCCGGTTCAAGGATGAAACCGGCTTGACGCCCGCAAAGGCCGTCGAGCGCATCAGGCTTGAAACGGCGCGGGATTTCGTGACGAGTTCGTCGTGGACCATCGACACGATCGCGCGCGAAACGGGTTACGCCGATCCCGAGCGGATGAGGCGTTCGTTCGTGCGCGCGTTCGGCGAGCCGCCGCAGGCGTTGCGCCGCCAGCGCAAGGCGGAACCGGCCGGCACCGACTAGGCGGCCCGCAGCCGCCACCGCATTGCGCACTGCAGCATCATGGCCCGAAACGAGGGAACTGCGTCCCTCCGCGCACGGCCATCGTCAATAGAATGTTCTCTGTCGGGGGGCGCCGGGTCCGGCATGCCGGACCGACGAGGACTCGTCGGCAACGGGTCGCGCGCGCGGCAGTCGACGTTTTCACGACATCGCCTCATACAGCGCGTCCGCGCGGCATCGTCCGCGTGAGTCGCGCGTACGCGCTGCGCGTGCCGTTTGCCGGCAGCGCAGGCATGCATAGGGTCATGGGCCGACCCGCGGCCCCTGCGTGCCGCCCGCAGTCCGACGGGAAGCCGAATGCCGTCGCCGTCGTGTCGCGCGACAGGCGGTTCGCGACGATGAGCGGAAACTGAATGGATGTTTGGGGCGCAGGATATGTCAGATGCAGCGACGAAAGACGATTCGGCAGCGGTGGTGTACGTCGTCGACGACGATCCGGCCATGCGCGCATCGCTCGATACGCTGTTGCGATCGATGGGCTTGCGTGTGGTGACGTTCGCGAGTACCGCGGAGTTGCGTGCGGCCCGGTCGGAGAACGTCACGAGCTGCCTGCTGCTCGACGTGCGCCTGCGCGGCGAGAGCGGGCTGATGTTTCAGCAGGCGCAGGACCGGCCGCCGATTCCGATCGTCGTCATCACCGGGTTCGCAGACGTCGAAGTCTGTCGCAAGGCGCTGAAAGGCGGTGCGGTCGATTTTCTGGTCAAGCCCTTCACCGATCAGGAGCTGATCGACGCGGTGAATCTCGCGCTGTCGCTCGATGCGGCACGGCGCATGCGCAACGACACGCGCCACGAACTGCAGCAATTGTTCGAGCTGCTGACCCGCCGTGAACGCGAAGTGCTGGCTTACGTCGTCAGCGGCGCGCTGAACAAGCAGATCGCGTCGCACCTCGGCTTGAGCGTGATTACGATCAAGCAGCATCGCGCATCGGTGATGCGCAAGATGAACGCGTCGTCGCTCGCCGATCTCGTGCGCAAGTCCGAGGCAATCGGCGTGCCGCTGTCGACATGACGCCGCGCGGCTCGGCCGTCATGCGGTGACGTTCGCTGCCGGCCGATGCGCGGGAAGGGCGAACGAAAAGCAACAGCCGGCGCCCGGTTCGCCGCGCGCCCAGATTCGTCCGTTGTGCGCATCGACGATCGACCGGGCGATCGTGAGGCCCATCCCCATGCCGTCGGGCTTGCTCGTGAAAAACGGCTGGAAAAGCTGATCGATCGAGTGCTGCTCGATGCCGGGCCCGGTGTCGCGCACGTCGAACACGACATCGGATCCATCCTGCGTGACCGATACCGTCAGCGTTCGCTCGCGCGACGGGCCGCTTTCGATCGCCTGGATGCCGTTCATCAGCAGGTTCGCGAGTACTTGCTGGACTTGCAGCGGATCGGCGAAGACGTGCGCGTCCGGATCGATCGCGCTGTCGACGCGAACGTCTCGCGCAGCCGCTTCGGGTGCGACCAGGAACAACGCGGCGTGCACCGCGTCGGCGGCCGCGAAGTCGACGCATTTGACCGGCGCCTTGCCCACGAAGCCGCGGATCTTGCGGCATATCTCCGTCGCGTCGCGCGCCCAGCGCGCCGCCTGTGCGATCGCGGCCGAGGCTTCGGCGATGTCGGGCTCGTCGCGTACGAGCCAGCGCAACGCGGCTTCCGCCGCCGAACCGGCCGCCGACAGCGGCTGGCTGACTTCATGCAGGATCGACGCCGACATCTCGCCGAACAGCGAAACGCGCGCCGCACGCGCCGCCTCGGCGCGCAATGCGTTGAGCCTGTCGTCGTTTTCCTTCTGCTCGGTCACGTCGAACGCATAGAAATGCAGCCGCCGGTAACCGTCCTCGTGCCTGGGCAGCGAGCAGCGCCACACGATCGGCACGCGGCGGCCCTTGAACGTGACCAGCGTGCGTTCACCCTGGCAGGACGGGCGGTTCTCGAAGATCGCGCGCAGTACCGCGCTGTTGCTGAGCCGGTCCGCCGGCAACAGTATCTGCGCATGCTGCAGGAAATGCTCTTTCGAGTCCGCTTCGAAGAGGCTCACGACCGCGTCGTTGGCGGCGACGAACGCGTGCAATGCGCGAAGGTTCGCGACGGCCTGCGGATGCTCGTCGAAATAGCGGTCGATATCGACGATGCCGCCGCTGCGCAGCTCGTTCACCGCCCGATAGACGCGCGACCAGTCCTCGATCAGGATCGGGATCGGCGCCGACATGAAAAGCTCGCTTTCCGCGGAATGGGCGCCGGGGAGCGGGGCGAGCGTGACGAGTGCGGACGTGGGCATGGGGACGAAGTGCTCGCGCTGGATTTCGCGCGATGCGCGAAACCGGATGACGTAAGTGAAGCATCTGACGCACCGGGACGATGGACGCCCGCGTTGGGAGCGCGTTCGATGCAGCTGCAACTATAAGGCAGATGGTCGACTGTTGCTTGGCGTGAATCGCCTGGTGCGATCAATCGTTGCCGGGCAGGTGCAGCGGTGCACACCTTGGTATGAGCGCGCATCGACCACAGGCTGATGGAGGGCCGAAATTCGTTCCACTAGACTGCGCTTCAACGTGAATCAAGCATGCGGCGCAACGCTACGCGAGGCAGCAAGGTTCGCGGCTCCGGCGGCAGGATCCGCCGATCGTATTCGCCACAGATGCGCGTTCGATGCGAGGGGAACGGTAGATATGACACAGCCAACGTTTGCAAATGACGATCTGTTCGAAGGCGCGCTGCTTCGCTTGCTCGATCCATCGAGAATGCCGGGCGCACGCGACGGCTTGTCGGGCGCGGCCGGCAGGCGCCGGCGGCGCGCGCGCGGCATACGCGGCGATGGGGCGGGCGACGCTGCGGCGCCCGTAGCCGCGCGGATCAGGATCGTCGAGATTCTGTCCGCGACGTCGGTCAGCGTACGCTGGAGCGATCCGCTGTTCGGGCATTTCGGCGAACAGATATGGCACTGCGTGACCGCGCGGACGGCGTCGCGCTGCGTGTTGACGGGCGCGCCGATCAATCGCGGCGATCGCGTCTATCGGCCGCGCGGCCGCGGCCGCACCGTTCCGTGCAACTGGGACCGGATGATCCATGCGGCGGCCGTCGCGCCCGCCAGGTCACGCGATGCCGACGACGCGTGAAGTGCGAACGGATGCGGCCGGTATGGGCGGCACCATACCTCGGCATGATTGTCGCGGCCCGGGATGGCCGATACGCTGTCCGAAATCCGGTTGCGTTGCCGGCTCCGCCGGCAGGCGCGGCGTCACGCGAGACACTCAGTGCACGACAAGACGGTTTGCATCATCGACGATGAAATGGCGATGAGACAGTCGCTGGAATCGCTCGTGCGTTCGATGGGCGTTCGCGTGAGGCTGTATGCGTCGGCCGAAGCGTTTCTCGAACAGGGAAGAAGCGGACCGCTGCATTGCATCGTGTGCGACATCCAGATGCAGCGCATGTCGGGCATCGAATTGCTTGCGTGTTTGCGGGCGGGGCGTTGCGATGTGCCCGTCATCTTCGTGACCGCGCATCCGAGCGCGCGACGTCTGCTCGAAGCGCGACGGCTCGGCGCAATGTGCGTGCTGGAGAAGCCGTTCGATCCGCGCGAGCTCGTTCAGTGGCTGATGCGGGCGCTTGCGCGATGCTGAAGGATTGGCACAAAAGCATGTCGGCAGCACGACTTCGCGCGAGCGCCCGTCATCGCGATCGCGCGTGTTCACGACAAGGTTTCGTTTCAAACGACAGGGAGAAGTGATGGCTGACGACAATTCCAGCCTTGGCGCGAAAACGCAATTCGTCGACGTCGACGGGCGGCGCCTCGCATATCGGACGTTCGGCGCCGGAACGCCGCTCGTGCTGTGCGTGCGCTTTCGCGGAACCATGGACACGTGGGATCCGTTGTTCCTCGACAGTCTCGTCGAACAAGGATTCCAGGTCACGATTTTCGACTATAGCGGGCTCGGGCAGTCCACCGGTGAGCGCACGTACCATCCCGCATCGCTCGCAAAGGACGCGATCGACCTGATCGTCGCGTTGAAGCTCGGCAAAGCCGTCATCGGCGGATGGTCGGTCGGCGGCATGGCCGCTCAGATCGTGGTTGCGACGGCGCCGCAGCTGGTCACGCATGCCGTGCTGATCGCGACCACGCCACCTGGGCCGCTGGTCAAGCCCGGCGAGCAGCTGTTCTACACGATGGCGAAGCGCGAAAACGACTTCGAAGACTTCGTCACGCTGTTTTTCGAGCCGTCGTCGCCCGCGAGCCGTGCGGCCGCCGAGCAATCCGCTGCCCGGATCGCGCAACGCACGCTCGATCCGAGCCCGGCCGTGCCGGTCGAATGGGCGGGGCAGCAGGTCGGAGACGGTCCGCGGAATCCGGCCTTCCCGGTCGACGCCGTGCTCGATGCGCTCAGGTCGACGCCGATTCCGGTTCTCCATGTCGGCGGCGATCACGACATCGTGTTTCCGGTCGAGAACTGGTACGCACTCAGCGGCCAGCTGCCGACGCTGCATGTCGTGACGCTGCCGCGCACCGGACACGGGCCGCAGCTCGAGTATCCGGTGGCTTGCGCGAAACATATCGCGGCGTTCGTCGGCACGCGCGCCGGCTGAGCACGCACGCGAAAGAGACGGAGCACGGCGGCGCGCCGCCGGTAGCCACGCACAATGAAAGGACGAAGAAGATACCGTCCGATTGATCAGGATTACAAATGGAAGATCTGGTTGACCTGGCGATTCGCGCGGCAGGCGGCATGGACCGATTCATGCGTTTCAGCAGCGTATCCGCGCAGTTGCATCACACCGGCGCGATCTGGCAGCTGAAGAAGCGGGACGGCGTGCTGACCGATTCACGTGTGACGGTGCGGTTGCATGAGCAGCGCGTATCCCATGTGCCATTCGCACCGACGACCGACCACTCGGTTTATACGCCGTCGCATGTCGAGATCCGTCGTGCCGACGGCAGCGTGGTCGATACGCTCCACGCGCCTCGCGCATCGTTCGACGGCTACGAAATGGAAACGCCGTGGTCCAACGCACAGCTGGCCTACTTTGCCGGCTACACGATGTGGACGTACCTGACGTCGCCGTTCCTGCTGCGGCACGACGGCGTAACGAGCCGGGAAATCGCGCCGTGGATCGTCGACGGACTGCGATGGCGCCGGCTGCGCGTCGAATTTGCGCCGCAGATCGCAACGCATAGCGCGGTGCAGACGTTCTACTTCGATGCCGACGGACTGCTGCGCCGGCACGACTATGAGGTCGACATCCAGGGCCGCAATGCGGCGGCCCGATATATCGGCGATTACGTCGACGTCCAGGGCATTCGCATGCCGACGCGTTTCCGCATTTATCCGCGGACCGCGGAGAACGTGGCGCTCCCGGCGCCGCTGATCGTCGGCGTCGATCTGTCCGACTTCCGTTTCGAGTGACGAGGAAAACATGACTCATACAGCGACCTACCGCGCGGCGGTAGTCAAGGCACCCGGCCAGCTGGAACTGGTCGAGCGGCCGGTTCCGGAGCCCGCATACGGGCAGGTGCGCATCCGCGTCGAAGCATGCGGTGTCTGCCATTCCGACAGCGCTACCGTCGAACGCCCGGCGCCGGCCGGTGCGCCGCCGCGCGTGCCGGGTCACGAGGTCGTCGGGCGCGTCGAGGCGCTTGGCGACGGCGTCGAAGGCTGGCAGATCGGCCAGCGCGTCGGCGTCGGCTTTCTTGCCGGCGAGGACCGTACCTGTTCGGCGTGCCGGCACGGCGACGCCGTGAATTGCGAAAACCCCGTGATCACCGGGATGACGACCGACGGCGGTTACGCGGAGATCATGCTGGCCGAAGCGCGCGGCCTCGTTCGCGTGCCCGACGATCTCGACGCGGCGCAAGCGGCGCCGCTGCTCTGTGCGGGCCTCACGACGTTCAACGCGCTGCGCAATGCGGGCGCGCGGCCGGGTGACGTGGTCGCGATCCACGGCCTGGGCGGCCTCGGCCATCTTGCCGTGCAGTTTGCGAACCGGATGGGTTTCCACACCGTCGCGATCGCGCGCGGCGCCGACAAGGCTGCGCTCGCCGCGCAACTCGGTGCGCATCGCTATATCGATGCGCGGGCCGAGGACGTCACCGCCGCACTGCGTGCAATGGGCGGTGCGAAGGTCGTGCTCGGCACGGCGCCGACCGGCTCGGGGATGGCCGAGACCGTGGCGGGGCTGTCCGCGCGCGGCAAGCTGGTCGTCGTCGCCGTGCCCGGCGAGCCGATCGCGGTGAACGCGGTCGACCTCGTGTTCGGCGGCCGCTCCGTCGTCGGCGCGCTGACCGGAACGGTGACCGATAACGAGGAGACGCTCGCGTTCGCTCGGCTGCAAAACGTGCGACCGATGATCGAGACGTTTCCGCTGGAGCACGCGCAGGCCGCGTACGACCGCATGATGCGTGCGGATGTGCGGTTCCGCGCGGTACTGACGATGAATTCCGCGTCCACGGGAGTTGCCGCATGAACGCAATCGCTCAATCCGTCATCGACGCCCACGGCGGGCTTGAACAATGGCGCAAGTTTCGGCAGGTGCGAGCCCGCCTGGTTCAGGGCGGCGCGCTCTGGGGCCTCAAGGGGCACGCGGGCGTGCTGGACGACACGACCGTCACGGTCGCGACGGACCGCCAATGGGCGTCGCATGCGCCGCTCGGCGCACTGGCCGCACGCAGCGAATTCACCGGCGAACGCATCGCGCTGTTCGATGCGTCGGGGCGTGTGCTCGCGCAGCGCGACGAGCCGCGACGATCGTTCGACGGGCATACGCTGGAAACCGGCTGGGACGCGCTTCAGCTTGCGTTCTTCGCCGGATGCGCGATGTGGACGTATCTGAACGCACCGTTCGTGCTCGCGTGGGACGGCGTGACCTGCGACGAGGACGGCACCTGGACCGAGCAGGGCGAAACGTGGCGCAGGATCCGCGTCCACTATCCGGACGGTCTCGAAGTGTTCAGCCGCGCGCAGGCGATCTACGTCGGATCCGACGGGCTGATCCGGCGTCTCGACTACGACGTCGAAATCGCGGGCAACACCCCGGGCGCGCATTACGTCAGCGACTACACGACCGTGTCCGGCATCCGTTTTCCGACAAAGCGGCGCATCTACCCGCGAGCGCCTGACGGACACGCACTATCCGAGCCGCTCGTCGTCTCGATCGACCTGCACGACATCGCGCTCGGTTGAGTGCGAGCCGCGCCGCGCACGAAACCCTCGTTCGCCATTTCAAGGAGCCATTGATGAAAGCCATTGTTTACGCCAAGGCCGGTTTGCCGATCGACGATCCCGATGCGTTGTATGCAACCGACGTGCCGGTGCCGACGCCGGGCCCGCGCGATCTGCTGGTGAAGATCGACGCGATCTCGGTCAATCCGGTCGACTCGAAACTGCGGCTCGGCGTCGAGCCGGGCGGCCCGCGCATTCTCGGCTGGGATGCCGCCGGAACGGTAGAAGCGGTCGGCAGCGACGTCGAACTGTTCGAGCCGGGCGACGAGGTCTGGTATGCCGGAGACATCACGCGCCCGGGCAGCTACGCCGAATACGGTCTTGTCGACGAGCGCATCGCGAGCCGCCGGCCGACGACGCTCGGCGCTGCCGGCGCCGCGGCCCTGCCGTTGACGGCGATCACCGCCTGGGAACTGTTGTTCGACCGGTTGAACGTCGCCGAGCGCGGCGGCGCGGGGCAGAGCCTGCTCGTGATCGGCGCGGGCGGCGGCGTTGGGTCCATCCTGGTGCAACTTGCGCGCAAGCTGACCGCGCTGACCGTGATCGGCACGGCGTCGCGGCCGGCCACGCACGCATGGGTGGCCGAACTCGGCGCGCACCACGTGATCGATCACGGAAAACCGTTGCGGCCGCAACTTCAGTCGCTCGGCATCGAGCAGGTGAACCATGTGATCAGCCTTACGCATACCGACACGTACTACGCGCAGATCATCGACATCCTCAAGCCGCAGGGCCAGCTCGCACTGATCGACGATCCCGACACGCTCGATGCGATGCCGCTGAAGCGTAAATCCATTTCGCTGCATTGGGAGTTCATGTTCACGCGCTCCATGTTCCGCACGCCGGACATGGACCGTCAGCACGCACTCCTTGCACGCGTGGCGGCACTGATTGACGACGGCGTGCTCAAGAGCACCGTCGGCGAACACCTCGGCAAGATCGATGCGGCCAATTTGCGACGCGCGCACGCATTGCTCGAAGCGGGGCGCGCGAAGGGCAAGATCGTGCTGGAAGGTTTCTGAGCACACTCCGATACGACAACGACGACACCACCATGACCACCATCACCACGAAAGACGGCACGCGGATCTTCTACAAGGACTGGGGCGCCGGCCGCCCCGTCGTGTTCTCGCACGGCTGGCCGTTGAATGCCGACGCATGGGACGCGCAGATGCTGTTCCTCGTACAGCACGGCTACCGCGTGATCGCGCATGACCGGCGCGGTCATGGCCGCTCGGGACAACCGTTCGGCGGCAACGACATGGATACGTATGCCGACGATCTGGCGGCGCTGCTGGATGCGCTCGACGTGCGCGACGCGACGCTGGTCGGTCATTCGACGGGCGGCGGCGAAGTCGCGCGCTACATGGGCCGTCACGGGACCGCGCGGGTCGCGAAGGCCGTGCTGATAGGAGCCGTGCCGCCGATCATGCTGAAAACGGACGCGTATCCGGGCGGCTTGCCGCTGGACGTGTTCGACTCGATCCGCAGCGGCGTGGCCGCGAACCGTTCGCAGTTCTACAAGGATCTCGCGGTGCCGTTCTTCGGTTTCAACCGGCCGCACGCGAAAGTGTCCGCCGGCATCGTCGACGCCTTCTGGGCGCAGGGGATGACGGGCGGCATTCACGGTCAGTACCTGTGCATCCGCGAATTCTCGGAAGTCGACTATACGGAGGATTTGAAGAAGATCGACGTGCCGACGCTGATCCTGCATGGCGATGACGACCAGATCGTGCCGATCGACAATGCAGCGCGGCTGTCTGCGCAGATCGTCAAGCATGCGACGCTGAAGGTGTACGAAGGCGGGTCGCACGGCATGTGCGTCGTCAATGCCGATCGCGTCAATGCGGACCTGCTCGCATTCCTGCAGTCCTGAGCCACGAATGCGCGTGATTCAAGAAATTCGAACTGGACTGGAACCTGGAGAAGAGCATGGCAGAGGTCAAGCGGGTTGAATACCTGTTTCTGGGCGGCGGCAAGGGCGGCAAATCGCTCGCGATGGACCTGGCCCGGCAAGGCAAGCGCGTGGCCGTGATCGAGCGCGGCATGATCGGCGGCTCGTGCATCAACGTCGCGTGCATTCCGAGCAAGGCGCTGATTCACAACGCGCGCACGACGCACGCGTGGCGCGAAGCGGCACGGCGGGAGGACGTGAGCCCGGACATGGCGGCCGTTTCTGCGTACGTTGCGTCGGTCGTGGACGGCATGATCGACGTCAATCGACGCGCATTCGCGCAATCGGGGCTCGAGCTCGTAATCGGCACCGGACGGTTCGTCGCGCCGCGAACCATCGCGGTGCGCGCGGCCGACGGGGCCGAAACGATCTACGAAGGCGAGAACGTGTACGTCAACACCGGCACGGTCGCGTCGGTCCCGCCGGTGCCGGGCCTGGCGGACGCGCAGCCGCTCACCCACGTGGGCGCGTTGCGCCTGACGACGCTGCCGGCGCACCTCGTCGTCATCGGCGGCGGCTATATCGGGCTCGAGATGGCGCAGGCATTTCGGCGGCTCGGCAGCGCCGTCACGCTCGTCAGCGACGCGCCGCGCGTAGCCATGCGCGAGGATGACGACGTCAGCACGGTCATCCAGCAGGCGCTGACCGACGACGGCATTCGGCTGGAACTGGGCGCACGCGTCGTCGGCGTGCACGGGAAAAGCGGCGAGCGTGTCACGGTGACGTTGGCCGACGGCCGCGTCGTCGCCGGCTCGCATCTGCTCGTCGCGACCGGGCGCACGCCGCAGACGGCCGGCATCGGGCTGGAGCTTGCCGGCGTCGAGACGGACGAGCGGGGATTCATCAAGGTCGATCATCAGCTCGCGACGACTGCCGAGCGTACGTGGGCGATCGGCGAAGTCGCCGGCACACCGATGTTTACGCACGCGTCGTTCGACGACTACCGGGTGCTGAAAGCCGGTATCGAGCGCCGGCCGGCGAGCACCGCTGCACGCATCGTCCCTTATGCACTGTTCATCGACCCGGAGCTGGGCCGCATCGGCTTGAACGAAGCGGAAGCGAAGGCGCGAAACATCGACGTCCGGGTCGCGAAACTGCCGATGGCGTCCGTGCCGCGTGCGCGCACCGACGGCAACACCAGGGGCTTCATGAAAGCGCTCGTGCACCCGCACACCGGCGCGATCCTGGGGTTCACGATGCTCGGCACGGGCGCCGGCGACGTGACCACCGCAGTGCAGATGGCGATGCTCGGCGGGTTGCCGTATACGGCGGTGCGCGACGCGATCATCGCTCATCCGATCATGTCGGAAGGCTTGAACCTGCTGTTTGCGACGTTGAGCTGAATCCGCCGCGCCGGCCGGGCGAAGAAAAAAGCCCCGCATGTCGCGGGGCTCGTCGGCTATGACAACACCGGCAAATCGTGAGCGGCCTGTCGAACGATCAGTGCGGGCCGCGCGTGCGCGGATCGTTCAGGTCCTCGGTCGGATCGGTCAGCCCGAGCTCGTCGCTCGCGCTCCAGTACGGTGCGCTGCCGTAGTACTCGTGCAGCGGGGTGGCCCACTGCGGGTCGGCCATCGCCGGCCAGTGATCCTTGTCGAAGCCCGGCGCATTGCGGATGCGTTCGGACGACACCGACAACAGGAAACACTTGCGTTCGGTATCGAGCGTGAGCGCGCTCCACGGAATCGCGAGCAGCTTGTCGCCGATGCCGAGCAGGCCGCCGCTCGACAGCACGGCATACGCGACGCGGCCCGAACGCACGTCGAGCATGATGTCCTTGATCTTGCCGACGTCGTCGCCATCGGTCGTGTAGACCTTGTTGCCCTCCAGCGTGTCGGCGGCCATCACGTCGGGGCCCGGGCCGGCTGCGGTCGCGGCGCCCTTGCCGACGATGCGGGTCTGTCCTTGATCGGAAGTCTGCATGGTTGTCCTCCTGGCTGCGTGAGGCGCGACCGTGCCCGGGGGGCCCTGTGGGTCGCGCGGGTTGTCGGGCGGAGCGAGGATCGCCCCGTCACGTCTGCTTCGGTTGCGACACGCCCTCGAGCGTGTTCGCGACGTCGTCGCGCGCGGGGCCGGCCGTGCGCGTCGCGATGTCCGCGAGCGACAGCATGCCGACCAGGCGCTTGTCGTGATCGACGACGGGCAGCCGGCGCAATTGCGCGTCGGCCATGTAGTGCTGGATCTCTTCCAGCGAATCGTCCTCGAAACACCATTCGATCGGGCCCGACGCGACTTCGTGAACCCGCGTTTCCGGCGGCTTGCCCGCCGAGATCGCGCGCACCGCGATGTCGCGGTCCGTGACCATGCCGATCAGCCGGTTGTTGTCGCACACCGGCAGCGCGCCGATGTCGTAACGCTCCATCAGCTGCGCCGCATGACGGATCGAATCTGTCGGCGCGATGCGCACGACGTCCTGCGACATGATTTCGTTGACGCGGTGCATGTAGTCCTCCTTGCGAATTGAGTGCAGGGCCGTCCGGTCCCGCAAGCGGCGTGCCGGCGGCTCCCGCCCGTCATTCGTCCCGGCGCTTGGCCGGGTCTTCCCACGGGCCGCCGTCGTGCGTGCCCGGCGGCGTGTCGGGCTCGATGCGCGTCACGCCGCCCGTTGCCGGCGGATCGCTCGCGGGAAACGTGTCCTCGAGCTGCTTGTCGATATGACGCTCCGAATGGCGCGTCTTCGTCTGGTCCTGGTCCTTCAGCGGCGGCGTGGGATCGGGGCGCTGCGCCGGTGCGTCGCGGCCGGACCGGGTCGAATCGTTCATGGCGGGGCTCCGTGTCGGTGACGATGACACGTTCGCCGTCGCAACGCGCGTGCCCGCAACAGCGGCGCGGCACGCGATTTGCCGCTATGCAGTCGACGTACACAACGCGGCGCGGCGGCAAGTCCGCCCGCCCACCCACATGAAGCGGGAGGCACGATGACCATTCCGAAACGACAACCCGGCGTGCGCTATGAGATCAACGTCTGCGGCGGCGGCTTCGAATCCGTGAAGAGCCATTTCAGCGCATGGAAACAGGAGCCGCTGATCTATCGGCCCGATCGCCGGATGTTCGAAGGCAAGGCCGACGTACGGCCGCTCGGCGACGAGACGTTCGGCTCGACCGAGCCGGCCCGGTTCGCGCTCCAGCGCGCGTGCGAGCCGTCCGATCCATACGCGCTGGCCGCACCGGTGCAGGACGACGGCCGCCAACTGTGGCTCGTGATGGCGGCGTACGAAGCGTGATGCGATGCACTTGAAAGAATTGCAGCGTGCGGTGTAGCGAATGCACGGCGTGCGGCGACGCGGGATGCGCGCGCGTCCGTCGCAGCGCGCAGAGCGAACGTATGACGCGGCACATGCCTTGCGGACCTTCGACGTGACGCGTGAAGCAGCGGGCGGCCGATGCACGCCGCGCCGCATATCCGGTCCCGCGAGGACCCCGCAACGACGATCGAGTGCCTATGAAGCGAGACCTCACTCAAGCGCTGCACCGGCCCGAGCCGCCGCTACCCGACGGCGACCCGGACCCCGACGTGCCCGTGCCGGACGACTTGCCGCCCGACGCGCCGGAACCGTATCGCGATCCGGAGGGCGACCCGCCCGTGCACCCGCCGCCCGAACGCGAGCCGCCGACGCGCGAGCCGCCGATCCACGTGCCGCCGGCGGGCGTGCCGCCCGTCGCGTTCACCCGCTTCCCGGAGGAGGTGTCGCGATGAGCATCAGCGTAAAACCCGGCCTGCTGCGCGACGTGGCGGAGACGCTCGGCCGCCACTTCGAAGCGCGTGCGATGCCGTTTCACGCGGAGGAGCAGCCGGCCGGCGCGCTGCATTTCGGGTTTCGCGTCGACGGACACCCCGCGTCGCTGACGGTCACGTTCGACGCCGATGCATTCGCTGCACTCGAACGTGCCGATGTCGGCCGACAGCGCGGCGCACTGACGCGCGTGGCCGCCGAGTTCGACACGATGATGGCGCGCCGAGCGCCGACCGCGTATGCGGGCGATTTCCATTTCAACCGGCTTTGAGCCGTGCTCCACGGCCGGCTCGAAGCCGCCGGATTCACGGAGGATTGTTCGATGAAACCGATCCACACGATGCGCGCGGGAGCGTGCGCGTTCGCGGCCGCGTGCGCGCTGGGCGCATGCACGCAACCGAACGGCGCCTACGGCACGCGCGGCGCGCCGCCGGCGCCGCCGGACGGCCGCGGCGCGTCGCCGGCCTCGACGATGCCGGACGCGAACACGCGCTACGACACGCGTCCGTCGCCGCACAGCACGATGCCGGCCGGCGCGGCCGGCGGCGAGGCGCCCGACGTGCCGCCGCCGGGGCCGAACGGCGCGCAGGGCGATCGGCCGCTGCCGGGTACGCCGCCGCCGATGCAGTACTGACGTCGGGCGGCGGCCGCGGCGCGCCGTCGCGACCGGGCTTGCGCCGCGAATCCCGTGCCCCCTAACTTTCCGGCGCTTGTAAAAAAGCGGCTTCAACGGCGTCGTTTCTTGGGGATCGAACCCCGCAGAGCCGCACCGGACGGGGCTTCCCGGCCCTGGCATGGAAGCTGCATCGATACCTGCATACGTATTCTGCACACCGTCAGGAGGACATCGATGTCAGTCACGCTTGCGCTCCAGATGCGACAGCATCTGGCACTCACGCCGAGGCTTCAGCAGTCGCTTCGCCTGCTGCAGTTGTCTTCGCTCGAATTCCAGCAGGAATTGCGGCAGGCGCTCGACTCCAATCCATTTCTCGAAGACGGCCAGGGCGACGACGAAGTCAGCGCCGACGGTGCGCCCGCGCCCGCCGCCGAAGCCGCGAGCACCGAAGCGACGCCGGAGCCGGACGACGTGCGTCCGCCGGACGGCGACCTGTCGTACACGGCCGCACCCGCGCCGCGCGGCGCCGGGCGCCAGGGCGAGGACGGCGGCGACCTGTCGCCGGGCGAATGGATGGCCGCCGAACCGTCGCTGCACCAGCAACTGCACGACGCATTGCGTCTATACCCGCTGAACCGGCGCGACCGCGAGGCCGCGCGTCTCGTAATCGACGCGCTCGACGACGACGGCTATCTGCGGCAGGAGCTGTCCGAGTTGCTCGTGGCCGCGGACCCGGCGCTGCTGCTCACCGAGCAGGATCTGTCGGTCGCGCTGCGGCTCGTGCAGATGCTCGACCGCCCAGGCATCGCAGCACGCTCGTTGTCCGAGTGTCTGGTGCTGCAGCTCGACGCGATTCCGGCCGGCACGCCCGCGCTCGCGGAAGCAAAGGTGATCGCACGCGAACATCTGGAGCGCCTCGCGCGTCGGGAGACGGCGGAGATCCAGCGTCGGGTCGGCTGCAACCAGGCGACGCTGCAGGCCGCATGCGCGCTGGTGCGCGGGCTCGACCCGCGCCCGGGCAACCATTACGGCAGCACGCGCGGCGATTACGTGGTGCCTGACGTGATCGTCCGGCAGGTGCGCGACGAATGGATCGTCACGATCAATCCGGCCGTGCTGCCGCGTGCGCGGCTGCACGAGCGCTATGCGACGCTGTTCGCGCAATCGAGCGGCGAGCGCGATTCGCCGCTCGGCCAGCAGTTGCAGGAAGCGCGCTGGCTGATCCGCAACGTGCAGAAGCGCTTCGACACGATCCAGCGCGTGGGCGAATGCATCGTCGCGCGGCAGCGCGATTTCTTCCGCTACGGCGAGATCGCGATGAAGCCGCTGGTGCTGCGCGACATCGCCGAGGAACTCGACCTGCACGAATCGACGGTATCGCGCGCGACGGGCAACAAGTACATGGCCACGCCGCACGGCACGTTCGAGTTCAAGCATTTCTTCCCGCGCAAGCTGGAAGCGGCCGGCAAGGGCGTGTGCTCGGCGTCCGCCGCGAAGGTGCTGATTCGCGACATGATCGCGAGCGAGCGCCACAACTATCCGCTGTCCGACGTCGCGCTCGCGCAGAACCTCGCCGGTCGCGGCATCCTTCTTGCGCGTCGTACGGTCACCAAGTATCGCCAGGCAATGAAGATCCCGCCGGCCGAATTGCGCCGGCGCGACGCCGCATGACGATGCGGTCCGAACTGCGCGCGGCCCGCGAGTGGCGGCGCCCGCGTGCGTCACCGAGAGGAGGAATGCCATGCCAGCCAAGTCCCAGGCACAGCAGCGCGCCGCGGGGGCCGCCCTGTCGGCCAAGCGCGGCGACACCAAAATGAAGGACCTGAAGCCGCCTTCGAAGTCGATGGCTAAATCGATGAGCGAGAAGGAGCTCGAAAAGATGGCTTCGACGCCGACCCACGGCAAACCCAGGCACAAGCACGATTCTTGATCGCCCGCGACAGGCGCCGGCGGTCACCGTTATCCAGGAGGAATTCATGCTTCGATACGCTCTCATCTTCTTCGTCATCGCGATCATCGCCGCCGTGTTCGGCTTCGGCGGCATTGCGGCCGGTGCGGCCGAAATCGCGAAGATCCTGTTCTACATCTTCGTCGTGATCTTCCTGGTCACGTTGCTGCTGGGCGTCGTGCGCCGATGACGATCTTGCCCGACCGTTCGCAGCGCATCGCCGAGCTTGAAGGTGCGCTCGCGAACGGGTTTCCGTCGGAGTCGACCGTCGTCGTCGATGCCGACGACGCGTCGGGCCGGCTGACGATCCACGTGTCGTGGGTGCGCGTGCCGGCGGAGGACAGCGCGCGCGCTTGGCGCTGTGCGCTCGACCTGCGGTTCGACCCCGACGTAGTCGAACGCTATGGGTCGCTCGATGCGGCCGACCGGCTGCGCGTGCGCACCCAGCTGTGCGACCGCGCGCGGCGCGCGGTGGACGAGCAGAAGCCGCGCGTCGAGGATGCCGCGATCGAATGCAGCGTCGCGCTCGACGTGACGCATGCGGAGTTCGAACGCGCGTTGCGCGCACCCTGACGCGGGCGCGGCTGCCCGCCGCGACACTGCGAGGCCGTTGCGGCGCACGCGGCACGCCTCGCCCGTTTTTCCGCGCCGGCATGCGTGCGCCTCGCGATGCGGCCGCGCACGATGCCGTGCTTCACCGAACCCAGAACGAACGAGGACTCGCCGATGACGAATCCCCCTCAATCCGGCCAGCCGCCGGCCAACCCGCCGCAACCCGATAGCGCGAAGTCGCGCCAGCTGGACGAGAACCGGCTGCGGCCGGACGGCCACGCACTGCGCACCAACCAGGGCGTGCGCATCGCCGACAATCAGAACACGCTGCGCGCGGGCGCGCGCGGTCCGTCGTTGCTCGAAGACTTCATCATGCGCGAGAAGATCACGCACTTCGATCACGAACGGATTCCCGAGCGGGTCGTGCATGCACGCGGCTCGGCCGCGCACGGCGTGTTTCGCGTGTACGAGTCGATGGCCGACTATACGAAGGCTGCGTTTCTGCAAGATCCGGCCGCAGAGACGCCGGTCTACGTGCGCTTTTCGACGGTGCAGGGCCCGCGCGGCTCGGCCGACACGGTGCGCGACGTCCGCGGTTTCGCGGTGAAGTTTTACACCCAGGAAGGCAACTACGATCTCGTCGGCAACAACATGCCGGTGTTCTTCATCCAGGACGCGATCAAGTTTCCCGACTTCGTGCACGCGGTGAAGCCGGAGGCGCCGAACGAGATGCCGACCGGCGCATCCGCGCACGATACGTTCTGGGATTTCGTGTCGCTCGTCCCCGAGACGACGCACATGGTGCTGTGGCTGATGTCCGATCGCGCGCTCCCCGCGAGCTATCGCGCGATGGACGGCTTCGGTGTGCATACGTTCCGCTTCGTCAACGCGGCCGGTGCCGAGCATTTCGTGAAATTCCACTGGCGGCCCGTGAGCGGCGCGTATTCGCTGCTGTGGGACGAAGCGCAGCGCATCGCCGGTCACGACCCGGATTTCAACCGGCGCGATCTGTGGACGGCGATCGAGCGCGGCGACTATCCGGAGTTCGAACTCGGCGTGCAGCTGATCGATCCGGCCGACGCGCGCAAGTTCGACTTCGACCTGCTCGACCCGACCAAGCTCGTGCCGGAAGAGCTCGTGCCGGTGAAGCCGATCGGCCGCATGACGCTGAACCGCAATCCCGACAACTTCTTCGCCGAAACCGAGCAAGTCGCGTTTCATCCGGGACACGTGGTGCCCGGCATCGACTTCACGAACGACCCGCTGTTGCAGGGGCGCCTGTTCTCGTACACCGACACGCAGCTGAGCCGGCTCGGCGGCCCGAACTTTCATGAGCTGCCGATCAACCGGCCGCTGTGTCCGTTCGCGAACAACCAGCGCGACGCGATGCACCGGCAGACGATCGCGGTCGGGCAGGCGTCGTACGAACCGAATTCCCTGAACGGCGGCTGGCCGCGCGAGACGCCGCCCGCGCCGGCCGGCGGCGGCTTCGAGACGGTGCACGAACCGCTCGAAGGCGACAAGGTGCGCGTGCGCAGCGAATCGTTCGCTGACCATTTCTCGCAGGCGGCATTGTTCTACCAGAGCATGACCGAAATCGAGCAGCGGCACATCCGGGATGCGTACTGTTTCGAGCTCGGCAAGGTGACGAAGCCGGAGATCCGCGAGCGCGTGGTCAACGAGATCCTCGCGCGCTTCGACGCGGGCCTGGCCGCGCAGGTCGCCGAACGGTTGGGGCTGCCGGCCCCGCAAACGGCCACGACGCCGGCCGTCAGGCAGCGCGCGCCGTCGTTGAGCCTGATCGGCCGGTCGAAGCCGGACATCCGCTCGCGCAAGATCGCGCTCGTCGCGACGCCGGGCGTCAACCAGGCGCTGGTCGAGCAGGTGCGCGGCGCGCTGACGGCCGCCGGCGCGGTGCCGACGATCGTCGCGCCGACGCTCGCGCCGATCGGCAGCCTCGTGCCGCAGGCGACGCTCGCGGGAATGCCGTCGGTGATGTTCGACGCGGTGTTCGTGTGCGGCGGCGACGGGCGCGATCTCGCGCATAGCGCCGATGCGCGGCACTTCGTACGCGAGGCGTTCAAGCACCTGAAGCCGATCGCGGCGGTCGGCTCGGGGCGTCAGCTGCTGAGCGCCGCGCAGTTGCCGGACCCGGCCGACGGCGTGTGCGTCGGGCAGGCCGTCGATCTCGACGCGGTGCTCGGCGCGTTTTGCGGCGAGATCGGCCGGCATCGCGTGTGGGCGCGCGAGCAGCAGGCAGCCGAGGTGCCGGCTTAGCGCGGGCCGCCGCGTCGCGCGGCGGGCGCGTGCGCAGCAAAGGAGGACAGGCATGCCACCGCGGATGATATGGAAAGGCGCGATCAGCTTCGGGCTCGTTCACGTGCCCGTGCAGCTGTTCCCGGCGACGCGCACGGTGAAGCCGTCGTTCCGGCTGCTCGACAAGCGCTCGATGGATCCGGTCGGCTACCGGCAGATCAACAAGCGCACCGGCAAGGAAGTCACGCGCGAGGACATCGTGCGCGGCTACGAGTACGAGAAGGAACGCTACGTGGTGCTGACCGACGACGAGATTCGCGCGGCGAATCCCGAGTCGACGCAGACCGTCGACATCCTGACCTTCGTCGACGAGGATGCGGTGTCGTTCCTGTATCTCGACACGCCGTACTACCTCGTGCCGGACCGCAAGGGCGAGAAGGTCTATGCGCTGTTGCGCGACGCGCTGAAGGACAGCGGCAAGATCGGCATCGCGCTCGTGGTGATGCGCGACCGCCAGCATCTCGGCGCGCTGATCCCGGTCGGGCCGATACTCGCGCTCGATACGTTGCGCTGGCAGGAGGAGCTGCGGCCGCTCGACGAGCTGCAAGCGCCGGCCGACGACGCGAAGCGCGCGGGCGTGACCGCGCGCGAACTCGGGATGGCGAAGAAGCTGATCGACGACATGTCCGGCAAATGGACGCCCGACGAGTATCACGACACATTCCGCGACGACATCCTCGAGCTGGTCGAGCGCAAGGTGCGCGCGGGCAAGATCGAGGAAATCGAGGAACGCCCCGCGCAGACAGGGCCCGCGGCGACCAACGTGCTCGACCTGACCGAGTTGCTCAAGCGCAGCCTGAAGGGCGGGGCGGGCGCGCGCGCGGCGGATCTGCGCAATGAACGCCAAGAGCGGAACGCGCCGGCCGAGGACGACGAGGACGACGACACGGACGCGTCGTCTTCTGCGTCGCGCGCTGGCGCGCGCCGCAAACCGGCGGCAAAATCGGCCAAGAAGACGGCGGCCGCCAAATCCGCGGCGAAGCGGCCGGCCGCGAAACGCACGGGCGCGGGCGCCGGCGGGCATGCGGCGAAGAAGACCGCCGCGCGCCGAAAGCACGCGGCCTGAGCGCGGATGACGCCGCGAAACGCGAGGTGACACGATGGCCGGCAAGCTCGATCCGTATCGCCGCAAACGCCACTTCGACGCGACGCCGGAGCCCGAGGGCGCGCACGGGCGTCGCCGCACGAAAGCGGCCGCGAAGCCAGACGCGCGAGCCGCTGCGCACAAGCCTCGCCCGCTGCGCTTCGTGATCCAGGAACACCACGCGCGGCGGCTGCATTATGACTTCCGGCTCGAACTCGACGGCACGCTGAAGTCGTGGGCCGTGCCGAAAGGGCCGAGCTTCGATCCGGCCGTGAAGCGTCTGGCGGTGCACGTCGAAGACCATCCGCTCGAATACGCATCGTTCGAAGGCGAGATTCCCGCCGGACATTACGGCGCCGGCTCGGTCGTCGTGTGGGACGAAGGCACGTGGACGCCCGACGGCGGCCTCGCGCATGCGCGCGAAGGGTATCGCGCGGGCAAGCTTACGTTCCGGCTCGACGGCCACAAGCTGCACGGCGGCTGGGCGCTCGTGCGCAGCGGCCGGCAGGAAGGGCGGCAGGAGCAGTGGCTGCTGATCAAGGAGCGCGACGACGACGCGCGCAGCGCGGACGAATTCGACGTTGTCGGCGAGCGCCCAGGCAGCGTGCACGACGGTGGGGTGTCCGCGGCGAGTGCAGGCGCCGATGGCAGCGAGAAGCGCACGCGCGGCTCGCCGCGCGGCCGGAACGGCAAGGCGTGCACGGACGGCACGGACGGCAAGTCCGACGCCGCCCCCGCGCGAAAGCGCGGTACGCGCGCCGGTCGGCGCGAAGAGGGCCGCGATCGCGACGCCGGCGCCGACGGGAAACGGCCCGCCGGGCCGTCCGCGGTCGACGGCGCGGTGCGTGCGCCGCTGCCGGAGCGCGTCGCGCCGCAACTCGCGACGCTGGTCGATGCACCGCCGACGCAGGACGGCTGGTGCTACGAACTGAAGTTCGACGGTTACCGGATGCTGGCGCGCATTTCGGGGAAGGGCACGCGGCGGCGCGTGACGCTGATGACGCGCGAGGGCCGCGACTGGACCGCGAAGCTGGGCGCGCAGCGCGACGCGCTCGCGGCGCTCGACGTCGACGAAGCATGGCTCGACGGCGAGGCTGTCGTGCTCGGTCCGAACGGCCTGCCCAGCTTCCAGGCGCTGCAGAATGCGCTCGGCGCAGGACGCTCGGACGAGATCACGCTGTTCGTATTCGATCTGCCCTATCTCGACGGTTACGACTTGCGCGACGCGCCGCTCACCTCGCGCCGCGCATTGCTCGAACCGTTGCTCGCCGACAGCGACCCGGCGCGGCTGCGTTTCTCGCCCGATCTCGGCGAAGACGTCGCGTCACTCATCGCGAGCGCGTGCGACACGGGCCTCGAAGGCCTGATCGGCAAGCGCGCGGACTCGCGCTATCGCGCCGGCCGTTCGCCCGCATGGATCAAGCTCAAATGCCGGCGCAGGCAGGAGTTCGTGATCGGCGGCTACACCGAGCCGTCGGGCAGCCGCAGCGGCTTCGGCGCGTTGCTGCTCGGTGTGCACGAACCGTCGGGCAGCGGCAAGCGCTCGCGCGGGCCCGGGCCGCTGCGCTACGTCGGCCGGGTCGGCACGGGCTTCGATACGCGGATGCTCGACAAGCTCGCGGCGATCCTGCGCAAGCACGAGCGCGTGACGACGCCGTTCGATCCGCCGCCGCGCGAGCGCTCGCGCACGCCGGTGCACTGGATCGAGCCGACGCTCGTCGCCGAATGCGAATTCGCCGAATGGACCGGTGACGGCATCGTGCGGCAGGCCGCGTTCATCGCGCTGCGCGAAGACAAGCCGGCGTCGCAAATCGTGCGCGAAGTGCCGAGGCATACGGAAACCGCGGAACAGGAGGTAGCGATGGATCAGCGTGAGACCACGGATGACGGCAAGCGCAAGCCCGCATCGCGCGCGGCGCGCGACGCGGAAGACAGCAAGCCCAACGCACGGACGCGCACGCCCTCGCGCGCCGCGACCGGCGCGGAGGAGGTCGGCGGTCCCACCCAGCTCGGCCGCGTGCGCATCACCCATCCCGATCGCGTGATCGACCCGCACAGCGGCACGCGCAAGATCGATCTCGCGCGTTACTGGCAGTGGGTCGCGCCGTGGCTGCTGCGCGATCTGAAGGGCCGCCCGGTGTCGCTGGTGCGCGCGCCGGGCGACATCACCGGCGAACTGTTCTTCCAGAAGCACGCGGAGCGCCGCGAGATTCCGTTCGTCACGCAACACGAAGGGCTCGACCCCGGGCATGGTCCGCTGCTGTCGCTCGACAGTGTCGACGCGCTGCTCGGCGCCGCGCAGATGGGCACGATCGAACTGCACACGTGGAACGCGCATGCGTCGAACATCGAGCGGCCGGACCGGATCGTGTTCGATCTCGATCCGGATCCGGCGCTGCCGTGGAGCACGATGATCGAGGCCGCGCAGCTCGTGCGCGGGTTGCTCGACGAGCTGGGGCTCGTATCGTTCTGCAAGACGAGCGGCGGCAAGGGGCTGCACGTCGTCGTGCCGATCACGCGGCACATGGGGTGGGACGACGTGAAGGACTTCTCGCGCGCGGTCGCGCAGCACGTGGCCGGTGCACTGCCCGACCGTTTCACTGCGACGATGGGGCCGCGTCACCGGCGCGGCAAGATCTTCATCGACTACCTGCGCAACGGCCGCGGCGCGAGCACGATCGCCGCGTACTCGGTGCGCGCGCGGCCCGGAATGGGCGTGTCCGTGCCGCTGCGCTGGGACGAGGTGTCCGACACGACCGGCGGCGACCAATGGACGATCGACACGCTGCACGAACGCGTCGACCGGTTGAAGCGCGACCCGTGGGAAGGCTACGACGACACGCGCCAGCGGATCACCGCGCAAATGCGCGCGCGGCTGGGCCGCTCGTGACGCGCTCAGCGGCGGCGATGCTGGAGGCGGTAGTACCACTCCATCAGCGGTGTCGCGGACACGCCATGCACGATCACCGACGCGCAGACGACGGCCAGCACCGGCGCCGCAAGCGGGCGCACCGCGCTCGACGGCGCGTGTTCGAGCGCGAACAGCAGGTAGTAGAACGAGCCGATTCCGCGGATCCCGAACCATCCCATCAGCCGCCGCTGTGCGTGTGTCGCGCGTGAGCCGGTGAGCGTCAGCAGCACCGCGACCGGCCGCACGGCGGCGAACAACAGCAAGGCCAGCGCGGCCGCGCTCCCTGTGACGAGCGGCGCCGACAACGTCGCGAGCACGCTGCCGATCATCGTCATCACGAGCGCTTCCGCGATCCGTTCGAGCTCGATCGTGAAATCGAGCACCGACTCGGCCATGAACGCGTGCACCTTCTCCGGATGCTTTTCGGTCGCGACCACGTCTTCCGAATCGATGCGGCCGATGACCTCGCGCGGCCGGCGGTCGCCGCTCGCGCGGTGCTCGACGCGTCGCATCGCGACGCCCGCCGCGAACGTCGCGATGAAGCCGAACGTGTGCGCGAGCTGCGCGGCGCCGTACGACAGCGCGATCAGCGCGAGCGCGAAGAAGCCTTCGAAGCCGAGCGCCTGCGCATAGCGGATGCGCAGCCAGCCGATCGCCTTGGTGGTCGCCGCGCCGAGCGCGCCGCCGATCGCGGCCGCGCCGACGATGCCCCACAGCGCGAACAGCGCGAACGCGCCCGACAACGTGGGCGGCCCGTGCGGCGTGTCGCGCGCGCCGCACAACGCAAGTGCGGCAAGCGCGAACGGCAGCGCGATCCCGTCGTTCAATCCGCCTTCGCCGGACAGCGCGAAGCGCACCAGGTCGCGGTCGCCGGGGGCGTGCACCTGCACGTCGTGCGCGAGCACCGGATCGGTCGGCGCGAGAATCGCCGCGATGAGCAGCGCCGGACCCCAGCCAAGCCCGAGCGTCAGCACCGCGCAGCCGGCGAGCAGCGGCACGGTGACGATCATCGCGAGCAGGCCGAGCCGGCACGGCACGAGCCACAGTTTGTCCGAGAACGGCACGCGCAGCCGCAGCCCGATTGCGAACAGCGACACCAGCAGCGCGACCTCGACGATTTCGCGCAGCAGCACCGCGTCGCGCTCGATGTCGAGATGGAGCAAGCCCGCGCCCGACGGGCCGAGCGCGATGCCGAGCGCGAGATAGATCATCGCGCTGCTGCACGGCAGATGCCGCAGCGCCGACGTCGCGACGGCCATGCTCAACAGCACGACGCCGATGATGAGATACCACAGGGTTTCATGCATGCGTGACGGTGGACCAGGTGGATGACGGAGATACGCGAACGCGATGCGTGCGATGCGTGCGCTGCGCGCTCGCGCGGCGTTCGCCAGACCGCGCATGGCGGCCGACGCGCGCGCGGCCAGCCGTCACGGCTTGCGGCCGAACGCTTCGCGCAGCTTGCGTTTCGCGCGTTCGAGCGTCGCGCGGCGTGACTTCGGCAGGTGGCGGCCTGCGCGGTTCACGTAGAAGTTCAGCATCGACATCGCGGACTGAAACGGCGTCGCCTTGCGGCGGCGGCTGTGTTCTGCCGAACGCTTCAACGACGCGGCGATCTCGCTCGGATCGTTGGACTTGAAGATGTGCGGCTCGAGATCGAGCGCATCGCTTTTTTGCATCACGTCGGCAGACCAGCGCCGGCGGTGATGCGGATCGTTGCTGCGTGCGCGGCCCGGGCGGCGCGTCGCGCGTTTGCCGCGCGGATGGGAGGCGGTGGCTGAAGGCATGGGCGGCGGCTCCATACGTGGTCGGCGTGAATTGCTCCAGGGCCGCAAGGCGCGTGCCGCGAGCCACTGTCGGCACGCGCCTTGCTGAATCGAAAGCGCAGGAAATTTCACGACAGCAGGTCTATTGACGGAGAACGCTTCATGAAGCCAGCATTCGAATCGAAATTCACCGCGCACCGGATTCTCGCGTGCGCGACCGTCGCGCTCATCGCAACCGCCCCGGCCGCGTGGGCGCAGAACTCGCAGCGCCCGGGCGAAGGCACCGGCGCGCCGATCCTGTCGCCGCCTGACACGTCCGCGCAAGGCACGGGCGGCGACATGACGAACGGCAATACGGCTGCGCCGCCGCCGGCGACACGCATGCAAGAGCCGCGAAGCACCCGCTCGCACCGGCACCCGCACGTCAAGACCAAGCCGGGCGGCCCGAACGGTGCGGGCACCGGCGGCAGCGGCAGCACCGGCGGCGGTAACGGCGGCGCTAACGGCGCGGGAGCCGGCGGCGCAGGCGGCAGCGGCAGCGCGGGCTCCGGCGGCACGGGCGCGACCGGCACCGGCTCCGGCAGCCCGACCGGCGGCGGCAGTGCCGGGATGGGCGGAGTCGGCGCGGGCCAGGGCGGCACCGGCGCGGGCGCCGGGAACGGTCGCTCGTCCGGCGCGACGGGCTCCGGCGGGGGCGGTGCCGGCGGCACGGGCAGCGCGGGTTCCAGCGGGTACTGACGACCACGGTGTCGCGCCGGCACGCCCGGCGCGGCGCGATGGCGGACGCCGGCGCCAGGCCGGCATCCGTCACCACGCAGGAGAACATCATGCAATCGAATTACCGCACGTTGCTCGACGCCAGCGATATCGACACCGATCCGCTCGATGCGGACGATCTCGACACGACCGTCCATCTCGACATCGAGACCGGCCGGATCACGTTTCATGCGGCGTGGGCGGTCGCGCAAGATGCGCCGCCGGGCGCGCCGCGCCATTCGGTCGTGCTCGCGCTCGACTGCGACACGATGGAGCGCTACGCGGCGCTCGACGACGCCGCGCGGCTGCGCGTGCACGCGATGCTGCACGAAAACGTGCAGGCGATGCTCGAGACGTTGCCCGACATTACCGAAGACCTCACGCTGACGGTCGAGCTGACCGACGCGATGCTCGACGTCGCACGCCATTTGCAGTGACCGTGCCGCGCGTGTCGTCGTGTCCCGACCCTTCGGCCGGAGTCGCGGGCGCGCCGCCGCCACGGTCGCATTACATACCCGGTTGAAATCTTTGCAGCGGCGGTCCGCGCGCCGATGTCGGGGGCAGGCCGTGCGCAGCGATCGGCGGGTCGCGTTCGGGTGACGGGTGCACCCCGCGCCGGGCGGCATCGGCGGGCGCGGCACGAGGATTGCGGCGCGACGGGCACGGCACGACCGGTGTCGCAACGAACCAGGGAGCGTTTCATGACCGGCAAGCTGGAGCATTGCAAGGTAGCGATACTCGCGGTGGACGGCTTCGAGGAAGCCGAACTCGTCGAACCGCAGCGGGCGCTGAAGGCCGAGGGCGCCCAGGTGGACGTAATCTCGCAGAAAGCGGGCGAGATCCAGGGCTTGCGTCACGTCGACAAGGGCGAGCGCGTGAAGGTCGACCGCACGTTCGACGACGCGCGCGAAGGCGATTACGACGCGGTCGTGCTGCCGGGCGGCGTCGTCAACGGCGACGCGATCCGGATGGTGCCCGCCGCGCGCGAATTCGTGACCGCGGCCGTCGGGGCGGGCAAGCCTGTCGCGGCGATCTGTCACGGCGGCTGGCTGCTCGTGTCGTCAGGACTCGTCGAAGGTCGGACGATGACGAGTTGGCCGAGCCTGCAGGACGACATCCGCAACGCCGGCGGCAAGTGGGTCGACCAGGAAGTCGTGCGTGACGGCAATCTGATCACGAGCCGCAAGCCCGACGACCTGCCGGCGTTCAACGGCGCGATCGTGCAGTCGCTGGCTTCGCGGGGGGCCTGAGCGATGCCCGCCGATCCCGTCCGCCACGTGACGCTGACCGACGCCCCGCCCGAGTTCGACGGCGCAGCACTGCAGATGCGCTTCGTCGTCGACGTCGACGGGAAGCCGCTCACGTGTGCGATTACCGTCGAAGCGCTCGAGGACCATTTCGGCGCGCGCTCCGCACTCGAAGCCGACTTGCGCGACGCGTTCGAGCGCGGGCGCGACCGCATCGAGGCCGCGTGTGCCGAAGTCCTCACGGACGGCGAGGGCGGTATCGAACTGCACAGCGGGTATTTCCGCGTACGTGACACGGCGGCCGGCGACGTCGCGCGCGCCGGGTTGTTCCGTTCGCGGAAGTCGTGAGCGCGGCGGCGCGGCGTGTGCGACCGCGCTTCCCTCACCGTCGTGCTTCCGCGCGGCGCGGTTACACGCCGTTGAAAACTTTGCAGCGGCGCGGGCGACGTGCAAAGCGTCAGATCACGCCGCGCGCCGGCCGCATGCGGCGCGGCCAGCGCCCACATACTGGCACGCTCGCTGCTTGTCTCTCCGCAATCGAGGCGCAGATTTGCGCCCGCGATGCCGCGACGGCATCGCGTCGAGACGTCGAATGGGGAGACACATGCTGACCGCGCATGAATTTGCCACGCTGTTCCTGGCGCATCGCGCGCCGGACGAGATCCAGCCCGATCGCGAAGATATCGCGTCGTTGATGGAACGACACCTGATCGAAATTCGTGCAGACGAATCGGGCGCGCGCCGGCTCGCGCTGACGCCGAACGGCTTGTCGATCGTCCAGTGCATGCAGCGGCATGCCGGACGTGCGTTCGGCAGCGCCGACGCGTGACGCGCCGGCGCCGGCGTCAACGCGCGATGGCGACTGACGCGTTCACTTGCACGACCGGTGCGTCGCCGCCGGACGGCGGTTCGTGCAGGAAGCGGTCGATCACGCCCGGCTCGAACAGCAGGCAGCAGGTGGAACCGCCGTACTGGAAGTAACCGATCTCGTCGCCCTTGCCGACGCGTTGCCCGGGCACGACCTCGACCACGCACGACGACACGTCGCCCATCCCGACGAACACGGCTGCTACCGTGCCGATTCCCGGATCGTCGCTGTCGATGGCGATCACCGCACGCGCGGCCACGGCGGTCATGTAGCCTTGCGAGTCGTTGAGTCCGGCCGGGTCCGGTCCTTCGGCCTCGACGACCGAGTAGTAGGCGCCGTCCACCCGGTACGCATGCGTGACGGTGCCACGCACCGGCGCGTGCCAGCGATGATAGTTGTACGCGCTGAGATACGCCTGATAGAGATCGCCGCCGACGAAGCGCTCGGCGAGCGGCAGCCGCGCGGGCGTGAAGATGTCGCGCAGCGAATACGGCTGGCCCTTGATCCAGAACGTGTCACGAATCTTCAGGTTCGATTCGGTGTGATACGGCGCGGCCTCGCACGCGCTGACGATCACGTGCGGGTCGTTCGGCGCAGCGACGGGCCGCGCGCCTGCGCGAAAGCGCCGCGTAAAGAAATCGTTCCACGAATCGAAGCCCCAGTGCGGCTGGTCTTCCCGATACTGGAACTGCGACAGGCCGAGCCGCTTGCGCGCCTCATCGCAGAACCAGCCGTCGGGCGGCGACGTGTCGAGGTGCGCGCGCGAATGCGGGCCGCCGAGGAAGTCGCACCACACGTTCAGCACCTGCTTCAGATGCGCGTTGACCGTCGCGTCGCGGAACACCGCGTGCCCCGACGGCATGCACATCGGCCAGTCGAGGAACGCGTTCAGCGGACACACGATCATGCTCGTTTCGCTGAATGGCGGCGTGTAGGTCATCAGATGGTCGATCACCGTCATCAGCTCGCCGATCGACGTGTAGCCGAGCCGCCGGCCCGACTCGCGCGCCTCGTCGATGGCGCGGGTGAGGCTCATGCGCAGCACCGCGTTGTCGTCGAACAGCCGCGCGAGTTCCTGCACGGCCGGCGTGCGCAGCCGTTCGCCGGCCTGCGCGTGCGCTTCCTTCGCAATTTTTTCGCGATATGCGGCCATGTGCGCTTCGTTGCCCGTCATCCATTCGCCGATGCGATGGCGCGTGTCGGGCGGCGTGCTGTTTGTCGGCATGGTCACCTCCGGGGAGCATTGCGATACGGACGCATCCAGCAAGACGCTTGCCCGCTGTCCGGCACCCAAATTGCTGCGCTGTGGCGAGCGGATTCCTTCAATGAACGATTCGGGAGAGCACACATGAACGCAGCGACGAATGCGAGACAGACGCACGACACGGCGGCCACCGACGAGCGCCGCGGTGACGGACAGCGAACCGTCGCGCCGACCCGCGCGCGCCCGCGCGTGCGGGCGGCTACGTCAGCGGACGGCGCACGACGGGCGAAGCGCGGCGGCGCGCAAGGGCCGATCACGACGAGCGGCGGACACAAGAGCGGTGAGTCGCTGTGGGAGGACGACAGCGGTGCGTTGCCGCCGGAGGAGGGGGCGTGATCGGGTGACGATGGCAGCGGCGCAGCGGGTCGACGCGTTTGGATGCGGCGTGCCGGCGAGAGTCACTGGGGCCGATATGGGCGTTCGCAGCTCACCTGTCGGCCGGATCCGCACGACGCTGCGATCGCGCCCGCTGCGTCAGCCGGTTTTCGGCAGCCGCACCGCGAATACCGTTTCCGCGTGATCCGACCGCGCGTCGATTCGCCCTCGGTGGGCCCTTGCGATCTCGCTGGCGATATACAGGCCGAGCCCCAATCCTGCATCGGCCGCGGTTCTTTGCCGCTGGTCGGCGCCGCGCTGAAGCGGATCGAAGATGCGCTCGAGCATGAGCCGGTCGAGCGCCGGCCCCTTGTTGCCGACCTCGATGAGCACGTCGGCGCCGGCCGGCGCCGCGCTCACGCGTACCGGCGTATTCGGCGTTCCGTACTTGAGCGCGTTGCTCACGAGGTTGCTGAGCATTTGCTGCATGCGCCGATCATCCCAGTGGCCGCGCAGATCGCCGCCGAGATCGACGTCGATTTCTCGATCGGGATGGGCTCCCCGTAGTTCGTCGACCACATTGTCGACGATGTCCGCGAGGTCGGCGTCGCGAGGATCGACGTGAATGCCGAGCCCGAGCTGGGTCCGGTTGAAGTCGCAGAGATCGTCGAGGAGCGCCTGCATGCGGCCGCCGCTTCTGATCAGTCGGCCGGCGGCCTCCGATATGTCGTCGCCCGCATTGAGCGCCGCAAGATAGGTTGCGGTCAGCTGAATCGTCTGCAGCGGCGTGCGCATGTCGTGGCCGAGCATGCCGAGCAACAGGTTGCGGGCCTGTTCGACCTGTTCGGTGAAGAACGAAATGGACTCCGCGAGCGCCTGGTCGATCGCCTCGTTGAAACGAATCATGTCGTCGAGATGCGGCGCATTCGGCCGGCACGTGTCCATCCACAGCCGCAGCACGCTCGCCCGCAGCGCGCGATACTCGGCCGCGAGCTGATTGATGTTGAAGCCGCGGCGGGCGCGCAGCACCGCGTGCGTCTGCGCGGCCGTTTCCGGTGCATTTAATGATTCGGGTGCGCGTCCAACGGATTTTTCGTGTTGCTCTTCGCGGGTTTGCGGGGTCGTGATGTCCTGCGCGGCCGCTTCCAGGATCTGCCGTGCGTGGTCGCGCAGTGCGAGCGCATCCATGCTGCGCGCGGCGGGCTGCAGCGTCGCGGCAAACGCTTCCCACTGCGCGAGGATCGGTTCCATGTTCCGGAGAATGAAATCGGCTAGACGCATGTCGCCCCTCATGACGGTATGAACGGTGGATGCTTCTACGAATCCGCACGATATTACGTCAATACCGTTCGCCCGGCGGGATTCCGCGTCGCCGGCGCGGCCGGCGCGACGCCCTCGCGCGTCCCGGGGCGGTTACACCGGCAAGACGATCACCGGTTCGTCGCTGCATCCATTCGATATTTCGAGTATTATCGAAAAATGCAAACGAACCAGACCATTGCCGCGCTTGCGGCGCTCGCGCACGAGTCGCGCCTCGCGGTGTTCCGGGCGCTCGTGCAGGCCGGCCCGGGCGGCCTGCCGGCCGGCCGGATCGCGACACTGCTCGACGTGCCGCCTTCGTCGCTGTCGTTTCACCTCAAGGAACTCGCGCATGCGCAGCTCGTCACGAGCCGGCAGGAAGGCCGGTACGTGATCTATTGCGCAAACTTCACGACGATGAACGCGCTCATCGGCTACCTCACGGAGAACTGCTGCGGCGGCAATCCGTGCGCGCCGGTGTCCGCGTGTTCGGCCGACTGCCCGGGCACGGCGTAACCGCCACACATTCGCTGCCAAAGATGACCACCAACGTCCTGATCCTCTGCACTCACAATTCCGCGCGCAGCGTGCTCGCCGAGGGAATGCTGAACCACTGGGCCGAAAAGCTCGGCCGCGACGTGCGCGCGTTCAGCGCGGGCAGCGCGCCGAGCGGCCGGCTGAATCCGTTTGCGCTGGACGCGCTGACCGGCGCCGGTGTCGATGTCGCCGGTTATCGCAGCAAAAGCTGGGACGAATTCGTCCGCGACGGCGCGCCGCCAATGCGCATCGTGATCACGGTGTGCGACAGCGCGGCCGCGGAGACGTGCCCATACTGGCCCGGGAGCCCGGTGAAGGCGCATTGGGGTTACGCCGATCCGTCGAACGCGCCGGGCGGCGATGCGGGCAAGCGGCTCGCGTTCGAACTGACGCGCGAGGCGCTCGGCTACCGGATGCTGCAACTGCTGGCGCTGCCGCTCGAGCGCATGAGCGACGCCGAACTCGCGGCCGCGCTGAACGACATCTCGCGCAACTGAGCGCGCGTCTCGCGGTCTGTCCGAGCTGGCCGCGCGCGTGCGTTTTTCCCGTATCGAGTCCTGCCCGATGAACACGTCCAACGTCAATCCGCATCGTCACGCCGCCGAGAAGCCGGCGATCAATTTCTTCGAACGCTACCTGACGGTGTGGGTTGCACTGTGCATCGTCGCCGGCATCGCGCTGGGCCAGATGCTGCCCGGCGTCTTCCAGCGGATCGGCCGCATCGAATACGCGCAGGTCAACCTGCCGGTCGGGCTGCTGATCTGGGTGATGATCATCCCGATGCTCGTGAAGGTCGACTTCGGCGCGCTGCATGAAGTGCGCCGCCACGTGAAGGGCATCGGCGTCACGCTGGTCGTGAACTGGCTCGTCAAGCCGTTCTCGATGGCGTTCCTCGGCTGGCTGTTCGTGCGGCACCTGTTCGCGCCGATGCTGCCCGCCGGGCAGCTCGACAGCTACGTTGCCGGCCTGATCCTGCTCGCGGCCGCGCCGTGCACCGCGATGGTGTTCGTATGGAGCCGGCTGACGGGCGGCGACCCGCTGTTCACGCTGTCGCAGGTCGCGCTGAACGACAGCATCATGGTGATCGCGTTCGCACCGCTCGTCGGGCTGCTGCTCGGGATGTCGGCGATCACGGTGCCGTGGCCGACGCTGCTCACGTCGGTGGCGCTCTACATCGTGATTCCGGTGATCGTCGCGCAGCTGTGGCGCAGGCGGCTGCTCGCGCAAGGGCAGACGGCGTTCGATGCGGCGATGGCAAGGATCGGCCCGTGGTCGATCGCCGCGCTGCTCGCGACGCTCGTGCTGCTGTTCGCGTTCCAGGGTGAAGCCATCATCGCGCAGCCGGTCGTCATTGCACTGCTCGCGGTGCCGATCCTGATCCAGGTGTTCTTCAACGCGGCGCTCGCGTACTGGCTCAATCGCGCGGTCGGCGAACAGCACGCCGTCGCATGTCCGTCCGCGCTGATCGGCGCATCCAACTTTTTCGAACTCGCCGTCGCGGCCGCGATCAGCCTGTTCGGTTTTCATTCCGGCGCGGCGCTTGCCACCGTCGTCGGCGTGTTGATCGAGGTGCCGGCGATGCTGCTCGTGGTGCGTGTCGTGAACCGGTCGAAGGGCTGGTACGAGTGCGCGTGAATCAAGCTGGGAAACTTTTCATGACCGAGCGACTGACCGACCTGCCTCAACTCGATCCCGAACGCTTTCGTGTGCCGGATCCGGCCCAGCTGCGGCCGGCATCGCCGTCGACTCATCCGCCGCGCCTGCTGCTGCTGTACGGATCGCTGCGCGAGCGTTCGTTCAGCCGCCTGCTGGTCGAGGAGGCCGGGCGACTGCTGACGGCGATGGGCGCGCAGGTGCGCATGTTCAATCCGAGCGGCTTGCCGCTGCCTGACGATGCGCCGGAGAGCCATCCGAAGGTGGTCGAGTTGCGCGAACTCGTGCAGTGGTCTGAAGGGATGGTCTGGTGTTCGCCCGAACGGCATGGCGCGATGACCGGCATCATGAAGTCGCAGATCGACTGGATTCCGCTATCGGTTGGCGCCGTACGGCCGACGCAGGGCAAGACGCTCGCGGTGATGCAGGTGAGCGGCGGTTCGCAGTCGTTCAACGCGGTCAACCAGATGCGCGTGCTCGGGCGCTGGATGCGCATGCTGACCATTCCGAACCAGTCGTCGGTGGCGAAGGCGTTCATGGAATTCGATGAGGCGGGGCGGATGAAGCCGTCCGCGTATTACGACCGCGTAGTCGACGTGATGGAGGAACTGGTGAAATTCACGCTGCTGACGCGCGACATCGGCCCGTATCTGGTCGACCGGTACAGCGAACGCAAGGAGAGTGCGGACGCGCTGTCGGCGCGGGTGAATCAGCGAAGCATCTGATGCGCGGTGGATGGCCGGCGCGGCCATCGCGATATCGGCCGCATGGGGAGCCGGCCGCTTGCACTGGCCGCGCCGTCGCCGCAGCAACGCAACGTGCGCAGCGGCGCGCGAGCCGGAATCGTCGCGCGCCAGCGCGGAACTGCGGGTTCATCGCGTATCGGGGCGCGCATCAATCGCGGCCGCGTGCCGCCACCAGCACCGCCACCGGCAGCGCCGCGAGGCACCGATCGAGCGGCAGTGCGCCGTCGTCCGATGCATCGACTTCGTCTCCGTCGCTCAGCCAGTCGCGCCAGCGCGTCGGCGCACCGCGCGGTAGCACGACCGCCGTCTCGCGCCATGCCGTCGGTTCGACGCGCGGCAATTCCGGCATTTCGCCGAGCAACCGGCACGCGAGCCGCGTCACGACCACGACGATCGTCACTCCTTCGCCGCATCGCGCGAACGCCACCGCATGCCGCCCGAGCCCGCCGCGCACGCGCAGCGGCACATATGCCCCGTCCGCGAACGCGCGCGGCCAGCGTGCGCGCAGCGCGAGCATCCGTTCGACCAGCGCCCGCTTGACGCGCGCATCGGGCCACGTCCGCAGATACGCGGCGACCGGTTCGTCAACCCGCTCGGCCGCGAGCATCGCGAACGGCACGTCGCGCCGGTTGTCAGGATCGACGAGCGAGTGATCCCATAACTCGGTACCCTGGTACAGATCGGGCACGCCCGGCGACGCCATTCGCAGCGCCGCCTGCGCGAGACTGTTGACGACGCCGGCCGGCGCGATCCGCGCGACGAACGCATGGAGCCGGTGCACGAAATCCCCGGCGCCGTGCGGCGTCAGGATCGCGCGGACAAACTGCTCGCAAGCGCGTTCATAGTTCGCGTCGGGCGCGAGCCAGTCCGTATGCCGTTTCGCTTCGCGCAGCGCCTTCGTCTGCCAGCGCACCACGCGTTCGGCGAGCGCTGCGAGGCCGGCCGCATCGTCGGGCATGAGCGCCGGCGGCCAGCAGCCGACGAGCGTCTGGTACAGCATCGCTTCGGCGGCCGGCCCCGGCGTCCACGCGAGATCGCGATGCGCGCCGCCGCGTTGCCGCTGGTTCAACGCGGACCAGTCGAGCGACACCGTGCGCCACAGATCCGGCACTTCGCTCAGCACCGCGAGCCGTGCGCGCGCATCCTCGCCGCGCTTGTGGTCGTGCGTCGCCGTCGCGACGAGCGTGTGCGGCACCGTGCGCGCGCGCCGCCGGTTGCGCGCATGGAACGCGCCGCGCGACAGACTGAACTCGCCTGCGTCCGCGCCGACTTCGTTGCGCGACAGCAGGCGGCCATACCGGTAGTTGGCCGTGTCCTCGACGCCCTTCGCCGCAAGCGGCGCAGTCAGCTGCGCGAACGCGACGCGGGCGGCGACGAGCGCGGCGGCATCGGCGCGCGGCACGCGTGCGCCGGGCAGCCCGAGCCAGCCGGCGACGCGGTCGAGCGCTTGGCGGTCCGACGGGTCGATCGCCGCGCATGCGGCGTCGTACGCGCGTTCGAGCACGCGACGATCGGCGCCGCCCGGCTCGTCGCCGTGCACCGGATACATCCGGTAGACGGGCAGATGCACGGCGAGCTCGCCCAGCACGCGATGAATCGCAATACGGCTCACGTCGCGCGTCGCCGGCGTCGCGCGCGCGATCCGGTGCAATGCGCGCGCTACACGCTCGTGCTCGCCGGCGAGCTGTCGCTTCAGCACGCGCCGCTTGCCGGCGACCGCTTCGTCGGCGAACGGGCGCGCGGAGCCGGACACGGCCGCCCAGTGCGCGGCAAGCGGCTCCGCGCCGGCCGGATCGTGCAGCAGCGCGGCAACGTCGTTCATGAAGTCGTAGCCGGTCGTGCCGTCGACGTGCCAGTCGTCGCGCAGCACCTCGTCCGGCGCGAGAATTTTCTCGACGACGATGTACGGCCTGGCGTCGCGCTGCGCGGCGAGCCGTGCATGCAGGCGGCGGCAATACGCGCGCGGATCGGCGAGGCCGTCCACGTGATCGACGCGCAGGCCGTCGACGTCGCCGGCCGCATGCAATGCGAGCGGCAGCGCGTGCACCGCGTCGAACACCGCATCGTCGTCGACGCGCACCGCTGCGAGCGTCGCGATGTCGAAGAAGCGCCGCCAGTTCAACTCGTCGGCGGCGGTGCGCCACCATGCGAGCCGGTAATGCTGGCGTTCGAGCAGGTGGTGCAGGCACGCGCGCGAGCGCGCGCGGCGCGGATCGGCGCCGCGCAATATCGCGTCGAACGCATGCGGGCCCTGCGCGGCGGCGTAGTCGCGCAGCGCCGCGTGCGCGGCCGCAAGGCGCGCGCTGCCGCGCACCGGTGCGGCGGCGAAGCGTTCGGCCAGCGCGTTCAGGTCTGCGCGGTTCGCGATGCGCAGGATTTCCGCATACGTCGATGCGGCCACCGGCAGCGTCCGGCCCGGGCACGCAATGAAGAACCGGCCGGCCGACGCATCGGCGCCGAGCGAGATGTCGCCGGCGGCGAGCGCGTCGCCGTACGGCGCACCGAGGCACGGCAGCAGCACCTTGCCGTCGAGCGCGGCATCGGGCGGATGCCAGTCGATGTCGAAGTAGTGCGCGTACGGGCTCGCCGGCCCCCATTCGAGCACGTCGTTCCACCAGCCGTTCGATGTGCCGCCGACCCCCATGTGGTTCGGCACGATGTCGACGATCACGCCGAGGCCGCGCGCACGCAGCGTATCGACGAGTCGCCGGAAGCCGGCCTCGCCGCCGAGCTCCGCGCTGATTGCGCGATGGTCGACGGTGTCGTAGCCGTGAAGCGAACCGGGTTCGGCCGTCGTGATCGGCGACAGGTACAGGTGGCTCACGCCGAGCCGCGCGAAGTAGTCTGCGTGCGCGGCCGCGTCGTCGAACGTGAAGCCCGCATGCAATTGCAACCGCAAGGTCGCGCGCGGCGTCATGCGTCCTCCTCCGGCACGCGGCGCGCGTGCTCGATCGCGTCGATACGCTTGCGCACGCCGGCGTCGAACAGCGCGTCGACCGCGCGCGGCAGTCGGCGCAGCCAGTTCGGATGGCCGCACGGCGGGCCGGGGAGGTTCGGCTGCGCGTCGAGCGCGAGCAAGTCCTCGAGCGGCACGATCGCGAGCGGCGCCGGACTGCGTGCGACGTACGCAAGTACGGCGTCGACCGGCGGCGCATCGGCTGCCGGCATCGTGTCGTTGGACTCCGCGCATCCGGCCTGTTGCAACGCGCGCCACAGCGCGGCGCGATCGGCCCCGCGTTCGGCGTCGGCTTTGGCTTCAGCGCCGGTGTCGGGGTCGACGGAGCCGGAGCCGGAGCCGGAGCCGACAGACGCGCCGGATTCGGCCAATGCCGCGAGGTCCGGGTCGGGCGGCGACGTGTCGTGCGGCGCTTGCGTGCCGGCGCCGGCTCCGCTGGCGCCTGTGTCGCCGCGATTGCCGTCATCGTCGTTATCGCCGCGCAGGCACGGCCGGGTCCGTTCGTCGCACGCGGAGCCGTGTGCGGCGGCAGCAAGCCCGACGTCGCCGCAGGCATTGCGCGCGTGGTCGTCGTTCGCGTCCACACGCCGGCGCCACTCGAGATCGACTCCGCGCCACCAGCCGGATACGGTCGGCAGATCGTGCGTCGACGTCATCGCGATCGCATCGCGATCCCATGCGCCCGGCCGCCGAAACGCGCCGTCCGCTTCACGCTCGAACCACAGCACGCGCATCCCGGCGATGCCCTGTGCGCCCAGCCGCTCGCGGAAACCCGCCGGTACGGTGCCGAGATCCTCGCCGATGGCGACCGCGCGATGCCGTGACGCCTCCAGCGCGACGAGCCGAACGAGATCGTCGAGCGGGTAACGCAGATATGCGCCGTCGCGCGGCGACGCACCGTCCGGCACGACCCACATCCGCGCGAACCCGAGCACGTGATCGATGCGGATGCCGCCCGCATGCGCGAACGCCGCGCGCAACAGCTCGACGAACGGCGCGAATGCGTGCTCGCGCAGCGCCGCGGGCGTCCACGTCGTCACGCCCCACGCCTGGCCTTCTGCATTGAACAGGTCGGGCGGCGCGCCGACCGACACGCCGCGCAGCAGCGTCGTGCCGTGCGCCCACGCATCGCTGCCCGCGCGATCGGAGCCGACCGCGAGATCGGCGATCAGCCCGATCGCCATTCCCGCATCGCGCGCCGCATGCTGCGCGTGGCCGAGCGCGTCGGACGCACACCATTGCAGGAACGTGTGAAACGCGACCGTGTCGGCATGCGCGTGCGCGAACGCGTCGACTTCGGGCGATGCGGGCATCCGCCATTGCGCCGGCCATTGCCGCCAGTCCGCGCCGATTCCGTGTTCGATGCAGAACGCCTGCAGCGCATCGAAGCGTGCGTGCGCGTCGAGCGCTGCGCCGCCCGCCGCGCGGAACCGTTCGAACGCGTCGCGCGACGGTTCGCCGTTCGCGCGCCATGCGTCGAAGCACGCGCGCAGCCGGCGCAGCTTGTGCGGCAGCACGTGCGGCCAGTCGATCAGCGGCGTGTCGGCAGCTGGCGCGGCGCGTTGGGCGTCGCCGTACATCCGCCGCACGATATCGGCGCCGGGCACCGCGTCGCTGTCGAGATACGCGACGTTGTGCCAGCGCCGCGACGACGGCGAATACGGGCTGTCATGTTCGGGCAGCGCCGGATAGCCGGCGTGCGTCGGGCTGATCGCGATCGCGTGTGCACCGTGCTGCGCCGCCTGCGACGCGAGACCGGCGAGCGCCGTGTAGTCGCCCGCGCCGTCGTCGTTCGTGCGGCGCAGGCTGTAGAGCTGCGCCGCGATGCCCCAGCGGCGCAGCGCATGCGGCTCGGCGTTGCGCGCGCGGTCCGCATCGAACTGCCCGTCGAACGGCCGTGCATGCGGCGGCGCGATCGCCAGCGCGATCCGCTGCTCGCCGATGTCGAGCGCGTGATAGCCGGGCAGCGTGAGCGCCGGCAGCGTGCCGCGCTCGCCGGCGCCGCCCACGCGCCCGTCGACGTAGTCGCCGGATTCGAGCGCGATCCGGAAGCGCGCGCCGGGCGGTGCGGCGGTGTGCGGCAGGCGCAGCGGCACACCGGCGTCGCCGGTGACGAGCCGCGGTGGTGCGTCGTGCGCATCGACGAGCGCGGCCGCGCTGTCGACCCGCTCGACCGGCGTGCCGCACGGCCAGCCGAGCGCGTCGACGAGCGCGATGAGCGCGTCGTCGTCCACGCGCCGCGCTACGCCGGCGGCGTCGATCCAGTCGGGCTCCAGGCCGGCTGCGCGCGCGAGTTCGTCGATCGGTACGTCGGTCGTCATGGGCGTGTGTGTCCGTTCGCGCGGTGAGTGAGCGCATCGTAGTTGACCGCGCCGTCGCGCCACGCGAGGCAGGCGCGCGCCGGCAGCCGCCGGTCGGGCAGCCGGTCGCGCGCGCGCGGCGGCGTCTCGAATATGACCTTGCCGACCGGCAGCGCGGTCAGCACGGCGTCTTGCGACGCGGGATTGAAGGCGATCGTCAGCGTGCTGCCATCGCCGAGCCGCCAGCGCGCGACGAGCGCCACCGCGTCGCGGTCGCCGTCGCGGTCGCCGTCGGCGGCCAGCAGCTCGACGCCGAGCGCGTGCGCGCCGGGCAGGTGCGGCGTCACGAGCGCCGCGCGCACGGTCAAGGCGCTGCGGTAGAAGCCGCGCCATGCGTCGCCGTCGGGCCACGCGTCGACGTCCGCGTGACCGGGCGACGAGCGCACGAACGTGCCGATGTCGTTCGGATCGGGAATCGCGTCGCGATGCGCGGGATCGGCGAACGCGGAAAATGCCGCGAACTCGCGGCGGCGGCCTTCGCGCACGGCGTCCGCAAGCTCGTCGCGATAGTCGGTGAAGAATTGAAACGGCTGCGTGCTGCCGTCTTCCTCGCCCATGAACAGCAGCGGAATCTGCGGCGCGAGCAGCAACAGCGCAGTGGCCGCACGCACCGCGTCGTCGTTGGCGAGCGCACGCAGCCGCTCGCCGAACGCGCGGTTGCCGATCTGGTCGTGGTTCTGCAGGAACGTGACGAATGCGGTCGGCGGCAGATGCGTGCTCGGTTCGCCGCGTGGCGCGCCGTCATGCAGCGGCGACGGCTCGCCCTGATAGGCGAACCCTTCGCCGAGCGTGCGCGCGAGATGGCGCAGCGGCGCGTCGGCGTACGCGCGATAGTAGCCTTCGCGCTCGCCGGTCAGCAGCACGTGTGCGCTGTTGTGGAAATCGTCGTTCCACTGCGCGTCGAAGCTGCCGGGCCCGAGCAGGCTCGCCGCATTGCGTTCGTTTTCGAGCACCAGGTGCACGTGCCGCGCGTTGCCCGCATACGCGCGCACGCGCCGGGCGAGCTCGCGCAGCCATGCATCGTCGTCGATCGCATGCGCGGCGTCGATGCGCAGGCCGTCGAAGCGGAATTCGTCGAGCCAGTACAGCGCGTTGTCGATGAAGAACGTGCTCGTCTGCGGGCGCGAGAAGTCGATCGCCGGTCCCCACGCGGTGTGCCGGTCCGCGCGGAAGAACTGCGGCGCATAGCGCGGCAACAGGTTGCCGTCGGGGCCGAAGTGGTTGTACACGACGTCGAGAAACACCTGCAGCCGGAGGCCGTGCGCGGTGTCGATCAGCGACTTCAGTTCCTCGGGACGCCCGTACGATGCGTGGGGCGCGAACGGCAGCACGCCGTCGTAGCCCCAGTTGCGCGTGCCCGGGAACGTGTTGACGGGCATCAGCTCGATCGCGGTCACACCGAGCGCTGCGATTGCCGGCAGCCAGCGCTCGACGTTCGCATAGCCGCCGCACGCACCGACGTGCAACTCGTACAGCACCGTCTCGTGCCACGGCCGGCCGGCCCACGCGTCGTTGCGCCAGCGGTACGCGGCCGGATCGACGACCTCGCTCGGCCCGTGCACGTCATACGGCTGAAAGCGCGACGCCGGATCGGGCGCCGTCAGGTCGTCGTCGAGCAGGTAGCGATAGAGCGTGCCCGGCCCGCACGGTGCGATCGCCTCGAACCAGCCTTCGCCGGCGGCCTGCATGGCGACGCGCTGTTCGTCGTTCAGCACGACCGTTGCTGTGCGGCTCGCGGGCGCCCACAGCCGGAAGCGCGTGTGCGCGGCATCGACGCAGGTCGCGCCGAACGACGAAGCGAACGCATGCGTGCCGGACGAAAGGGCGGAACGTGACGTCATGGCGGCTCCTTACGAGGGCAGGTCGGGTGGCACGGCCGCGACCGCAATCACGGCCGCATGCGCGGCGACGTCGAGGCCGCCTTCCGGCCACGAGCGCGGACCGGCGTCGGGCGTCGCGGTGTCGAGCAGAACGCGATAGTCGAGCAGCGGCGCGGGCGCCTTGAACGTGATCGTGTCGGCCGAGGCGTTCAACATCACGAGCAGCGCCTCGGTGCGCCCGGTGCGGCCGGTGCCGACGCGCCGCATCGTCAGCGCGCGGCGCTCGCCGTCCTCCCATGCGGGCACGCTCAGCTCCTCGCCGTGTTCGTCGAACCAGCCGATCTCGCGCATGCCGGGCGCGCCGTCGAGGTCGCCGTTCGGATAACGCGGCGCGGACATCACCGGATACATGCGCCGCATCGCGGCGAGCCGCGACACGAAGCGCGTCATCTGCACGCCGTCGTCGCTGCGCGCGAGATCCCAGTCGAGCCACGACAGTTCGTTATCCTGGCAATACGCGTTGTTGTTGCCGTGCTGCGTGCGTCCGAACTCGTCGCCGGCAACGATCATCGGCGTGCCGAGCGCGGTAAACAGCGTCGCGAGCATCGAACGCGCGACGCGCGCACGCAGGTCGCGGATCGCCGCGTCGTCGGTCGGCCCTTCGACGCCCCAGTTCGCACTGCAGTTGTCGTCGCGGCCGTCACGGTTGTCCTCGCCGTTCGCTTCATTGTGCTTGCCTGCGTACGACACGAGATCGGCAAGCGTGAACCCGTCGTGCGCGGTAATGAAATTCACCGACGCCCACGTGCGGCGCCGGTGGTGATTGAACAGGTCGGCCGAACCGGCGAGCCGTGCGGCGAGCTCCGGGCGCTGGCCCGCATCGCCGCGCCAGAAGCGCCGCACCGTGTCGCGAAAGCGGTCGTTCCATTCGGCGAAGCCGGCCGGATGGTTGCCGAGCTGGTAGCCACCGAGGCCGAGATCCCACGGTTCGGTGATCAGTTTGCGCTGCGCGAGCACCGGGTCCTGCCGCAATGCGTCGAAAAATCCCGAGCCCGGCTCGAAACCGTGATCCTCGCGGCCGAGCGTCACGCCGAGATCGAAGCGAAAGCCGTCGATGTTGAACGCGGTCGCCCAGTAGCGCAGCGAATCCATCACCATCTGCAGCACGCGCGGATGCGACATGTTCAGCGTGTTGCCGCAACCCGTCTCGTCGACGTGATAACGCGGGTCGTCCGGCCGCAGCCGGTAGTAGCTCGCGTTGTCGAGGCCGCGCCACGACAGCGTCGGGCCGAGCTCGTTGCCTTCGCACGTATGGTTGTAGACGACGTCGAGCACGACTTCGATGCCGGCCGCATGCAGCTGGCGGATCGCGATGCGCATCTCGTCGAGCCTGCGCGTCGACAGGTACGACGGCTCCGGCGCGAAGAACGCGGCCGTGTCGTAGCCCCAGTAGTTGCGCAGCCCGCGATTCACGAGCGCGCGCTGTTGCAGGAACGCATGCACCGGCAGCAGCTCGACCGTCGTCACGCCGATCGCCAGCAGGTGATCGATGAATGCCGGATGCGCGAGCGACGCGAACGTGCCGCGCTCGGGCGCGCGCAGCCCGGCGCGCCGCATCGACGCGCCGCGCACGTGCGTCTCGTAGATCACGGTGCTGCGCCACGGCACGTCCGGGCGCCGGTCGTTGCTCCAGTCGAATGCCTCGTCGACGACCACCGCCTTCGGCATCGCGGGCGCCGAGTCGCGGCGGTCCATCGACAGGTCCGCGCGGTTCGAATGCACGCGATAGCCGAACAGCGCGTCCGACCAGCGGAAGTGGCCGACCAGCTTGCGCGCGTACGGGTCGAGCAGCAGCTTGGTCGGATTGAAGCGATGGCCGTGCTGCGGCTGGTACGGGCCGTCCGCGCGAAAGCCGTACACCGTGCCCGGATGTGCGTTCGGCAGGTAGCCGTGCCATACCTCGTCGGTGCATTCGGGCAGGTCGAGCCGCGCGAGTTCCTTGCGGCCGGTCGAATCGAACACGCACAGCTGGATCCGGTGGGCGTGAGCGGAAAACACCGCGAAGTTGGTCCCAAGGCCGTCCCAGGTCGCGCCGAGCGGATAGCTGCGGCCGGGTTCGAGACGGTCGGGCAGGGCGGTCGGCATGGGGCGTATCTCCGTGTCGAGGGTGCAGGGCATCAAGCCGGGCTGAGCCATAGGGTCGCCAGCGGCGGCAGTCGCAAGGCGGCCGACCACTGCTCGCCGTGCGCGGGCACGTTCTCCGCCCACACGGCGCCGTCGTTGCCGGCATTGGTGCCGCCGTACACGGCGGCATCGGTGTTCATCAGTTCGCGCCACTGTCCGGGCGCGGGCAGCCCGACCCGATAGCCGGCGCGCGGCACCGGCGTGAAGTTGCAGACGGCGACGACGAGCCGCCCGGTATCGTCGCGGCGCGCGAACGCGAATACGCTGTTGTCGCGATCGTCGCCGATCAGCCATGCGAAGCCTGCCGCGTGGCAATCGAGCGCGTGCAGCGCCGGTTCGGCCGCGTACGCGCGGTTCAGGTCGCGCACGAGCCGCTGCACGCCGCGATGCGCGGGCGCGTCGAGCAGATCCCAGTGCGGCGTCGCGTCGTGCGCGAATTCGGACCATTGCGCGAATTCGCTGCCCATGAACAGCAGCTTCTTGCCCGGATGCGCCCACATGAAACCGAAATACGCGCGCAGCGTCGCGAGCCGCTGCCAAGCGTCGCCGGGCATCTTCACCGCGAGCGAGCCTTTGCCGTGCACGACCTCGTCGTGCGACAGCGGCAGCACGAAGCGCTCGGAGAACGCGTACACGAGCCCGAACGTCATCCGGTCGTGGTGATAGCGGCGATGAATCGGATCCTCGCGCAGATACGACAGCGTGTCGTGCATCCAGCCCATGTTCCACTTGAAGTCGAAGCCGAGCCCGCCGTCGCCGGTCGATGCGGTGACGCCCGGCCATGCGGTCGATTCCTCGGCGAACGTGACGACGCCGGCCGGCGCGCGCTCGCCGTGCAGCGTGTCGTTCAGCGCGCGCAGGAACGCGACCGATTCGAGGTTCTCGCGCCCGCCGTACATGTTCGGCACCCATTCGCCTTCCTTGCGCGAATAGTCGCGATACAGCATCGACGCGACGGCGTCGACGCGGATGCCGTCGACGTGATAGCGGCGCGCCCACGCGAGTGCGGATGCAATCAGGAACGCACCGACTTCGTTGCGCCCGAGGTTGAACACGCAGGTGTTCCAGTCCGGATGCATGCCTTCGCGCGGATCGGCGTGCTCGTACAGCGCGCTGCCGTCGAACTGCGCGAGCCCGTGCGCATCGTTCGGAAAGTGCGCGGGCACCCAGTCGACGATCACGCCGATGCCGGCCGCATGCGCGCGGTCGACGAAGCGCGCGAAGCCGTCGACCGGCCCGAAGCGCGCGGACGGCGCGAATTGCGCGAGCGGCTGATAGCCCCACGAGCCGCCGAACGGGTATTCGGAGATCGGCATGAACTCGACGTGCGTGAAGCCCATTCCCTTCACGTACGGGATCAGCCGCTCTGCAAGCTCGTCCCACGTCGAGCTGCGGTCCATCTCTTCGGGCACGCGCTGCCACGACTCCGGATGCACTTCGTAGATCGACCACGGCATCCGGAAACGGCGATCCGGATGCGGCCGCGCGTGAATCCATGCCTGGTCGTGCCACGCAAATCCGTCGAGCGCGGCCGTATCGGCGACGACGGATGCAGTGCGCGGCGGCGCCTCGGTCGCGCGGGCGCACGGGTCGGCCTTGTGCGGCAGCACACGGCCGTCGCTCGCGCACAGCTCGTATTTGTAGCGCTCGCCCGCGCCGATGTCCGGCACGAAGATTTCCCATACGCCCCACGGACGCCGCAGCCGCATCGGGTGGCGGCGGCCGTCCCACGCGTTGAAGTCGCCGACCACCGACACGCGCTGCGCGTTCGGCGCCCACACCGCGAAGCGCACGCCGTCGACGCCGTCGACGCGCGTCGGCGTCGCACCCAGGCATTCGAGCACCGCGTCCGGGTCGCCGGCCGCGAAGCGCGCGAGCGCGGCGTCGTCGAGCAGCGTGCCGAACGCGTATGCGTCGCCGGTGACCTGGCGTGCGTCGGGCCAGTCGATCGCGAGCCGGTAGTGGCCGTCATGAGCGATCGTCCCGGCGAAACAGCCGGCATCGTCGACGCACGCGAGCGTGCCGAGCTCGCTGCCGTCGGGCGTCACCGCGCGCACGCGCCGCGCCCCGGGCAGCAACGCGCGTACGACCGTCCCGCCGGCATGCCCGTGCGGGCCGAGGCACGCGAACGGATCCGGGTGGCGGCCGGCGAGCAGCGCATCGATATCGCGGCGGTCGAACAGCGTGTCGGTCATCGGTGGCCTCCTTGGTCGGGTGCGCGGTCGGCGGCGAGCAGGCGCTCGACGAGCGCGGCGAGGCCGCTGACCGGCACGCCGAGCCAGTCGGGGCGGTTCGCGGCTTCGTAGCAGAGCTCGTACGACGCCTTGTCGATCAGGAACAGCGCGAGCAGGCGATCCGCGTAGTGCGGATCGACGAAGCGCTCGGGCGCGAGGTCGGCCGCCGCGCGATAGCAGTCGACGAAGCGGTCCGCGGCGGCCTGCCCGAAGCGGTCGAACAGCGCGCGCTTGCGGCCGGCCGTCTGCGGCGGCGCCTTCTCGATCGCGAATTGCGCGGTCGCGCTGACGTACGACAGCGAGCGCAGGAAGCCGGCCACGTCGCGCAGCGGATGCGACTTCGCGCGGCGGCGCTCGAGCGCACGCGCGGGCTCGCCCTCGAAATCGATCAGCAGCGCGTCGCCCTGCACGTCGAGCACCTGGCCGAGATGGAAATCGCCGTGAATGCGGATGCATTGCGCGTCGAGCGTGCGCGGCACGAGTTCGCCGAGCGCCTGCACGGCCGCGTCGCGCGATGCGAGCAGCGTGCCGGCGGCGGCGCGCGCGGCCGGGTCCAACGTTTCGAGCGCGTCGAGCCGCGTGCCGAGCACGTCGAGCGCGTGCTCGAACGACGCGATCGCATCGACGCACCAGCCGTCGACGTGTTCCGGCGTCGCGCGCTCCGGCGTGAACGCCGGGTCGTCGGACGCCTGCGCGAGTGCGACGTGCAGCTGTCCGAGCCGCGTGCCGACGATGCCTGCGAACGCTGCGTAGCCGAGCAGCGCGTCCGGCTCGCCGTCGGGCTCGGCCGCGTCGCCGTCGCCGGCCGCCGGCAGCGCGAGCTCGTCGACCGCGCGTTTCAGGAAGTCGAACGAACGCGTCCATGCGTCGCCCTGGTTGTCGACGTAGCGTTGCAGGATCGCGACCGTATGCGGTCTGCCGTCCGGATCGACGTGCACGACTTCGCCGGCGAGCGTCGCGGTGTTCGCATAGCCGATGCGCGTCAGGTAGCGGCTCATTTCCGCTTCCGGATGGATCCCGTGCGCGACCTTGCGCACGAGCTTCAGCACGATCGATTCGCCGATCACGAGCGAGCTGTTGCTCTGTTCGGCCGCGAGCCAGCGCACCTCGGCGTCGTCGCCGGGATCGAGCGACGCGAGCGCCTGCTCGGGCAGGAAGTCGAGGCGGCCGCCGTCGGACGTCGGCACCGTCGCGCCGTCGCGCAGCTTGCGCAATATCCCGCGCGCGAACGACGGCAGCGCGAACGCATCGGTCAGGTAGCCGACCGTATGACCGCGCCGCACGCGCGCGAGCGCGAGCTGCGCAAACAGCGGATGCGACGTCTCGCCGCCCCATGCGGCGGCGAGCGGCACGACGTAGCGTTCGGCGCCGCCGTCGCTCGCCGACACCCACGCTTCCGCGTACTGGAACGGCTCGTCCGGGATCGGCGTGACGACGTTCAGCCACGCGTTGCCGATCTTGCGGTCCTTCGATGCGAACCAGCGCCGCCGCGCGAGCCACGACGCGAGCGCGTCGTGCGCGAGCGTGTGCAGTTGCCCGACGTCGGGCTGCACGTCGCCGCGCCGCATCACGATCGTCACGTATTCCGGCAGCGGCTCCGCGTGCGGCTGGCGCCACGACGGCTCGCGGCCATGCTCCGACAGCACGAACCACAGGAATCCGTACGGCGGAAACGTGAGCAGGTACGTGAGCTGCCCGATCGGCGGAAACGGCGAGTCCGACGTCATCTCGATCGGCACGCGGCCCGCGAACTCCGACAGATCGAGCTCGACCGCCTGCGACGCGCGCGACAGGTTCGCGACGCACAGCACCGGCTCGTGGCCGTCCAGCTCGCGCAGGTAGGCGAGCACCTTGCGGTTCTCGGGGCGCAGAAAGCGGATCGTGCCGCGCCCGAACACCTGCGTCGCGCGCCGCGTCGCGAGAATGCGGCGGGTCCAGTTCAGCAGCGAATGCGGGTCGCGCGTTTGCGCCTCGACGTTGATCGCGTCATAGCCGTACAGCGAGCCCATCACCGGCGGCAGCACCAGCAATTCAGGGTCCGCGCGCGAGAAGCCGCCATTGCGGTCCGACGACCACTGCATCGGCGTGCGCACGCCGTCGCGGTCGCCGAGGTGGATGTTGTCGCCCATCCCGAGTTCGTCGCCGTAGTAGATCACCGGCGTGCCCGGCATCGACAGCAGCAGCGAATTGATCAGCTCGATGCGGCGCCGGTCGCGCTCCATCAACGGCGCGAGCCGGCGCCGGATCCCGAGATTGAGCCGCGCGCGCCGGTCGGACGCATAGGTCTGCCACAGCAGGTCGCGCTCCGAGTCGGTCACCATCTCGAGCGTCAGCTCGTCGTGGTTGCGCAGGAACACCGCCCACTGGTTGCTCGGCGCGAGCGCGGGCGTCTGCCGCATGATGTCGACGATCGGAAAGCGGTCCTCGCTTGCGATCGACATGTAGATGCGCGGCATCAGCGGAAAGTGGAACGCCATGTGGCATTCGTCCTCGTGGCCGAAATACTCCTGCACGTCCTCCGGCCACTGATTCGCTTCGGCGAGCAGCATCCGGTTCGGGTACTCGGCGTCGATCGTCGCGCGGATCAGCTTCAGGATCGCGTGCGTCTCCGGCAGATTTTCGTTGTTGGTGCCTTCGCGCTCGACGAGGTACGGCACTGCGTCGAGCCGCAGCCCGTCGATGCCGAGGTCGAGCCAGAAGCGCATCACCTGGATGACTTCGCGCACGACGGCCGGGTTGTCGAAGTTCAGGTCCGGCTGGTGCGAGTAGAAGCGATGCCAGTAGTACTGGCCGGCGACCGGGTCGTGCGTCCAGTTCGACGTTTCGGTGTCGAGGAAGATGATCCGCGTGCCCGCATACTTCGTGTCGGTGTCGGACCACACGTAGTAGTCGCGATGGATCGAGCCGGGCTTCGCGCGTCGCGCGCGCTGGAACCACGGATGCTGGTCCGACGTGTGGTTGATCACGAGCTCGGCGATCACGCGAATGCCGCGCGCATGCGCTTCGCGGATGAAGCGCCGCACGTCGGCGAGCGTGCCGTAGTCGGGATGCACGTCGCGGTAGTCGGCGATGTCGTAGCCGTCGTCGCGGCGCGGCGACGGGTAGAACGGCAGCAGCCAGATCGTGTCGACGCCTAGCTCGGCGATGTAGTCGAGCTTCATGATCAGGCCCGGGAAATCGCCGATCCCGTCGTTGTTGGAGTCGTAGAACGACTTCACGTGCACCTGGTAAATGATCGCGTCCTTGTACCACAGCGGATCGTCCGCGCTCAGCGCGGGCGCGCGGCGCCGCGAACGGCGGCGCCGCGGCGTGCCGGCCGGTGCGAGCGACGGGAATTGCGCGCGGCGCACGTCGTCGAGCGGATCTTCACGTTTCATCATGCATGTGCTCCGGAAGGGCCCCGGGCCTCGCCCGGATCGGGCGCCGCGGCTCGCGCGGCGCCGGGAGACGGCGCGAGCCGCCAGATCGCATACGGCCGCACGTGCGGGTCGAGCGATACGTATTGCCGATGCCCGCGCCAGGTTTCGGCGTGCGCGGCGTCCTGTTCGAGCGCGTCGAGCGGTTCGCCGTCGACGAGCCCGAGGCCGCGCCACAGCGACGCGTCGAGCGTGAAATTGGCCGCCTGCGGATGCCACGGATCGAGGCTGATCGCGACCGCGACGACGCTGTCGTGAGCCGGCGTCGCCTTCACGAACACGAGCACCTGCTCGTTGTCCGCGTCGACGAACGTGACGCCGAGATGCGTCTGCAGCGCCGGATTGTCGCGCCGTGCGCGGTTCAGCCGCGCGATTTCGCCGCCGATGTGCGCGGCCTTGCTCCAGTCGCGCGCGCGCAGCTCGTACTTCTCCGCGTCCGCGTATTCCTCGCTGTCGGGCAGCGGCGCCGATTCGCCGATCTCGAAGCCCGAGTACATCCCCCACGAGCCGGCGAGCGTTGCCGCGAGCGCCGCGCGGATCACGAACTGCGAGCGCGGCGCGTTCTGCAGGTGGCGCGGATTGATGTCGGGCGTATTGACGAAGAAGTTCGGCCGGAAGAACTCGCGCGGCGGACCGGCCGTCAGCTCGGTCAGGTAGTCGATGAACTCGCGCTTCGACTCGCGCCACGTGAAGTACGTGTACGACTGCGAGAAGCCGACCTTCGCGAGCCGGTACATCATCCCCGGCCGCGTGAACGCCTCGGACAGGAACACGACGTCCGGGTGCTTGCCGCGCACGTCCGCGATCATCCACGCCCAGAACGGCAGCGGCTTCGTGTGCGGATTGTCGACGCGGAAGATCCGCACGCCCGTTTCGACCCAGAACAGCACCGCGTCGCGCAATGCGAGCCACAGGCCGGGCAGCGCGTCCGGCGCGTAGAAGTCCGGATTCACGATGTCCTGGTAGCGCTTCGGCGGATTTTCCGCATAGCGCAGCGAGCCGTCGGGCCGCCACGCGAACCAGCCCGGATGCTCGGCGAGCCATGGGTGGTCCGGCGAGCACTGGATCGCGAAGTCGAGCGCGATCTCGAGCCCCTGCGCGTGCGCGGCGGCAACGAGCGTGCGGAACGACGCAAGCGTGCCGAGCTGCGGATGCACGGCCGTGTGGCCGCCGTCGGGCGAGCCGATCGCATACGGGCTGCCGACGTCGTCGGGGCCCGCCTTCAGCGTGTTGTTGCGGCCCTTGCGCGCGGTCGTGCCGATCGGGTGAATCGGCGGGAAATACAGCACGTCGAAACCCATGTCTCGGATGCGCGGCAGTTGCGCGATCACGTCGTCGAACGTGCCATGCCGGTGCGCGTCGTTGCTGGCCGAGCGCGGGAACATCTCGTACCAGCTCGAGAAGCGCGCCGCGCGGCGTTCGACGTCGACCGGATACACCGTTTCGTCATGGGTGACGAACGGCCGGTAGCGCAGCGCCGCGACCGCTTCGGCGAGCGCCGGCGAGTCGAGCAGCGCGAGCCGGCCGTCGGGCGACGCATCCTTGAACTCGGCCGCCAGCCGCTCAATTTGCGCGATCGCGCGCGGATCGGCCGGCTCGGCGCGCTTCAGGGCGGTTGCGAGCAGCAGTTGCGCTTCGCGCACTTCGAGCGTCACGTCCAGGCCGGCCGCGCGCTTTTTCGCGACGTCGGTGACGAGCGACGTCCAGTCGTCGCGCCACGCAATCACGCGGAACGCGTGGCGGCCGAGCCGGTCGAGCGCGATGCGCGCGTGCCAGCGGTCGTTCGGTTCCGCGACGAACGGCACCTCGCGCCAGTCGTCCTCGTCGTCCGCGCGCCATTGCAGCGCGGCAGCGAGATGCGCATGGCCGTCCGTGAAGATCGATGCGTGCACAACCAGCGTTTCGCCGATCACGCGCTTGATCGCGAAGCGGCCGCCGTCGACGGCAGGCTCGACGCGTTCGATCGCGATCCGGTCGGCCGCGAGCGCGGCGGACAGCGCGGTGCGTTCGGTCGCGGCGCTGGTGCGCCGGGTCGCGGGCGGCGCGCGCGACGCTTCGAGCAGCGCGTAGCCGCCCGGTTCGAGCGTGAACGCGTCCAGTGCGACCGGCGCTCGCTTGCGTGCGCCATTGGGCGCAGCGACGCGCGTGAAGCCGCCGGGCACGCCGGGCAGGATCGCCGCCGGATCGACGCGCGCTTGCGCATCGAGGTCGGGGTTCAGCGCGATCAGCAGCGCCGTGTCGTCGTGTTCGAGCGACGCGCCGATCCCGCGCAGCAGCACGGTCGCACTTGCGCCCGGCGCGCTCAGTTGCGCGATTTCCCCGCGCGAGCCCGCCAACGGTGTCGCACGGCGCCAAGCATTCGCGTCGGCGATCGCGCCGGACAGGTCGAAGCGCGCGCCGTCGAACGCGGCGCGATAGCGCGCGGCGTCCGCGTCGCGCGCCATCAGCGGCGTCGCGACGCCGCGCTCGAAGCCCATTGGCACGAGCCAGCCGGTGCCGAGCGCGGCGGCCGTCCACAGCGCGCGGCGATACGCGCGGACGATCGTTTCGTGCGGCGCGTCGTGCCAGTCGTCGGCCAGGCGCGGGCCGTCGAACGCGTCCGGAAACGCGATCGGCGAGCCGATCCGGCGCAGCAGCCGGTGTTCGTCCGCGAACCACGGCGAGCGCAGATCCCACCAGCGCGCGGACGAGAACACGGCGTCGAAGCCCGCCGTTTCGAGTTGCGCGAGCGCGTCGCGCGCGTGGCCGGGCACGCTGGCGAGTATCGCGACGTCCGGGCGCGCGCGGCGCAGCGCATTGCGCCAGCCGGGCCACCATGCGGGCGGCAGATGATGCGGCGCGTCGATCAGGAAGCCGGCCGCGCCGGCGTCGGCGTAAGTCGTCAGCAGCGCGCACCACCACGTGGACAGCGCGTCGCGCACCGCGTCGTCGCCGACCTGCGCATGCGCGACGTCCTGCTCGTGGGCGGCACTGCGCGGATCGATCAGCGCGTCGTCGTGCGCGCGTTCGACATACCACTCCGGATGCTCGGCGCGCAGCGGGTTGTCGCGCGCGATGCGGTCGGGCACGACTTCGAGCATCACGCGCAGCCCGTGGCCGCGCGCGAGCTGTGCGAGCCGCGAAAAGGTTTCCAGTGCGCCGGCGCGGGTTGCGAACGTCGCGGCCGGCCGGTGGAAGTCGGCGACATGACGCGGAAAGCCTGCGACGCTGGCGGCCCAGAAACCGCCGATCAGCACGTGGTCGAAGCCCATGCCCGCAATATGCGCGAACGTGTCGGGCCACGCGTCGAGCGGTCCGACGAGGCGGGCGTCGCAAAAGTACAGGTGCGGGGCGAAAGGTGGTGTGGCGTTCATGGGTGGCGGATGTGAGCGGCGGCGATCGGTGACGGGGGTGCGTCGCAACCGGCGTGCCCGATGCGCGGCCACGGCGCAGCGAAGCGCATGCGGGATGCCGTGCAGGCCATGCTGTCCTTTTTTACATGGCCGCGGTGCGGCCGGCCGGACCGGTGCGGCGCGCGCGTCACATCCGCGGGATCGAGCGGATGTCCGCGCTGTCGCCGACGGCAGGGTCGTCGTCGGATTCCGGCAGCGGCACACCAGGGTCGTAGCGCACCGGCACACCGCGCTCGATCCGGTGCGCGAACGCCGGCGGCGTGTCCACTTCGTCGCCGAAGCGCGCACGCACGAACGCGCGCAGCAACGCGGTGCGCAGGTCGGGCGCGCGCGCCGCGCAGGTCGACGGGCCGTCGATGAAACACGCATCGCATTCGACGCCGTCGCCGTGGCGCGCGATCCGCAAATCGCCGACGCGTTCCAGCACCGCACCCGCGTCCGCCCATGACGCAGACGGCGCGAAATGCGTGTCGAGGCGCCGCAGCGCGTCGCACGCGGCGGTTACGATCACTTTCGGGCCGACGGCCGTGAACGACAGCGTGTCGTCGTCGGCCGCGCACAACGCACGTGCGCACCAGTAATCGAGGGCAGGTCCGGCGAGTTCGTCGGTTCGCATGGGCAACGCTCCATCAGGTTCCGTCAGGACGAAACGCTGCGGACGCAATCGGCGTGCCCGACGCCGGCAGCGCACGCATGCGCGCGACCAGCGGGTAGTGATCCGACGCATGGCGCGCCAGCATGCTGCGGTGCACGTTCACGTCGACCAGCAGTTCGCCCGGATGGATCCAGATCCGGTCCAGCGAAAACACCGGGCACACCGTGGGGAACGTGCGCGGCGCGGGCGCGCGGCGGAACCGCGTGACCAGCGCCTGCAGCGCGCGGCCGCGCACGAACCACTCGTTGATGTCGCCCATCAGGATGACCGGCATCGCGCCGGTGTCGAACGCGGCGAGCAGCCGCTGAACCTGCGCGCTGCGCTCGTTCGCGGACAGCCCGAGATGGGTGGCGACCACACGCAGCATCCCGGCGCCGCAGTCGATGTCCGCGTCGAGCGCGCCGCGCGGCTCGCGTTGATGAAACGACAGATCGAGCGTGCGCGCCGCGCGGATCGGGCAGCGCGACAGTACCGCGTTGCCGTAACGGCGCTCCGGCGTGTCGATCGTCGGGCCGGCCGCTGCGTGCATTCCCGTTGCGTCGCGCAGGTGCGCGAGCACGTCCGGCGCGCGCGTGCCGCCGAGCGGCACTTCCTGCAGCGCGATCACGTCCGCGTCGAGCTCGTCGATCACCGCCGCGATCCGGTCGACCGCGCGTGCCGGCCACGCGCCGTAGCCGCCGTGGATGTTGTACGTCGCGATCCGCAGGTCGCGGCCGCCCGGTGCGGCGGCCGGCGGGCCGTCCGACGTCACGATGTCCGGCGGCGGGGCCGGTTCCCGGCTCAGCGCCATCGTCGCAACATCCTCACGAGCAGCACCGATACGCCCACCAGCACCGCACCGATCGCGGCGAGCCACGCGAATGCGCCGGGGCCCGGATGGCTGAACGCGGCGGTCAACTGGTGCGCGAACGTGACCGTCAGCACGATGCCGGGCAGCATCCCGAGCGCGGTGCCGATCAGGTAGTCGCGCAGGCCGATGTGCGACGCGCCGGCGACCAGGTTCACGATCGTGAACGGTGCGATCGGCAGCAGCCGCAGCACGGCCATCGCGACCACGCCGCGCCGGCCGATGTGTTCGCTGAGCCGGTTCGCGCGCCCGCCGGCGAGCCGGCGCACCGCGTCGCGGCCGAGCCAGCGGCCGACCCAGTAGGTCGTGGCCGCCGCCACCATCGTGCCGACGGCCGCATACGCGAGCCCCGGCCATGCGCCGAACACGAGCCCCGTCACGGTGATCAGCAGCGTGATCGGCACCGACAGCGTCGCCGCCACCACATAGCCGGCGAGCAGCAGCGCGGGCGCGCCCGGCAGTTGCGCGGCGTGCGCGGCCGCGCGCGCCAGCGACGCGACGTTCAGCGCCTTGCCGAGCGGCGAGAAACGCCATGCGAGCGCGAGCGCGGCGACGAGCAGCACGGCCGCGCCCAGCACGAAGAAGCGCGCGGTCAGCGAGCGGTGCTGCTCCTGCGGCACGAACTCGCGCACGAAGCGGTCGGGTTCGATCGGCTGCTCCGGGTCGAGCCGTGCGCTGACCGGCACCAGCGCGTCGAGCTGCGGCGTCACTGTCGGCTCGAGCGTGCGCAGCGTGCGGCCGGATTTCGCGCGCAGCCGGTCGAGCGCGGCGTTCGGCCGCCCGGCGTGCGCGAGCGCTGCGGCGACGGCGTCCGGCGCCGTATCGAGATGCTCGGCGAGCAACCGGTCGCGCATCCCGGCGATCGCCGCGCGGATGCGCGCGTCGCCGGCCGCGGCGAGCGCGATGCAGCATTCGGTGTCGAGCACCATCGACCGGTTGTTCAGGTTCGCGCTGCCGATCACGATGCATTCGTCGTCGACGATCGCGATCTTGCTGTGCACGTTCACGCATCCGTCGCCGAGGCCGTCGACGTGCGGATACAGCAGCCGGTAACGATCGAAGCGGTCCTCGGCCTTCAGCGTGTCGTGCAGCCGTGCGCGCAGCACGCCCATCGTCGCTTCCTGCAGCCAGCCGCTTTGCACGCGCGGCGCGACGACCGTCACGTCGGGTCCGTGCGGATCGGCGAGCCGCGCGGACAGCGCGTCGCGCACCACCGCCGCCGTGAAGTACTGGTTCTCGATGTACAGATGGCGACGCGCGGCGCGGATCGTGTCCTCGACGAGCGCGCGCACCTGCAGCACCGGTTCGCGGCCGCGGTGGTGCGGCGCCGTGTACGCGATGCCGACCCGCACGTCGTGCACGTCGACCGGCGTGTCGGGCGGCCATGGGTCGACATCGTCCTCGCGATCGAGATGCCGCCGCGCCCGGATCGCGATCGGACGCCCGCACGCATTGAACCAGCGCACGCGCGCCTGCTCGCCGATTGCCGCGGCCGCGTCGCCGTCGAACATCGCCTGTACGTCGTGAAACGGGCCGTATGGCATTCCGGCCGCGTCGCGGCGGCGCGGATCGTCGGCGGCGTGCGCAGGCGTGTCCCAGCGTGCGCGCGTGAGATCGAGCCCGCCGACGAACGCGAGCCGGTCGTCGATCACGACGAGCTTCTGATGATGCGACGCGCCGCGCGGATGCGTGTCGTCGAGGCGGAAGCGGATGCCACGGTGCGCGCGCCACGCGGCGCGATAGACCGGCGGCCAGTCGCGCTCGAGTGCGTAGATCATTGCGAAGTCCCACGCGAGCACGTAGATGCGCAGGTTGTGCCGCGCGACCGCGAGCGCGTGCAGAAACGCGGCAAGCGTGTCGGGCAGGCCGTCGCCGGCGCCGCCCGGCGACAGATGCATCCGGCTGTCGACGTCCCAGCCGACGATGAACACCGTGTGGCGCGCGCGCAGCAGCGCCGCGCGCAGCGTCGAGAAATACGCGTTGCCGTCGACCAGCATCGTGAAGCGGTCTGCGTGGCGGATCGTGTCGCAATTGCGGCCGCGCTCGAGCAGCCCGTGGCGCAGCGGCGCAGCCGCACGCGCGGCGTCGGCGGCGGTGTCGTCGCGGGCCGCCGTCGCGAGCGCGGCGGACGGATTACGGTCCGGCATGCTCATCGCGCGTCGACGTCGCGGTCGCCGTCGATACGTTGCAGCAGCACGTCGCAGCGCGCGCGCAGTGCCTGCAGTTCCGGCGCATCGAGATCGATCCGGATGCGCTCGCCGCTGTCCGGATCGCCGTACCGGGACGCGACCTCGTAGATGCCCTCCGCGATCAGCGCGGACGCGTGCGCGATCCGGATCCGGTCGAGCCAGTCGCATTCGGCGTGATGGCAGGCGAGCCACGCGCGCAGCGCGCCGACAAGCTGGCTGACGGTGAGCCATGCGCCGCCGCGCATGCGCGCGGCGAGCTGGCTCGTCACGAGATACGAGAGCAGATCCGTCTGGGTCACGCGAAACTCCTTGACGAGGTGTCGGGGCAACAGGTGCGCACGCCGGCGATGCCTTGCAGCGTTCGGCAGATCGCCGCAAATTCCGCGCCACTCGTGCGCGAGAACGAAACCGAGATGTCGTCGGTGTCCGGATCGTCATCCGACTGCTGGACGATGAAGCGCTTCACGCGCACGCGGCCGGTGCCGAGCGCGTCGTGCAGCGTGCCGAGCGTGAGGCCGCCGCGCTCGACGACGAGCCGCAGCGTGCGCTGCTGCCGTTGCGCGATGAAGCGCCGCTCGAGCGGCTTCACGCCGGCGAGGATCGCGAGCACGATCACCGTCGCGCCAATCGACGCGACGTACATGCCGCCGCCCGCCGCAAGTCCAATGCCGGCCACCGCCCACAGGCTCGCCGCCGTCGTCAGTCCGCGCACGACCTCGCCGCGCAGCAGGATCGAGCCCGCGCCGAGAAAGCCGATGCCCGACACGACCTGCGCGGCAACCCGCGACGGGTCCAGCACCACGCCGCTCTGGCCGTGCACGTCTTCGAAACCGAAGATCGACACAAGCATCACGAGTGCGGAGCCCACGCATACCAGCATGTGCGTGCGCAGTCCGGCGGCCCAGTTCAGCCGTTCGCGTTCGAGCCCGACCACGCTGCCGAGCAGCGCGGCGAGCAGCAGGCGTCCGAGTAGTTCGATATGGGCGATCATCGTGCCCTCCCTTTTATGTGGCGGACCGGAGCGGTTCGATGAATGGGGACGCAAGGCGCGTGCCGGAGGAAGCGGCGCGGGCACGGCGCGTGCGCGTGGGGCCGGCGGCGTGCGCACCGGTCATGCGGCGCGCATTTTTTTCATGGGAACGCAGATAAGCACAGGGGGCCAGCATGCAGCATCAACCGGACGCACAAGTCCGCGACCCGTATCGCGGCCACGAGATTCGTGTATGGGCGCGGCGTAACGAACGCGGCGCATGGGCGGATGAGGTGCAGGTGTACGTCGATGGCGCGCGCATCGAGTTGTACGTGCCGGAGTCGACGAATCCCGAATGGATGACGGAGGACGAGGCACTGCGCGCGGGTGTGGAGCGCGGCCGCTATCTGGTGGACAAGCGCGTCGACGACGACTGACGCGGGGCCGCCCGGCACGGCGCTTGCGCGGGGGCGACAAATCCAGCGACCCCATGCCGGCACCGCGCCGGGAGGACAAGATGAACGATTCCCGCACGATCCAGATCTACCGCTATGACCCCGATCGCGATGCCGAACCGCGCATGCAGCGCTACGCGGTCGACGTCGGTCCCGACGACCGGATGTTGCTCGACGTGCTCGGCCGCCTGAAGCGCGAGGACGAGACGCTGTCGTACCGGCGTTCGTGCCGCGAGGGGATCTGCGGTTCCGACGCGATGAACATCAACGGCAAGAACGGGCTCGCGTGCCTCACCAACATGAAGACGCTGCCGCGCGAGATCGTGCTGAGGCCGCTGCCGGGGTTGCCGGTCGTGCGCGACCTGATCGTCGACATGACCGACTTCTTCAACCAGTACCACTCGATTCGCCCGTACCTGATCAACGATTCGACGCCGCCCGAGCGCGAACGGCTGCAGTCGCCGGAAGAGCGCGACCAGCTCGACGGACTCTACGAATGCATCCTGTGCGCGTGCTGCTCGACGCAGTGCCCGAGTTACTGGTGGAACCCGGACAAGTTCGTCGGGCCGGCCGGGTTGTTGCAGGCGTACCGCTTCATCGCGGACTCGCGCGATCAGGCGACCGCCGAGCGGCTCGACAACCTCGAGGATCCATATCGGCTGTTTCGCTGCCGGACGATCATGAACTGCGTCGACGTGTGCCCGAAGGGACTGAATCCGGCGAAGGCGATTTCGGAGATCCGGACGATGCTGGTCAGGCGGACGGTTTAGGCGTCACGGCCGCGCCGCAACTTCATCGAGGTGCCACAGCAGATCCGCCGGATCGTCATACACGCGCAGCGCGCCCGCGCGTTCGAGCTCGTCGCTGCCGTAGCCGCCCGACAGCAATCCCACGCCGAGCGCGCGGCAGCGGCTCGCGGCGAGCATGTCCCAGATGCTGTCGCCGACGACCACCGTATGCTCGATCGGCACGTTCAGCTTTGCCGCGGCGGTCAGGAACAGATCGGGATCCGGCTTCGCGTACTTCACCTGGTCGCGCGTGACGATGACGTTCTTCGCCGGATCGACGCCGAGCGCTTCGAGATTGATCGCCGCCGTTTCCATCCGTCCGCTCGTCGCGATTGCCCAGCGAATGCCCGCATTCGACAACGCGGCCAGCAACTCGCGCGCGCCCGGCAACGGCCGGACTTGCGCGCGCAGTCGCTGGTACGCTTGCGCATGCAGCCGCGCGAGCCGTTCGACGCGCTCGGCATCGATGTCGCCGGCCGTCTCCCGCAGCAGCTGGTTCAGGAACAGACCGCCGCTCATCCCGATCTTGCGGTGGATGCGCCATACCGACAGCTCGATGCCTTCCGCGTCGAGCGCTTCCTTCCACGCGAGTACGTGCTGATAGACGCTGTCGACGAGCGTGCCGTCGAGATCGAACAGAAATGACGTTTCAATGCGCATGTAGCTCTCCTGGCCCGATCACGTCCGGGCAAATCGTCGGCAAAAACCGAGTCGTCACATTATCGGCGCGCGGCCGTGTCACGGCCATGTCCCGGGCCGCGTGCGCCGCGCCCGGCGGCAGCGTGTCGAACGCCGCTGGTACAATCGCGCCGATGCGCCGGGCGGGCGGCCCGCGCGCGCCCAACCTCCGTCGAATCCCAGTATGGCAACCCCCGACGCCGTCAGTTCCGAACAATCATGGTGGGGCGTTCTGGCCCTGGCCCTCACCGCCTTCATCTTCAATACCACCGAATTCGTGCCCGTCGCGCTGCTGAGCGCGATCGGCGACAGCCTGCGGATGCAGCCGACCGCCGTCGGCCTGATGCTGACCATCTATGCGTGGGCCGTCGCCGTCGTGTCGCTGCCGCTGACGTTCTTCACGCGTCACGTCGAGCGGCGCAAGCTGTTGAGCGTCGCGCTGCTGGTGTTCATCGGCAGCCACGTCGTGACCGGCGTCGCATGGAATTTCCCGGTGCTGATGATCGGCCGGCTCGGCATCGCGTGCGCGCATGCGGTGTTCTGGTCGATTTCCGTGCCGCTGGCCGTGCGGCTCGCGCCGAGCGAGCGCAAAAGCCGCGCGCTCAGCCTGCTTGCGATGGGCTCGGCGATCGCGATGGTCGCCGGCATTCCGCTCGGCCGCGTGATCGGCGAGGCGCTCGGCTGGCGCACCACGTTCCTCGTGATCGGCGCGGCGGCGGCCGTCGCGCTGCTGATGCTGCGCGCGACGTTGCCCGTGCTGCCGAGCCAGGGCGCCGGCTCGCTCGCGAGCATCGGGATGTTTCTCAGGAAGCCGGCGCTCGTCGCGCTGTACGCGATCACCGTGCTCGTCGTATCCGCGCATTTCACGTCGTACACGTATATCGAACCGTTCGTGCAGAACGTCAATCACGCGAGCAGCAGCCGGATTACCTACGTGCTGATCCTGTTCGGCGTCGCCGGAATGCCGGCAGCGGTCTGCTTCAATCGCGTGTTTCCGGAGCGGCCGGCCGATTTCCTGCTCGCGTCGATCGTCGCGTTGTCGGCGTGCTTGCTGATCCTGTTCCCGTGCGCGCTGAACATCGTCACGCTGTCCGTTCATACGCTCGTGTGGGGCGGCGCGATCGTATGTTTCGGTCTGGCGATGCAGGCGTGGGTGCTGAAGCTCGCGCCGGACGCGACCGATCTCGCGGTGTCGATCTTTTCCGGGCTGTACAACGTCGGCATCGGGGCCGGCGCGTTGCTCGGCAACCATATCGCCGATGACTTCGGGCTGTCGTGGATCGGTACGTTCGGCGGCGTGGTCGGCATCGTGTCGGCGGGGATCGCGTGGGCCGCGCTGCGGCTGTATGAGCGAAGGGCGGTGGCGTAAGCCCGCACGGGAAGCCGCGGTGGAAAAGCGGGTGCGCGGCTCGTTTCGCACCGTGACGGCGCGCGCAAGCGGGGCGCGGTTGCGGTTCCGGCGCGGAAACCGTACAGAAATCGGGCGCATTTTGGCGGACGTGACCGTGCCTCGCAGCGTCGGCGCCCCGACGACATCGGCCCGATGATCGCGGCGCTGGTCCCGGACGATTACCGCCGGGTCAACGCGCTGCGCATCGAAGTGCCGGCAAGTATGTCGATCTGGTGCCGCGTCAGCTTTGGTTGTCGAACATCGGCATCCGCCTCAGGATCCATTCGAGCAGTTCCTGAGGGCCGGTCGCCAGCGGCCGCCCGGATTTAACGAGCAATCGCGCTTTCGTGTCCTGAAACAGCGGATGCGCGATCGGCACAATACACAGGTCGCCGGCCGCGATCTCGCGATAGGCGGCGAATTCCCCGATCAGCGTCGCGAAATGCCCGGTTGAAACAAAGCGCTTTAGCGCGGCCAGCGAATTCGTGGTCAACGTCGGCCTGATTTTGATGTTCTCGGCGAATTCCAGCATCTTGACGACATGGCCGATGCCGAACGTCGCAGGCATCAGCGCGAGCGGCCAGGTGAGCAGATCCTCGACATTCGCCGGCCCACCGCGGGTCGCCAGTGGATGATCTCGGCGAACGAGCAGCACAACGGGTTGCGCCGAACTCGCACGATATTCGATACGCGGATGCGGCGGCGGGTTGTACGCCAGCCCGATATGCGCGCGACTTTCCGCGACTTCGTTCAATACATCGTCGACGGGCAGCATCTCCACGCCGACTTCCAGCTTCGGATACTGCGTGCAGAACGGTGCCAGCACGTCGTCAACCAGCGTGTCGACATACCCTTCGCTGACCGCCAGCTGAATATGCCCTTGCTGAAGGCCTTTCAGCGCCTGCAACTGGTCCTCGAACTTTTCCTGCTGTGATCGGTACCCGCGCCAGAATTCCAGCAGATGCGCCGCCGCCTCGGTCGGCCTCACGCCGCGCGCCTCGCGTTCGAAAAGCGTGGCGCCCAGTTCGTCTTCGAGCAGCCTGATCTGCCGCGTGATCACGGACGGCGATGTGTTGAGGTGGTCCGCCGCGCCCCGAATCGTGCCGTGAACCAGCACTTCGTGGAAGTAACGCAGCCGTGTCTGGTTGATTTCGCGCATTGGAAGCCTCCGAATTGCTGCGTTGCTCGTAGAGCAACGATCTGTAAGTATAGTTGCTCTTGCTGGCAGGTCTGCTTCGCGACACGATGCTCCTACCCGATGAGCCGGACGAACACGGGGACAACGGAGACACCTATGTCAGCGATCCAGACCTTGAGAGCCGAAGACGCCGTTTCGTCTCTCTACAGCAAGCTCAACTGGCGGCTTTTGCCGTTTCTCGTCACCTGCTACATGTTCGCGTATCTCGATCGCGTGAACGTCGGGTTTGCCAAACTTCAGATGCAAAGCGACCTCGGATTCTCCGATGCCGCTTATGGCGTGGGCGCGGGCATCTTCTTTCTCGGCTACGTGCTGTTCGAGATTCCGAGCAACCTGATGTTGCCGAAAGTCGGTGCACGCAAGACCTTCAGCCGCATCCTCGTACTGTGGGGCATCACGTCCGCGTGCATGCTCTTCGTGCGGAACGTGCCGATGTTCTACGCGATGCGCTTCCTGCTGGGCGTCTTCGAAGCCGGATTCGCGCCTGGCATGATCTATTACCTGTCGCGCTGGTACGGTCCCGCGCGCATGGCGCGCGCGATTGCCATCGTGTTCGTCGCTGGGCCGATTGGCGGCATTGTCGGCGGGCCGTTGTCCGCGTGGCTGATGTCGACGTCGTCAGGTGTCGGCGGACTGGCCGGATGGCAGTGGATGTTTCTGGTCGAAGGCCTGCCGTGCATCGTGCTCGGCGTGCTGACGCTGTTCGTATTGTCGGACCGACCCTCCGAAGCGAAGTGGCTTTCCGCCGACGAGCAACGCCTGCTCGAAAGCGAGGTCGGCGCACCCGCCACGCGCGACCATTCGTTCCGGGCCGTGGCGAAGAACCCGCGCGTCTACGTTCTCGCACTCGCGTACTTCTGCATCATCTTTCCGATCTATGCGATCAGCTTCTGGCTGCCGGCCTTGCTGAAAGACCACGGTGTAGCGGACATGACGCGGCTCGGCTGGTACGTCGCGATCCCGTATGCGGCGGCCGCGTTCGGCATGTACTTCGCCGGCCGCCGTTCGGATCGCGTCGGCGAGCGGCGCTATCACTGCGCGGTGCCCGCGCTCGTCGGCGCGTTGCTTCTCGCGTCGACCGTTTTCACCGACGGCAATCTGGTCCTGACGCTCGCTACGCTCACGCTCGCCACGGCAATGATGTGGATGGCGTACACGGTTTTCTGGGCCATTCCGTCCGAGTACATCAAAGGGCCGGCCGCGGCGGGCGGCATCGCGCTCATCAATACGATCGGGTTGTCCGGCGGTTTCTGGGGACCGGCCGTCATCGGCTGGACCAAGGCCGCCACGGGCAGCATGCACGCCGGTTTGCTCGTCATGGCGGGGATGGCTGCGATTGCATCGGTCGTGGTTGTCACGAACAAGCGCGGCATCCATTGACGATTCAACAGTGCCGCCATGCAGCGTCCGCCGGCTGAGTGTTTCCCCAGGGCAGCGAGTCATGACTTTGGAAAGGCCACGTCCTTTCCATATCGAACAGAAGGATGAATGGCAATGAAGATCCTGATTGCAGGCTTTCAGCATGAGACCAACACGTTCGCGCCGACCAAGGCGTCGTTCCAGAGCTTTGTTCAAGGCGAAGGATTTCCGCCGCTGGCGCGCGGCGTCGACGTGCTGAATCTGCGCGACGTGAACGTCCCGATCGGCGGCTTCATCAACGTAACGCAGGCGCAAGGACACGAGCTGATTCCAGTGATCTGGGCGGGCGCGAGCGCGTCGGCGCATGTGACTGTGGACGCATTCGAGCGCATTGCCGGCGAGATCACCGGCGCTGTCGAAGCGGGCGGCTTCGACGCCGTCTATCTGGACCTGCACGGGGCGATGGTCGCGGAGCACACCGACGACGGCGAAGGCGAGCTGCTCGAGCGCGTGCGTGCGCTGGTCGGCGACAGCATGCCGCTCGTGGTGTCGCTCGATCTGCATGCAAACGTGACCGAGCGCATGTTGAAGCACGCGGATGCGATGGTTGCGTACCGGACGTACCCGCACGTCGACATGGCCGAAACGGGCGAGCGAGCGGCGCATCTGCTCGACAGGCTGATCGCGGAGAAGCGCAAATTCACGCGAGTCGTCCGGCGCGTTCCATTTCTGATTCCGGTGAACGGCATGTGCACGCTGATCGCGCCCGCCCGCGACATGTACACCGCGCTGGCATCGCTCGAGCGCGATACGGGCGTGTCGCTGTCGTTTGCACCAGGTTTTCCGGCTGCGGACTTCCCCGAGTGCGGTCCGGTGATCTGGGGTTACGGATTCGACAATGACGTGCTCACGAAGGCGATCGACTCGCTGTACGCCAGAATGCTCGCGGAAGAATCTTCATGGGAAGTGCCGTTCCTTACCCCGGACGAAGCGGTTGTCGAAGCCATGCGGATCGGCCGAAACGCCGACAAGCCGGTCATCATCGCCGACACGCAGGATAACCCCGGCGTGGGCGGCGACTCGAATACGATGGGCATGGTGCGCGCGCTGCTGCGCAATGGTGCGACCGATGCCGCGGTCGGTGTGATCTGGGATGCAGACGCAGCCGCCGCCGCGCATCGCGCCGGTGTCGGCGCGCGCATCGAGCTTGCGCTGGGGGGCCGTTCGGGCGTGCCCGGCGATGAGCCGCTGAATGGCATGTTCGAGGTGGACCATGTGTCCGACGGTCGTTTCCGCTTCGACGGTCCGATGCTGAACGGCATGACGGGCGAACTCGGACCGGTTGCTTGCCTGCGTATCGACGGCGTGCGAATCGCTGTCAGCAGCGTCAAGATGCAGATTTTCGATCGCAATCTCTATCGCGTTGCGGGCATCCAACCCGAGCAGATGAAGATTCTGGTCAATAAAAGCTCGGTCCATTTTCGTGCGGATTTTCAGGCTATCGCGGAGACCATTCTCGTTGCGAAGGCGCCCGGACCGATGGCGGCGGACCCGGCCGATCTGCCGTGGCAGCGTCTTGATCCGCACATCCGCGTACGTCCGAAAGGGCCTTCCTTCAACGAGATTCGCCCGGTCGTCGCATGACGACACGCTCGACCACGCGAACTTCGCATGGATACCGCCGCGATTCAGGCTCACGCGCGAACGGGTGAAATCCACCACGAGGAGCGTTCTCATGGCAGATCAGATCAACGCCCCGCGCCGCTTCGTGCGGACCACGGCAGTCGGTATCGGCGCAATGGAACCGAGCCTGACCGTGCTTGTTGCCAATGCCGTGATCGGCGTAGCGCGCATGTGACCCGCGGCGCATCACCCCGACGGCGCGCCAATCAGGAATGCGACACCGCTTTAACCCATCAGGACACGAAATGTCTCAAGCGAATGTATATGACACCCTGAAAGAACTCGGCATTGAATTGCCCGCAGTCAGCGCACCGGCCGCCGCTTACGTCATGAGCGTGCAGACCGGAAATACGATCCATTTGTCCGGGCATATCGCCAAAAAGGACGGCAAGGTGTGGGTCGGCAAGCTCGGCGACAATCTTTCGGCGGATGACGGCAAGGCCGCGGCGCGAGCAACGGCGATCGACCTGCTCGCTACGTTGCATGCGCAAGCGGGCGACCTCAATCGTGTGACGCGAATCGTCAAGGTGACGAGCATTGTGAATTCGACACAGGATTTCACGGACCAGCATCTGGTGACGAATGGCGCATCGGATCTGCTCGCTCAAGTATTTGGCGCACGCGGCAAGCATGCACGCTCCGCGTTCGGCGTGGCGCAGATTCCGCTTGGTGCTTGCGTCGAGATAGAACTGATCGCCGAGGTGCAATGACGCTTTGCGTCGAACGAACCGACTGTGAGATATCGCCCCGATCAGCGGTATCTTCCGGATTCGGACCTTTTCGCACGATAGCCACATTGCAGCGTCAACGGTTCAGAGGGATATCGGTCGCTCCAGTTGCGTGCGATGCTATCCGCTGTCGGACCGACCCGATCGACCGGCGTTGCCGCCGCCGCTCGCCTTGACAAAGGCGAGCCAGCTCCACGTCACGCCGCGTCGCCGATTTGCGTGTTGGACCGATTCGGTTTCGATATTCAGCACGGTTCTGTAGTGATGGTTCCTCGCCAACCGCACGGTTTCTGCCGCTGAAACGTCAAACATTCGGCGACCGTCGGGGACAGGGCCGTGGCGCAGGGACATTACGATCATGCCGTCGTCCCGTAGCAAGGAATCGACGGTCGACATCGCCTCGCTACGTTCGCGTTCGTCCAGATGCATCCAGACGGCGGAAAGGATGATCAAGCCGAATGTTCTCTGCCGGGAACGCAAATACGCGAGATGCGGCAGACTGTCGTCCACCCATTCGATCCGCAAAGACGAGTGCAGATCCATTCCTGCACGGCGCAACGCGTCCACCGGTTCTACTGCCACAACGGTATGCCCCATCGCTGCCAGCGCGGCTGCGTCGGTTCCGATGCCGGCGCCCACGTCGAGCACGTCGGACGGACAGACGGGAAGGAGATGGATAACCGCTTTGTGTTTCATTTCGAATGAGACGTCCTGCCAACGCGCGATGAGCGACTTGGCATCTGTGTCGTAGCCTTCCGTTCCGTTTACGCCGATGGACACCATCGCCTCCACGTGCAGCGAGCCTGCGCGAATTGCCGGATTCTCGCCAATCTGGCGACCGGCGTCCAACGCGCGGCGATGACCGACACCGCAGGTGTTGAACTCCGGCAACTGGCCCCAGCGGTGAACATCGAGCGATTTTGCGCGGCTCGCTGCAGCCTGTGCGTTGTGGGGCGTCGTCAAGGAGCCCCGAACGGCCGTCTCCGCATGCAGGGTGCGTCGCGATCATTCTGCCGAGCCGAAGCGGAAAGCCGAGCCGCCGCCCACCACCGTTTCCCCTTAAGGAAAACCCTGATTCGACTCGTCGAAGCACGGACATCAACCCAGGTTTCCGCTCGCGGACGCAGCCGCGTCGCAGCAGCGTCCATGCACCGCGCCGAACCTCCGCGATCGCGCTCCATCAAGCCTCCCGGCGCACATGTCTAACCCAAAAAGGTATGGCGCACCGCAATATTTCCGCAGTTAGCCCACGTTTCAATACCCAGCAGGTATCAAAAAACGAAACCAAAAGTATTGGACGCTCCATTTCCCCGCCGCGTATAAATCCGTTCCATGAACTCCCGACACGCAGCGAACCCCATGTCCCCGATCACCATCGAACGCATTGAAACCCGCCTCGTCGACCTGCCGACGATCCGTCCGCACAAGCTGTCGGTTGCCACGATGCACGGCCAGACGCTGATGCTCGTGAAGGTGACGTGCAGCGATGGCGTGACGGGTATCGGCGAAGGCACGACGATCGCCGGGATGGCCTACGGCCCGGAAAGTCCCGAAGCGATGAAGCTCGCGATCGATGCATACCTCGCACCGGCGATCATCGGCCACGACGCGACGCGCATCCAGACGCTGATGGCGTTCCTCGGCAAGCTCGCGAAGGTCAATCACTTTGCGAAGAGCGCACTCGAAACCGCGCTGCTCGACGCGCACGGCAAGCGTCTCGGCGTGCCGGTCAGCGAACTGCTGGGCGGCCGCCGCCGCGATCGGCTGCCGGTCGCATGGACGCTCGCATCGGGCAACACGGCAACCGATATCGCCGAAGCCGAACGAATGCTCGACCTGCGCCGCCACAACGTGTTCAAGCTGAAGATCGGCGCGAAGGCGCTTGACGCGGACATCCGGCACGTGGCCGAGATCAAGCGGGCCGTGGGCGAGCGCGCGTCGGTGCGCGTCGACGTGAACATGGCATGGACCGAAACGCAGGCTGCGCGCGCGATTCCGGCGCTCGCCGATGCCGGTTGCGAACTGGTCGAGCAGCCGGTGGCGTCGGCGGCCGCGCTGGCGCGGCTGATGCGCCGCTTCCCGGTCGCCCTGATGGCCGACGAAATTCTGCAGGGCCCCGACAGCGCGTTCGAAATCGCGAAGCACCACGGCGCCGACGTGTTCGCGATCAAGATCGAGCAGAGCGGCGGCCTGTTCGCCGCGCAGCGCGTCGCGGCGATCGCGGATGCGGCCGGCATCGAGCTGTACGGCGGCACGATGCTTGAAGGCGCGTTCAGCACGGTCGCCTCCGCGCACCTGTTTGCGAGCTTCGCGAACCTGCAGTGGGGCACCGAACTGTTCGGGCCGCTGCTGATTACCGAAGAGATTCTCGCGACCCCGCTCGACTACAGCGATTTCGAGCTGACCGTGCCGAACGGCCCGGGCCTCGGCATCGAACTCGACGAAGCAAAGGTCGCACGCTTCACCCGAGACGGGCTGACGAAAGTGTCCCGCTGAATCGAGCGGCGCCGCCCCAACTGAACGACGTATCAGGACATCACGATGCTTTTCCACGTACGCATGGACGTCAACATCCCGGCCGACTTGCCCGCCGCGGTGGCCGACGAGATCAAAGCCCGCGAGAAGGCGTATTCGCAGGATCTGCAGCGCACCGGCAAGTGGCGCCACATCTGGCGCATCGCAGGCGAATACGCGAACTACAGTGTGTTCGACGTGTCGGGCAACGCCGAACTGCACGAGATACTGACCGGCCTGCCGCTGTTTCCGTACATGAAGATTTCGGTGACGCCGTTGTGTCGCCACCCGTCGTCGGTACACGACGGCGACGTTTGAGCCGCGGCGGCGCCGCTGCATCGGCAGCGAGCACGCCCCGGTCGCCATTCCCCCAAATACACGTGGAGACACCATCATGAGCGTCAAAGTTTTCGAAACGAAGGAAGTGCAGGATCTGCTGAAGGCCGCATCCAACGCGGACGCGAAAGGCGCGAACGGCGATGCGCGCACGCAGCAAATCGTGCTGCGGCTGCTCGGCGACCTGTTCAAGGCGATCGACGACCTCGACATCACGCCCGACGAAGTGTGGGCCGGCGTGAACTACCTGAACAAGCTCGGCCAGGACGGCGAAGCCGCGCTGCTCGCGGCTGGCCTCGGCCTCGAGAAGTATCTCGACATCCGGATGGACGCCGAGGACGAGGCGCTTGGCCTCGACGGCGGCACGCCGCGCACGATCGAAGGACCGCTGTACGTTGCCGGTGCGCCGGTGCGCGATGGCGTCTCGAAGATCGACGTCGATGCGGACGAAGGCGCGGGCCCGCTGGTGATTCACGGCACGGTGAAGGATCTCGACGGCAAGCCGGTGGCCGGCGCGCTGGTCGAATGCTGGCACGCGAATTCGCACGGCTTCTATTCGCACTTCGATCCGACCGGCAAGCAGAGCGATTTCAACCTGCGCGGCGCGGTACGCACGGGCGCGGACGGCAAGTACGAATTCCGTACGCTGATGCCGGTCGGCTACGGCTGCCCGCCGCAGGGCGCGACGCAGCAACTGCTCGACCGCCTCGGCCGCCACGGCAACCGTCCGGCGCACGTGCACTTCTTCGTGACGAGCGACGACCACCGCAAGTTGACGACGCAGTTCAACATCGACGGCGACCCGCTGATCTGGGACGACTTCGCGTATGCGACGCGCGAGGAGCTGATCCCGCCCGTGACCGAAAAGACCGGCGGCACCGCGCTCGGGATGAAGGCGGACGCGTATCAGGACATCGAGTTCGACTTCGTGCTGACGCCGCGCGTCGGCGGCAAGGACAACCAGATCGTCGAACGCCTGCGCGCTTCGGCCGCGGCATAACGCACCCGACGGCGCGGCGGCGCGCGTGCGCCGCTGCTGCCGGCCCCGAGATTCAATCGATACCGATGCGAGCGCGCTTGCAGGACCCGTCGCGCGCGCAGGAGGAACCACCATGTCCACCACGATCGACCCCACCACCGAACTGGACCAGCTGCTCGCGACCGCCGTGCAGGACGACAAGGAGGCCGGCATCTTCCGCTGCCGCCGCGACATCTTCACGAACGAGGCGCTGTACGAACTCGAGATGAAGCACATCTTCGAGCGAAACTGGGTGTACCTCGCGCACGAGAGCCAGATCCCGAACAACAACGATTACTACACGACGTGGATCGGCCGTCAGCCGATCGTCATCACGCGCGACAAGACCGGCGAGCTGCACGCGGTGATCAATGCATGCGCGCACAAGGGCGCGATGCTGTGCCGCCGCAAGCACGGCAACAAGGGCAGCTTCACGTGCCCGTTCCACGGCTGGACCTTCTCGAACACCGGCAAGCTGCTGAAGGTGAAGGACGAGAAGACGACCGAGTATCCGGTGCAGTTCAACACGCACGGCTCGCACGACCTGAAGAAAGTCGCGCGCTTCCAGAGCTATCGCGGCTTCCTGTTCGGCAGCCTCAGCGACGACGTGTTGCCGCTGGAAGACTACCTCGGCGAGGCGCGCGTGATCATCGACCAGATCGTCGACCAGGCGCCGAACGGCCTCGAAGTGCTGCGCGGCAACTCCTCCTACATCTACGAAGGCAACTGGAAGATGCAGATGGAGAACGGCTGCGACGGCTATCACGTGAGCACCGTGCACTGGAACTACGCGGCGACGATGGGCCGCCGCAAGGAAGACGGCACGAAGGCCGTCGATGCGAACAGTTGGAGCAAGTCGGTCGCGGGCGTGTACGGCTTCGACAACGGCCACATCCTGCTGTGGACCAAGACGATGAACCCGGAAGTGCGGCCGGTGTACCGGCATCGCGACGAGATCAAGGCGCGCGTGGGCGAAGTGCGGGCGGACTTCATCGTGAACCAGACGCGCAACCTGTGCGTGTATCCGAACGTGTTCCTGATGGACCAGTTCAGCACGCAGATCCGCGTCGTGCGGCCGCTCGCGGTCGACAAGACCGAAGTCAGCATCTTCTGCTTCGCACCGAAGGGCGAGAGCGAAGCCGACCGCGCCACGCGGATTCGTCAGTACGAGGACTTCTTCAACGTGACCGGAATGGGCACGGCCGACGACCTGGAGGAGTTCCGCGCATGCCAGGCCGGCTACGCGGGCATCACGGCGATGTGGAACGACCTGTCGCGCGGCGCGCCGTTGTGGATCGACGGTCCGGACGAGAACGCGACGAAGATGGGGCTGAACCCGCGCATTTCCGGCGAGCGCAGCGAAGACGAAGGGCTGTTCGTGTGCCAGCACGAACACTGGGTGCACGTGATGCGCGACGCACTGAAGAAGGAACGCGCAGAGGTGGCGGCATGAACATCGATTACCGGACGATTTGCGCGACGCTGTATCGCGAGGCGCGCCTGCTCGACGATCGCGAGTGGGACGAGTGGCTGACCTGCTACACGGAGGACGTCACGTACTGGATGCCCGCATGGGACGACGACGACCGGCCGACCGACGATCCGCACAGCCAGATCTCGCTGATGTATTACGCGGATCGCGGCGGGCTCGAGGATCGCGTGTTCCGGATCAAGACCGAGCGCAGCGGCGCATCGACGCCGGAGCCGCGCACGAGCCACAACGTGACGAACGTCGAGGTGCTGGCCGAGCGCGACGGCGAGGTGGACGTGCGCTACAACTTCCACACGCTGAACCACCGCTATCGCGTGACCGACCACTTCTTCGGCACGATGTTCGTCACGCTGCGCCAAGTGGGCGATGCACTGCTGATCTCGAACAAGAAGATCGTGCTGAAAAACGACTACATCCGGCAGGTGCTCGACGTGTACCACGTCTGACGCCCATTGTTTCGACACGTAACACAGGGAGACGAGGTCATGTCCACCTACAAAATTGCACTGAACTTCGAGGACGGGGTCACCCGCTTCATCGACTGCAAGGCCGGCGAAAAAGTGCTGGATGCGGCGTTCCGCGCGAAGATCAACCTGCCGATGGATTGCTCCGACGGCGTGTGCGGCACCTGCAAGTGCCGTGCGGAAAGCGGCGCCTACGACCTCGGCGACGACTACATCGACGACGCGCTCACCGAGGACGAGAAGGAGAGCGGCCTCGTGCTCACGTGCCAGATGGTGCCGCAAAGCGACTGCGTGATTGCGGTGCCGACGTCGTCGGTCGCGTGCAAGACCGGCCACAGCGCGTTCGTCGCGACCGTGACGAAGGTCGAGCCGCACAACGATGCGGCGATCGTCCTCGAGCTCGACGTCGGCGCGGCCGCACCGGCGTTCCTGCCGGGCCAGTACGTGAACATCGGCGTGCCCGGCAGCGGCCAGCACCGGTCGTATTCGTTCTCGTCCGCGCCGGGCGACGCGAAAATCGGGTTCCTGATCAAGAAGATTCCGGGCGGTGTGATGAGCACGTGGCTCGCTTCCGCGAAACCTGGCGACACGCTCGAACTGAACGGGCCGCTCGGCAGCTTTTACCTGCGCGACGTCGAGCGGCCGCTGCTGTTCCTCGCCGGCGGCACGGGCCTCGCGCCGTTCCTGTCGATGCTGGAAATGCTCGCGCGCAGCGGGTCGCAGCAGAAGGTGCACCTGATCTACGGCGTGACGCGCGATCTCGATCTCGTGCTGGTCGATTCGATCGAAGCGTATGCGGCGAAGCTGCCGAACTTCAGCTTTGCGACGGTCGTCGCCGATTCCGCGTCGAACCACGCACGCAAGGGCTGGGTCACGCAGCACATTCCGGCCGATGCGCTGAACGACGGCGACGTGGACGTCTATCTGTGCGGCCCGCCGCCGATGGTCGATGCGGTGCGCCAGTATTTCGACGATCACGGCGTGAAGCCGCACAGCTTCCACTACGAGAAATTCACGCCGAACGTAACGGCAAAGGCGGCGTGACCATGCAGCGATTCTCGGGAAAAGTCGTCGTCGTCACCGGCGCGGCGCAAGGTATCGGCCGCGGCGTCGCGCTGCGCGCGGCAGCCGAAGGCGGCAACGTGCTGTTCGTCGATCGCGCGGATTTCGTCGCCGACGTGGCGGCCGAAGCGCCGGGCGGCAACACCGCCGGCTTCGTCGCCGATCTGGAGACCTACGACGGCGCACGGGCGGCGATGGCGTGCGCGGTCGCGACGTTCGGCCGGATCGACGTGCTGATCAACGGCGTCGGCGGTGCGATCCGGATGCGCCCGTTCGCCGAGTTCGAGCCCGCACAGATCGACGCGGAAATCCGCCGTTCGCTGATGCCGACGCTCTACAGTTGCCACGCGGTGCTGCCGCACCTGCTCGCGGCAGGCGGCGGCACCATCGTGAACGTGTCGTCGAACGCGACACGCGGGATTCGCCGCGTGCCGTACTCGGCGGCGAAAGGCGGCGTGAATGCGCTGACGGCCGCGCTCGCGATGGAATATGCGGAGCACAACATCCGCGTGGTCGCGACCGCGCCCGGCGGTACGACCGCACCGCCGCGCCGCGTGCCGCGCAATGCGGCCGGCGACACCGCGCAGGAACAGGCGTGGATGGCCGAAGCGGTACGGCAGGTGACCGATTCGACGTTCTTCAAGCGCTACGGCACGCTCGACGAACAGATCGCGCCAATCCTGTTCCTTGCGTCGGACGAGGCCAGCTACATCACCGGCACGGTGCTGCCGGTCGCGGGCGGCGATACGGGTTGAGCGGCCCGCGTGGCGGGAAGCCGTGCTTCCGCCGGCATGCGCAATCCGCAACGCGGCGTGCATGCCGGCATCATCCAACTACAACCGGCCGGCACGACAAGACCGGCCACGGAGACACTCATGCACCAACGCGAAGCGATCATTCCGCCCGGCATGGAAGCCGTGTACGAAAAAATCGGCTATGCACCGGCGATCAAGGTTGGCGATACGGTGTACGTATCCGGCCAGATCGGCCGCGACGCGGCGATGAAACTGGTCGAGGACCGGGAAGCGCAAATCGTGCAGGCATTCGAAAACCTGAAGCGCGTGCTCGAAGCGGGCGGGGCGTCGCTCGACGACGTCGTCGATTTGACGACCTTCCATACCGACATGCGCGACCTGCCGCTGTTCATGCAGGTGCGCGACCGCTATTTCCATGCGCACCCGCGGCCGGCGTGGACCGCGGTCGGCGCGCACATGCTCGGCGGCGCGCCCGGTTATATCGTCGAGATCAAGGCGGTGGCGGTGCTGTCGCGGTGAACCGCTTCGAAGCGGTTCACCGCATCATGCAAGCCGGAATTACTTGCGCAGGCTTCGACACGGTGAGCGTGGATGTCAATCGCGCGCATCCAGCGCGGGCTGCAGTGCCGGCTCGGCCGGCGATGCCGGTTCATGCCGGCCGTGGTGCGCGGCGGCGGAATGGCCGGGGCGGATCCTGTACCAGATCGCGTACATCGCCGGCAGGAACACGAGCGTGAGGATCGTCCCCGCGAACGTGCCGCCGATCAGTGTGTACGCGAGCGTGCCCCAGAACACCGAATGCGTGAGCGGAATGAACGCGAGCACGGCCGCCATCGCGGTCAGGATCACCGGGCGCGCACGCTGCACGGTCGCTTCGACCACCGCATGGAATGGATCGAGTCCCGCCTGTTCGTTCTGATGGATCTGCCCGATCAGGATCAGCGTGTTGCGCATCAGGATCCCCGATAGCGCGATGAGGCCGACCAGCGCATTGATGCCGAACGGCTGCCCGAACAGGATCAGCGTCGGCACCACGCCAATCAGCCCGAGCGGGCTCGTCATGAACACCATCACCATCGCGGAGATCGATCGCACCTGAAAGATGATGATCACGAGCGTGATCGCCAGCATGATCGGGAACAGCGGCAGCATCGCCTTCGTCGCCTTGCCCGATTCCTCGACGGAGCCGGCTTCCTCGATCCGGTAGCCGTTCGGCAACCGCGCGATGATCGGCTGCAGCTGCTTCGTGATCGCGGCCGAGACGTCGGGCGGCTGCAAGCCGTCGGCGATGTCGCCGCGCACGGTGATGGTCGGCACGCGGTCGCGCCAGCGCATGATCGGTTCCTCCATCCGCACGTCGACCTTGCCGACCTGAGACAGCGGAATGCGCTGCCCGTTCGCGCCGGCGAGCGTGAAGTCGTCGAGCCGCGCCGGGTCGAGCCGCGCATTGCCGCCCGAGCGCGCGATCACCTGCACGGTCCGGATGTCCTCGCGCACCGCGGTGACGGGCACGCCGGTCAACAGGAACTGCAATTGCTGGGCAACCGCGCTGGACGTCAGCCCGACGGCCTGCAGGCGATCCTGCTGCAGCGTGAAGTGCAGCGTCGGCGCGCGCGTGCCCCAGTCGGCATTGACGGTGCGCATCATCGGGCTGCCGTTCATCACGTGCTGCACGTTGGCCGCGATGCCGCGCAGCGTGTCGGGATCGGGACCGGTGACGCGATACGCCACCGGGAACGGCGAATACGGGCCGAACACGAGTTGCGTGACGCGTACGCGCGCTTCTGGCGCGAGCCCGTCGGCGATCGCACGCCGCAGCCGCGCCTTCAGCGCTTCGCGCTCCTCCTGACTGTCCGTGCGGATCACGATCTTCGCGAACGACGGATCGGGCAACTCCGGCCCCATCGCCAGATAGAAGCGCGGCGCGCCCTGGCCGACGTACGCGGTCACGATACGCGCTTCCTTCTGTTTCGCGAGCCATGCTTCGACCTTCGACGTCGCGGCGCTCGTTTGCGAAATCGACGTGCCGTACGGCATCTGCACTTCGATCAGCACCTCGGGGCGATCGGAAATCGGAAAGAACTGCTTCTTGACGATCGCCATCCCGAGGACCGCGAGCACGAACAGGCCGACGACCGAGCCGGCGACGAGCCGTTTGCGTGCGATGACGCGCGCGAGCACGCGACGGAAGCGGTTGTAGCGCGGCGTATCGTAGATCCCGTCGTGGCCGCCCTCGATCTTCCCGAACTCGGGCAGCATCTTCACGCCGAGGTACGGCGTGAACACCACGGCGACGACCCACGAGGCGATCAGCGCGATCCCGACGATCCAGAACATGTTGCTGGTGTATTCGCCGGCGGTCGAGCGCGCGAAGCCGTTCGGCATGAAGCCGACCGCGGTGACCAGCGTGCCGGCCAGCATCGGCGCGGCCGTATGGCTCCATGCGTACGCGGACGCGGCCACGCGGCCGTAGCCTTCCTCCATTTTCACGACCATCATTTCGATCGCGATGATCGCGTCGTCGACGAGCAGCCCGAGCGCGAGGATCAGCGAGCCGAGCGTGATGCGGTCGAAGTTCTTGCCGGTGGCGGCCATCACGACGAACACCACGGCAAGCGTCAGCGGCACGGCAGCGGCGACGACGAGGCCCACTCGCCAGCCCATGCTGACGAAGCTCACGAGCATGACGACGAGCAGCGCGGCGAAGAACTTGACCATGAACTCGTCGACGGCGGAGCTGATGTTCACCGACTGGTCGGTGACCTTGGTCACGCTCATGCCGAGCGGCAGCTCCGCATTGATCGCGCGGACTTCGCGGTCCAGCGCGCGGCCGAGATCGAGGCCGTTCCAGCCGTCGCGCATCACGATGCCGAGCAGCAGCGCGGACTCGCCGTTGTTGCGGATCAGGAACGTCGACGGATCCTCGTAGCCGCGCTCGACGGTGGCGATGTCGGACAGTTTGAGCGTGCGGCCCTGCGACACGATCGGCGTGTCGCGGATCTTCTGCAGTTTGTCGAATGCGCCGTCCACGCGAATGAAGATCTCGGGCCCGCGCGTCTCGACGGAGCCGGCCGCCGTCAGCAGGTTTTGGCCGTTGAGCGCGGCGAACACGTCCTGCGGGCTGACGCCGAGCGTCGCGAGCCGCTCGTGCGACAACTGCACGTAGATGCGCTCGGCCTGCTCGCCGAGGATGTCGACCTTCTTCACGCCGGCCACGTGCAGCAGCCGCTGGCGCAACGCCTCGGCGTCGCGCACCAGCAGCCGTTGCGGCTCGCCGCGAGCCTTCAGCGCGAACAGCGCGAACGTGACGTCCGCGTATTCGTCGTTGACCAGCGGCCCGATCACGCCGGCTGGCAGATCGTTCGCCGTATCGCCGATCTTCTTGCGCGCCTGATAGAACTGCTCCTGCACCTCGGACGGCGGCGTGCTGTCGAGCAGCGTCAGCGTCGTGATCGCGAGGCCGGGGCGCGTATACGTTTCGGTACGGTCGTACCAGCGCAGCTCCTGCATGCGCTTTTCGATCTTTTCCGCGACCTGATCGTGCATTTCCTGCGCGGTCGCACCAGGCCATGCGCTGACGATCGTCATCACCTTGATCGTGAACGCCGGGTCTTCCGCACGGCCCAGCTTGAAGAACGACACGAGGCCTGCGAGCGAAATCAGGCAGATCAGGAACAGCGTGATCGCGCGCTCGCGCACGGCGAGTGCCGACAGGTTGAAACGGCGTTCGCTCACGGCCGTGCTCCTTCGTTCGCGGCCGTCGCCACGGTGGCGGCCGGCGCGGACACGCGCACCGCTTCGCCGTCGCGCAGCATCTGCGCGCCGAGCGCGACGACCCGCTCGCCTTGCTTCAGGGCCCCGGATACGCGCGCGCTGTCGTCGTCTACGTGCTCGACCGTAACCGGCCGCCATCCCACCTTCGGAGGCTCTCCGGCGACGACCCACACGCCCGGCCCCTTGCCGGCGTCCAGCAGCGCGCCGATCGGCACTTGCATCGCGCGTTGCGGCGCCGAGCGCGCGTCGTCCGGAATGCGGATCGTGACGGTCGCGCCGAGCGGTGCGTCGGCCAGCGCGCCTTGAAGCACGTAGCGCGCTTCAAACGTGCGCGTTCGCGCGTCCGCGGTCTCGGACAACTGACGCAGCGCCGCGGGCACGCTCACGCCCGGCTTACCGAACAGCTCGGCCTGCGCGACCGATCCGATCGCGGGGCGCAGGGTTTCCGGCAGCTGGATTGCGGCCTCGCGGCTGCCGGCGTGCGCGAGCCGCACCACCGGCTGCCCGGCGCTGACGACCTGGCCGGGTTCCGCGAGCGTTTCCATCACGACGCCGTCACCGTCCGCGACGAGTTCCGCATAGCCGGTCGCGTTGCGCGCGACGTCGGCGTCGGCCTCGGCGGCGCTCAGTTGCGCTCTCGCCGCATCGGCCGCGGCCTTGACCTGGTCATAGGCCGACGCCGATATCGCGCCGGTGCCGCGCAGGTCGCGGTAGCGCGCTTCGTCTTCGCCGGTCTGCCGCGCGCGGGCCCGTGCGGCGGCCACGGCCTCGTCGCGTGCGCGCGCCGCGAGTTTCAGGTCGACGGGATCGATCCGCATCAGCGGCTGGCCGCGCCGGACGGTCTGCCCGGTGTCGACCAGGCGCGCCAGCACCTTGCCGGACACCCGGAACCCGAGGTCGCTTTGCACGCGGGCGGCGACGGTGCCGGTAAAGGCGCGCGATGCGGGAGCCGACACCTGCACGACGGCGGTACGCACGAGCGGCGCTTCGGTGCGCGGATCGGACGGCGCTTTTCCGCTGCAGGCGGCTAGCGCGACGGGCAGTGCGGACGCGGTTGCGAGGACAAGAAGAGGGCGACGCCGGACCATGAAAGACCCACTGACGAAGTGATCGGGGCTTTCATTGTGGTTCTTGTGACCAAATTAGTCAATGGTCACAAGCGAGGCCGGTTCAGGGGGCGAGGCTGCGCAGCACGAGGCTCGACAATTGGGCAGGCGCGGCGTCGGTCGTGTCGAGGTTGTATTGCAGCAGCAGCGGATTCAGGTACGGCCGCATCACCAGGTAGATCGCCGTCGCGGCTTCGTCCAGCGGCGTCTTGCGCTCGAACTCGCCGCTTTGCCGGCCTTCCTGCAGCACGTCCTGCAGCAATTGCTGCACGCGCGCCTCGTAGGCCTGCACCGACTGCCAGTTTTCGGTGGCGGCCGACGCGGCGATGTCGTACAGCTTGCGGTCGCGGAAGAACAACCGCAGGCTCGCTTCGGTGGAGACCTTGAACATCCGCCGCAGTTTTTCGGTGGGCCGCTCGGCGCCGGCAACGGCCGCGCGCACCTCCGTCTCGATCTCGCGCAGGCAGTTCGCGCAGATCATCTCGCCGATCGCCTGCTTCGACTCGAAGAACTTGTAAATGTAGGCCTTCGAGAAGCCGATCGCCTTCGCCAGGTCGGACACAGTCGTCTTTTCATAGCCGTACCGGCTGAAGTGCTCGGTGGCCGCGACGACGATCTGATCCCGCACGTCGTGGTCGGCCGGCCCGCGCGCGGGGACGTCGGAAGGAAGGTTTTTTTTCATGAGCTGCAGCTGACAGGAATGGACAACGAGTGACCATTTGGTATTATAGTCACTACCATGTTCGTGCTAAAAACCGTCATGCTACCCAAACCCATCGTTGCCGCGGTGCTTGCCGCGATCCTGTCGGCCGGGTGTGCCGTCGGCCCCGATTACGTGCGGCCGGACGTCGCGATGCCGCAGCGGTTCCACGGCCAGAGCGCGGTCGATCAACGCCATGCGGCTGCAGAAGCCGACCTCGCGGCGTGGTGGGCCGCCTTCGGCGATCCGCAGATGACGCGCTTCATCACGCTGGCGCTCGCGCAGAACCTCGATCTCGCGCAGGCTGCGGCGCGTGTCGAGCAAGCGCGCGCGGGGCTCGGCGCGGCGAATGCGGCGCTGCTGCCGTCGGGCAGCGTGAGCGGGCAGGCCGCGCGCGTGTACCAGTCGGTCGAAACGCCATTGGGGCGGGTGTTGAACGCGACGCCCGGGTTCGATCGCCACGGCAACGACTACGAGGCCGATCTCGACGCGAGCTGGGAGCTGGACCTGTTTGGCGGATTGCGCCGCGGCCGCGAAGCAGCACTCGCCGACTATCAGGCATCCGAAGCGGCGGCGGTCGCGACGCGGCTCGCCGTCGCCGCACAAACCGCGGACACCTACATCACGATCCGCGGGCTGCAGGGCCGGCTGAAGGTCGCGCGGCATCAGGTGCAGACCGAGCAGGATCTGCTGTCGACCATCAATCTGCTGTATGGAAAGGGGCTCGCGGCGGAGCTGCAGGTCAGGCAGGCCGAAGGCGCGCTAGCGCAGGTGCGCGCGACGGTGCCGGTGCTCGAAGCGGCGCTCGACGCGGCGATGAACGCGCTCGACGTGATGCTCGGGTCGCAGCCCGGCACGCATCGCGCCGAACTGTGCGCCGACGGCGACGTGCCGGCGGCGCCGGGAATCGCGGCGACGGGCACGCCCGGCGAACTGCTCACGCGCAGGCCCGACCTGATCGCCGCCGAGCGGCGCGTGGCGGCGTCGAATGCGCGCATTGGCGTGGCGATCGCCGAGTACTACCCGAAGCTCTCGCTGAGCGGATTGCTCGGCAGCGCGACGACGATGGGTGCGGGCAATCTCTTCGCAGGCGGCGCGAACCAGGCTGCGGGCGTGCTCGGCCTGCGCTGGCGCCTGTTCGATTTCGGCCGGATCAACGCGCAGATCGCGCAGGCGAAAGGGCAGGATGCCGAAATGCTGGCTGCGTACCGGCTCGCGGCGCTGCACGCCACCGAGGATGTCGAAAACGCGTTATCGGCGCTCGTCAAACGCGACGAACAGGCAGCCGTGCTCGCCGACGGTGTAGCGTCGCTCGGCCGTGCGCGGGCCGCATCGTTCGCGGCGTACCAGAAAGGTGTCGTCAGCCTGATCGAAGTGTTGCAGGCCGACGAAAGCTTGCTGCGCGCGTCCGACCAGCGCGTGCAGGCACAAACCGAATCCGCGCGCGCGGCCGTGGCCGCGTTCAAGGCGCTCGGCGGCGGATGGCAGCCGCCGGCAACCGAGGCTGTTGCGAGCCGGTAACGGGTGCGCGGATCGGCGTCGGCGCGCAAGCGGTGAAAAGCCACATGGAGAGATGCGGCGCCGATTTCGTCGGGTGTGGCGCGGGGCCAAACATGAGCTGCGGTGCAGACGTTCGTCGTCCCCGCACCCTCCGGGTCCCGATGTCGCGCTCGCGCGCCGGTACCCACGCCTCCCGGTCGTTCGGCTCGTCGAATCCGGTCGAGTCGCGACGCTATCACTGATTCGGGAATGCCGCGGACGGCACCAGGCATGCATTCCATTGACGGGGCGCAGCGTACACGCAGCCGGTCCGGCAGTGCACCGGCTACGCCGCTATCGATGAATCTCCGTCCGCAACCGCCTTACATCCTGTTCCGACACCGGCGCGGCGCGATTGCTCCATGCGCCGCGCACATAGCTGACGACCGCCGCGATTTCGCTGCTCGACAGCGCGCCGCGCATCGCGGGCATCCGCCGCACCGGCCCGTCCGAACCCGGCGCCGGCCGCGCGCCTTCCACCACGATCCGGATCGCGCTCGTCGGATCCGCGGCGAGCACGACCGAATTGCCGACCAGCGGCGGCCCGTGATCGCGCACGCCGGTGCCGTCCGCGCCATGGCATCGCGCGCAAAACCCCGCATACACGCCGGCCCCTGGCGCCTGCTGGCCGCCTTCCGGGCGCGGCCCGGCGGGCGTCAGCCGCGCCACCCCGATGCCGAGCGGATTGGTCGCGGCAGTCGGTTGCGCGGGCAACGATTTGAGGTACACGGCAATCGCGTGGCGGTCGGCATCGGTCAGCAATGCCGTGCTCTCGCCGACGACCGGCCCCATCGCGCCGAACACGTAGCCGCGCACCGCATGGCCGCTGCGCAGGAACGCGGCGACGTCGTCGACGCTCCAGCGGCCGAGGCCGTCCTGGTCCGCGCCGGTCAGGTTCGGCGCGAACCAGTGATCGTTGACGCCGCCGGTCAGGAATGCCGCGCTGTGCTCGTCGTAGCCGCGCTCGTTGTACGCCGGCCCGCGCGGCGTGTGGCACGCGCCGCAGTGACCGAGCCCCTGCACGAGATACGCGCCGCGATTCCATTCCGACGATCGCGACGGCTGCGGCACGAAGCGGTCGCGGTTCGCGAACGCGAGACTCCACAACCCGAGCGCCCAGCGCTGGTTGAACGGAAACGGCAACTGCGTGAGCCTGGCCGCGTTCGCGGACGGCGCGACGCCGCGCATGAAGTAAGCATAGAGCGCGCGCACGTCGTCGTCGGTCATGCGCGCGAACGACGGATACGGCATCGCCGGATACAGGCGGCTGCCGTCCGCGCGCACGCCGCGCCGCACGGCATCGTCGAATTCGCGCAGCGTGTAGTTGCCGATCCCGTGCGTGCGGTCCGGCGTGATGTTCGGCGCATAGATCGGCCCGAACGGCGAATTCACCGGCTGGCCGCCCGCGTACGGCGTGTGATCGGCCGCGTCGTGACACGCCGAGCAGTCGCCGGCGAGCGCCAGGTAGCGGCCGCGCGCGATCGCCGCGGCGTCCGCGCTCGCGGCGGCAGCGGCCACGACCGGACGCCGCGCGGCCGCGGCGGACGACGCATCGGGCGGCGCGGCCGTCGCAGCCGTCGCGGCAGGCGATGCGGCCAGCCGCGAATCGCCGTTGACGCGTGCCGACATCGACGCACCGGTGTCGGCTGCCGACGCGCGAATCCGCACGAAGCGCCAGCCCGATGCGGGCTCGGGCGCTTCCGCCTGCGACGCGGCGTCGGCCGTATCGCCGGCAGACGTCGCGCGATCGTCGTCGTGCGCGTCGCATGCGGCAAGTGCGGCGCACAGCGCGAGCGCGAGCGCAATGCCCGCGCCGCGACGCGTGCTCGGGTGCGTACCGGATCCGGTCATCGCCATGGACTGCAAGGCCCCACGAAAGCGGTGACGATCCCCGTGAATGCGAGGCCGATGACGAAGCCCGCCGCGGCTAGCATCCCGCAGCGGGCGAGGAATCGCGTGCTGTCGTCGCGCGTCGAGGCCTGCGTGTTCGCATCATGCGCGCTTTGCCACGTGCGCGCGAGCCATGCGGCGAACGCGGCCGCCAGCGCGAACGTGCCTGCGGCGATCAGCGCCAGCCACACGCCGACGTGCGACCAGCGCGGCACGGCCTGCGCGACGCCGAGCGGATAGCACGCGGTCGACGCGAGCGTCTCCGACGCGAGCATCTGCGCGAACCACAGCGCGGGTGCGCCGATCAGTCCGGCCGCGATCGCGAGCAACGGAGTCCACGCGTGTCGTGTGCCGTTCATCGCGCGCTCCTGAGCCAGTACGGCGACACGTACAGCGCGGTGAAGATGAACAGCCACACGAGGTCGACGAAGTGCCAGTAGAGCCCGCCGACGGTGAGCGCGACGCGCCGTTCGCGACCGAAGAAGCCGGCGGCGGTCCAGCCCGCGAGCAGCGCAAGGATCACGAGGCCAGCCGCCACGTGCGCAAGGTGAAAGCCGGTGATCGTGAAGTACAGGCTGCCGTAAAGGTGCGCGGCCGGCCCGTATGGATGGTCGCGCCATTCGTGCAACTGCACGAGCGTGAACGCGATGCCGAGCACCAGCGCGACGGCGAGCGCGCCCACCGCATGCGGCCGCTTGCCGGCGCGCACCGCGCGCTCGGCGAGCCACACGAACACGCTGCTCGACAGCAGCACGGCCGTGTTGCCCACGGCGAGGCCGATCTTCGGCATGCCTTCCGGCGGCCAAGGTGCGGCCGATTGCGACTGCAGGTCGAAGTAGCAGAACAGCAGATAGCCGAACAGTCCCGCCTCGGTGACGATCAGCGTCAGCACGCCCCACCAGCCGCCCGCGCGCTCGCCGCAACTGCCGACCGGCAGCGGTTCGACGCACGCCGCCGGCGCGGCTGCCGGCAGCGCCGGCGATGGCGCTTCGTCCGGATGCGGGAAGGTCCGGGCCGACGGCGCCTGCGTGTCCTCGCGACCGGACGGCCGCGCACGCTGCCCGAGCGTGTGGCGCGGCCACAGCCACACGGTGGTCGCGATCGCGCAACCGGCCGTGGCCGCGCAGACGAGCGACGGCGAACGAACGAGCATCGCCGCGAACAAGGCGGTGGCGGCGAGCGCGAGCACGAAGGGCACGCAGGTGTCGTCCGGCATCTTCAGGATTGCGCTCGGCTTCGCGGCGAGCGGCGTGACCGCAAGCGCTTCGCGGCCGTCGGCAAGCCGGTAGCCGGCCCGCAGCCTCGTGCGTTGCGGATCGTCGTGGGTTTCCCACAGCGGATGCCGCGATGCGACGAGCGGCAGCACCGCGAAGTTGTATGCGGGCGCGGGCGACGCGACCGACCATTCGAGGCCGGGCGCGCCCCACGGATTCGCGCCGACGCGCGCGCCGCGCCGCGCGCTGACGAGCGCGTTGACGACGAACATCACGATGCCGATGCCGAAAACGAACGAGCCGACGGTGGTTAGCAGGTTCGACGTGTCCCAGCCCATCCCGGCAGGATACGTATAGATGCGGCGCGGCATGCCGAGCAGCCCGGAGATGTGCATCGGAAAGAAGCCGACGTTGAAGCCCGCGAGCACGACCCAGAACGTCAGCTTGCCTAACCGCTCGTTCATCATTCGTCCGGTGAACTTCGGGAACCAGTACGTGATGCCGCCGAGCACCGGAAACACGTTGATGCCGAGCAGCACGTAATGCAGGTGTGCGACGACGAAGTACGTATCGGTCAGCTGCCAGTCGAGCGGCACCGCGGCGGTCATCACGCCGGACACGCCGCCGATCACGAACATCAGCACGAAGCCCGCGAAATACAGGAACGGCGTGCGGAACACCGGGCGCCCGGTCCAGATCGTCGCAATCCATGCGAACACAGCGACCGCGCTCGGGATCGAGATCAGCATGCTCGCCGCGCCGAAGAACGCGAGCGCGAGCGGCGCGATGCCGGTTGCGAACATGTGGTGAACCCACACCTCGAAGCCGATCAGCATCGTCGCGACCGTCGACACCGCGACCGCCTCGTACGCGACGAGCGGCCGCCGGCAGAAGGTCGGCAGCGCGTCGGACACGATCCCCATCGCCGGCAGCACGACCACGTAGACCCACGGATGCGCGAACATCCAGAACAGGTGCTGCCACAGCAGCGGCCGCCCGCCGTTCGCGACGTCGAAGAAGTGCGTGCCGGCATTGCGGTCGAGCCACAGCAGGAAAAAGGCGAGACTGACGGCCGGGACGGCGAGGAGGTTCGCCACGGACGCAGTCAGCGTGCCCCACACGATGATCGGCAGCCGGTCGATCGACATTCCGTGCGCGCGCATCCGCAGCAGCGTGACGACGAAGTTCGCGGCGCCGCCGGTCGTCGAGATGCCGAGCAGGATCATCCCGAGCGCGTAGATGTCGATGTTCGCGCCGGCACTGTAGTCGAGTGACGTGAGCGGCACGTAATTGAACCACCCGCCGTCGGGCACCGCGCCGAGCGGAAAGCTCGCGTACAGGAACAGCCCGGCGAACAGGAACGCCCAGTACGAAAATGCGTTCAGGCGCGGGAACGCCATGTCGCGCGAGCCCAGCATCAGCGGCCACAGGTAGTTCGCGAAACCCGACAGCACCGGCAGCGCGTACAGGAAAATCATCGTGACGCCGTGCATCGTAAACAGCGAGTCGTATTGCGCGGGCGTGAGCACGGTCGCATTGGGCCGCGCGAGCTGGACGCGCATCACCAGCGCCTCGACCCCGCCGAGCAGCAGGAATGCGAACGCGGTGACGATGTAGCGCAGCCCGATGCGCTTGTGGTCGACCGTGCCGAGCCAGCCGCGCCAGCCGGGCTCCGATTCCCACAGCGCGGCGAGTTCGCGCTCGTGCGCGGAGCCCGGCGGCGCTTCGCCGAGCTCCGGCACGCGGCTAAGCCGCGTGGGCGTGTCGTGCGCAACGGCCATCGTCATCCTCCGTTCAGTGCAGCGTGGCGAGATACGCGGCGAGATCGTCGGCGTCGCGCGGCGCGAGCGCGAACGACGGCATCAGCGTCCGCGGCTTGATCTGCTGCGCCTGTGCGATCCAGCGCCGCAGGTTGTCGGGCGTGTTGTCGAGCGTGCCGGCGGCGAGCAGCCGGCGCGAGCCGAGATGCGTCAGGTCCGGGCCGGCGTCGCCCGCCGCGTCGGTGCCGCGCACCGTGTGGCAGCCCGCGCAGCGCGCGGCGAATACGCGCTGGCCGCGCCGTTCGGCGCCGGTTGCCGGAGCCCGCGGCGGTTGCCGCTGGGCGGCGAGCCATGCGCGAAACGCATCGGGCGACTCGGCCACCACTTCGAACGCCATGTGCGCATGCTGCGCGCCGCAGTATTGCGAGCATTGCCCGCGATAGACGCCGGCGCGATCGGCCTGCAGCCACTGATGGTTGGTCTGGCCGGGGATCGTCTGCGTTTTGCCGGCCAGTTGCGGCACCCAGAATGCGTGGATCACGTCGGCGCTCTTCAGGTCGATCGCGACCGGCTCGCCGACGGGAACATGAATCTCGTTCGCGGTGACGAACGCGGCGCCGCCTGCGTCGTCCGGATAGCGGACCGACCACCACCAGTCGTGTGCGGTCACGACGATCGTCAGTGCGGGCGCGCGCGGCGGAGACGCGACCGCGCCGAGTACGCGCAGCATGTACACCAGCGCGCCGAACAGCAGCACGATCGAGATCGCGGTTCCGACCGTCACGATCGTCAGCCCGCTGCCGTGGCCGCCGCCCGGCTGCGCGCGGCGGCGAAACAGCGCGATCAGCAGCAGCACCGCGATCGCGACGCACACGAACGTGCATAGCGCAAGCAGCGCCCAGCCCAGCACGAACACCGGCCGCGCAGCGGGGCCCGCCGCATGCGCGACGTATGCGAGCGGCAACGGGCCGGCCGGGGCGCTCGACGGATCGGACACGGACACTGACGCGGCGTGCGCGAGCGCCGGCGCGACGGTGCACGCGGCGACGGCGCTGCAAACCATACGATGTGCTTTCAGGAACGGCGGGGCGCGCAATACGACTCCTTGCCGGATTCGACGACATGACTACAAACCGTTCGTCGCGCAGCAAATTTCGTGCGTGCGCGGCACGAACGCGACGGGCGCCGCCACTGAAGACGCGGCGCGGCGCGTTACAGCGCGCTTGTAAATCCGGGGGGCGGTTGGGCCGAACGGGTGGATCGCTTGTCCGTCCTGCTGTGCGGTACGTCGCTTGCTCGGGTCGATCGCGTTCCGGCGCGCAGATCCGTGGCCGCCTCGGCGGCGCGCCGGCCTTGACCGAAAATCCGGAGGAATCGACCGTGAAGACCGTCGCGATTACCGGCGCGAGCGCCGGCGTCGGCCGCGCGACTGCCCATGCGTTCGCGCGCCTTGGTGTCAACGTCGCGCTGCTTGCACGCGATCCGGGGGCGCTGGAGGACGCCGCGAGCGAAGTGCGCGCCTATGGCGTCGACGCGCTGCCCGTCGCCGTGGACGTCAGCGACGCGGCGGCGCTCGATGCGGCAGCCGAACGTATCGAGCGTGAACTCGGCCCGCTCGACGTGTGGGTCAACAATGCGATGGTGACGGTGTTCGCGCCGTTCGACGAGATCTCCCCGGAAGACTATGCGCGCGTGACCGACGTTACCTATCTGGGCTGCGTCAACGGCACGCGCGCCGCGCTCGCTCGGATGGCCGCGCGCAATCGCGGCACGATCGTGCAGGTCGGCTCCGCACTCGCATACCGGTCGATTCCGCTGCAGGCGCCGTACTGCGGCGCAAAGCACGCGATCCGCGGCTTCACCGACGCGCTCCGTTGCGAGCTTCTGCATGCGCGCAGCCGCGTGCGCGTGACGATGGTGCAGTTGCCCGCGATCGATACGCCGCAGTTCGACTGGGCCGAATCGAAGTTGCCGCACGAACCGCGCCCGGTCGCACCCGTCTACGCGCCGGAAGTCGCGGCCGACGCGATCGTCGACGCCGCACGGCATCCGGGCCGCGAGCGCTGGGTGGGCTGGTCGTCGCTGGCCGCGATCGTCGCGAATGCGCTCGCGCCCGCCTGTTTCGACCGCTATCTCGCATATACGGCCGTGCGCGGCCAGCAACGCAAGACGCTCGCCGGCCCGCGCGAGTCGAACCTGTGGCGTACGGTGCCGGGCCGTCATGCGACGCGCGGCGCGTTCGGGGCCGAAGCACGCCGCACCGGCGCGGAGGCCGGGCTCGGCACAACCCGCGCGCTCGCGTATGGCGCGATTGCCGCGATGCTCGCCGCCGCGTGGGTCGCCGCGCGCAAGATCGACCGGTGAGCGCGATGCGCATCGAGGACCACGCGCTGATCGGCGACGGCCGCAGCGCCGCGCTTGTCGCGCTCGACGGCAGCATCGACTGGCTGTGCTGGCCGGACTTCGATTCGCCGCCATGCTTCGCCGCGCTTGTCGGCACGCCGGACAACGGTTGTTTTCGCATCGCGCCGCACGAGCCGGCCGCGCGGGCGACGCGCCGCTATCTGCCCGGCACCGCGGTGCTCGAAACGCGCTTCGAAACCGCGTCCGGGTGCATCGTGGTCACTGACTGGATGAGCTGGAACGCGCCCGATCCGTGCCTGATCCGCAGCGTGAGCGGCGAGCGCGGGACGGTCGACATCGACGTCGATCTCGGCGTGCGCTTCGACTACGGCAGCGCGTTGCCGTGGTGCCGCCGCTTGGGCCGTCGTTGGCGGATGATGACGGGCGGCGACGCGATGTGGCTCGACACCGACGCGAAGCTCGACGTGCGGAGCGACCGGCTCGTCGGCACGCACCAGGTCGCGGCGGGCGCACGCGTCGATTTCTGCATCAGCTACGCGCGCTCGTTCGACCAGCCGCCGGCCGTGCCCGATCCGCATGCGTCGCTGCGCGACACGCACGCGTTCTGGCGCGTCTGGTCCGATTGCAACGCCGCCCGAGGCCCGTATCGCGACGCGATCGAGCGCGCGTTGATCACGGTCAGGCTGTTGTCGAGCGTGCGCACCGGCGGGATCGTCGCCGCGCCCACCAGTTCGCTGCCCGAGCGCTTCGGCGGCGAGCGCAACTGGGATTACCGGTTCTGCTGGTTGCGCGACGCGAGCTTCACGCTGCGCGCGCTCGTGCGCTGCGGCTACCGCGACGAGGCCGCGAAGTGGCGCGACTGGCTGGTGCGCGCGATCGCCGATCATCCGTCGCAGCTGCAGGTGCTGTACGCGGGCGACGGCGGCCGCCGCGCGGCGGAGTGGCGCGCCGAGCACCTCGCCGGATACGAAGGCGCGCGGCCGGTGCGCTTTGGCAACGCGGCGGCCAACCAGTTGCAGCTCGACGTGTACGGCGAGGTGCTCGGCGCGCTGTACCAGGCGCGCCGGCACGGCCTGCCGCCCGACGACGACGCGTGGATGCTCGAACGGCGCCTGCTCGAACATCTCGCGACGATCTGGCGCGAGCCGGACGAAGGCATCTGGGAAGTGCGCAGCGGCCGGCACCGGTTTACGTCGTCGAAGGTGATGGTGTGGACCGCCGTCGAAAGCGCATATCGCTCCGCGCAGACGTTCGGCCATCATGCGCCGCTCGACGTGTGGCGGCGCTGGGCCGACGCGGTGCGCGCCGACGTGCTGGCGCGCGGCTACCACGCGAAGCTCGGCCGCTTCGTCGACCGCTACGACGGCGACGGGCTCGACGTGAGCCTGTTGCTGATTCCGCTGACGGGGATGCTCGATGCGTCCGACCCGCGCGTCGTTGCGACGGTTGCCGCGATCGAGCGGGAGCTGATGGAGGACGGCCTGCCGTTCCGCTATCGGCCGCAACATTTCGCGGACGGCTGCGAGGGCGACGAGGGCGCGTTCGTCGCGGCCGGTTTCTGGCTCACGCAGGTTTACCGGATGCAGGGCCGCGACGACGATGCGCATGCGCAGTTCGAGCGGCTGCTGCGGCTGCGCAACGACGTCGGGCTGCTGGCGGAGGAGTACGACCTGCATGCGCGGCGCATGTGCGGGAATTTTCCGTTCACGCTCGCACACGTCGGGCTCGTGAACGCGGCGCTCGCGTTGCAGGGCGACGGCCGCGACGACGTCGATATCGGCTGACGCGCCGGCTCGCGCCGCACGACCCGAAAGTCGCGTCGTGCGGTTCCGGCGAGCCGTTCGCTACGACTCCTGCTTGCCGCCGTTGCCCGGCAGCACGGCCGACAGCACCTGTCGCGCGGTCTCGACGATCACGTTCGCTTCGCGCGCATCGCCCTTCAGCAGCGTTTCGGCGAAATGCTTCGCCTGCTGCAGCGTCACGTGCGGCGGCAGCGGCGGCACCTCCGGATCGCTCTTCACCTCGAGCACGACCGGGCGGTCCGACGCGAGCGCCTCGTCCCATGCGGCGCCGAGCTGCTCCGGATCGTCCACGTAGATACCCTTCAGCCCCAGCAGCGTCGCGAAGCGGTAGTACGGCACGTTCGGAATCTGCTGCGACGCGCCGAACTTCGGATCGCCCTCCATCACGCGCTGCTCCCACGTGACCTGGTTCAGATCCTCGTTGTTCAGCACCATGCAGATCCACCGCGGATCGGGCCATTGCCGCCAGTACTTCGCGACCGTGATCAGCTCGGCCATGTTGTTCATCTGCATCGCGCCGTCGCCGACCATCGCGATCACCGGGCGCACCGGATACGCGAACTTCGCGGCGATCGCGTACGGCACCGCCGCACCCATCGACGCGAGGCCGCCGGACAGCGAACCCATCATCCCGCGCCGCATCATCAGGTCGCGCGCGTACCAGTTTGCGCAGGATCCCGAATCGCTCGTCAGGATCACGTCGTCGGGCAGGCGCGGCGACAGCTCGGTGAACGCACGCTGCGGATTCACGCCGCGCCCCGCGCTGGCCTTCGCGGCCGCACGCGCGGCCAACGTGTCATGCCAGTCGGTGTTCCATTTTGCGATCTGGTCGCGCCATGCGGCGTCCTTGTGCTCGTTCAGCAGCGGCAGCAGCGCGCGCAGCGTCTCGGCGCTATCGCCGACGAGGTTCACCTCCATCGGATAGCGCAGGCTCAGCATGTCCGCCTTCAGGTCGATCTGCACGCCGCGCGCCTGGCCTTCCTTCGGCAGGAATTCGGAATACGGGAAGCCGGAGCCGACCACGAGCAGCGTGTCGCACTCGGTCATCAGTTCGTAGCTCGGCTTGGTGCCGAGCAGCCCGATCGAGCCGGTTACCCACGGCAGGTCGTCCGGCAACGCAGCCTTGCCGAGCAGCGCCTTCGCGGCGCCCGCGCCAAGCCGGTCGGCCACGGCGATCACTTCGTCGGTCGCGTGCAGCGCGCCCGCGCCGACCAGCATCGCGACCTTCTTGCCGGCATTCAGCACGTCGGCCGCGCGTTGCAGATCTTCCGCGTACGGCACGACTTTCGGCGCCGTGTAGCCGATGCCGGAATGCACGGTGCCGTGCGCGCGCTTCGGCGGCGCGTAGTCGAGCTCCTGCAGGTCGTTCGGCAGCACCAGCGCGGTGACCGTGCGCGCGCTGAGCGCGGTGCGCACCGCGCGATCGACCAGATGGCGCACCTGGGCGGGCACCACCGCGAGCTGGACGAATGCGCCCGCAACGTCCTTGAACAGCGCCGGCAGATCGACTTCCTGCTGATAGTGGCCGCCGAGCGCCGCGCGCGCCTGCTGGCCGACGATCGCAAGCACCGGCATGTGGTCGAGCCGCGCGTCGTAAAGGCCCGTCACGAGGTGCGCGGCGCCCGGGCCCGACGTCGCGACGCACACGCCGAGCTCGCCTGTAAATTTTGCATGCGCGGACGCCATGAAGGCTGCCATCTCCTCGTGTCGCGCCTGGATGAACTCGATCTTGCCCTCGGCGCGATTGAGTGCGCCGAAAAAGCCGTTGATGCCGTCGCCCGGGTAGCCGTAGATGCGGCGCACGCCCCAGTCGTACAGCCGTTCGACGATGAAATCCGCCACTGTTGCCATGCCGTTTCTCCTTGGTTCCGGATGAGCCGATGAGCCGCGCGCAGGTCGTTGCCGTGCGCGGCGCTGCGGGGGCGGCGCGCAAGGCGCATGCCGTGCAGATCGGGGCGGCGGTGACGGGAATGGGCGTTGCGCGCCGACGTTGCAAGCAGACAGCAAGGATCCGGAGCGACGATGGCACTTTCCGCCGCGCCGGCGATCGACGACGTGCGCGCCCGCGCGTACCGCGTGCCGACCGACCGGCCCGAAGCCGATGGCACTTGCGCATGGCACGCGACGACGATCGTCGTCGTCGGCATCGACGCGGGGCCGGTGACCGGCCTCGGCTATACGTACACCGACGCGAACGCCGCGTCGCTCGTCACGTCCATGCTGGCGGACGTGCTGCGCAACCGGCCGCTCGCGGACATCCCGGCCGCCGTCGATGCGATGTGGCGCGCGGTGCGCAATATCGGCCGCGCCGGCATCGCGGCGACCGCGATCTCCGCACTCGACACCGCGCTGTGGGACGCGAAGGCCAAGCTCGCCGGCGTGCCGCTCGCGCTGCTGCTCGGCCGGATGCGCGAGCGCGTGCCGGTGTACGGCAGCGGCGGCTTCACGACCTACGACGATGCAACGCTCGCCGCGCAGTTCGACGGCTGGCGCGGCGAAGGCGTCCGTGCATGCAAGATGAAGATCGGCTTACACGATGCGTGCGATCCGTCGCGCGTGCGCGTCGCGCGCGACGCGCTCGGCCCCGACGTCGAGCTGTTCGTCGATGCAAACGGTGCGTATGCGCCGCGCACCGCGCTCGCGTTCGCGGAGTCGGTCGCCGATTGCGCGATTCGCTGGTTCGAAGAGCCGGTCAGCAGCGACGACGTCGAAGGGTTGCGGTTCGTGCGCGAACACGTTGGCGCGCGGGTGGACGTCGCCGCCGGCGAATACGCGTACACGCCCGACGATTTTCGGCGCCTGCTCGAACGCGGCGCGGTTGACGTGCTGCAGGCCGACGCGACGCGCTGCGGCGGCATCAGCGGGTTTCTCGCGGCGGCCGCGCTCGCCGATGCGCATCACGTCGACGTGTCCGCGCATTGCGCACCCGCGCTGCACCGGCACGTCGGTTGCGTCGCGCCGCGCATGCGCCACATCGAATGGTTCCACGATCACGTGCGGATCGAACGAATGATGTTCGACGGCGCACCGGTGCTCGTCGACGGCGCGCTCGAGATCGACGCGGCGCGCCCTGGCCTCGGCCTCGAACTGCGCACCGCCGACGTCGCCGAATTCGCAATGTGAATGCTCCCGGAAAATTCCGGCGTCACGGCGCGTCATCATCAACAAGGAGGACCGATGCGACACCCCCGACACCGCGCGGACGAGCACGACAGGTTGATGACCGATGCCGCGCGGCTGCTGAACCGCAGCGCGCTGCTGCTCGCCGGATCGGTGCTTGCCGACAGCGGCATCGAGCACTATCGCGGCACGTTCCACAATCGCGCGATGATCGCGCCGCTGGCCGCGTCGACGCTGTCGGTGCTCGCAAGCGTGCACGGTCACGCCGACGACACGCCCGAACGGCATCGTCTGCGCGACGCGGTGCACGTCGCGTCGGCGGCGGTCGGTCTCGCCGGGTCCGCGTTCCATCTGTACAACGTGACGAAGCGGCCGGGCCGGTTCAGCTGGCACAACCTGTTCTACGGGGCGCCGCTCGGCGCGCCGTTCGCGCTGCTGTTGTCGGGCCTGCTCGGCGCAACGGGCGAGCGGCTGCGCGCGCGTCCGGCCGACGCGCCGCGTCTCGCGGGCCTGCCTGCGGGCCGCGCGCTGGCCGGGCTGGTCGCGGCGGGGCTCGTCGGCACGCTCGGTGAAGTCGGGTTGCTGCATTTTCGCGGTGCGTTCCAGCATCGCGCGATGTTCGCGCCGCTCATCGTGCCGCCGATAGCCGCACTGAGCGCCGCGCGGATCGCGACGTCCCGCCCGTGCGGCGACCGGCGCTTCAGCCGCTGGTGGATGCGCGCGACGGCCTTGCTCGGCTTCGTCGGCGTCGCGTTCCATGCGCGCGGGGTCGCGCGGCAAATGGGCGGCTGGCGCAACTGGTCGCAGAACGTGTTGTCCGGGCCGCCGCTGCCGGCGCCGCCGAGCTTCACCGCACTCGCGATCGCCGGTCTCGCCGCGACCGCGCTCGCCGAACGGGAGGGACGATGAAGCGAGTCAGCGACGACGCGGTCGCGCTGCCGCGCTATTCCGGCTACGACGTGCTCGCGAAGCGCGATACGCCATCGTGGAACGACGCGACCCGTCGTGCGATCGACGCGCGGCTGCGGGTCGCCGCGACCGCGCCGCGCCATTTCGATGCCGAGCAGTACGCGACGCTCGGCGCGCTGTGCGACCGCATCGTCCCGCAGCGGGAGGGCGGCTCCGGTACGGTGCCCACCGCCGCACTGATCGACGCCCGGCTCGCGACCGACGAAGGCGACGGCTTTCGCGACGCGCGTCTGCCGCCGTTGCGTGTCGCGTGGCACACGGGCCTCGCCGCGCTCGACGCGATGGCGCGCCACGCGTACGGCCGGCCGTTCGCGTCACTCGCCGCGAGCGACGCCGATGCATTGCTGCGCGCGGTCCAGCACGGGCAAGTCGACCGCGAGGTCGAAGCCGCATGGGCCGGCATGGACCCGCGGATGTTCTTCTCGAAACGCGTGCTGATGGACATTTGCGGCGCGTACTACAGCCACCCGTTCGCATGGAACGAGATCGGCTTCGGCGGCCCGGCGAGCCCGCGCGGCTACGTGCGGATGGATTTCAACCGGCGCGATCCGTGGGAAGCGAGGATGGACGGGGAGGGCGATCGCGATGAACGCTGATTCGCTGTACGCCGGCAAGCCGCGCGGTTGCGACGGCCGCGCGCCCGATCCGTTGCGCGTGGGCGGCTGGTCGCCGATGCGAATGTTCCGCGACGACGAGCCTGTCGACTTCGTGATCGTCGGCACCGGCGCGGGCGGCGGCACGCTCGCGTGCCGGCTTGCCGAGCATGGTTTTTCCGTCGTCGCGCTCGATGCGGGCGCGTGGTGGCGGCCTCTGGAGGAATTCGCCTCCGACGAATCGCACCAGCGCAAGCTGTTCTGGACCGACGAGCGGATCTGCGACGGCGCGAACCCGCTGACGCTCGGCACCAACAACAGCGGCCGCGCGATCGGCGGCAGCACCGTGCACTTCGCGATGGTGTCGCTGCGCTTTCGGCCCGAATGGTTCCGCTCGCGCACGCTGCTCGGCTATGGCGTCGACTGGCCGCTCGACTGGCGAGAGATGTGGCGCTACTACCGCGAAGTCGAGCAGGCGCTGAAGATCAGCGGGCCGGTGAACTATCCGTGGGGACCGCCGCGCCCGCGCTACCCGTACCGCGCCCATGAACTGAACGCGGCCGCGCTCGTGCTCGCGCGCGGCGCCGACGCGCTCGGCATCGGCTGGACGCCGACGCCGCTCGCAACGCTGTCCGCGCCGCGCGGCCGTGCGCATCCGTGCGTGTATCGCGGTTTCTGCATCGCCGGCTGCGCGACGAACGCGAAGCAGAGTGCGCTCGTCACGTGGATCCCGCGCGCGGTCGCAGCAGGCGCCGAAGTGCGGGATCTCGCGATGGCGCTGCGGATCGAAGCCGACGGCGATCGCGTGACCGGCGTCCACTACCGGCGCGACGGCCGCACGCAGTTCCAGCGCGCGCGCAACGTCGTCGTCGCCGGCTACGCGATCGAGACGCCGCGGTTGCTGCTCGTATCCGCGAACGGGCGTCATCCGCACGGGCTCGCAAACAGCTCGGGCCTCGTCGGCCGCTATCTGATGGCGCAGCTGAACCAGGCATCGTGGGGCACCATGGACGACGAGGTGCGCTGGTACAAGGGGCCGCCGTCACTGTCGCTCACCGAGCACTGGAACTACGCCGACGACGGCAAGGACTTCTTCGGCGGCTACTGCTGGATGAGCCAGGGCCCGCTACCGATCGAATGGGCGCGCAAGGTTGCCGCGCGCGGGCTGTGGGGCGACGCGCTGAAGCGCGAGATGGCGCGCTACAACTTCCAGGCGGGGCTGAAGATCGTCGGCGAGACGCTGCCGCGCGTGGACAACCGCGTAACGCTGGCGGACGAGCGCGACGCGTTCGGGCTGCCGGTCGCGCGCGTCACCTATTCGTACGACGACAACGATCGCCGGATGATCCGTCATGCGTTCGCGCAGATGGACCGGTCGCTCGAAGCCGCCGGGGCGCGCGACATCTGGCACGAGGAAGACGACACGTGCCACCTCGCGGGCACGGTGCGGATGGGCGACGATCCGGCGACGAGCGTCGTCGATGCCGACTGCCGCAGCTGGGACATTCCGAACCTGTGGGTCTGCGACGGGTCGGTGTTTCCGACGGTCGGCGGCGTCAACCCGTCGCTGACGATCCAGGCGATCGCGTGCCGCACGGCCGATCGCATCCGCGCGCTCGTCGCGCGCGGCGACGCGCATGCGCGCGCACGGTGGCGGTAGGCGCGGCGTGAGCGCCGCGGGCCGTGCGTGCTGTGCCGTCCCGTCCCTTCGACAACCCACCTCAAGGAGTTACGACATGCGTGTTCTCACCCGTCGCCCCGTGCATGCGGCCCGGTATTGCGCCGCGTGCGCACTGCTGGCCGCCGCCGTCGTCGCATCGCCGGCCCGGGCGCAACTGCGCCCGCCCGATCAAGCGGCCGTTTCCGAATCGTCGACGCACGCGTACAAGCGCGCCGATCGCAAGATGATGGACGCGATGGAGGGCGCGCCCTACACCGGCGACGCCGACCGCGATTTCGTCGCGCACATGGCGCCGCATCATCAGGGTGCGATCGACATGGCGCAGGTCGAGCTGAAATACGGCAAGGATCCGACGCTGCGCAAGCTTGCGACCCGCATCATCGCCGCGCAACGCGACGAGATCGCGCTGATGGAGCGCTGGCAGAAGGAACACGGCGCGACGCCCTGAGCGCGAACGCGTGGTGCGCGCGAGCCGCCGATTGCGAGCGCCGGTCGGCGGTGCGTGCCGATGCGGTATCGCGCTTGCGCGATCCTGCGCATCCGCCCGGGGAAGCACAGTACCGAAATCGACGCATGACCGTCGTCAAGGTCGAGTTCGCGTGCTGGCCGCACCGGGTATGCCGCGGCACGTCGCGCGGCAATTTCGGCTACGAGCGCCGGTGACGATGATGAACGGGGAGACGGCAGCATGGGACGTGAACGCGGCACACCGAAAGAGTCGATCGGCAGCATTGCCGACTACATCGGTGCGATCGGCGCGGCGAACGGCGCGACGGCGGCGCGGCTGTTCCGCGGGCAATGCAACGCGGGCTGGCCGCTCGTGCCGAGCATCGCGCGGCAATGCGCATCGCCCGACGTCGAAGCGAGAATGCTCGACGAATTCGTGCGGCGCGCGCTGCCGCATCTCGATCCTGCGCCGAACCTCGACGCGTGCGACTGGCTCGCGCTCGCGCAGCAGCACGGGATGCGCACACGGCTGCTCGACTGGTCGGGCAATGCGCTCGCCGCACTGTGGTTCGCGGTCCGGAGCGCGAACGGCACCGGCGGCGACGGTGCGGTGTGGTGCCTGTCGCACGATGCCGACGACATCGCGACGGCCGCCGAGCGGCGCGCGCCGCTTCGGATCACGCGCACCAAGGTGTTTCGCCCGCGCCACGTGATGCCGAGAATCACCGCGCAGGACGGCTGGTTCACGATTCATCGCTACGACGGCGCGCGTGGATTCGCGCCGCTCGACGAGGATCCGGATCTCGCCGGCCGCCTGACGCGCATCGTGGTGCCGGGCGAGCGCTTTGGCGCGATCCGGCGCGAACTGGCTGGCGTCGGCGTGAGCATCGGCACGATCTTTCCCGATCTCGACGGCATTGCGCAACTAACGGACATCCGCTTTTTCCCCGACGACGAAGACACGCACGCGCCGCAGTGAGGGCCGCGGGTTCGCTTGCGTGCTTGCAATGGGGCGGGTGTCGACGTTGGTGGACGTTCGCTTGTGCGGCGCCGGCGCTCGCACGGCGTGCCACTGCGTGCGACGGCGGAATCGTTGGCGAGCGCATGTGCCCGTATGGCCGCCGGCCTGGCACGTCGTTGCAGCGCCAAGATCCGGGAGGGCGGGGCGATCCATGCGGGCCGTTTGACGGCGAGCGGACCGCCACCCGCCCGCGCGTATCGATGCAAGCCGGCGCGTTTCGCGTGCTTCCCCATGCAGCGTGTGAACCGCGAATTTTTCAAGGGCTTGTCATTTCGATTGCACGTTTCCGTGCGACACGCTTCGTCCGCCGCACGCCGGTGCCGCCGCCGCGGGCCGGTGCGGAGGAGGAACGGCCCGTGCTGCTGCGGATGACAAGCCCGGCGGTTCCGGGTATCGACTATGGTGCTCCCATGACTTCCAGAACTCGTTCGAACAACCCGCTGTTGAACCTGGCGGTGGCCGTCGCATGCGGCGCGGCGGCGATGTATTTCTTCGACCCGGCTTCGGGCAAGCGCCGGCGCGCGTACGTGCGTGACAAGGCGGTCGCAGGCCAACACAGCGTCGCCGACTACGCGACCACGCAAGCGAAGCGCGCGGCCGATCATGCGCGCGGTGCGATCGCGGGGCTGCGCGCGGACTGGCTCGCCGGCGACGCCAACGACGCGCAGGTCACCGAGCGCGTGCGGGCCGCGCTCGGCCATCTGGTTTCGCATCCGCGCGACGTCGACGTGACCGTCGAGCACGGTAACGTCCGCCTGAGCGGCCAGGTGGAAGAAGCGGAACGGCATGCGGTCGTCGACGGCGTGGCAGCGTTGCACGGCGTGAAGGCGGTCGAGGACGCAATGGGCGCGCGCAGCGAGTACAAGGCGCCGCCCGGCGGCCCGATGCATTGACGCCGGCGCGCGCGGCCGCGCACCGGCCGGCCTCGGCGTGCTGCGGTGGCGCAGCGCGCCGAGCCGCGCCGCTGCGCCAGCTCATTTGTGCAGCTTCTCGCGCAGGCTGGACACGTCGTTCGCAGTAACCGGCAACGCATCGTTTCCCCACGCGCTGCGAATCCACGTGAGCGCGCCGGCGATCTGCGCGTCCGTCAGCACGCCGGCAAAGCCGGGCATCGATGTGCGGGGCGGCCCCGTCAGTGTGCGCGGCGCGTTGCCGCCTTCCACGAGCAGCCGGATCAGCGATGTCGTGTCGGCCGTCAGCACGGCCGGATTGCCGGCGAGCCGCGGGAACGCAGGCGGCGCGCCCATGCCGTCCGCGCCGTGGCAGCGCGCACAGGCCGAACGGTAGACGTTCGCGCCGGTCGATTGCGCATCGGGTACGCGATTGCCGTGCCGCACCGGCGTCGGTGTCGCGCCGGGCGTGTAGCCGCCGGTCGGCTGCCGCGCCGGCAGCGATTTCAGGAACACGGCAATCGCGCGTGCGTCGTCGTCGCTCAGATACTGCGTACCGTCCTCGACTTGCGCGACCATCGTGCCGAACGCGGAGAATCCCGCCGCGTGCCCGGTCTTCAGGAACGCCGCGATGTCGTCTGCGGACAAGCGGCCGAGCCCGGCGCCCGGGTCGCCGGTCAGGTTCGGCGCAAACCAGTGGTCGTTCGTGCCGCCGGTCAGCCAGCGCGACGACGATTCATCGTAGCCGCGCTCCTGGTACGCGGGTCCCCGCGGCGTGTGGCACGCGCCGCAATGGCCGAGAGATTGCACGAGATACGCACCGCGATTCCAGCGTGCATCGCGACCGGGACGCGGCGCGTACACGTGGCGCGGCGCGAACGCCCATTGCCAGAATACGAGCGTCCAGCGCTGGTTGAACGGGAACGCGACGTCGCTCGACGGCGACGGCCGTGCGACCGGCTTCACGCCTAGCATCATGTACGCGTAAAGCGCGCGAACGTCGTCGTCCGTCAGCTTCGAGAACGATGCGTACGGCATCGCCGGATAGAGTCGCTTGTTGCCGCGCGCGATGCCGCGCCGGAGCGCGCGGTCGAAATCCTTGAGCGTATAGCGGCCGATCCCGAATAGCGGATCGGGTGTGATGTTGGTCGTCATGATCGTGCCGAACGGCGAGCCGAGACCCTGGCCGCCGGCGTACGGGATGCCGCCGGCCGGCGCCGTGTGGCAACCGGCGCAGTCGCCGATGCGCGCGAGATACGCGCCGCGCTCGACGAGCGCCGGGTCGGGATCGACCGCGCGCGCCGGTCCCGCGATCGCGAGCACGGTCGCCGCGACCGCGACAGCAACAGCGACGCGCAGGCGAGCAGCGCGCATCATGGCGCCTCCGCGCGAAGGCCGGCCGGCCGCCGCAACCAGCGCGCGACGAGCGCGAGCGCGGCGGCGACGTATGCGAGCCCGGCCGGTACCCACATCACGAGGCCGCCGAGTTGCTGGTCTTCGAGCGGCGCGAGACCGAGCGCGGTGGTCGTTTCCGCGTACGGCAGGTACCAGAGCCCCGGCGACAGCGTGATCAGTGCGCCGAGCGCGGCCGTGTGGACCATCGTCGTGAACAGCGACAGCGCGGCCGACGCGCCGTGCGCTGGCCGCGCGGCATCGTCGAACACCGCGCGCCAGAACAGCAGCGCGCTGCCGAGGAAGCTCGCATGCTGAAGCGTATGAACGCCGGGCGCCGCGAGCGCCGCATCGAAGCAGCGCGGGATATGCCAGATCCACAGTGCGGCCGCATGCAGCAGCCATGCCGGTACCGGCGCCGTCGCGGCGCGCCACGACGTGCGCAGCCAGCGCGTGCGGGCAACCCGGGCCACACGGAACCGCGCGCTCGGCGGCAGCGCCCACAGCCACGTCGGCAGCGGGCGTCCGAGCACCGCCAGCGGCGCCGCGACGATCATCAGCAACTCGTGCTGCACCATGTGCGCGGAAAACAGCACGCCGCTCAGCGTGTCGAGCGGCGTGCACAGCGCGACGAACAGCGTCGCGAGGCCGACCGAGAAGGCGGCCGCGCGGCGCACCAGTTGCGTGCGTCCACGCCGGCTTTGCCGTGCGAGCCGCCGATATCCGAGCGCATAACCGACAGCGGCCGTCGCAAGCAGCGCGATGACGAACGGCTCGAACGGCCAGCCGAGCGCGTTCGTATCCACGCTCCCGGCCGCGATCACATGCGCGTGGGCGTCCGGCGCCTGCGCGCCCGCGATCAGCATCGCGCCGCATACGAGCGCGGTGAAAGCCGTTGACCTGCGCGAACCCGGTGCGCTCATGATCGCGGCTCTCATCGTCATGACGCGCAGATCGGCACGATCCACGATGCAACGCAGAACGCCGCCAGCGCGAACGTCGACAACGCGCCGGCCCCCGCACCGACTTGCGCAAGCAATGCCCGGGGCGTGCCGCCGCCGGACGCGCGGCGATGCGCGTGCGGCGTGCGCCACGCGAGCATCGCACACGTGCCGGTGGCCGCCGCGGCGACGGCCGTCAGCGCGAGTATCGGCAGCGTGCTGCGCCAGACGCAAGCCGGGTCGGCCATCGCATAGTCGACGGACAGTACGGCAAGCACCGCCGACGGCGCACCGAGTAGCGCGATCCAGATCCGCATCGGCATCTTCTTCATAGTCGCGGCACCAGGTAGACGGTCGCGTAGATCGGCAGCCAGCTCAGCACGACGAAATACCAGTAGAGCGCGTTCTCGCCGACGTTGCCGAAGCGTTTGCGTTCGAACGGCCCCGTAAACAGCAGCGCGGCAAGCACGGACGAATCGATCGCATCGGTGATCAGGTGCGTCGTATGCAGGCCCATCAGCAGCCACGCGACCGAGCCGTACGCATTCGTGTACCAGTCCACGTTCAGCGTGCCGAATTCGAATGCGCGCACGACGATGAATATCCACGCACCGGCAGCGCACACGGCGAGCCACGTGCGCGCGCCGACCAGATCGCCGCGCTCGGCCGCGCGCTGCGCGGCGAAGTTCGGCGCGAGGCTCGCGAGCATCAGCACGGTGTTCAGCGTGCCTGCCCACAGTGCGGGCGGCGGCGCGCCGAGCGGCCAGCTCGGCGCCAGGCTGCGCAGATAGAAATACGTCATCAGCGCGATCGCGAACACGGTGCCTTCGACCAGCATCAGGCCGCCCGTCGCCCACCATGTGATGCTGCGCGGCCCGTGCGCATAGGTCGGCAACGCGCTGACGTCGAGCGTGCCGGGCAGGCCGGCGCGCGTGCGCGTGTCGCTCATGGCCGCTGCTCCCGTTCCCGCGCAAGCGCCGTTTCGCGGTGCGTCGGCCAGAACCAGCCGATCAGCGCGGCGGTGACCGGCACCGCTCCCCACACGACCGCCCATGGCGTGAAGATCGAGCCGATGAACAGGATCGTCGTCGCGACCGCGCTCGCGAACGGCCACAGCGACGGGCCCGGAAACAGCGGACGCAGGTCCGGCGTCGCGTCGAGCGCGGTGGTCGTCAGCACTTCGCGGCGATCGGTCGCAAGCCCCGCCACGCAACGCGGTTCGCGCGCCGGTTCCCACAGCGGCTCCGGCCCGTGGACCACCGGCAGCGTGTCGAAATTGTGCGGCGGCGGCGGGCTCGGCGTCAGCCATTCGAGCGTGCCCGCGCCCCACGGATCGGCGCCGGCCGGCGCGCCGCGCGTGCGGCAGCGTACGACGTTGACGACGAACAGCAGCACGCTGAGCGCGATCGCCCATGCGCCGATGGTCGAGATCAGGTTCAGCCCGTCCCAGCCGCGGTGCGCCGGATAAGTCCAAACGCGGCGCGGCATGCCGTCGAGGCCGAGCACATGCATTGGAAAGAAAGTCAGGTTGAAGCCGATGAAGAACAGCCAGAACTGCACGCGGCCGAGCGTTTCGTCGAGCAGCCGCCCGGTCAGCTTGGGGAACCAGTAGTAGAACGCGCCGAACAGCGGAAACACCGCGCCGCCGAGCAGTACGTAGTGCAGGTGCGCGACGACGAAGTACGTATCGTGCACCTGCAGGTCGAGGGATACCGAGCCGAGCATCACGCCGGTCAGGCCGCCAAGCACGAGGATGAAGAAAAACGCGAGCACGAACAGCAGCGGGGTTTTCAGTCGCGGCCGGCCGAGCCACAGCGTCGCGAGCCAGCAGAAGATCTGGATTCCGGATGGAATCGCGATCGCGAGGCTTGCCGCGGTGAAGAAGCTTTTGCCGAGCGCAGGCAGGCTCGTCGCATACATGTGATGCACCCACAGGCCGAACGCAAGGAACGCGGTCGCGATCAGCGCGAGCACCATCGCCGGGTAGCCGAATATCGGCCGGCGCGCGAAGGTCGGCACGATCGTCGAGATGAAGCCGAGCGGCGGGATGAAGATCAGGTAGACCTCCGGATGCCCGAAGAACCAGAACAGGTGCTGCCACAGCAGCACGTCGCCGCCGCGCGCGGGATTGTAGAAATGGGTGCCGACGAGGCGATCGAGAATCAGCGCGGTGCTGGACAGCATGACGGCCGGCATCGCGAACAGCACCATGAATTGCGTGACGAGCGTGGCCCACACGAACAAGGGCATCCGGTCGAGCGACATGCCTGGCGCGCGCAGTTTCAGGATCGTCGTGATCAGCACCACTGCCTCGATCAGTGCCGACAGCTCGGAGAAGGTGATCATCTGCGCCCAGATGTCGGCGCCCTTGCCGGTCGAATAGTCGGGGCCGGCAAGCGGCACGTAGCTGAACCAGCCGGCGTCGGGCCGTGCGCCGAGCGCGAAGCCGACATACAGCGTGAGGCCGCCGAACAGGAAGACCCAGTACGCGTACGCATTCATCCGCGGAAACGCGACCGTGCGGGCGCCGATCATCAGCGGCACGATCCAGCCTGCCACCGCCTGCATCACCGGCACGGCGAACAGGAACATCATCGTCGTGCCGTGCATCGTGAAGAACTGGTCGTACGTGGCGGGGCCGAGCAGGCGATTGTCGGCGCTTGCGAGCTGCATGCGCATCGCGAGCGCAAACAGCCCGCCGAGCACGAAGAACGTGAAGGTCGTGATCACGAAGCGGCGTGCAATCGTCTTGTGATTGACCGCAGCCAGCATCCCGATGAAGCCGGGCCGGTCGCTCCATGTGCGCGCGAGCGCGTCGACGGCGGCCTGGCCGCCGGCCGGGCCGTCGAGCAGCGGCTGCGCGGAAGGCGGCGAACGATGCGCGCTCATCGCAGCGTCTCCAGCCACGCGATCACAGCCTGCTGCTCCATCGGGCTCAGCGTGCTCGGCGGCATCGTCGTGCCCGGTTTCAGCGCGCCGGGCGTACGCAACCATCTGGCCAGATGCGCGCGATCGTTCGGGAACGTGCCGCCCGCGAGCATCGAGCGGCTCATCACGTGCGTGAGGTCGGGGCCCAGCGTGCCGGATGCGGGCGTGCCGCGCACCGTGTGGCAAGTCGCGCATGCGCCGGCGACGAACACGCGCTGGCCGGCCTGCGCGAACGACGACGGCGCGTCGACGGCAGGCCGACGCTGCTGCGCGACCCACGCATCGAACTGCGCCTGCGGCTCGGCCACCACGACGAACGCCATCAACGCATGCTCGAGGCCGCAGTATTCCGCGCACTGCCCGCGATACCGGCCGGGCTTGTCGACGCGAAACGCGATCGTCGCGTCGCGGCCGGGGATCATGTCTTTCTTGCCGTGCAGGTTGGGCGCCCAGAACGTATGGATCACGTCGGCAGCCTTCAGCGACACGATCACCGCACGTCCGACCGGCACGTGCAGCTCGTTCGCCGTCGCGAAGCCGCCGTCGCCGCCTGCGCCGTCGGCGGGGTAGCGCACGTCCCACCACCACTGGTGGCCCGTCATCTCGATGCGCAGTGCGTCGGTCACCGGCAGCCGCGACAGCGCGCGGTCGGTCAGCACGTCCGCGACGATCAGGCCGGCCAGCACGACGACCGACGCCGCCGTCGCGGTCCGCGTTACGCGGCTCGCGCGGCGCTCGCGGCGCGGATCGGGCGGCAGCGGCCGGTCGTCCTCCATCGGCGCCGCCGCGCCGGCCGGCGCGCGGCGCCACAGCGCAAGTGCGAGTGCCGCGAGCACGGCGGCGAACACGAGCGCACACACGAGCAGCGTCCAGTGCCACAGCGACGCGATCCGCACCGCCTGGATGCCTGCGGGGCGCAACGCGTTCTGGTCCGGCCATGCGGCGTGCGCGCACGACGTGGCCGCCAGCGTCGCGGCGGCGCACAGGCGGCGTGCGGCCGCGAGTTCACGCACGATGGCACGGCGGGGAGGTGACGCGGCACGGAGGACCATGGGGCGCAGGTATGGGGAGGACGGTGCGCTACAGCAATCCGCGTTCCCCGGCGGCGGGCCGCCGGCGCGCGTGCGACTGCGGCCGCATCCGGCCCCGACGCGCCGTAATTACAAAATCCGCGCCGCTTCGCCATGCCGATGCGCGCGAGTCCGGGGCAATGCGGGCTCGGACGGCCGGGCACGCGCGATGCGCCGGGCGACCGGCAATGCCCACCGTTCCTGCCAGAGACTCCCATGGCCGACTCCCGAACCTGTTCGATCAAGTTCGACGGCGCCACGCTGCGTGGCGACGCCGATCAGCCGCTGCTGGATTTCCTCGCCGAGCACGACGTGTCGCTGCCGCACGTGTGCTACCACCGCGCGCTCGGCGCGTTGCAGACCTGCGACGTCTGCTGGGTCGAAACCGGGGACGGCGAGCTGGCACGCGCATGCGCGCTGCGCAGCGCCGATGGGCTCGCGGTCGTAAGCCGGTCCGAGCGGGCGCGGCGCGCGCGCGAGGAAGGGATGGACCGGCTGCTCGCGAAGCACGAGTTGTACTGCAGCGTCTGCGAACACAACACGGGCGATTGCACGCTCCACAACACGTTCGCCGACATGCATCTGCCGATCCAGCGCTATGCGTATCAGCGCAAGCCGTACGCGAAGGACGAATCCAACCCGTTCTACACGTACGACCCGGACCAGTGCATCCTGTGCGGGCGGTGTGTCGAGGCGTGCCAGAACGTCGAGGTAAACGAGACGTTGAGCATCGATTTCTCGATGGAGCATCCGCGCGTGCTGTGGGACGGCGGCAGCGCGATCGGCGAATCGAGTTGCGTGAGCTGCGGGCATTGCGTCACGGTGTGCCCGTGCAACGCACTGCTCGAGAAATCGATGCAGCCCGATGCGGGCCCGTTTACCGCGATGCCGGAAACGGTCAAGCGACCGCTTATCGATTTCGTGAAGGTGCTTGAGCGCACGATCGGTGCGCCGCCGGTCACCGGCGTGTCGAAGCTGGACATCGCGTTGCGCCAGGCCGAAATCAGGCGCACCAAGACCGTCTGCACGTATTGCGGCGTCGGTTGCGCATTCGAGATGTGGACGCGCGACCGGCACGTGCTGAAGGTGCAGCCCGTCGTCGACGCGCCGGCCAATGGCATCTCGACCTGCGTGAAGGGCCGCTTCGGCTGGGATTTCGTCAACGATCCAAAGCGGCTCACGACGCCGCTCGTGCGCGAGCATGGCCGCTTTCACGAAGTGTCGTGGGACGAGGCGCTCGACGTCGTCGCGCGACGGCTGCTGGAAATCCGCGCCGCACACGGCCCCGACAGCATCGGCTTCATCGGGTCGAGCAAGGCGAGCAACGAAGAGGCGTATCTGACGCAGAAGATCGCGCGGCTCGTGATCGGCACCAACAGCGTCGACAATTCGTCGCGCTACTGCCAGAACCCGGCGACGATGGGGCTGTTCCGCACGGTCGGCTACGGCGGCGACGCCGGCACGATCGCCGATCTCGCGGCGGCCGACCTGATCGTGATCGTCGGCAGCAATACCGCGGAATGTCACCCGGTGATCGCGTCGCGCCTGAAAGCCGCGCGCAAGCTGCGCGGCCAGCGGCTGATCGTCGTCGATCCGCGCCGCCACGAGATGGCGGAGCGCGCCGATCTGCACTTGCGCCCGCGCACCGGCACGGATCTCGTATGGGCGTCGGCATTCGCGCGCTACGCGTTCGACCACGGGCTCGCCGATACCGATTTCCTTGCCGCGCGGGTCAACGGCGTGGACGACTACCGCGCGTCGCTGGAACCGTTCACGATGGAATTCGCCGCGCAAACGACCGGCATCGCGCGCGAGCAGCTCGTCGAAGCGGCCGACATGATCGGGCGCTCGCCGAGCGTCTGCATCGTCTGGGCAATGGGCATCACGCAGCACAGTCACGGCGCCGACGCGAGCACGGCGCTGTCGAACCTGCTGCTCGTGACCGGCAACTACGGCCGGCCGGGCACCGGCGGCTATCCGATGCGCGGCCACAACAATGTGCAGGGCGCGAGCGACTTCGGCTGCCTGAAGAACGTCTATCCGGGATACGAGAAGGTCACCGACGACGCGGTGCGGGACAAATGGGCGCGCGCGTGGGGTGTCGAGCCGGGGGCGCTGTCGTCGACGATCGGCGAGGACAATTTCATGATGGTCGAGCAGGCCGCGCAAGGGCGCCTGAAGGCGATGATGGTGATCGGCGAGGAAACGGCGTTCTCGGACGCCGATTCCGAGAACGTACACCGCGCGTTCTCGCAGCTCGACTTCTTCGTGGTGCAGGACATTTTCATGAGCCGCACCGCCGAATTCGCGGACGTCGTGCTCCCCGGCTGCCCGAGCGTCGAAAAGGACGGCACGTTCGTCAATACCGAACGGAGAATCCAGCGCTTTTACGAGGTGATGCCGCCGCTCGGCAACAGCCGTCCCGACTGGCGCATCCTGACCGATCTCGCGGCGCGGATGGGCCATGACTGGGGTTACACGCATCCGTCGCAGATCATGGACGAGGTAGCCGGCATTGCCGAGATGTTCGCCGGCGTCAGCTATGCGCGCCTAGAAGGCTGGCAGTCGCTCGTGTGGCCGGTGCGCGCCGACGGCACGGACACGCCGTTGCTTTATACGGAGCGTTTCCACACAGAGGACGGCCGCGCGAAACTGCATCCGGTCAAATGGCAGCCTCCCGCCGAGGACGCCGACGACGAATACGACCTGCTCGCAGACAACGGACGGATGCTCGAACATTTCCAGTCGACGAACCAGAGCGGCCGCGGCGGACGGCTGTGGGGGCTGTCGCCCGAATGGTTCGTGGAGGTGAGCCGCGAGGTCGCGGCCGCGCGCGGAATCGAGGACGGCACGTGGGTGCGCCTCACGTCGCGGCGCGGCTCGGCCGAGATGATCGCGCTCGTCACCGATCGCGTGCGCGGCAACACGCTGTTTCTGCCGATTCACCAGGGCAAGCCCGGCGCGAACGAGCTGACGGGAGAACACCACGATCCCGACGTCAACACGCCCGCGTACAAGGAGCTCGCCGTGCGGCTCGACGTGCTGCCGCGTCCGCGCGACGCACGGCCGTTGCCGGCCGGCAATTTCCGCTACGGCGCACGCACGCCGAACGCGGGCATCGACGCCGCGGCCAAATGGTCGCGACCCGACTACGTTGCGCCGCCCGACGCGGCGCCTCATCCGGAGAAAAGCTGATGGCCGAACGCCTGCCCCACGATGTGACGCCTCCCCAGACGGAGCCCGATGCGCACGATGCGCTCGAACGCCTGCTCGGCAGCCTGCACCGGCACGGCTTCCTGCGCTTCGCGAACGATGTCGTGAGCGCGAACGCACGTATCGCCGAAGTGCTGGTCGGCGCGCTCGACAAACCGGGCACACAGACCGGCGTGCAGAACCTCGCGATGCTGGTGATGGCGCTGTCGAGCATCCCGCCCGAGCAGTTCGGCAAGACGATGTTCGCGGCCGCAGACGCGCTGCGTCACGTCGGCGCGTGGAAACCGTCCGAGCACGAGCATGCGGCGCCCGGCGTGCGCGGCGTGTACCGGCTGCTGCACGACGAAGCGCTGTGGGATGCGCTGACGCCGCTGCTCGAAGGGCTGAAGGTATTCGCTCAGGGCCTCGCGCGCGAACCCGAGAAGCCGATCACGACGCTCAGCGGGAAGCCGACGGAGGCGTGACCGCGTCGGCGCCGCGCGCGGCCTGCGCGCGGATCAGGTTCGAGATCGTCTGCACGATGCGCTGCGTCGGCGCACTCGCCGGCCAGCGCCGCACTGCATCGAGATGAACCCAGCGGCACAGCGCGATCTCGCGGCCCGGACACGCATGCTGGTCGGGTGGCAGCCTCGCGACGAATACGTGATGACGCTTCACGCTGCCGTCGACGTAGAAGAAATAAGCGAGTTCGAGATCGACGAGCCCGGTTTCCTCCTGCAGTTCGCGATGTGCGGCGTCGAGCGCCGACTCGCCGCGCCGGATCACGCCGCCCGGCAGCGTCCAGCGCGACGACGGCCGGCGTGCGACAAGCAGCACGCGGTTGTTGCGGTGACAGACGATCGTCGCGCGTTCCTTCACCAGCGGTGCCAGCGGCACCGCGCGAACGGGGAAGTCGGATGGATCGGGTAGTGTCATGCCGGGTAGGCGGCGGAGCAGGGCGAGGTCCATGACGACATACAGCAACCGGTGTGCCCGCGCGCATCGCGGTCGCGCAGCCGGCCAGCCGCCGGGCCATGCGCTGGCGCATCGGCTGCCGGCAGCGGCGGCGTCGCCGCGCTGCGTCGGAACGGGCGGAGGCGCGTTGGCGGGCTGCGGCGCGCGCGCCGCGTCCGCCGATGGGCCGCGCTCAAGGCTTCTTGGGCGGCGTGCCGGCCGCAGGCGCTGCAGTGCTGTCGCGCGGTGCGCCCGCGCCGAGTTCGGCCCCCGTCACCGGATCGCAGCGCGGGTCGGATGCGAGGCGGCGCGTCATCGCTTCGAGTGCCTCCGACTGTTGCGGCTCGACCGCGCCCTTCGCGGCGCCGTCACCGCCGTCGACGGCCGGCTCGCCGCGCCGCAACGACAGCGAATCTCCGCGGTTCCACGGGCCGGGCACCGGTTCGCCGTCCTGCATCCGGAAGTACACGCGGTCGTACGGCTCGACCGGCGGCAGCTTGCCCGGCGGGAAGTTCGCGGTGATCGCGTACAGCGCCTTCTCGAACGACTTCTGGTGCGACACCTCGCGCGTCATCAGGAAGCCGAGCGCGTCGCGGATGCCCGGATCGTCGGTCACGTTGATCAGCCGTTCGTAGATGATCTTGGCGCGCGCTTCGGCCGCGATGTTCGAGCGCAGGTCGGCCGTCGGTTCGCCGATCGTGTCGATGTACGCGGCCGACCACGGCACGCCGCCCGAATTCGTCAGCGGCGAACCGGCGCCGTACAGCAGTTGGGTCACGTGGCTGTCGTTGCCCGCGCCGTGCAGCTTGCGGTACAGCTCGGCCTGCTCGTCGACCGCCTCGGCGAGTTCGCCCTTCGCGCCGCGGTTCAGCATCGCGACCAGCGAGCCGATCACCTCGAGGTGGCTCAATTCCTCGGTCGCGATGTCGAACAGCATGTCCTTGCGGCCCGGATCCTCTTCGGTGATTGCCTGCGTGAAGTAGCGCATCGCGGCGGCGAGTTCGCCCTGCGGTCCGCCGAACTGTTCGAGCAGCAGGTTCGCGAGCCCGGGGTTCGGTGCGTCGACGCGCACCGTGTACTGAAGCCGTGTGTTGTGGATGAACATGAAACCTCCGTGTGAAAAAGTGGATGGCACCTGCGACGGAGGACCGAGCACGGGGCGCGCCTGTAGTAGTGGTGGGTGCGATACCGATGCGCGGGGTGAACTGCTGGAGCGCGGATGGGAAGTTCGCTCGCTGCGCGTGTGCGCGGCCGCGCTACTGCCGTGCATCGGCCTTGCCGCGGGCGGCACGACTGCCCGCGATTTTTCAACGCGTTGTCATTTCTGCCGCGGGCGCGCGCAGGCTGCCGCGCGGGCCGCGGCGGTAATGTGCGGTCAGCGCGAATCGCCGCGTTCACGTTCGCGCGCCGGCGGTTCGCCGGTTGGGGGCGCCGGGCGGATGTCGTCGGGTGCGGACGGCTTGCCCTCTGCGGGATCGCGCGCGCTGCGCGGCGGCGGCGTGCCGGTGTCGCGGCGCTTGCCTTCGGGGCCGGGCGTGCTGTCGCCACGGTCTTCTTCTTGCGAATCGGTGTCGAGGGACGTCGAGCGGATCATAGGTGCGGTTTCCTTTCGTCATGCGTGGATCCCGTGCGGCGCATCGGCCGTGCCATCGGTGCGCGGGGATTCGGGGCCGCCCGCGTCATCGCGAGGCGCCGCCGGGCGCGCGGTTTGCTCGCACGCACCGTCGAGGCCGAAGCATGCGATGCGGCTCGGCCCTTGCCCGAGAAAGCGACCCGATGCCCGATACGACCCTGTTGCCCTACGATCACCCGCACGACGGCCACGGCGCCGAGGATGATCGGCGGTTTATTGCCCGGCCGCTTACCCCGTTGTCCATTCGTGAGCGATTGCACCGCATGCTGGTGCACGCGTGTACGCAGCGGCGGCGCGGTGCGCGGGTGTCCGTGTGGGGGAGCGATTTCGCCGCGTGCTTCGCGCTGGCTGTGCAGCCGGAGTTGTCGGTCGGCGGATCGCAGGCCGGACTTGCGCCCCGCGTGGCGCTCGCCCGCGCCGGCGACGGCGGCGGCGATGTCGGCAGCGGCGGCAGCGCCGGACCAGGCCGCCACGACGAGCGCGACACCGACGCGCCGGGCGGCGGCGGAGGCGACGGCCATCCGCACGACGATCGCGGCGGCCGCACCGGCGGCGATGGCGATGGTGACGGCGACGAAGGCGAACGCAAGCGGCCTGGCAAGAAACCGCTGATCATCCTCGGCGCGGTGGCGGTCGTGCTGGTGATCGCTGGCCTCGTGTGGTGGCTCATGACGCGCAACCAGGAAAGCACCGACGACGCGTACACCGACGGCAACGCGGTGGCCGTCGCGCCGCACGTGTCCGGCTACGTGACACGGCTCGCGGTCGACGACAACACGTTCGTGCATCGCGGCGACGTGCTGCTCGAGATCGATCCGCGCGACTATCGCGCGAAGGTCGATGCCGCGCGTGCGCAGCTCGGCCTCGCACAGGCGCAGCTCGACGCGTCGCGCGTGCAGCTCGACATCGCGCGCGTGCAGTACCCGGCGCAGTACCGGCAGGCGCGTGCGCAGATCGAATCGGCGGAAGCCGCGTACCGGCAGGCGCTCGCCGCACAGGAGCGGCAACGCGCGGTCGACGCGCGCGCGACGTCGCAGCAAGCGATCGATGCGGCCGACGCGCAGCGCGCGAGCGCCGATGCAAACGTCGCGATGGCCCAGGCGCAGGCGCGCACCGCGAGCCTCGTGCCGCAGCAAATCCGCCAGGCCGAAACGGCCGTCGAGGAGCGTCGTCAGCAGGTGCTGCAGGCGCGCGCGCAGCTCGATACGGCGAATCTGAACCTGTCGTACTGCGAGCTGCGTGCATCGTCCGACGGCTGGGTCACGCGACGCAACGTGCAGCTCGGGTCGTACCTGCAGGCCGGGGCGTCGATCTTCTCGATCGTCACGCCGCGCGTGTGGATCACCGCGAACTTCAAGGAGTCGCAACTCGAACGGATGCGAATCGGCGACCGCGTCGACGTATCGGTCGACGCGTATCCCGACCTCGACCTGCACGGCCACGTCGACAGCATCCAGCTCGGCAGCGGCTCGCGCTTCTCCGCGTTTCCGGCCGAGAACGCGACGGGCAACTTCGTGAAGATCGTGCAGCGCGTACCCGTGAAGATCGTGCTCGACGGCACGCTGCCGAACGATCCGCCGCTCGGTCTCGGCTTGTCAGCCGTCCCGACCGTGCATCTGAAATAACCGGCGGGCCGCCGCGCGGCTGCCTGCTTTTACCGGAGCGATCCGATGCCCGACATCCGCATGCCGGCCAGTTTGCGCGAGGGCCGCCGATGAGCCGGCCGGCCGATCGGTCGCGCTCGTCCGGCCGCGCATGGCGGCCTGCCGCGAACCCGTGGGTCATCGCGATCGTGGTCACGCTTGCCGCGTTCATGGAGGTGCTCGACACGACGATCGTCAACGTCGCGCTTCCACACATCGCCGGCACGATGTCGGCGAGCTACGACGAGGCGACCTGGACGCTCACGTCGTACCTCGTCGCGAACGGCATCGTGCTGCCGATCTCGGGATTCCTCGGGCGCCTGCTCGGGCGCAAGCGCTACTTCGTGCTGTGCATCGCCGCGTTCACCGTGTGCTCGTTCCTGTGCGGAATCGCGACCAATCTCGGCGAACTGATCGTGTTTCGTGTGCTGCAGGGCCTGTTCGGCGGCGGGCTGCAGCCGAACCAGCAGTCGATCATCCTCGACACGTTTCCGCCCGAGCAGCGCAATCGCGCGTTTTCGATCTCGGCGGTGGCGATCGTCGTCGCGCCGGTGCTCGGGCCGACGCTCGGCGGCTGGATCACCGATCATTTCTCGTGGCGCTGGGTGTTCCTGCTGAACGTGCCGATCGGCGCGCTGACCGTGCTCGCGGTGATGCAGCTCGTGGAGGATCCGCCGTGGCGGCGCGGCGCCGAACGCGGGATTTCGGTCGACTACGTCGGCATCGGCCTGATCGCGATCGGGCTCGGCTGCCTGCAGGTGATGCTCGATCGCGGCGAGGACGAGGACTGGTTCGGCTCGAACTTCATCCGCATCTTCGCGGTGCTGTCCGCGCTCGGGCTGATCGGCGCGACGCTGTGGCTGCTGCGCACGAGAAAGCCGGTCGTCGACCTGTCGTGCCTGCGCGACCGCAACTTCGCACTGGGCTGCGTGACGATCGCGACGTTCGCGGCCGTGCTGTACGGCAGCGCGGTGATCGTGCCGCAGCTTGCGCAGCAGCATCTCGGCTATACGGCGACGCTCGCAGGCCTCGTGCTGTCGCCCGGCGCGCTGCTGATCACGATGGAAATCCCGCTCGTGAGCCGGCTGATGCCGCATGTGCAGACGCGTTATCTGGTCGGATTCGGCTTCGTGCTGCTGTCGGGGGCGCTGATCTATTCGCGCATGCTGGTGCCGGACATCGACTACAAGCACCTGGTGATGATCCGTTGCGCGCAGTCGCTCGCGATCGGCTTCATGTTCGTGCCGATTACGACGCTCGCGTATCTGACCATTCCGCAGCGGCTCAACGACGATGCATCGGCGCTGTTCACGATGTTTCGCAACGTCGCGGGCTCGATCGGCATCTCGGTGTCGACCGCGCTGATCCGCGAGCGCACGCAGGCGCGGATGGCGCACCTGTCCACGCACATGTCGCCGCTGTCGCAGAACTTCCAGGACGCGCTGCACGAGAACGCGCGCACGGTCGGCGCGCTGTCGGGCGTGCCGCCGCCGGCCGCGCTGCAGACCGCGACCGGCCGCCTGTACGAAACCTTCGTCTCGCAGGCGACGATCCTCGCGTATATCGACGTGTTCGCGATCCTCGCGGTGTTCTGCGCGCTCAGCATTCCGCTGACGTTCCTGTTCTCGCCGGTGAAGGCAGCACGCGGCGCGGGAGGGCATTGACGATGACGACGATGCGCCGACAGCGGATGCCAGCGCGCGGTGTCGCGGCGGTTGGCGCGGCGTGTGCGGTGCTTGCGGTGGCCGCCGGGTGCACCGTCGGGCCGGATTTCAAGCCGCCGCATGCCGACGTGCCGGCGAACTGGCATGACGTGGCGACCGCGGGCGCGGCGTCGGCGACATCAGGTGGTTCGGCTGCCTCGGCGAAATCCGCATCTTCGACGTCGTCGGCTGCGTCGGCGAAATCCGCATCTTCGACGTCGTCGGCTGCGTCGGCGCTTCCGGCCCGCGCTGCGTCGGCCACGGCGACACCCGCGGCCCTCGCGCGCTCGTCGCCGGTGACGAGCGCCGATCCCGACCCGCGCTGGTGGCGTGCGTTCGGCGATCCGCTGCTCGACCGGCTGATCGAGCGTGCGGCGCACGACAACCTCGACGTGCGGGCCGCCGTATTGCGCATCGCGCAGGCGCGGGCGCAGGTGAGCGCGGCCGCCGCGCAGGGTTTGCCGAACGTGCGCGCGAGCGCGAGCTACCAGCGCGAACAGCTCGGCCTCAAAGGCATCATCGAGGATCAGGGTCTCGACCAGCGCGTCGATCGTCTCGGCGCGCCGGGCTCGCCGCTCGACCGCTTCGGCCCGGGCACCGGCGCGAGCGTACAGCGGAGCGCGCGCGGCGCGATCGACGCGCTCGAAGCGCCGGTCAATCTGTGGCAGGCCGGCTTCGACGCATCGTGGGAGCTCGACCTGTTCGGCCGCGTGCGCCGCTCGGTCGAATCGGCCGATGCGCAGGCGAGTGCCGCGGTCGCGGGCCGCGACGATGCGTTGCTGTCGCTCGAGGCGGAAGTCGCGCAGACGTACTTGCAACTGCGTGGCGCCGAAGCGCAGCGCTCGCTCGCGGAAGACCTGCAGCGCGCGCAGCGCGAACTGCTCGACCTCACGCGCGAGCAGGCCGCGCACGGCCTTGCAAGCGACCTCGACGTGCGCAGCGCCGACGCGCGGCTCGCGCAGATCCGCGCGCAGCTGCCGCAGTTCGATCAGCAGATCGTGCTGCTGCGCAACGGGCTCGCGTATCTGGTCGGCGGTGCGCCGGGCGCGCTCGACGACTGGCTCGACGCACCGCACGCGTTGCCGGACGTGCCGCCCACCGTGCCGGTCGGGCTGCCGTCGACGCTTGCGCGCCGGCGGCCGGACATCCGCCGCGCGGAGGCCGAGCTGCATGCGGCGACGGCCGACGTCGGCGTCGCGGTCGCGCAGTTCTATCCGGACATTTCGCTGACCGGGCAGGTCGGGGTGCGCGCGTCGCACGTGCGCGAACTCGCGCACTGGTCGCATCTGTTCTATTCGTTCGGTCCCGCCGTGTCGTTGCCGATTTTCTCCGGCGGACAGCTCGTATCGAACCTGCGGCTGTCGCAGGCGCGCCAGGCCGAAGCCGCGCTTGCGTACCGGCAGGCCGTGCTCGTCGCGCTGCGCGATGTCGACAATGCGCTGGCCGTGTACCGCACCGACCAGATGCGCGCAACCGCGCTCGACGATGCGGTGAGGGCCGAGCAGGGCGCGCTGGACCTCGCGCGCGACCGCTACAGGAAGGGGTTGTCGCCGTTCCTCGACGTGCTCGACGCCGAGCGGCAATGGTCGGAAGGGCGCCAGCAGGCCGTGCAGGGCGCGTTGCAGACGACGACGGATCTGGTCGCGCTGTACAAGGCGCTCGGTGGCGGGTGGCAGACCGGCTCGCCGTCGAACGCGAACGCGGATGGGGATGCGGTCAGCGCGGCGACGTCTCCGTCATCGGAGGCCGCCGTGACGAACCGCGTGCAATAGTGATCGTAAGGCCGCGGGCGCTGCCGGAACGATCACGCCGTCCGGCACGCGCGAGAAAACAGCAGCGAATCGGCGTCGTTGAAGCGAACGTGTACGGGATCCGCATAGCCGGCCTTTTCCGCGACGCGAATCGACGCGACGTTGGTCGGCGCGATCAGGCACACGCTGCGCTCGAACCGGTTCTGCGCATCGAGCCAGTCGAGTGCGCGCGACAGCGCCTCGGTCGCATAGCCTTTGCCGTGCGCCCAGGTTGCGAGTGCCCAGCCGGCTTCCGGCACGCCGCGAATCGACGGCTCGACTGCGCGGTGGAAGTCGGCGAAACCGAGGTCGCCGACATAGCGGCCCGACGCCTTCTCGCGGATCGCCCAGTAGCCGTAGCCGAGCAGCGGCCATAGCCCGCGATACGCGAGCATGCGCATCCACGATTCGCGCGGCGCGGACGGTTTGCCGTTAAGGATGTGCTCGACGACGGTCGGCTCGGCCCACATCGCGGCGAGCGCATCGAAGCCGCCGAGCGGATGGCCTTCGAGAATCAGACGCGGGGTGTCGAGTACCGGCGGGGACGTGACGGGCGGCAGTGCGCGGGAGGACATCGGGCGCTCCATCGGGAAGGGTGACGAATGCGGCGCGCGGCGCCGCCCAAGGGTGCCGTACGATACCGCGGAAATCGCGGTGCGGCCGCAAAGCCCCGCGTGCAGCGGGGGATCGGGCGCGCACCGGTGGCCGGCGCCGACACGACGCTGGAAATCGAATGGCCCGAACGGTCGCGTGTGCGCTTGCCCGATTCGGCGCCGCTTGCGCGCACGCTGCCAAACAATGCGCGCACGTCCGGCTGGCGACGGCGTGCGTCCTGAAAGCATCTGACACGGCCGCGTGCTTCGTGCCACGCGGTATCGCGACAGTGTTGCTACGCCGTTACTTGCGACTCTTGAGGAAACTGCGCCCGTGCGCGGTGATCGACGCGCCGGAGCGGCCGTTCCCCGCATGGCTGACGAAGCCCGCGCCGACGAGTTCCTGCTGGACCGACCAGCCGAGCGCCGGCGCGTCACGGCCGTAGCGCACGTCGGCGAGCCGTTCGAGCGCCCAGATCGCGGAGGCCGACAGATTGGGAGTGTTGGGCGTGACGTTGTCGTTCATTGCTTCCTCCGGGAGTGGTGATTCAGGGTGAACGGCACGAGACCGCGGGATCGGGCGACGTAGCGTCAGCCCGCTTGCAGCAACGGCAATAGCGCCTGGAGCGCGCTGCCTTCGTCAGGGCCGGCGGCGAGCATCTGCGCGGACGTGCCGCCGTGCAACTGCAGCGCCGCGACGGCGCTCGGGTCTTTCGCGCTGCCGCTGAGGCCGTTCGCGTGCAGCAGGATGTCGCTTTCGAAGCGGCGCGCCGCCGCAACGAGCGCATCGCGGGCCGCGCTTGCGCGGCCGATTTCAACGTAGACGACGGTTGCCACGATGCGGATCAGTCTCGTGGAAAGTCGCTGGAACGGCGATCCGCGGCAGACAACCGGCCTGCCGGGAGCGCGCGCCGGGCGGCGCGCTGGCGGCGTGCGGCACGGTGGCCGCACGCCGCCAGCGCTTTATTCAGCTCGAACATGTCGACATCCTCAACGAAACCGCCGTCAAGTCCGGCGAACCATCGAAAGTGCGCAATTATAATACGGCGGCAACATTATGTGTATTGCATTATAATGCCGTGTGCATGACGCGCGGCCCGGGGGAACCCCGACGGGGCGCGCGACACGCGGTCCGGGCGACGCGCTGGCGCGCCCGGCATTTTTTTATCGATTGACCTGAACCCCCACCGAATGGATGCTGCAATGAACGCCGCCCCCGCCTGCCCGCAATGCGCGATGGAAAACACCTACCCGGACGGCACGCTCACCGTGTGTGCGGACTGCGGCCATGAATGGTCGGCCGGCGCCGAAGCGGGCGAGGAACCGGCGGGCGACGTCGTGAAGGACGCGAACGGCAACGTGCTGGCGGACGGCGATTCGGTCGTGCTGATCAAGGACCTGCGCGTGAAGGGCTCGTCGATCACGTTGAAGATGGGCACGAAGGTCAAGAGCATCCGACTCGTCGGCGGCGATCATGAAGTCGATTGCAAGACCGACCAGGGCGGCTTCATGCTGAAGGCCTGCTACCTGAAGAAGGTCTGACGCGCGGTTCCACTGACTTTCCGATCGACCGGGCTGCCGAACATGAGCGAGGATCGAACATCGTATGATGCATTCCTGCGTTTCCTGGCGACGCCGATGAACGACGGTCGTCCGTTCGTGCTCGAGACAAAGCACGCGGTGTCGTTGCATTTCGATCACCTCGGCACGCAGAGCTTCATGTCGCGGAAGGATCCGGTGCGGCTCGAACTCGGCTACACGCGCGTGATGATGGGTTTCCTGCTGCTGCAGCCGGCGCCGTCGCGCATCTGCATGATCGGGCTCGGCGGCGGATCGCTCGCGAAGTACTGCTATCGGCACCTGCCGGACACCGCGATCGACGCGGTCGAAATCAACCCGGACGTGATCGCGCTGCGCGACGTGTTCCGGATTCCGCAGGACGACGCGCGGTTCGCGGTGGTGTGCGCGGACGGCGCGGACTACGTCGCAACCCCGGCGGTGCGGGCGGACGTGATTCTGCACGACGCGTTCGTTGCCGACGGCACGCCGGGTCGCTGCACGGGCACCGCGTTCCTCGACGCGTGCCGTGCACGGTTGAGCGAGACGGGCGTGCTCGCGATCAATTTCATGGACGACGATCCGGCGCTGCAGCGTCATCTCGAACAGCTGCACGCGGTGTTCGACGATTCCTATGCGCTCGTGCCGTGCGGCGACGACAACAACTTCATCGCGTTCGCGTGGAAAAACGGCAATCCTTTGCCGTCGCTGCGCATCCTGCTCGAGCGTGCGCTCGGGTTCGCGTCGGCCGGCGAGCTCAAACTCGCGTCGACGGCCCGCCGCATGAAGGCAGGGGAGTGCATCGATCCCGCGCGGCTGGTCTGGCGCACGCGTGAACATCCCCGATGGGAAATATGCGCATGACGGCGCCGGTGCGCGCCCGCGCTTGTCCGAACCGTTACCTCACCCGCTTGCCGAGCGCGCTCTTCGTCTTGTACGTGACGCCGTGCTTGTCGAGATATTCGCGGATCAATTGACGCACGACTTGCGACGGCGTGAGATCCTGCTCCGCGCACAGCATTTCGAACGCTTCTTTCTTCGCGGGATCGATCAGAACGGTGAGGCGGGCGGTTTTGGTTTCCATCGTCAGGCGGGGTGGGTCGATATGTTAATCAAATTATAATTCATCGGCTTTCGGCGCAGCGTCGCGGCGACAAGGGTGCGGGCTCACTAACGCCGTTCGAGCCACGCGAGCACGTCGTCGATCACGGGCATGGCGGCGAGCATTACCAGCACGGCGGCGAGCGGTACGGTCGACACATAGCCGACATGCTTGAAGCCGATCGCTCCGGCGAGCCCGCCGACGAAGAACGACGCGAGCATCGTCGCGTGAATCCGCAATTTCGAACGATTGGCGATCACTGCGTGCGCGTCCACGTCGAGGGCCGTCCGGTTCCAATAGAACAACTTGCCCAGCTCGATGCCGAGGTCGGTGACGATGCCCGTCACGTGCGTCGTGCGGATTTCCGCGCCCGACAGCTTCGTGATCGTCGCATTCTGCAGCCCCATGATGAAGCACAGCAGCGTGACCGTGACCGGCACGAAGAACGTCTCCCACAGTGCGAGGTGGCTGCCGAGCAGACCGAACAGGAGCAGCAGCACCGCTTCCACCAGCAGCGGCAGCACGAACTGGCTGTGCAGCCCGCGCCGGCGCCCCCAGTTGACGAGGATTGCCGAGCAGCTGGCGCCCACGAGGAACGACGCGAGCGAACTGACGCCGGCCAGCGCGAGCGGGATGTCGCCGAGCGCCGTCTGGTCGGCGATTGCCGATACGATGCCGCTCATGTGCGACGTGTATTGCCGGACCGCGAGGAAGCCGCCGGCGTTGGCCGCGCCGGCGACGAAGGCGAGCGAAAAGCCGAGCTGACGATTCGCGGTTGCGCTGCGGTGTTTTCCGGTCAGGCTTCGAAAGTACTGCGCTGGCATAAGGTTTCGCTTTCGGTTTCGCTCAATCGCCGGATCGGTGAACTACCCGCGCGGGCAGGGCGGCAGACGCTCGTGTCTGGCGGCCGCATCCGGGCCGGCGGCAAATAGACCCAAAGACGTCAAAAAGGGCCAAAGAGGCCGGGCAGCTTGCTGGCCGTGAATCATGATAATGCCATTATCATGCGCTGTTAGCCATATTGTGCTTTGAGTACAATATCGCCCATGCCGCCGGAGCCCGCTGTCGCGGTTCGCGGCATTGCCCGCGCAACCGGTTGCCGGCTGCTTCCGGTTCAATACGGCGCCTGTTCGTCGTCAGTACGCCACCACGTCGATATCCATGCCATGACCCCGATCAAGTTCGTCCTCCGTTATACGGCGATCCCGTTCGCAGCCATCGTTGCCGTCGTCGTGTGGGCGGTCGTGCCGTCGTCGAAGGAAATCGACGCGCGCCAATATGCGGCGCTGTCGCGCGGATACGCGAGCTTTCCGCTACCGTTCCGACATGAGATCGCGGACGCGATGGACGACGGGCGCATCAGCGACCGGCGCTACCAGACGCTCGTGCGCGATTCGCTTGGCAATGGCGTCGCGCTCGACTGGCCGGCCTCCGGCGTCGCCGACGTTGCTGCCGAGCGGCGCCAGCTCGCCGAACTGCTGAGGGCCGATGCGGGCCTCAAGGAGCATCAACGATGAAGATTGTGCTGGTTTCCGGGGCTTTCGTGCTGATCATCGGAAGCCTCATTTTCGCGCTGTATTTCATGAACCACGACCGCGGCAAGAGCAAGCGGATGGCATGGTCGCTCGCCGCGCGCGTCGGGCTGTCCATCACGCTGTTCCTGTCGCTGCTGATCGCGTACAAGCTCGGATGGATCGAGCCGACGGGGCTGCCGATCGGGCGATGACGCGCGCCGGTTGCCGTGCGGCGTTGTTCGGTGCGCCCGAGTTTCGTTCGTCAATAGAGCTATTCTGATAAGAATACTTATCCCGATGAGCGTAATGCGAATGCATTGCGTAGACGGATTTGCCCCATCAGGTTCTCCGCCTAGTCTGCGACAGCGGGTTCTGATGCCCGAGCGCGAGCCCGGAAAGTCCATTTCCTGCTTCTTTGAGCGCCTGCGAAATGGTCCTGCGGTCGCGTTGCAAGCCAAGCAGCTTCGACTGTTGGCCAAATTGATCGGCCTGCCGTTGCTGGAGCCGGTCCGTCGAAATGTAGTCCGGTGCAAGCAGACGGCGGTAGCGTGCAGCGCCATCTGCAGCGATCGACACGCGCTCTCGCTGTCGCTGGCTGGCAAGTTGGTCATCAAGACGCGCCAACTCGGCGCTCAGGCTCACTAGCCTCGCCTGCAGCGTTTCGCGTTCGTCCTGCTGCAGCGCACGGGTCTTGTCAATCTCCTGCAGCAGGGACGACTTGCGTTGGCGAGCTCGCTCGATCCGCGCAGCCCGGGTGCGGCCCCTGGGCAGAACTCCGCAGTTCGGTCGACTTCGTATAGAGAACCGTCCCCACGAGTCACGCGTTGCCCGTCGGTCACGGCCTTGCGTTTCCCTTGAATCGCCCGCGCATCGCCGGTCACCCCCGCGTCGTTCGCAGTGCGCGCCCCATTTCCGCGATCGGCATCGCGACGATCGAATTCAGCAACCGCATTTCCCCGGCGTCCGGATGCGCGATGTGTCGCACTTCATCGAGCGTCTGGTCGACGTGACGATCGAGCGGCTCGAGAAAGCGCTGCAATTCGCTGATGGCCGCCTTCTCCCTGAGCCCGAGCGCCTGGCCGAATGCAACGAGCGCATTCACGTCGATATCGGCAAACCGCGTCGCATTCCCGAGCGGCATCGTGAGTTCGCAGTGCGGCCAGTGATCGCCGCGGTGATCGGGCCGGTGAGTCGGCGTGTGATACACGACCGTGCTGACGATGTCGTAGAACGGCGCGAGCCGGTAACCGCGCGCATCGACGAAGAACGACAGGTTCTTCAGATGCGCGTCGGCGTTGCCGACCACCACGTTGAACACGGTCCAGCGGAACACCGCCAGACGCGCGAGCGCACGCGTGCTCGTGCGCTCGATCGCGCGCGCGAGTTCCTGCGCGTTCGCGCGCTGGTACTTGAAGCCGCGGTCGTAGTTGAGCAGTTGCATTGCGTCGATCGTATGAAGGCGGGCCGCCGGTTCCGACGCGACGTTGCGATCGAACCGGTCGATCACGTAGCACGCGGACGGCGCACGCAGGAAGTGCACGTCCGGCACGTCGAGCCCCATCTTCTTCGCGAGCGTCATGCAGAAGAACTCGTTGATCGCCGAATGCGGGTAGCCTGCCGCGCGCATGTCCGGCTTCAGCAGGTGCATCGACGGCTCGCTGCCGACCGGCTCGTACAGCGCGTAGTCCGGCGCGTCGCCGCGCAGCACCAGCAGCAGCTTCTGCTGCGCGCCCGCGGCCGACATGCGCTTGGGCGCGGTCGCCGTCAGCGCGCGCTCGGGCATCGCCCGGATCCGCCGTTCGAGTTCGTCGAGCGCCAGCGGCTGCAGGCCGCCCGGCGCTTCGTGCTCGCCTTCCGCCAGCAGCGTCAACGCGCCGGCCGATTCGCGGCCGAAGTACGCGAGCAAGCCCCACGCATCGGCGGCATCGACCCTCGCCTCGCGCGCGAGCGACGTGCGCATGCCTTCCTCGGGCAGCAGGTTGTCGAAGAACCACTGCACCGGGCGATCGGTCGACGAGTCGGTAAACGGCTCTGCGCGCAGCGCGAAGGCGGGCGACAGCGGATACGCTGCCGGCGACGCGAGCCATTGCGGGTCGTATGCAAACGACCAGACCCCTTTGTCGTCGGTCAGCGTGCCCATGCGCACGCCGTTCGCGGACGCGATCAGCGTTCTAGCCGCCATGGCTGCTCCTGCGTCGTTGCGCCGCCTTCAGCGCGGTGGCCTCCGAAATCTCGACCGACGATTCCGCGTACAGCCGCACGCCGAGTTCGCCGAGCAGCAGCATGACCTTGCCGATTTGGGCGGTTGGCTTGCCTGCTTCCACCTGGCTGATGAATTTCGGCGACAGCCCGGTCGCGTTCGCCAGTTCATCGCGCGTAAAGCCCTGCTGAAGCCGTGCCGCGCGGATGAGGTGAGCGAGCGCGCCGATCGTGTCGACGGACAGCGGCTCCGACATGATGTTCTCCGTGCTTCGTATCTGATCGGAAACAGTATGGCACAACTCGCCCGCGCGAACGCGGTTTCGTATCCGATCAGGAACGAGGCGACAATTTTAGCGACTTCCATGTAACTCCGTACCCGATCGGGAACTGAACACATGGAAATCGCCATCAACCCGCCGCCCGTATTCGCTCGGATACGGCGCAGCAGGAACCGGCATCGTGCGCAGAGCACGCCGCCGCCTCTCGCGTGTTTGCTCGCGACGTGTTTCAGCGCAGCAGCTGCGATGCTTGGGTCCGCGAGATGTTTTCCGGCTGTGTGTAGACAGCGCTAGCCAGTGTTGGGGGCGCCCCTGTTCGCTTGTCGAAGTGGTGTGACGAGCCGCGCCGGCACGCGCCTGCCACTTTTCTACAATCCGCGCCCCCGCGCTACACGGTGACGCGCGCCCCTTCACCGGCGTCGTGCCCCGCGGGCGAGAAGCAGGCGCGCACCTTGCGTCGCGCAAGCATCGTTCGCGGCGGTACCGCGACGAACCGCACACCACCATTTGCATGGGAGGCGCACATGGGGCCGATGCCGGTTGCACTTCAGTGGAACGAGGTTCTCGTCAGGATCGTGCTCGCGCTGGTCGCGGGCGGGGTGATCGGACTGGACCGCAGCGAGTCCGGCAAGACCGCCGGCCTGCGCACGACGATCCTCGTCTGTCTTGCCGCGTGCCTGTCGATGCTGCAGGTCAACGCGTTGTTGCTGCAGGCCGGCAAGCCGGAGGGCGCGTTCTCGGTGCTCGACCTGATGCGATTGCCGCTGGGCATCCTGACCGGGATGGGCTTTATCGGCGGCGGCGCGATCCTGCATCGCGACGGGCTGGTATCGGGCGTGACCACGGCCGCGACGCTATGGTTCGTGACGGTCATCGGGTTGTGCATCGGCGGCGGCCAACTGCTGCTCGGTGCGCTGGGGCTGGGGCTCGCGCTGCTCGTCGTCTGGCCGCTGCGGTTCGTCGAGCAGCGCTTGCGGCGCACGAGGAACGCGCTGGTCACGGTCGAATATCCGCGCGGCGCGGCCGCACGAGAACAGCTGACCGACAGGCTGCGCGATGCCGGCTTCACGTGCCGCACGCGCGGTTTTCGCGAAACGGCTGCGCATGCGATGCGCGAGGAGGAACTGTTCGTGCAATGGCGCGAAGCGCCGACCGGCGACGCGATGCTCAAGCAACTGATGCGGATCGTCGAAACGGCGGGCTTGACGTCGGTGCGCTGCTCGACCGAGAACTGACGGGCGAACCGGCCGCGCGGCAGCCGGAACGCTCGATGCTCGTGCAGCGGGCCGCCCCGGCGGCTTACCAAGGAGCGAAACATGACACGTGTAGCTGAAGTGATGACACGCGATGCCGCGACCATCGCGCCGACGCAAAGCCTGCGCGAAGCGGCGAAGCTGATGGACGATTTGAACGTCGGATCGCTGCCCGTATGCGACGGCACGCGACTGATCGGCATGCTGACGGACCGCGACATCGTCGTGCGCGCGGTATCGATGGGCGTGCGGCCCGACGAGCCGATCGAGGGCGTGGTCAGCGGACCGGCGAACTGGTGTTACGAGGACGACGACATCTCGGCCGTACAAAAGAAGATGGAGGATGCGCAGATCCGACGCGTGCCGGTCGTCGATCGCGAGAAACGGCTCGTGGGCATCGTCGCGCTCGGCGATCTCGCCACGTCCGCCGACGGCGGTATTTCATCGACACTCGGTGCGGTGTCGGCGCCGTCGCGCCCCGATCGGTGATTGCCGCTGATGGATACGGAGTAACGACATGAATGAAGACAGGGAAACGCAGATCAGGGAGCGCGCGTACCGGCTGTGGCAGGCCGACGGCTCGCCGGACGGCCGTGCCGATGAATACTGGCTGCAGGCGGAGCGGCAGATCGATGCGCAGCGCAGCAGCGAGGACGACGGTGCCGAAGCGGCGGCGGACGGGCCGATCGCTCAGTCCGCGAAGCGGCGCATCCCGGGCGACCCGCTCCAGGACACCGGCGCGATCCCGGCCAGCGAGATCGCGCACGAGAAGCGCCGCACGCGATGACGCAAGCATGGGCTGACATGACCGCGCATGCCGGCGACAACGCGGACTGGCCCCGCGTCTTTCGATGCGGGGCATGCCACCGGCCGGCGCAGGGACGAGCGGTGCATCCGGCTCCAACTGACCTGCGTTGAGAACACTGCAACAAAGCTACCCGTCTTCCCCAACTTCGGTCGGGTCCGGCAGGTCGGGCAGGTGTTCGCGCTGCGGCGGCTGCGGGATGTCCGGCGTGTCCGGTTGATCGGTCGCGTCCGGATCCGGTGTCGGGTTGCCGGTGTTCGTCGGGCTCATGAGCATGCTCCTCGGTGTCGAAAAGGCGCCGGCACGCGGCCGGCATAACGCGTTCGAGCATGCTGCGTGCCGCGCTCAGCGCCCGGCCTCCGCGCCTGCGCCATCGCGCCCATCGCGCCCATCGCGTTCGTGCCCGTCGCTGCCCGGCATCAACCGGCTCATCGCGAGGTGCAGCGCGGCCGGATCGACCGGCTTCACGAAATGCTGCAGGAACCCGGTCGCGAGGCAGCGCTCGCGATCGGCGGAGCGCCCGTAACCGGTCAGCGCGAGAAACGTGCACGGCGTGACTTCGTTGATCGCTTTCAGCCGCCGCAGCAGTTCGTAACCGTCCATCACCGGCAGTCCGATATCGAGGATCGCGACGTCGGGGCGATATGCGCGATAGGCGGCCAGCGCGGTCACCGGATCGTGCACGACGGCCACGTCGTGACCGGCGTCGCGCAGCCATTGCGCGAGCGTCGACGCGGCATCCTCGTTGTCGTCGACCAGCATCACGCGGCGGCCGGTGCCCGGCGGCATCACGCCGATGCTCGGCGGCGTCGGCGGCGCGCTGCCGGTAACCGGTTTCGGCCGGTACTCGGGCAGCGCGATCGTGAACGTGCTGCCGCACCCCGGGCCCGAGCTGTCCGCGCGCACCGTGCCGCCGTGCAGATTTACGAGGCTGCGTACGAGCGCGAGGCCGATGCCGAGGCCGCCATGCGGCTGCTTCGCTTCGCCGTCGATCCGGTAGAACGGTTCAAAGATGCTGTCGAGGCGATCGGGAGGAATGCCGACGCCGTTGTCGCACACTTCGACGAGCGCCGTGCCGTCCGCGCCGCGCGTCGCGCGCACCGTGATGTCGCCCCCCGGCGTCGTGTATTTCGCGGCGTTGGTCAGCAGGTTCGCGACGGCCTGCGACAAGCGCATCGGATCGCCGTTGCAACGGGCGTCCGGATCCGTATCGACGTGCAGGCGATGGCGGCGCTGCTCGAGCAGCGGGCTTGCGACCTCGACCGCGCGGTCGACGATGTCCGCGAGCCGCACGGCTTCCTTCTTCAGCGTGATCTTGCCGCGCGTGATGCGCGATACGTCGAGCAGGTCGTCGATCAGCCGGACCATGTGATCGAGCTGCCGCTGGATGATCGCGATTTCGTTCGGAGTCGCGTGCCCGTCGTGGTTGCGAATCAACTCCAGCGCGAGCGAGATGGGCGTCAGCGGATTGCGCAGCTCGTGGCCGAGTACGGCAAGAAACTGATCCTTCGCCTGGTTCGCGTCGCGCAGCTCGCCGAGCAGCCGGTCGCGCTCGGTGTTCGCGGCGACGAGCTTCTCGCGCGCGGCGACGTGCTCGGTCACCTCGACCGCGCTGACGATCACACCGAGCCCGTCCGTGAGCGGCTGCGGATTGAAGTGCAGCCGATACACGCGCGCGTTCTCGGCGCTATCCGCGCCGTCGGGTCGCGGCCGGTCGCGGTGCTCGCCGATCGTCGTCGAGCGGCCGTGCACGCGCGCCGCTTCGAGCGCCCGCATGATCGCGGGCGTATCGCCGCCGGGCAACACCTCCGTCAGCGGCTGGCCGACGATGTCGGTGCGGCCGCACAGCGCGGAGAAGCGATGGTTTGCGAGCACGACCCGGTGCGCCGAACCCGACAGCAGCGCGATCGGCAACGGCGTATGCATGAGCACGCCGTTGCGCTGCTGTTCGGCGGCCTCGCGACGGCGGATCTCGTCCGACAGCGCGCGCGAGCGCTGCTGCGACAGCGCGAGCGTCAGGTGAAGTTCGTTTTCGTCGCTGCGCAACGACGCGGCGGGCAGGATGCGGCGATGCAGCGCACACACATGGCGGAACATCTCCGACTGCTCGGCGCTCGGAAACGCGTCGTGCGGATAGCCGCAGTACAGCGAGAAGCGGTACTGCTCGATCAACTCGTTCCACAGCGCTTCGAGCCGCAACGCGCCCGCATAGCGGTCCTGCGCGCAGAGGAGTGCCACCATTTCGCCGAACGCGTGGACGGGCCGCCCGGCGCGGACGGCCGTCTCCACGATCGTGCCGACCGACCGGTGAAAGCGCACGGGGTCGGGCAGATCGCGGTCCATGAAGCTGTCGAGCAGTTCCTGCGCGCTCGACATGAAGATGCGGCCGCGGGCTGCGTCGTCGAGCGACGCGCCGAGGCGCTCGTGCACTGCAGCAAGCCGGTCCGGCCGCGCGATCACGATCGCGCTGCCGCCCGCAGACAGCGCGTCGACCGCGAACGACGCGACTTCCGCCACGAGCTGCTCACCGGACTCGTAGAACTGCACGAAGTGATCGGCCCGCAGCGGCGCCGATTCCAGCAGGGGAGAGGCAGTTTTCATAGGCTCACGACCATACGGTGCCGCCGGCGGCCGTCGGTCGGGGCCACCGCCATATCCGGGCCGACAGCAGCAAGACGCGTGCCGCTCGCCAATCCGGGCCGATGGCCTTGCGGCGCGGGCGCGACCCGTGCATCCGCGGGGCACGCGGGCGGCGTTGCGCGGTGCAGGCTTTGTAAATTCTGCAAGCGTGGCGCCGAATGGATACGCGTGCGTCGCGCGCGACCGACGGCATGTCGGTTGCTGGGATCGAAGTTCGCCGCGGCCGTTTTCACGCGTGCCGTGCCGGCGTCGTGCTACGCAGCCAAACCGCAATACAGGGAGTGCACCACCATGACGAAAACGCGTCAACCGAAAGACACCGCAGCGCACGTCGAGCCGCGCGAATCGGCCGACTCGCCGGAGCGGCGCTGCCCGATACTAGCCGACTCGCCCACGCGCGCCGGCCACGCGCCGGGCGGCGGCGAACTCGACTCGATTCCGGATGACCAGGCGCGCAAGGTCGTGCCCGACGATCCGCGCGCGACCGAGGTGCGAGATCCGGCCGGCAAAGCCCGGCCCGACGGGCACGGTGCGCCGGATGATTCGGGCAACCGGCCGCGGCCGCTCTAGCGGCGCGGCGGGCGGGGCAGCGCGGCCCGCTCGTTCGCTTTCCCGTCCTCGCGCAACCGGGCCCCGCCCGGTTCGCGCCCACATCGGAGCCATTCATGTCATCAGACGAAATATCCGAATCCCGCCGCAAATGGATGCAGGGCACGAGTGCGAGCCTCGTCGCCGGCGTAGCGCTTCCGGCGGTTGCTCAAGGCGGTGGCGCGTCCGACGGCGGCGACACGGCCCCGCACGATCCGCGCACGTTGTATCCGCACGCGCCGTTTCCCGAGCAGCACCAGCCGTGGCCGGGGCTTGCCGGTCGCATGACGCCGCGCCCCGATCACGGCGAGCGCAGCTACCGCGGCAGCGGCCGGCTCGACGGTCGCAAGGCGCTCGTCACCGGCGGCGATTCCGGCATTGGGCGCGCGGCCGCGATCGCGTTTGCGCGGGAAGGCGCGGACGTCGCGATCGCGTATTTGCCGGACGAGGAACCCGACGCGCGCGAAGTCGTGCAATACATCCGCAGCGCGGGCCGCAAGGCCGTCCCGCTACCGGTCGACATCCGCACCGAAAGCGCATGCAACGCGCTCGTCGAGCGGGCGGTCGCGGCCCTGGGAGGACTCGACATCCTGGTGAACAACGCGGCGCGCCAGCACAGTCACGACTCGATTCTCGACATCAGCACCGAGGACTTCGACTGGACGCTACGCACCAATCTGTACGCGCTGTTCTGGATCACGCGCGCGGCAATTCCGCACATGCCGCCCGGCTCGGCGATCGTCAACACGACGTCGGTGAATGCGTACGAGCCTTCCGTGAATCTGCTCGACTACGCGATGACGAAGGCCGCGATCGCGAACTTCACGAAGGGCCTCGCGAAGCAGATGATCCGGCGAGGGATTCGCGTGAACGGCGTCGCGCCCGGCCCGTTCTGGACGCCGTTGCAGGTGAGCGGAGGTCAAACCGAGAAGAACGTCGAGACGTTCGGCCAGCAAGTGCCGATGGGGCGGCCCGGCCAGCCGGCCGAACTCGCGTGGATCTATGTCGAGCTCGCGTCGGCTCGGGCAAGTTACGTGACCGGACAGATCTACGGTGCGTCGGGAGGCGGCGGGCAGCCTTAGCGCGGCGGCGCGCGGGGCAGGGTCACGGATGGGAAGCGCGAATGGTCCGCCGGGCGAGCCTGGCGCCCGAACAGCGATCCTTATCGCTGCAGCAGATAAACGTATCGGAATCGCTTCGTTGACGCTGTCCGGCGCACGCTCGTAGATTCGCATTTTTACCGAATCAAGGCTGTACCGTGACGACTTCCGCCATCCACGCCCCCGCGTCGGCGTCCGCCGGCCCCCGGCCTGCGCCCGACGCCAGCGCTCAGCGGTTCGACATCGTTCCGTTCGACGCGCCGCTCGGCGCCGAAGTCGTGGGACTCGACCTGTCGCAACCGCTCGACGCGGCCGGTTTCGCGCGCATCCATCGCGCGCACCTCGACCATCACGTACTCGTGTTTCGCGACCAGCGCATCACGCCGGAACAACACATTGCGTTCAGCCGCCGCTTCGGCCCGTTGCAGACCCACGTGCTGCATCAATTTGCCCTGGCCGGGCATCCGGAAGTGCTGATCGTGTCGAACATTGTCGAGAACGGCAAGCCGATCGGACTCGGCGACGCCGGCCATTTCTGGCATTCCGACCTGTCGTACAAGGAAAGGCCGAGCCTCGGCTCGCTGCTGCATGCGCAGGAACTGCCGCCCGAAGGCGGCGACACCCTGTTCGCAAACATGCATCTCGCATGGGACACGCTGCCCGCGCACCTGCGCCGCGCGGTCGAAGGGCGGCGCGCCGAGCATACGTACCTCGCGCGCTATGCGGAGTTGCAGGCGCGCAGCCCGTGGCGGCCGAACCTTTCGCCCGAGCAGATCGCGCAGGTCAAGGCGGTCGTGCATCCGGTCGTACGCACGCATCCGGAAACGGGCCGCAAGGCGCTGTTCGTCAGCGAGCATTTCACGACGCGCATCGTCGATGTGCCGGAAGACGAGAGCCGCGCGCTGCTCGACGAACTGTTCGCGCATAGCGTGCGCGCCGAGCACCTGTATCGACATCAATGGCGCGATCGCGACCTCGTGTTCTGGGACAACCGCTCGCTGATGCACCTCGCGGCCGGCACGCCGGACCATCTTCGGCGCAAGCTGTATCGCACCACGGTCGAGGGCGACGCACCGTTCTGAGTGCCGCGCGGTCGTGCCGCTGCGTCATTTTTCCACTGGATACCACCGGAGTTTCGATGTCGCTTCCGCATTCGCCGGCCCTGCGCCGCATGATCGTGTCCGCGCGCCGCGCGTTAGCCGCCACGCTCGCCGTCGCGCTGGCCTGCGCCGTTGCCGGCGCGCCGCAAGCCGCGCATGCGGAAGGCCGCATCCGCATCGCGGAGCAGTTCGGCGTCGTTTATCTGATGCTGAACGTTGCACGCGACCAGCAACTGATCGAGAAGGAAGGACGCAAAGCCGGCGTCGACATCAAGGTCGACTGGGTACGGTTGTCCGGCGGCGCGGCCGTGAACGACGCGCTGCTGTCCGGTGCGGTCGATATCGCCGGCGGGGGCGTCGGCCCCCTTCTGACCGTGTGGGACCGCACGCACGGTCGGCAGAACGTGAAGGGCGTCGCGTCGCTCGGCAATTTCCCCTACTACCTCGTCAGCATCAACCCGAACGTGAAGACGATCGCCGACCTGAGCGCGAAGGACCGCATCGCGGTGCCGGCCGTCGGCGTGTCGGTGCAGTCGCGTGTGTTGCAGTACGCCGCCGCGAAACAGTGGGGCGACAGGCAGTTCGACAAGCTCGATGCGTTCACGCAGGCGATTCCGCATCCGGATGCAACGGCCGCGATTCTCGCGAACAGCAACGTGATTACCGGCCACTTCGGCAATCCGCCGTTCCAGGACCAGGAACTCGTCGGCAATCCGAATGCGCACATCGTGCTGAATTCCTATGATGTGCTCGGCGGCCCCAGCTCCGCGACGGTGTTGTATGCCTCCGAGAAATTCCGCGACGAGAACCCGAAGACCTACCGCGCGTTCGTCTCCGCGCTTGCCGAAGCCGCGCGCCAGATCACGGCCGATCCGGAGCGCGCGGCCGACACGTACGTTCGCGTGAACGGTTCGAAGATCGATCGTGCATTGCTCGTAAAAATCCTGCGCAATCCGCAGGTGCAGTTCAAGACGGCGCCGCAGAACACGCTGAAGCTCGCGCAGTTCATGTATCGCACCGGCGCGATCCGCAACGAGCCGAAGTCGTGGCGTGACTACTTCTTCGAGGATCCGGCGACGGCTGGCGGCAGCTGATCGACGCCGCCACGGGCGTTCGCGCGTCGCGATCGATGCTTATGCGCCGGCGCGGTTTCGATATGCGCAATCGTTGGTTGGGTCGCGCGCCGCGTCGCCGTATGTTGATGCTTTACCTGCAAGAGCTTCGACCTTGAACGCCACATCTCCCCGAGTCGGCTTGCCGCCGTATCCCGCGCGCGGCACGGCCATCCCGGCCGCTCATCGCGTCACCGATGCACGCGTCGCATCGGCGCCGCAAGCCGGCGCGGCCGGCACGCACAGCGAACGCCTGCTGGCGATCGATCGCGTCAGCCTCGAATACCGGACCGGCGAACGGATCGTTCGCGCCACCCACCAGGTCAGTTTCGACGTGTACGGCAGCGACCGCTTCGTGCTGCTCGGCCCGTCAGGTTGCGGCAAATCCACGTTGCTGAAGGCGATCGCCGGCTTTATCGAGCCCGTATCGGGCTCGATCGCGCTCGACGGCCGGCGGGTGCACGGCCCGGGCCCCGACCGCATCGTCGTGTTCCAGGAGTTCGACCAGTTGCCGCCGTGGAAGACGGTCGTCGAGAACGTCGCGTTCCCGCTGCGCGCGGCTGCGAAGCTGTCGCGCGCGGAAGCACGCGAGCGCGCGCTGCATTATCTCGACAAGGTCGGGCTCGCCGCATTCGCCGATGCGTATCCGCATACGCTGTCCGGCGGGATGAAGCAGCGCGTCGCGATCGCGCGCGCGCTGGCGATGCAGCCGCGCGTGCTGCTGATGGATGAACCGTTCGCCGCGCTCGACGCGCTCACGCGCCGCAAGATGCAGGAGGAGTTGCTGCGTCTATGGGACGAATTCCGCTTCACACTCCTGTTCGTCACGCACTCGATCGAGGAGGCGCTCGTGGTCGGCAACCGGATCCTGCTGCTGTCGCCGCATCCCGGTCGTGTGCGTGCGGAGCTCAACAGCCACGATCACTCGCTCGACAGCGTCGGCAGCGGCGACTTCCGCGCAACCGTCGCACGCATCCATCATCTGCTGTTCGCTACCGACGTCGCGAGCGAAACGGCGCCAGCGCCGGCCGTCCAGGTCACCTCATCATGAACGCGATCGATCCTGCCATCCCGCCGCTGCCGCCGGTGCGAGCGGAATACGTGCACACACTCGACGCGCTGCCCGAGGCCGAACGTGAAGTGCCTGCACCGCTCGCGCGCCGCGTCGTCGGTTCGAGCGTGTTTCGCCGCGCGCTCATCGCGCTGGTGCTGATCGCCGCGTGGGAGATCGTCGCGCGCATCGTCGCGAACGATCTGCTCGTGCCGACTTTCGGCGCGACGCTCGCGGCGTTCGTGCAGGGCATCGCGTCGGGCGAACTGCTGGTGAAGACGGGCATTTCGATGTCGGTGCTGTTGCGGGGCTATGCGCTCGGCGTGCTGTTCGCGTTCGCGCTGACGTCGGTCGCGGTATCGACGCGCATCGGCCGTGACGTGCTGTCGATGCTCACGTCGATGTTCAACCCGCTGCCGTCGATCGCATTGCTGCCGATCGCGCTGCTGTGGTTCGGCCTCGGCGCCGGCAGCCTGCTGTTCGTGCTCGTGCACGCGGTGCTGTGGCCGCTCGCGCTCAGCATGTATACGGGTTTCGCCGGCGTACCGGCGACGCTGCAGATGGCCGGGCGGAACTATGGCCTCACCGGGCTGCGGCAAATCGCGCTGATTCTCGTGCCGGCCGCGCTGCCGTCGATCCTGTCCGGGCTGCGCGTCGGCTGGGCGTTCGCATGGCGCACGCTGATCGCGGCGGAACTCGTGTTCGGCGCGAGCGCGGGGCAGGGCGGGCTCGGCTGGTACATCTTCCAGAACCGCAACGAGTTGTATACCGATCGCGTGTTTGCAGGTCTCGCGGCGGTCATCGTGATCGGACTGCTGGTCGAGCACGTCGTGTTCGATACGCTCGAGCGCGTGACGGTGCGCCGCTGGGGAATCCAGCACTGACATGCATCGATGCGGGTTGGCACGCACGCGCATTCCCGGCGTGCGCGCGACAGTGCCCGGCTGCGCGCCGGTATCTGCCAGACCTATGACTTCATCGTTCAGGGGCGGCTCAGCGCCGGACATCTCGTCAAAGTGCCGCCCCTCCGTGGGCCGCACACGTCCGTTTTCCGTCGTGTATGCGCCGCATCGCCGCCTGTCGGCCGCGTCCCGCACGTTGATCGACATGCGGGTCACATCGGCGGCCCGGGCTTGCACCGACTCCAAGACGGGCGGACCGTGATCGAACGTCCGGCGTCGCCTGCACCTGAGTGCGTCGCCGAGGGGCGCGCCCGGTCGGGCTTGCGCGCCGGCGTCGATGCGCTCCAGTCGTCGGCTGAATCGACCGGAACAGGCCCGCCATCCGCGGCGGCGGGATCATGGGCGATGCCGGCACAAGCAGGTCGCGGGCTGGCGGCACGTGCCGCGCAGTGGAGGGAAGCGCTTCCGTCGGTTCCACAATCGGGATGGCGACACCGGCATCGAACACGCGCGCCGTGCGCCCGAATACGGGCGCGGGGAGCGCGTGCGCGCGAGGATGAAACGAGTCACGCACATGCATCGGTCATCGAAGGACGCTGCCGTGCAATGATTTCCTTCTGTCCCAGCGCGGCATGCCGACGATCGCGTAGTGTCCGCCCGCCTGTCTGCAAGCGAGCGGAAGCATCGCGATGAACCCGTGCAATCGGTGCGCAATCAGCGCCAGAATTGCGCGACCCACTGGCAAACACGTTCCCACTCGGCAGTTCTCATATACGCCTGGGTTTCCTTCTCCAGTATCGGAGTTTTTTCCCAGTCGTCGAGGCCGACGGGTTGACCGAGGACGAAATTCCCGCGCTGGTAGTTCTTGTTCAGTATCTGCCCGACTTGTTGTGCGGCGATCGTCGCCGTCGTATCCATCGTTAGCCCGAGCAGGGCCGCTGCCGGTACGCTTCCGCTTTCGAACGGCAACAGCCATTTCGAGACGCCCCAGGTCAACGGGTTGCCGATCGCGTTCGGAGGAATGCCTGCGGGGCTGGTTCCGGTGCCGAGCGACAGCAGGCGCACATCATCCAGCGTGCCTGCGCGACCGGTGCCCAGCGCCTCGGCAATGGCGGACACGGACGGATTGTTCGCGAACACGCCGCCATCGGCGAAATAGCCGAGCCCGGCGATTTCGTACGGCGGAAAATAAGTCGGTGCAGCCGACGTGGCGAGTGCAGCATCGAACAGGCTCACATTGCGATAGGCGTTGCCGTTTCCGTTCGAGAAGGTGCACGGAGCCCAGCTCTTGGTTGGCGGATCCCACAGGCGCGCAGAATTGATCGCGACGAAGCGCGGCAGATCGGCCAGCTTCCCGTTGCCGACCAGCGACTTGGCAATCTCCTGCAGCCCGGTGTTGACATACTGGCACTGGAACACGCCCGGCCCAGCGAGCACCGCGTCCTGTTCGAGTGCTTGCTGCTGCGCGAGCCATGCGCCGTTTTCCCGGAAGATGACCGAACCCTTCGTCCTGTAGATATCGACGATCTCTGAAATCGATACGCCGCGCGCCAGCCCCAGGGCGATCAAGCCGCCCGTCGACGTGCCCGCGAAGCCGTCAGCGCTCGCAATGATCCGGCTGCGCCGGTCGAGATCCTGGATGAGCAGGGCGGTGATCAATCCCCGGATACCGCCGCCGTCGCAACTGAGAATCTTGAAGGCCATCGTGTTTCCCCGTTTCGATTGTGAAATGAACATGAGTGGCGCAACGCGGCGGGCAGCCCACCCGCATCACCGATGGGGCACCCGCTTGTTGCACTGCGTCGGCGCCACAAATTGAAGCCAATGGGCGACGCCCCGGTTGTTATTGCTCGTCGAACTTCACGTCGAGCACGGTGTACGCGTCCCACGCATATAGATACGCGTTGTCCTTGGAATAGAGCGACAGCTTCTGGTGATTGAAATCGGAAACCAGAATCGAGCCCTGGCGCGTCCATCCGCGCGCGCCGATCCAGTTATAGAAACCGACATAGGCATTGTTGCTGACGGACATATATCGACTGGTGCCGCGGATCCGGTAATACGTCACGCCGTTATAGGGGTATTGTTCGAGCATCAACGCTTTCGCGGCGGAATCGACGAGAACGGCCCATTCGCCGCTGTTTTGGCCGAGCCAGCCCAATTGCACGCCGTCGTGATAGAGCGCCATTTTGAACGTATCGACCACATTGGCAGAAACAGGGACAGTATTGGCGAATTCGGCAAAGGTCCCGTGCGGCTTATTTTCGATCGGATTGAGATTCATTTTTCTCACCTTGAAGAGATTGGATGCTTCCCCGTGCCTTCGAGAACAGCCTCATGCGTTTTCGGACGCATGGCGCGCCGGCATCGTCAAAGGCTGCGATGCCGATGAATTGCATGGTGTTCGGATCCGGTGGGCGATCGCAGATCAACCATGACGGCGCGGGGCGACGCCAAGGGGCACGCCCACGAAGGCAAGCCACGGTGCATGCATGGGATCAACGAATGCCGAATATTCGATTCCTTCTATTGGCGCAATGGTCTCGGGTGTCGCCGTTTTCTTCTCGATCGATTTGGTACCAGTGATTTATAGGAAATGAAATGACGGATGACAAGGCGTGCGAAAAATGGAAATCCATTCAAAATTAAAACAATGAGGCTCTAACTGCATGTATTTGAAACACTTGATCAAGTTCGACCAATTAAGGTTGCACATACTTCGGATGACCCCGGGCGGCGGAAGGCACGATGACACGTTTTCACTTGAACGCGGACCGGCATGACCGGATTGCGGGCAGCGTACCGGCCGCTTGCTCTTGAGGGTAATCGTCGTTTACGTACGGGATTTTGCGTGCCGCTTGAAATTTCGCGAAAAATCATGGATTCGGTTGGCTGCGATCTCGGGAAACTGCGCGCGCCTTCGAGATGCAACATCTGGCCGTTCAGCCCGCTGCGCTGCGATATGCCGGACGGGAAGCGGTGATGGAGGCGCTGGTTGCAGAAGACATTTTCCCGCGACGATGCGTCCCTGTTCGAAGAGCCGGTGCGCCACATCCTGGCCCAGACCGGTATTGGAGCCGATTGCGCTCTTCTGCTTCGCCGACGAACGTCCGTCGACGACGAGAGCGATACGCTGCTCATTTCATTCAGCCCATGTCATGAACGCGTGCGTCGTTGCCAGAGCCAATCCGCCGGTATGGAGCGCGCCCGAAGCGGGTCAACCGTCTCGGCGGGATGCGATCGTGCACGCGATTCGCGGCGGAGCGTCACGTTGGTCGAGTAACCGTGGACGAGAGACATGCGCGGCAACTTCCCGGACCGATCGGCGGTCGGACACACCCGGTCGGGTCGCGCGGCCCCACAGAATCGCCACAGTGCGATGAAGTCGCTGATGCGGCCGGACCAATCGACGCGGTCTGCCCCCTGCACAGTCACATCGAGCTGCAGCGCGCCGGCATGCCCGCGCTGTTGCGGGACGTGGCGAGCGTCGGCCTTGCCTCTGCGGCGACCCCGGTTGCGGATTTGGCTGCATTCGACTTGTCGATCGACGCGCGGGACATGTGGATTGGTCGGCGGGGCGCCCCATGCCGAGGATTCCGGTTTCGCGGGGGGGCACAGACGCATAGTCAGCGGACGCTTCGACGTACGGCGTGCGCGATACATCGTGACGCGCACCGCAACTCCGATCATTGGCGCTCGTATCAACGGGGCGGCACTACGCGTCGCGCAGCTGCCGAGCTGCGCCCACTCGGACCTTCCGCCAACATTTCCCAAGCTTCCTGCTCCTGTTTACGGCTCGATGCGCTCGACAGCCAAGTTGTCTGGGTGCTCCCTCGTTGGTTGAAGAGACTTTAAATAAAAGGATCTTCCATGAGTGATCTGGGTGGAAAATGTTTAAAGAGATTTAACTTTTCAATGCTACCCCACTCGAGAAAATCGCTTTATTGAGTTAAATTATCTCCAAAATAAATAAGACGAGTACTAGCCGCCTAAATAATGCAAATGGTAATCGTCCTATTTCATCACCCGATTTCGCACTCATATAATTCTAAATTATTTTTTCAGCACGATACCGTGCGGATTTAAATAGATTTCGTGTGCGTGAATAAGACGTTGTGACTCGCATGCCTGTCGCCTGCGCGAATTCGCGCATCCGACGATGCGTCGCCTCCTCTTTGCCGCTGCATCGAGCTATCCCGGCAATCGATTTGCCAGTCATCTTCTCAATAGGAACCGCTTACGTGAACAAGACGTATCGAGTCGTATGGAACGCATCCACCAATACCTGGTGTGCGGCATCGGAAATTGCACATGGGCGCACGAAATCGTCCTCGGGGAAAGTGCAAGTGAAGGTTGCGCTGGCGTTGATCGCGGCGTCTTCCGGCCAGGCATTTGCAACGCCTTCCGAAGAATCCTTGCAGTTCCCGACGGAAGAGACGGCAACCGCAGAGGAGGAAAAATCCGTGGTGTCGACGCCGATTGCCGGCGTCGGTACGCGCAGCGTAGCGGCTGACAATAAAGCCTATATCAAGATCGATGCAATTGGCGACGGGACGGACGCCGCATCGGCGCTCGGCGAGAAATCGATCGCGATCGGCAGTAATGCGAGCGCACGCCCTTCGTCGACGGGGCTTGGCGGTGCAGTCGCGGTAGGCGGTAACGCGGCCGCGACGGCCAACAACGTCGCCGTCGGTGCCAGCGCATCCGCCAACGGCGAACAAGGCGCGATCGCGGTGGGCGCGCTTGCCAACGCGAGCGGCAAGTCGTCGATCGCGGTCGGCAATGAGGCGAAGGCGGCCGGTTGGGGCGCATACGCGATGGGCCGCAAGGCGCAGGCAACCGCGGAATCCTCGCTTGCGTTGGGGGATTCGACCGTCGCTTCGGCGGTTGGCGCAATCGCGCATGGCTTGCAGGCGAGCGCAACGGCAGAGAACGCGGTAGCACTCGGCATGAGCGCGAGCGCGCTTGGCGCGGACAGCGTTGCCTTGGGTTCGTATTCGGAAAGCGACCGCGATCAGACGGTGTCGGTGGGTACCGTCGGTTTCGAGCGTCAAATCGTCAACGTCGGTCGGGGCACCCTCGATACTGATGCGGCGAACATAAGCCAGCTCAAGGGCGTGACGGATGCGCTGGGCGGCGGTGCCGGGATCGGCACGGACGGCAGCGTCAAGGCGCCGGTGTACACGGTTGACGGCAAGCAATACGCGAACGTGGGCGACGCGCTGGCGGCCGCGGCGGCCAGCGGTGGCGGCGCGGGCGGGAACGCGGTGGTGTACGACGGCGAGACGAAGGACAAAGTGACGCTGGCCGGCGGCAAGACGGGCACGACGCTGTCGAACGTGAAGGCCGGCACGCTGGATACGGACGCGGTGAACGTGTCTCAACTGAAGTCGTCGGGGCTGGTCGGCGAAGACGGCAAATCGTTGTCGGCCGTGGTGTACGACGGCGCGACGAAAGACAAGGTCACGCTGGCCGGCGGCACGACGGGCACGACGATCACGAACGTGAAGGCGGCAACGTTGACGTCGACGAGCAAGGACGCGGTGAACGGTGCGCAGCTGTTCGCGACAAACGCGAGCCTGGGCGCGCTGGAAGAATCGCTGAAGGGCGGTGGCGTGATCGACGAGACGACCGGTGAGTCGCTGGCGGTGGCGTACGACGGCACGACGAAGGCGAAGGTGACGCTGGCTGGCGGCAAGACTGGCACGACGATCACGAATGTGAAGGCAGGCACGCTCACGTCGACGAGCAAGGACGCGGTAAATGGTGCGCAACTGTTCGCGACGAACGAGAGCCTGGGTGCGCTGGAAGAATCGCTGAAGAGCGGTGGCGCGATCGACGAGACGACCGGTGAGTCGCTGGCGGTGGTCTACGACGGCACGACGAAGGCGAAGGTGACGCTGGCCGGTGGCAAAACGGGCACGACGCTGTCGAACGTGAAGGCGGGCACGCTGGACATGGACGCGGTTAACGTGTCTCAACTGAAATCGTCCGGGCTGATCGGCGAAGACGGCAAGTCGCTGTCGGTAGTGGTGTACGACGGCGCGACGAAAGACAAGGTCACGCTGGCCGGCGGAACGACGGGCACGACGATCACGAACGTGAAGGCGGGTGCGCTGACGTCGACGAGCAAGGATGCGGTGAACGGTGCGCAGCTGTTCGCAACGAACGAGAGCCTGGGCGCGCTGGAAGAATCGCTGAAGAGCGGTGGCGCGATCGACGGGACGACCGGTGAGTCGCTCGCGGTGGTGTACGACGGCACGACGAAGGCGAAGGTGACGCTGGCCGGTGGCAAGACGGGTACGACGCTGTCGAACGTGAAGGCGGGCACGCTGGACATGGACGCGGTCAACGTGTCTCAACTGAAGTCGTCGGGTCTGATTGGCGAAGACGGCAAGTCGTTGTCGGCCGTGGCGTACGACAAGAAGGACGACGGCAGCACGAACTTTGCATCGGTGACGCTTGGTGGAGTCGGCGCAAAGGTACCGACTGCGCTGCACAACGTCGCCAAGGGTGTTGCGACGACGGATGCGGTGAACGTGAGCCAGCTCAAGGGCGTGACGGACGCGCTGGGCGGCGGTGCGGGAATCGGCGAAGACGGGAGCGTGACGAAGCCGTCCTACAAGGTCGGCGACAAGACCTATAACGACGTCGGCGCGGCTCTCCAGGCGGCGAATGCGGGCGGCAATGCAGGCAACGCCGTCCAGTACGACTCCGACACGAAAAAGACGGTCACGCTGGGCGGAACGGCCTCGACCTCGCCTGTCTTGCTGAAGAACCTCGCGCAGGGTGTCGCCGACACGGACGCGGTGAACGTACAGCAATTGTCGAAGGGACTGAACGACATCAAGGACGAGATTTCAAGCGGCTTGTCGGACGGCACGTTGCCCATGAAGTACATCCAGGTAAAGGCGTCCGGCATGAAGGCGAACGCGCTTGGTGCGAACAGTGTCGCGATTGGCGGGAATGCGAACGCGACGGTCGACAATGCGGTGGCGATCGGGTCGGGCGCGCGCGCACGCGCTTTCAATTCTGTCGCCCTGGGCATCAATTCCGTGGCTGATCAGGAGAACACCGTTTCGATCGGCGATACCGGATCGATAACGCGCCGAATCGTCAACGTCAGCGACGGGATCGACGAGAACGACGCGGTCAATATGAAGCAATTGGCCGATGCGATCGGCGCACTCGACACCAAGACGCAGCGTTCGGTCGGCAAGCGGATGATGCAGCGGAACGTGGAATCCACGCCGGGCAGCTTCGTTGCAGTCGATGGCATTGGGAAGGACGGCGATTATCCGAGCGTTGCATCGCTCAATGGAGCCACTTCCGGAACTGCGATGGCAGCCGGTGTTTCGTCGGTGGCAGCTGGGAGAGACGCGCTCGCAGTGGGTGTGCAAGCGGTCGCCGGATCCGATAACTCCGTCGCGTTGGGTAGCGGTGCTCAGACGGGAGCCGATCAACCGTATGCGGTTGCAGTCGGATCGGGTGTAACGACCAATGGAGCAGAGACGGTTGCGGTCGGCTCGAACGCGAAGGCAAACGCGAATAGGGCCGTGGCGCTCGGCAACAATCGGGTATGGGCGCTCGGTCAAAGCTCGGTTGCGATTGGCGACGGGGCGAAGGCACAGGCTGGGGCTGTGAACGGTATCGCCGTGGGTACGGGCGCGTCGGTTGCAGTGAACATCGTGGATGCGATGGCGCTCGGTGCTGGGGCGAGTGCGACGGCGGCGGGTGGCGTGGCCCTGGGTTCGGGCGCTGTCGCGAACCGCGGTAATGCGTTGTCTGTGGGCTCGGGTACGGTTCAGCGTCAGATCATCAACGTGGCAAAGGGTACGGCGTCGACGGACGCAGTGAACGTGAGCCAGCTCAAGGGCGTGACGGACGCGCTGGGCGGTGGTGCAGCAATTGGCACGGACGGCAGCGTAAAGGCGCCGGTGTACACGGTTGACGGCAAGGAGTACGCAAACGTGGGCGATGCGCTGGAAGCTGCTGCGGCAAGCGGTGGCGGCACGAGCGAGAACGCGGTGGTGTATGACGGCGCGACGAAGGACAAGGTAACGCTGGCGGGCAAGACTGGCACGACGCTGTCGAACGTGAAGGCAGGCACGCTGGATACGGATGCGGTCAACGTGTCGCAACTGAAGTCATCGGGCCTCATCGGTGAAGACGGCAAGTCGTTGTCGGCCGTGGTGTACGACGGCGCGACGAAAGACAAGGTGACGCTGGCCGGCGGCAAGACGGGCACGACACTCTCGAACGTGAAGGCGGGCACGCTGGACATGGACGCGGTGAACGTGTCGCAACTGAAGTCGTCTGGTCTGATCGGTGAAGACGGCAAGTCGTTGTCGGCGGTGGTGTACGACAAGAAGGACGACGGCAGCACGAACTTTGCATCGGTGACGCTCGGCGGAGCCGGCGCAAAGGTACCGACTGTGCTGCACAACGTCGCCAAGGGTGTTGCGACGACGGATGCGGTGAACGTGAGCCAGCTCAAGGGCGTGACGGACGCGCTGGGCGGCGGTGCAGGAATTGGCGCGGACGGCGGCGTGAAGGCCCCGGTGTATACGGTCGACGGCAAGGAGTACGCAAACGTGGGCGATGCGCTGGAAGCTGCTGCGGCGAGCGGTGGCGGCACGAGCGAGAACGCGGTGGTGTACGACGGCGCGACGAAGGACAAGGTGACGCTGGCCGGTGGCAAGACGGGCACGACGTTGTCGAACGTGAAGGCAGGCACGCTGGATACGGACGCGGTCAATGTGTCGCAACTGAAGTCGTCGGGCCTCATCGGTGAAGATGGCAAGTCGTTGTCGGCGGTGGTGTACGACGGCGCGACGAAGGACAAGGTGACACTGGCTGGCGGCACGACGGGCACGACGATCACGAACGTGAAGGCGGGCGCGCTGACGTCGACGAGCAAGGATGCGGTGAACGGTGCGCAGCTGTTTGCGACGAACGAGAGCCTGGGCGCGCTGGAAGAATCGCTGAAGGATGGCGGTGTAATCGACGGTACGACCGGTGAGTCGCTGGCGGTCGTGTATGACGGCGCGACGAAGGACAAGGTGACGCTGGCCGGCGGTAAGACGGGCACGACACTGTCGAACGTGAAGGCAGGCACGCTGGATATGGACGCGGTGAACGTGTCGCAGCTGAAGTCGTCGGGTCTGATCGGTGAAGACGGCAAGTCGTTGTCGGCGGTGGTGTACGACAAGAAGGACGACGGCAGCACGAACTTTGCATCGGTGACGCTTGGCGGAGCCGGCGCAAAGGTACCGACTGCGCTGCACAACGTCGCCAAGGGTGTTGCGACGACGGATGCGGTGAACGTGAGCCAGCTCAAGGGCGTGACGGACGCGCTGGGCGGCGGTGCAGCAATTGGCACCGACGGCAGCGTGAAGGCCCCGGTGTACACGGTTGACGGCAAGGAGTACGCAAATGTGGGCGATGCGCTGGAAGCTGCTGCGGCAAGCGGTGGCGGCACGAGCGAGAACGCGGTTGTGTACGACGGCACGACGAAAGACAAGGTGACGCTGGCGGGCAAGACGGGCACGACGCTGTCGAACGTGAAGGCAGGCACGCTGGATACGGATGCGGTCAACGTGTCGCAACTGAAGTCGTCGGGCCTCATCGGTGAAGACGGCAAGTCGTTGTCGGCGGTGGTGTACGACGGCGCGACGAAGGACAAGGTCACGCTGGCCGGCGGCACGACGGGCACGACGATCACGAACGTGAAGGCCGGCGCGCTGACGTCGACGAGCAAGGATGCGGTGAACGGTGCGCAGCTGTTTGCGACGAACGAGAGCCTGGGCGCGCTGGAAGAATCGCTGAAGGATGGCGGTGTAATCGACGGTACGACCGGTGAGTCGCTGGCGGTCGTGTACGACGGCACGACGAAGGACAAGGTGACGCTGGCCGGCGGCAAGACGGGCACGACACTGTCGAACGTGAAGGCGGGCACGCTGGATATGGACGCGGTGAACGTGTCGCAACTGAAGTCTTCAGGGCTGATTGGTGAAGATGGCAAGTCGTTGTCGGCGGTGGTGTACGACAAGAAGGACGACGGCAGCACGAACTTTGCATCGGTGACGCTTGGCGGAGCCGGCGCAAAGGTACCGACTGTGCTGCACAACGTCGCCAAGGGTGTTGCGACGACGGATGCGGTGAACGTGAGCCAGCTCAAGGGCGTGACGGATGCGCTGGGCGGCGGTGCAGCAATTGGCACCGACGGCAGCGTGAAGGCGCCGGTGTACACGGTCGACGGCAAGGAGTACGCAAACGTGGGCGATGCGCTGGAAGCGGCTGCGGCAAGCGGTGGCGGCACGAGCGAGAATGCGGTGGTGTACGACGGCACGACGAAAGACAAGGTGACGCTGGCCGGTGGCAAGACGGGCACGACGATCACAAACGTGAAGGCGGGCGCGCTGTCGTCGACGAGCAATGACGCGGTAAATGGTGCGCAACTGTTTGCAACGAACGAGAGCCTGGGCGCGCTGGAGGAATCGCTGAAGGATGGCGGTGTAATCGACGGTACGACCGGTGAGTCGCTGGCGGTTGTGTACGACGGCACGACGAAGGACAAGGTGACGCTGGCCGGCGGCAAGACCGGCACGACACTGTCGAACGTGAAGGCAGGCACGCTGGATATGGACGCGGTGAACGTGTCGCAGCTGAAGTCATCGGGCCTGATCGGCGAAGACGGCAAGTCGTTGTCGGCGGTGGTGTACGACGGCACGACGAAAGACAAGATCACGCTGGCCGGCGGAACGACGGGCACGACGATCACGAACGTGAAGGCAGGCACGCTGTCGTCGACGAGCAAGGATGCGGTGAACGGTGCGCAGCTGTTTGCGACGAACGAGAGCCTGGGCGCGCTGGAGGAATCGCTGAAGGATGGCGGTGTAATCGACGGTACGACCGGTGAGTCGCTGGCGGTCGTGTATGACGGCACGACGAAGGACAAGGTCACGCTGGCCGGCGGCAAGACCGGCACGACACTGTCGAACGTGAAGGCAGGCACGCTGGATATGGACGCGGTGAACGTGTCGCAACTGAAATCGTCCGGGCTGATCGGCGAAGACGGCAAGTCGTTGTCGGCCGTGGTGTACGACAAGAAGGACGACGGCAGCACGAACTTTGCATCGGTGACGCTCGGCGGAGCCGGCGCAAAGGTACCGACTGTGCTGCACAACGTCGCCAAGGGTGTTGCGACGACGGATGCGGTGAACGTGAGCCAGCTCAAGGGCGTGACGGACGCGCTGGGCGGCGGAGCCGGAATTGGCGCGGACGGCAGCGTGAAGGCCCCGGTGTACACGGTTGACGGCAAGGAGTACGCAAACGTGGGCGATGCGCTGGAAGCTGCTGCGGCGAGCGGTGGCGGCACGAGCGAGAACGCGGTTGTGTACGACGGCACGACGAAAGACAAGGTGACTCTGGCCGGTGGCAAGACGGGCACGACCATCACGAACGTGAAGGCGGGCGCGCTGTCGTCGACGAGCAATGACGCGGTAAATGGTGCGCAACTGTTTGCAACGAACGAGAGCCTGGGCGCGCTGGAGGAATCGTTGAAGGATGGCGGTGTAATCGACGGTACGACCGGTGAGTCGCTGGCGGTTGTGTACGACGGCGCGACGAAGGACAAGGTGACGCTGTCCGGCGGCAAGACCGGCACGACACTGTCGAATGTGAAGGCAGGCACGCTCGATATGGACGCGGTGAACGTGTCGCAGCTGAAGTCATCGGGCCTGATCGGCGAAGACGGCAAGTCGTTGTCGGCGGTGGTGTACGACGGCACGACGAAAGACAAGGTCACGCTGGCCGGCGGCAAGACCGGCACGACACTGTCGAACGTGAAGGCAGGCACGCTGGATATGGACGCGGTGAACGTGTCGCAGCTGAAGTCGTCGGGTCTGATCGGCGAAGACGGCAAGTCGTTGTCGGCGGTGGTGTACGACGGCGCGACGAAAGACAAGGTGACACTGGCCGGCGGCACGACGGGCACGACGATCACGAACGTGAAGGCTGGGACGCTGTCGTCGACGAGCAAGGATGCGGTGAACGGTGCGCAGCTGTTCGCGACGAACGAGAGCCTGGGCGCGCTGGAAGAATCGCTGAAGGATGGCGGTGTAATCGACGGTACGACCGGTGAGTCGCTGGCGGTCGTGTATGACGGAACGACGAAAGACAAGGTGACGCTGGCCGGCGGCAAGACGGGCACGACACTGTCGAATGTGAAGGCAGGCACGCTGGACATGGACGCGGTGAACGTGTCGCAACTGAAGTCATCGGGCCTGATCGGCGAAGACGGCAAGTCGTTGTCGGCGGTGGTGTACGACAAGAAGGACGACGGCAGCACGAACTTTGCATCGGTGACGCTTGGCGGAGCCGGCGCAAAGGTACCGACTGTGCTGCACAACGTCGCCAAGGGTGTCGCATCGACGGACGCGGTGAACGTGAGCCAGCTCAAGGGCGTGACGGACGCGCTGGGCGGCGGAGCCGGAATTGGCACCGACGGCGGCGTGAAGGCCCCGGTGTACACGGTTGACGGCAAGGAGTACGCAAACGTGGGCGATGCGCTGGAAGCTGCTGCGGCAAGCGGTGGCGGCACGAGCGAGAACGCGGTGGTGTACGACGGCGCGACGAAAGACAAGGTAACGCTGGCCGGTAAAACTGGCACGTTGATCAACAACGTGGCTAACGGCTCGCTCACAGCGGACAGCTCGGACGCAGTCAATGGTGCACAGCTGAACGCCGTAGCGAAGAGCGTTTCGGAACATTTCGGAGCAGGTGCCGCGCTCGATACCGCCACCGGGAAAATAACGGCGCCGTCGTACACGCTGGCCGGTGCCAATGGTGGAACCGAGACCTATCACAACGTCGGCGACGCGCTCGAGAATCTTGACGGCCGTACATCGGAGAACACGAACCAGATCGACTCGTTGCAACGGAGCCTGGCAAATGCCGTTCAATATGACGACGAGACTCGTGCGGAAGTGACGTTCGGCGGCAAGGGCGCAGCGGCGCCGGTGACGCTGAAGAATGTGGCTGACGGCGCTGACGACACCGATGCGGTCAACGTACGACAGCTCAAGTCCGCGGGTTTGATCGGCGGTGACGGCACGCTGCTGGCAGCGGTCACCTATGACAAGCATGACGATGGCACAACGAACTACAGCTCGGTGACGCTGGGTGGCACTGACGCCACCGCACCGGTCACACTGCACAACGTAGCGAACGGTGTGGCCTCGACCGACGCAGTGAACGTGAGTCAGTTGACCGGCGTAACGACGGCGCTCGGTGGTGGGGCGAAGCTTGATCCGCAAACGGGCGAAATCGTCGCGCCGACGTACGAAGTGGGCGGCAACACCTATCACAACGTAGGCGACGCATTCACCGACATCGACAATCGAGTGACGAATATTCAGAACAATCTGGGTGAAAGCGTCAATCTCGCCGGTGTCGTGGCGTACGACAAGCACCCGGATGGCACACCGAATTTCGGATCGCTCACGCTTGGCAACGGCGTCGTGTCGGGACCGGTGACGCTGACCAATGTCGCAGACGGAAAGAGCCAGTATGACGCCGTCAACTACGGCCAGCTGTCGGCGCTGCAAGGTCAAGTGGACGAGATCCACGACCGGGTGATCGCTGCGGAAGTGCCCGGTGGGTCCGGTGCCGCCGTAGGCAATGGTCTCATCGACGGAACGGGCGGCAAGGGCGACACTGCCGGTGATGTCGTCGCGCCGAAGCCTGGCACGGGTAACGCCAACGTCAGCGCTGGCTCGAATTCGCAGGTTGCGAACGGCGTCAACGATGGTACGGCGGTTGGAGCCCACGCGAGCGTCAAGTCGAACGGCGGCACCGCAATCGGCCAGGGGGCGACTGTCTCCGCCGGAGCAAGCAATGCAGTCGCAATCGGTCAGGGCTCGGTCGCGAATGAGGCGAACACGGTGTCCATCGGATCGGATGGCCGTACGCGCCGGCTGGTCAACGTGGCAGACGGCGTCAAGGCTACGGACGCCGTCAGCAAGGGGCAGTTTGACAGGGCAATGGGCGGTATGCAGGGGCAGATCGACGGTATGGCGAGAAACGCCTATTCCGGCGTCGCGGCAGCAACGGCACTGACGATGATTCCTGGCGTGGACCCGGGCAAGAATCTCTCGTTCGGTATCGGCGCAGCTTCATACAAGGGTTATCAGGCGGTCGCGATGGGTGGCGAAGCGCGTATTACCGAGAACCTGAAAATGAAAGCCGGCGTGAGTCTCAGTAGCGGCGGCAACGTCGTCGGCGCAGGTGCCTCCTATCAATGGTAAGCGCCGAGGCGGGCCGAAAGGCCTGCCTCCACCGCCGGTCCGGGCAGTGACATGGTCTTGCCCGGACCCAGGTTCGCTTTCTCTCTCATTGTTCACTTTAGCTATTACCCTGACGGTCAAAACAACATGAAATTTTCATCTCTCGTTCTTCGGTCGTGCATGCTCGGTGCGATCGCTGCCGCGCTGGGCGCATGTGCAACCCAGTCCGGGCCGACATACAGCATCCGCGCACTGAGTTCGCCTGAGCAACAGGAGCCGATATACCGGGTGACATGCGCAGGCATGCTGTCAAGCAGCAATGCGTGTGTCGCGGCGGCACAAAAGTTCTGCACGGACAAAGGCATGACGCAACTTCATTCGGTCGACCGCGTTCGCGACGGCGTGGCGTTGAAAGATCCGCGTGAAATCGACTTCATGTGCGGAAAGCCAAGCCCGAAACCGGCGGCTCACCTGCCGCCGCCGCAGCCGCCTCAGCCGGCTCCGCAACCCGCATCCCGGCCACAGGTGCTGTTGCAAGGTAATGCGCATTTTGCGACCGACAGCGCGGCACTGACCGTAACGGCCCGTCGCGCGCTTGATCAGTTTTTGGGCGTGAATGGCGGTGTCGAGTTTCGCCGGGTGACCGTCACCGGCTACACCGATTCGACCGGTTCCGTCCCGCATAACCAACGCCTGTCCGAAGCGCGCGCGCGTTCGGTAATCAGCTATCTGCGCATCGGCGGCTTGCAGGCCCAACAGTTCATTGCCGAAGGCAGAGGAGCCGCAGATCCGGTTGCAACCAACAGCACTGCAGAAGGACGCGCACAAAACCGCCGAGTCGAAATTCGACTCGCGACGGAGTAAGTCCGGCAAGCGTCAGCGTTGCTCCGGCAAGGCCAATGCTTTTGCCGACGCCGGACTACGACCGAACTGAACGCGCACGCACCTGCATATTGCACGTGCGTTCAATTTCAACAGCGCATACGGCCGCATTGATTGCGTCGCCGTTTCCACGCGAAATAGAAGTATCCAGCACAAGGATTAGTAGTGAGCATTTCTACCAATGCAATGACGAGGGCTGTAAAGCGGCCGTCGCGTCCGACGATCGACAGCGTAACGGACAGTGTTCCGCCGTACACCGGCGTCGTGCCCAAGGGCGGTCTGACCAATGATTCGCGTCCGAAGATGAGCGGGCGAGGCGATGCAGGTTCGACGATCCACATCCTGGTGGACGGCCGGGAGGTCGGCACCGTAGTAGTTGCAGCGAACGGTACGTGGAACTTTACGTTGCCGAAGGCGTTGGCGGACGGGGAATACCGCTTGACCGTACGCGCGAGCAACGACGCGGGTTTGAGTGTGCCGTCGACGTCATATGGGATCCAGGTGGACACCACGCCGCCGTCGCAACCGAAGGTCGAGACGGCGACGGACGGGAAGCAGCCGGTCGTGTCGGGACGCTCGGAAGCCTATTCGAAGGTGACCGTCTACGAAGGCACGAAGGTATTGGGTACGGTAACGACCAACGAGGATGGGACGTGGTCGTTCCAGCTGCCGTCCGGCCTGTCCGGCGGCAAGCATGTGCTGACCGTGACGGCGATGGATCCAGCGGGAAACACGAGCATTGCATCGGCGGCATATGAGGTGACGGTCGAGGCAGTAACCTCGCCGGCGCCGACGCCGGTCGCGACGGCGATCCTGGACAATCTCGGGCGAGATAGCGGCAGTTCCAATGCCGACCGTGTGACTAACGACGGGACGGCCGGACGTTTGTTGAGCGGCCGCTTGTCCGCGACGTTGCCCGCCGGGCAGAAAGTCCAGGTTTCGACGGACGGCGGCAAGACGTGGCAAGACGCGCTGATGAAGTCGGACGGTACCTGGGTGGCGATCGATCCGAACGCGCACGCCGGAAAGTGGACCGTGCAGACGCGTGTAGTCAATGCAGATGGCATGTCGGGACCGCTCAAGGCGTATGACGTGGAGCTGGATACGACTGCGCCCGGCGCGCCGGCATCGGCGACACGCTCGGGGAACGTGATAGACGTATCGCTGGCCGGCAAAGGGATGTCGGCGGGCGACATGGTCAACGTGATGATCGGCGATCATCGGATCGCTTACACGCTCACGGCAGCGGATATTGCTGCCGGACGCGTGAAGGTAGCAATTCCCGCGAACATTGCCGCGACGATCGACGAGCACGTTAGCTACGGCGTGGCGCTGGTAGATGGCAGCGGGAATATTTCGGATTACCTGGTCACGCGATACGTGGAGGTCACTGCGGGAGCGGGTTCACACGCGGGCATTGATTTCAAGGTTGTCGACTTCAACAGCGAGAAGCCGCGCGACCTGGGCGCCAGTGGGATACCGGTCAATTTCGGTACTTTTTCGTTGTCGCTCGATCCAACCATCAAAGACCAAGGCATCCGGCAAGCCGGTGGGAGTCCCGTCGCGGGGAAAATCAAGCCCGAAGTGGGCGAAACAGGACTGTTGATCGCTGCCAACAAGGCGAAATTTTTCCTTAATGACGGAGCGCACGCCCAGGCATTGACCATCGACATAGGCATCAACTCGTCGAACTACTGGAATTACGCAATCGATTTTCTCGATGAAACAGGATCCCTGGTTTATCGGTATTTCCTCACCAAAGATGGTTCGAAGGTGGCCGCGGGCGAAATCAATTCGTACCATATCGTGATGCCCAATGACCTCGAGTTTTCGTCGTTTATATTGAGCGTGAGTGGTGGAGGCCCATATGTGCCTGCCGAGGGGTCGGGGTTCTGGATCGACAATATCGGTTTCTCCGGCGGAAGCTTCAGCACAATCGCGCCTGATGTTGATGTGACGTTCAACGGCGAGAAACCGCGCGACCTGGGCGCCAGTGGAATACCGATCAATTTCGGTGCTTTTTCGTTGTCGCTCGATCCAACCATCAAAGACCAAGGTATCCGGCAGGCCGGTGGGAGTCCCATTGCGGGAAAAATCAAGCCCGAAGTCGGCGAAACGGGGTTGTTGATCTCTGCTAACAAGGCGAAATTTTTCCTTAACGATGGGGCGCATGCCCAGGGTTTGAAAATCGACATAGGCATCACCTCCTCGATCTACTGGAATTATGCAATCGATTTTCTTGATGAATCAGGATCGCTGGTTTATCGGCATTTCCTCACCAAAGATGGTTCCAAGGTGGCCGCAGGCGAAATCAATTCGTACCATATTGTGCTACCCAATGACCTCGAGTTTTCGTCATTTATATTCAGCATGAGTGGTGGAGGCCCATATCTGCCTGCCGAGGGGCCGGGATTCTGGATCGACAATATCGGTTTCTCCGGCGGAAGCTTCGCCAAATCGAAATGGGAAACGACCACCGAAATCGTGCCGCCCGCAGACGTGCAGCATGTGTCTGACATCGCTGATGGTGCTTACTACGGCGCCGCTGATGGCAGCGAATTTCAAGTCGATCACGTTTCCTACTTCTCTGGCGGGAACAGCGGCATTCACGGCGGCGCCGGCACGGATACACTGAAGCTCACGGGCGCGGGCCAAGTGCTGGATCTGTCGAAGCTGATTAATGTCGACGGTCACGACAAGATTTCGTCCATCGAGATCATCGACATTACCGGTACGGGCAACAACACGCTGAAGCTGTCGATGAGCGACGTGCTGGAATTGGGTCACAAGGATCTGTTCCTTGTCGACGGCCACACGCAACTAATGGTGAACGGAAATTCCGGCGACCGCGTCGACTTGTCCGACATGAGCGGGCTGGAAGCGGGGGGCTGGACGAAAGAGGGGACGGTGGCGGTCAACGGATCAGCCTACGTCGTCTATGAAAACACTGCGTTGAACGTCGAACTGCTGGTGCAATCCACCGTGACAACGCAACTCGTCTAAACCTGGCCGATTGCATTGCATGGCGCAAACATGTGCCATGCGATGCGTCGTAGTTTCCCGTTTCGATTCGATTTCGCATCGAGCGCGCCGTCCGTCGTCCGAAACGATGACCGACGGCGCGGCTCAGACCGCGCGAAATAGCGGCGAAGCGAGCCCGAGGGGCTAACGGTTCGCGATACGAATCCGATTCCGATGTGACGCATATGAATCCCGATATGCCGTCCCTCTCAAATTCAACGTTTTTTTAGAACATCACGTCCGTACGAACACGGGCGGCATTCGACTTGAATCGTCGAGCACTCGCTTGATGATCGACGCTATGAGCACCCAAACCTTCGATAGCAATATCACGCATGACAGCAATGCAGCTCTGTCCGAAACGATCGGACGCGACAGCCTGCTGGATGCCGTTTCCTGGATCTGCGACTACTACGGACACGGCCGTACTCGCGACGCGTTGACGGCAGGACTGGCTATGTCCGCATCATTGACGCCATCGCTTGCACTGGAGCTGCTCGCCCAAGCGGGATTGAGTGCGAAGCTGGTAGAGCGGAAATTGTCGCAATTGCCCGAGCATCTTCTTCCCGTCGTTCTGCTGCGGAAAAACAGCGACGCGTGCGTTTTGCTCGGTCGAAGCGCCGGTCCGTCCGGACTGAAAGACCCGCGCATCGTCTACCGGGTGATGACGCCTGAATTCGGCACGGGTCCGGTCGAATGTCGGGAAGATGAACTCGGCGACACCTATTCCGGCTACGCGATCCTCGTCAAGCCGCTCGCGAAGCCCGACAGCCGCGGCGGCGAACCGCTCGGCGAACCGGCAGGCCACTGGTTGCTCCGCACGCTTTGGCACTACCGCAACTACTATGCGAGCGCCGCGCTGGGCGCTTTCCTCATCAACGTGCTCGGCCTCGCAAGCGTGTTCTTCACGATGAACGTGTACGACCGCGTCGTGCCGAACCAGGCATACGCGACGCTCTGGTCGCTCGCGATCGGTGTCGCGCTCGCGATGCTGATGGAGGCGGTTTCGCGTCACGTGCGCGCGCACGTGCTCGACACGGCTGGCAAGAAGGCCGATCTCGTGCTCGGCAGCCTGCTGTTCAGGCAGGCGCTCGCGATCCGGATGGAGCGCCGGCCGGCGTCGGCCGGCTCGTTCGCCCATCGCCTGCGCGAGTTCGAATCGGTGCGCGACTTCGCGACGTCCGCGACACTTTCCGCGATCTCCGACTTGCCGTTCGTGCTGCTGTTCGTCGGCGTGATCTTCGCAGTTGCCGGGCCGCTCGGCTGGATCCCGCTGCTGATGATCCCGCTCATCGTCGGAATCGGCCTGCTCGTGCAGTGGCCGCTCGCGCGTGCGATGCGCGAGAACCTTCGGGAAGCGTCGCTCAAGCAAGGCGTACTCATCGAATCGATCGAGGGGCTCGAAACGCTGAAGGCGGTCGGCGGTGAGGGCGCGATGCGGCATCGCTGGGACACATTCAGCGCGAAGGCGGCGGCGTCGTCGATGAAGTCGCGTCAGCTTTCGAGCCTCTCGACGAGTATCGTGACGGGTCTCCAGCAACTGCAGACCGTCGTAATCGTAGTCGCGGGCGTCTACCTGATCGGGGCGGGCACGCTCACGCAAGGCGCGCTGATCGGCGCGGTGATGCTTGCCGGCCGAGCGACCGCGCCCCTCGGGCAGATCATGGCGCTGGCATTGCGCTTTCAGCAGGCGAAAGCCGCGCTGCAATCGCTGAACGAACTGATGGCGATGCCGCTGGATCACGACGCCGCGCACGAATACCTTGCCCGGCCGCCGCTGACCGGCCACGTGAAGCTCGACAACGTGTCGTTTGCCTATCCGTCGGCGGCCGCGCAGAACCCGTCGGTACTGCAGGGCCTGTCGGTCGAAATAGGCGCGGGTGAACGCGTCGCGATACTCGGCCGGGTCGGCAGCGGGAAATCGACGCTGCTGCGATTGATCGCTCGCCTGTATCGGCCAACTGATGGAAAGGTGCTTGCCGACGGCCTCGATGCCGAGCAAATCGCGCCCGCAGACTGGCGTAATACGTTCGGCTATGTAAGTCAGGACAGCCGCCTTTTCTACGGCTCGCTGCGCGAGAACGTGACGCTCGGGCGGCCCGACGCAACCACGGACGAGCTGGTCAGGGCGTTGCAATTGACGGGGCTGGGCGAGCTGGTCGCGCGACATCCGCTTGGCGTCAACTTGCCGGTCGGAGAAAACGGCAGCGAACTGTCGGGCGGCCAGCGGCAGCTTGTTGCGCTCGCACGCAGCCTGATCGCGCGTCCGCGCGCGTTGCTGCTGGACGAGCCGACGAGCGCGATGGACACGCAAACGGAGACGCTCTTCATCGAACACCTGCGGCAAGCGACGGTCGGTCAGACGCTTGTGGTCGTAACGCACCGCACCTCGATGCTCGCACTCGTCGATCGCATCGTGATCGTCGATCACGGGAAAGTCGTCATGGACGGGCCGAAGGCTCGCGTGCTCGCCGAATTGTCGGGGCAGTCGGCGCCGGATCGACGGCGCACGCCAAATGAACCGGAGCCTGCACGCGGCCGTTTTGCCCGAATTACCGAGCGGGCCGGGCATCTCGCCGGCACGGAGGGCGAATCCGCGACCGCGGATACGGACGCCACGGAGGCATGACGATGAAAGTTGGAGCGATGTTGCGGCGGCGCAAGACCGAGCCGCGATTGCTGGTACAGGACGCGGCTTTCATGAACGACATTCGTGAGGCGCTCTTGGTGCGTTCGTCGGCCGGTGCTCAGTCCGTGCTGTACGTCGTTGCCGCCGTGCTCGGTATCGGGTTGGCATGGGCGCACTTCGCGCGTGTCGAAGAAGTTACGCGCGGGGACGCGACCGTGGTGTCTCAGAGTCGGGAGCAGGTCATACAGAGCCTGGAAGGCGGGATCGTCGAGCGAATCGCCGTACGCGAGGGCGATCTCGTCGAGAAAGGGCAGTTGTTGGCCAAGATCGATCCGACCCGCGCGCAATCGAGTTATCGCGAATTGCGGTCAAAGGCAGTCGGCCTGAAGGCGACTGTCGCTCGGCTGCGCGCCGAGGCATACGGCATTCCGCTCGCGTTTCCCTACGAAGTTGCGCGGGAACCGGATCTTGTCCGGCAAGAGACGGCGGCCTATCGTGCTCGTCGGCGGGCGCTCGACGAAAGCGTCGCTGCGTTGACGCAGAGCCGGACGCTCGTGTCGCGCGAGCTTGCGATGTCGGAGCCGCTCGCGGCGAAAGGCTTGATCTCGGAGGTCGAAATCTTGCGCATGCGGCGACAGGCGGCCGATATCGACGCTCAAATCGTCGAGCGCAGGAGTCGCTATCGGGCAGATGCCGGCGCGGAGCTGACGCGATTGGAGCCGGAACTCGCGCAAACGAGCGAATCGCTCGTCGGTCGCGCCGACGTCCTGGAGCGCACCGACATCGTCGCAGTAAGCCGCGGTGTCGTGAAGAACCTGCGGATCCACACGCCGGGCGCGATCGTGCAACCGGGCGAACACATTATGGAAATCGCGCCGGTCGACGACACGCTTCTGGTCGAAACGCGCATCAAGCCCTCCGATGTCGCGTTCCTGCGTCCCGGAATGCCGGCGCTGGTGAAAGTCAGTGCGTACGATTTCGCGATCTACGGTGGACTTCATGGGCGCGTCGTCAGCGTGGGGCCGGACACGGTGAAAGACGAACAACGCGCGGCCACAGGGCGGCCGGACGCGACGTACTACCGGCTGATGGTCGAGACCGACACGAACGCGCTGCACATCGCGGGCAAGCGCTTGCCGATACTTCCCGGGATGCAGGCAACGGTCGATATCCGTACCGGCGAAAAGACAGTGCTCGACTATTTGTTGAAGCCGATATTCAAAGTTCGCGAAGCGTTCCGGGAGCGTTGAACATGAGTGATCGTCGAAATCTTGCACGCGCCCGCGTCGAGTTTGCGCGCCGGCGCGTGCCGGTGTCGGCTGTAGTCGCACTCGCGATACCGATCGCCGCGATCGCATGGCAACCGGCCAGGGCAGCCGACATGCCGCCGGTCATCTTGACGCCGGCGAGCCCAACGACAACCCACGCGCCGCCGCGCGATATGCCGGAGGAAGCCGGTCAGAGAGAAGCGCCTGCCGTTCCCGGCCCGCAGATCCCGGCCACGGGAGCGCGATCCTTCGCTACCGAGGCTCATTTACGGCAGTTGCTCTATGCCGCTGCCCAAGCGGCTATGGACGTCAGTCCGCAGGTGCGCGGGCTGTATGCGGAGTATCAGGCCGCTCAGTCGGACGTCAGCCAGGCGAAGGCGGCCCGCTGGCCCCAACTTCAACTCAACGGCCGGACGCGTTCGATGCAGTTCGGTTCGAATGCAGGCAATGGATATGATCCGGGCAACTCGATCAGTGCAGACCTCACGACGACGCTGTTTGACTGGGGGCGCAACGCGAAGCAGATCGCGAGCCGCAGAGAGCTCGCGAATGCGAATCAGGAGCGCTACATCGCGCAAATGGAGGACTCCGCGTATCAGGTGTCGACCACGCTCGCGGAACTCGCGAAACAACGCAATATCGCAGCGCTCAGTCAGCAGTTCGTCGATCGGATGACTCAGCTGGTCGGCATGCTCGCGGCTATCGTTGCGACCGATCGCGGCCGTGCCAGCGAGCTGACGCAGGCAGAGGCGCGCCTGCTACAGGCGCAGGCGAGTCGAGATGCCGCGCTTGCCAAATGCCGCGACGCCGAGCTGAATTTGCGCAAGCTGGTGGGACAGCAGCCCGTGCCGACGCCCGCGACGTCGACCTGGCCGCTCAAACCGGCCAATCTCGAGCGCCTGATGGCAGCGCTCGACAACAATCCGCGACTTCAGCAGGCGCGCGCGGAGGCTGCGGCTGCCGATATGAATCGCGACGCGGTGCGCGCGTCAAGAAAACCGCAACTGAACTGGGTCGTCAGCGCCAGTACGGGGCATGACGTGCAGGGGCGCAGGATGCCATGGCAAACAATGCTGACGTTGAGCTGGAACGCGTTCACGGGCGGTGCTGCGACTGCCGCGACCGACGCCGCGGCATTCAGGGCGCTGGCCGGGTGGCGCCAGGTCGAGCAAACGCGTCTCGATCTCGAGTATCAAGTGCGAACTGCGGACGAGGACGCCCGGTCGTTTGGCGCACGCGCGAACCAGTACCGTGCTCTGTCGGTGGAGTCGGATCGGGTGCGCAAGGCGTTTTTCGATCAGTGGTATCACCTTGGACGGCGCACGCTGCTCGACGTGCTGATTGCGGAGAGCGATTACTACAACAATCGGGTGAGCGAAGTGGCCTATCGATTCGATGGCTACGTCGCTACGCTGCGCGGCTATGCATCGGCAGGCTTGCTCGTCCAGTGGCTTCGGGAAGGTTAGCGTGTGCCGCTCACGCGAGCGCGACGACAGATGCAGACAAGCGCAACGGAGAAAGCAATGAGAATTCACTCGACTGTGGATTGGTTCACCCCACCTGCGCCGCGGCCAGCCTCCTATTTGCCTCCACCGTATGGAGGCCGGCGCGGTGCCGTCCTTGCATTCGTGCGATCGGCCAAAGCCGAGATTCATTTGGCGACGGGGGTGTCAACGCCCAGCAGTAAGCGGTTCGGCATGAAACGGCGCGTGTGGCGGGCAGTGGACTTCGGGCATGACAATCTCGCATGGAGCCGCTCGCGCACACGACACGGTGGTGGCCGGATCGCACTCACTGCGGTGTGCAGTGCGCTGTTCGGTGCGGCAATTGCCGTATGGTTTGGCACGAGCCTGCCGGATGCCGTGGCGCTGTCGAAAAAGGCGGCTTTTTCGAGCGCGCTACCGGGCGGTCAGGGAGCTGGAGTGGTACACGGAGATCGTGCAGACACCCTGGCACTGCGCGCATCGGGCGAAGTGGCTGTCGCCGGCGCGCACACGGATTCGAACGAGCAGCATACTCGAACGGGGAAGTTGCTGGCGTCGGAGCCGTTGCGTCAAGCTGGTGTCCGGGAGCAACGGGAGTCAGGTCGGTCTGTTGTGCTTCCGGACGATCGGCGCCCGCGCGCGCATCAGCGGAAGGCGGCACCCGGCGAGAGCAAACGTGCGGTAGCGCGCCCGGTGCGTCCCGCGAGCGTGGCACTTGCCGTGCCAGCTCCCGAATCGGCGCACGAATGTGAAGGCGAGTGGCTGTGTGGCGAAAATTTGCAGGCGGCGAGGATCGAATTGGCGAACCACGAAGCGGCGCGCGGACGGCAGCAGGCGACACGCGGATATTCGCCGGGCAATGCGATTCACTTCAGGGAGCACACGCGCTTGACCGACTCGTAATTTGACCAGTGACGCGTGGGATCCCGCGAGCGACGATCACTGGCCGCGTTCGCACGGGACCGCTTCGATTTCGACCTTGGCGGCGTGGATTGACCAGCATGAGCGAGGTGGATCCCCGCAGCATCAACGCGCGATCGAAACGCATATATACGCGTCGTGACGACGTGGCAATGTTGACTCGAACGTCGGGATCCTGCGGGCGTCGAGAAGATGAGCGCGAACGGCGGCGCCTTTGATCCCGATGCGCATTTCCAGTTACGCGGCCCCCGGCCTTGTCGAGGGGTTGTCTTGCGCCACTTTCATGTGTCGTTTTAAATCAATGCATTCCTGTCTGACAGCCAGTCGCAGCGTGACCGGTTGAGCGCTTTCCGCACATACAGGCAGCGCACGTTAGCGCCGCATTGGCTCGATCAATACCCGGACGCGGCCCGGCGTTGCCGGGCCTCGACAACGATTGTGTTACTTGACCGGCGTGAGCACCGGCGCCCCCTTATTCTTGATCAGGAACTTCTTCCGTACATCGGCACGCAATCTCGGCAAGGCCGAGGTTGCCGCAGGCGTGCGCCATCACGTTGCACTGTCGATCGTCGGCTGCGACCGGATGCCGGAGAACGGTTATTTCCTGGCCAAGGTCGCGCAAGAGCAGGCCATCGACGCAGCGGGCGTGCCGTACACGATCGTGCGTGCCACGCAGTTCATGGAATTCATTGGCGGCATCGCTGATTTCAGCACGCGAGACGGTACGGTCCGCATCGGCGACGGCCTGTTTCAACCGATCGCTGCAGAAGACGTGTCGGCACTCGTCGCTCAGGCTGCGCTCGCCGGGCCGCAGAACGGCACGGTCGAGATCGCAGGTCCGGATCGCGCACCGTTCGCGGAGATCGTTGCACGGTACCTGAAGTCGGTCGGCGATACGCGTACGGTGGTGACCGATCGCGACGCCCGCTACTACGGCGGCCGCGTTGAGGCGCAATCGCTGGTGCCGCTCGGGCCGGCGCGGCTGGGTCGCATCGGTCTTGACCGGTGGCTCGCGGCAAGCTGATTTCCGTTCGCACGTGAAGCTGTTCGCCGGCGCATGCCGGCGAAGGGCAATCGGAGTGAGCGGCATGTCTGGGGAAGCGGAAATGAATCAATCGGATACAGCGGAGCACGGCGTTCGGCGCGAGCTGGCCCGTCGTGCCGATGCACTGTCGGCGAGCTTCGGCGCCAGCTACGCGGGCATCCTTGCATTCGTCGCGGTGGCGAGCGAGGGCAGTTTTACCAAAGCCGCCGAGCTGCTCGGCGTCGGCCGGCCGGCCGTGAGCCGGAACGTCCAGAAGCTCGAGGCGCAGCTGAGCACGAGGCTGTTCCAGCGGACCACCCGCATGACCGAGCTCACGTGCGAAGGTCAGCGGTTCTTCGAGAACTGCCACCAGGGCGTCGCGCAGATCGTCGAGGCCATGAACGACATGCTGGAGCTGCGGCAGGGGCCGCCGCGCGGCCTGATCCGTATCAGCTCAGCGGTGGGGTTTGGCCGGAAAATCGTTGCGCCGTTGCTGGAAAAGTTTGCGCAGGCGTACCCCGACATCGTCTTCGATCTGCTGCTCGACGACCGGCCGATCGACCTCGTATCGGAACGGATCGACGTGGCGTTTCGCAATGGCCGCATCGAAGACTCCAGCATCATTGCGCGGCAGCTGATTCCGATGCAGATGGCGCTTTGCGCGTCGCCGTCGTACGTGGCGAAGCACGGGCTCCCGGGGGGCCTTTGATTCCCGTGCGCTTTTCCGGTTAGGTGATCTTAAGCGCGGCAAAACTCCTGGCTGCGACCCCAAATATTTATCATGTTAAATCAGTATGTTGCTGATCCGTGGATCAACGGTGGGTCGAGTTCGGCCTAATACCCGGCGACAGGTATTCAATGCGTCGCTTCGCTTGAAACTGGCAACGCGGCCCGGGGTTGCCCGGCCGCGCAAGTGGCTACACTACTTCACCGGAGTGAGGACCGGCGCCCCCTTGTTCTTGATCAGGAACACGACGAATCTTGCCGGCTTCGTGCTGCTAGCGTTCCGTCCGACCGTGTGCACGTCTTCCGGGCCTTCATGGAATGTGTCGCCGGCGTGGAGCGTGACCGTCTTTCCACCGTTTAGGCCCATCACGATGCTGCCGTCGAGCACGTAGACGAATGCGTGTGCGTCGTGGCGATGGATGGGGTCGACGCTGCCGGGCGGATAATCCACGACGATCATCTCGACTTCCTTGCCCGGATACTCGGGCAACGGTTCCGTCGTCAGTTGCGTGACCTTGGCTTGCGGTGCGGCGACGACCAGCTGAACGGGCATCAGCAGCGACAACGCAAGCGGTGCAAGTGCGAGCACGATGCGTTTCATGTCGTTACTCCAGGTTGGCCTTGTCGAGCCCGAACATCGTGTCGAACGAGCCGGGCACGATGCGGAACGCGACGTTCAGCCGGTTCCAGCAGTTGATCGCACCCACGAGGACGGTGAGATCCGACAGTTCCTGCTCGGAATAATGGGCTCGCACGCGCTCGTAGAGATCGTCCGGCACGCCGTGCGACGAGAGATGCGTCAGCGCCTCGGTCCATTCGAGCGCGGCGCGCTCGCGCGGCGAAAACAGCGGCGACTCGCGCCAGATCGCAACGTGATGCACGCGCAGTTCGCGCTCGCCGTGGATCTTCGCCATCTTGATGTGCATGTCGACGCAGAACGCGCAGCCGTTGAGCTGCGACGCGCGAATCTCGACGAGCTCGCGGACCGGAACCTCGATCGCCGTCTTCTGAAGCAGCCCGTCGAGTTCGACGAGTTTCCTGGTCAGTTCCGGCGATTGCTGAAAATAATTGATACGTTGCGTCATGATCCGTTGTCCTGATTGGTTGAAGCTGCACGAGTGGTCGTGAGCATGGCGATGCATCGCACGACCTGCCTGGCAACCATCGTAATCGCGGGTCCCGCGGGCGGGTAGGGCCGGGAACGTGCGCACTATGTTGCCGCTTCGGCACCAATCACGCCGACACGGCGACGACACTGCAGATTCCCTGCCGTGCCATCTTCGAATAGGGACACAGGCGCTCCGTGTCGCGAACGAGACGCTCCGCGACCTGCCGGTCCACGCCCGGCATGCGGATGGTGATGTTGGCCGTCAGCGCATAGCCGCCATCAACCGGATCGCGACCGAACGCCACTTCGACGGCGACTGTCGTTTCCCGGATGTCGATCCGATCGCGTTGCGCGATCAGGCTTAGCGCGCCGTGAAAGCAGGCGGCGTAGCCGGCGGCGAGAAGCTGTTCGGGGTTGGTCCCGCCGCCCGGCCCGCCGAGTTCGGTCGGCAATCGCAGATCGAGGGCGAGACAGCCGTCATCGGATCGTGCGACGCCCGATGCGCGGCCATGACCGGACTGGCCACCGGAGACGGTGACCGTGGTCGTGTAGAGCGCGGCGAATTCTCGCCCGCGGTATTTGTCGAGCAGTGTCAACGGCGGAGGTTGCAACCTCTCGTTCTCCATATGCCTCCCGGTTGCTTGTATTGATCGACGCGAGTGTTCCGAGCCCTGCGTATCGGGGCGGCGCGTCGTTTCCCGAAGCGACTCGGCGCATTGGTGCAGCGCTTGCCTGCAGGCCGTTCCCCACGACCGCCATCCGAACGATGGCCCCAGCGCTCTTGCATGCTAGGCAAAGACAGGGCGCCGGACTAGATCGGTCTGGGATGCATGGTGTTGCGCGCTACGCACCAATGCGGCGAGAACGGCCGGTGTCGCTCGCGTCGCACGTTGCACGACCGCGGGTGCAGCCGATTGGTGCCGATGAGGAACGGGAAAGTGTTCCGATGCGGGTCTACCTGCACATGCGTGCGGATCCTAGTATGACGACACGGCAGTGCGGGCCGATCTTCGGGTTGCGCATGCAGGCAACCCCTCGGTGACGCGACATGCGGCACACCTACGCAATCGGAGGCTTGCGATGGACACTTTGAATATCGGTTGGCCGACGCTTTCACGCGAACCGATTCGTACGGAACCCGACATCGACATAGGCGCGCATCTCGTCAGCGAGCGCGACGGGTACGCGCATCACGGCATCTACGTTGGAGATGGACTGGTTGTTCACTATGGCGGCTTTGATTGCTCCGCGAGGCGGTCTCCGGTGGAATGCATCTCATTGCGTCGCTTCGCGGCGAGCAACACCATCCAAGTTCAGGCGGAGCCGGATGCCATCTATACAGGAATCGCTGTCGTCGAGCGCGCCTGGTCGCGCGTCGGCGAGGATCGCTATCGGCTTCTGACGAACAACTGCGAGCACTTCTGCAGTTGGTGCGTGTGTGGTGTCGGTCACAGCGAGCAGGTGCGCCGCGGTTTGCTGAATCCATGGATCGGCATCCGAACCTTGATCGCGCTCGCGAAGGGACGCACGACGGTCATGCTTTCGATCGCGTGGCGGCATGCGTCGCGCACACTCAAGACCGGGGTGCCGGTGGTCGTCGCGGGCATGTTGTCGGCATGCGCGAACTACGCCGGCATTCACGGCGATGCGGCGATGACCGATCCGCAGCATTACGCGACGCAATGGAGCCTGCCGTTCGAGCAAGGCCGTTGGCCCACTGCGGATTGGGTCGATCAGTTCGGTGACGGCCAGTCGAAGTCCTTGATCGACGAGGCGCTCGAGCGCAGCCCGACGCTCGATCAGGCGCGCGCACGCGTGGCGGCCGCGCAGGCCTACAGCGAATCCGCGCGAGCGGGGACGATGCCGCGCGTCGATGCCAGCTACGCCCTCACCCGCCAGCAGTTTTCCGGTACGGCGCTCGTGCCGCCGCCGTATGGCGGGTCATGGCAGACGGAGAACCGCGGCATCCTGGGCGCTTCGTACGAGCTTGACCTCTGGGGCAAGAAACGCGAGGCGCTGCGCGCGTCGGTGTCCGGCCTGCAGGCGAGCCGCGCCGAGGCGGAAGCGGTCAGGCTGGCGCTTACGACGGCGATCGCACGCACCTATAACGAACTTGCACGCCTGTTCCTGTTGCATGACATCGCGCAACGGGAGATCGCCCAACGCGAGCAGATCGATCGCATCGCCGCGGACCGAATCGCGACCGGGCTCGATACGCAGGTCGAGCGGGAGACCGCCCGCGCGAATCTCGCGACGAGCCGTGCGTTGCTGAAATCGCTCGACGGCCGGATCCTCGCGGCGCGCTACCAGATTGCCGCGCTGCTCGGCGCCGGTCCCGATCGCGGCCTGGGGATCGGGCGCCCGACGCTCGGCACCGGCAACGAGGTACGCGTGCCCGACAATCTGCCCGCGGATCTCGTGAGCCGGCGCCCCGACATCGTGGCTGCCCGGTGGCGTGTCGATGCGCTCGCGCACGGCGTGAAGGAAGCGAAGGCCGAGTTCTATCCGGACATCAACCTGAGCGCCGCGATCGGACTCGATGCGTTCGGCTTCGGCCGCTTCCTGACGGCGGCGAGCCGCACCGCGTCGGTCGGACCGGCTATTCATCTGCCGATCTTCGACGCCGGTGCACTACGCGCGCAACTGAAGGGGCGCTACGCGGACTTCGATCTTGCCGTCGCGACCTATAACCAGGCGCTCGTCACCGCGCTGAGCGAGGTCGCGACGCAAGTCGCCGACGTGCGTTCAACGGACGCAGAGCTGGTCGATGCGCAGACGGCGCAGCAGGCCGCGCTGAAGGCGGCCGCGTTGGCGCTCGCGCAGTACAAGGCCGGTCTCACGAATCAACTGACGGTGTTGAACGCCGACGTCAACGCACTTTCCGCCGATCAGCGCGTCGCGAATCTGCGCATGGACCGCCGCGACCGTCAGATCGCGCTCGCGTCCGCTTTGGGCGGCGGCTTCGTCGACACGTCATTCGCGGGCGCGGGCACATCGGCACATGCCGATGCGCGCGTATCGGCCGTGCCCGCCGCCGCCGCGCGCTGAGCGGCGATCCATCGAATCTGCCTGGAGAATTGAAATGAGCGAAATCGATCCGCCGGTACACAAGCCGGCCGACGCCCCCCGCGCGAATTGTGATACGTCGCCGTCGGGCGGCGACGATGTCGCAAGCGAAGACGCGCCGCGCCGCCGCCGGCTGCTGCTGGCGCTGCTCGGCGTGACGGTCGTGGCGGCGTCGATTGCGTACGCCGCGTACTACCTGACGTTCGCGCGTTACCACGAATCGACCGACGACGCGTACGTCAGCGGCAATCTCGTGCAGCTGACGCCGCAGGTGGCGGGTACCGTCGTCGCGGTGAACGCCGACGATACACAGATCGTGAAGGCGGGCGATCCTGTCGTCACGCTCGACGCCGCCGACGCAAAAGTCGCGCTCGGCAACGCCGAGGCGGCGCTGGGCCAGACCGTGCGCCAGGTGAGCAGTCTCTACGTGAACGACGATCTGTACGCGGCGAACGTCGCGCAGAAGCAGTCCGATCTCGTCCGTGCCCAGGACGACCTGCGTCGTCGCGCGGCCGTTGCCGATACGGGGGCCGTGTCAGCGGAAGACATCGCGCACGCGCGCGACACCGTGGCGGCCGCGCGGGCCGCGCTCGACGCCGCGCGTCGACAGGCGGAGGCCAACCGCGCATTGACCGATCGCACGACGATCGATCAGCACCCGAACGTGCAGGCGGCCGCGTCGAAGGTGCGCGACGCGTATCTGGCCTACGCGCGCAACGTGTTGCCCGCGCCCGTCACCGGCTACGTCGCGAAGCGTTCGGTTCAGGTCGGCCAGCGCGTGTCGCCCGGCACGCCGTTGATGGCGATCGTGCCGCTCGACGGCGTATGGGTCGACGCAAACTACAAGGAAAGCCAGTTGCGCAACATGCGCATCGGTCAACCCGTCACGCTGACGGCCGACGTGTACGGCGGAAAGGTCAAGTATCACGGCCGCGTGGTCGGCTTCTCCGCGGGTACGGGCAGCGCATTCGCGAGCCTGCCCGCGCAGAACGCAACGGGCAACTGGATCAAGATCGTTCAGCGCCTGCCCGCGCGCATCCAGCTCGACCCGAAGGAACTCGACGCGCATCCGCTGCGTATCGGACTGTCGATGGATGTCGACGTGGATACGCGCGACGACACGGGCCCGCAGCTCGGTGCGGCGATCAACACGTCGTATCGCACAGACGTGTTTGCCGAATACGGCGCACAGGCGGATGCCGAGATCGAGAAGATCATCGCGCGCAACGTCGTCGGCGAGCATGCGGCGGCGCAAACCGGCGCGCCGGCGGCTTCCGGCAAGCGCGACGCAAGGGTCGCGCGCGATGCGCGCGACACCGCGCAGCGCGCAAGCTGAATCGTTGACCCGGTGCGCGTCGCTGTCGCGCCCCGGTCGATTCAATCGTCCGACTGGCCGGCTCGACACGCCGGCACAGTCGCAACTTCAGACTGGAAGCGAGATGAATTCCTCAACGCAACCCGCACCGCCGCCGCTGACGGGTGGCAAGCTCGTCCTTGCGACGCTCGCCGTCGCACTCGCGACGTTCATGAACGTGCTCGATTCGTCCATTGCCAACGTGGCGATTCCGACCATCTCGGGAAACCTCGGCGTATCCGTCGACGAAGGCACGTGGGTGATCACGCTGTTCTCGGCGGCCAATGCCGTCGCGATTCCGCTGACGGGCTGGCTCACGCAGCGCGTCGGGCAGATCAGGTTGTTCGTGGCCGCGATCGTGCTGTTCGTGTTCTCGTCGTGGCTGTGCGGCGTCGCGCCGAACCTGCTCGTGCTGCTCGCTGCGCGCGTCCTGCAGGGCGCCGTGGCGGGGCCGCTGATTCCGCTTTCGCAGGCGATCCTGCTGGGTTCGTATCCGAAGGAGAAAAGCTCGACCGCGCTCGCGCTCTGGTCGATGACCGCGACAGTCGGCCCGATTGCCGGTCCCGCGCTGGGCGGCTGGATCACCGACAGCTACAGCTGGTCGTGGATCTTCTACATCAACATTCCGGTCGGCCTGTTCGCGGCGGGCATCACGTGGATGATCTATCGCGACCGCGAGACACAGGTGCGCAAGATTCCTATCGACAAGGTCGGCCTGATGTCGCTGATCGTATGGGTCGCGACGCTGCAGATCATGCTCGACAAGGGCAAGGATCTCGACTGGTTCAGCTCGCCCGTGATCTGCACGCTTGCCGTGATCGCCGCCGTCAGCTTCGTGTTTTTCCTGATCTGGGAGCTCACGGAGCGGAACCCGATCGTCGACATTCGCCTGTTCGCGGTGCGCAATTTCCGCGGCGGCACGATTGCGATCTCGGTTGCATACGCGGTGTTCTTCTCGAACCTCGTGATCCTGCCGCAATGGATTCAGGGCTATCTCGGCTATCGGTCGGTGGACGCCGGGCTCGTGACGGCGCCGCTCGGGATCTTCGCCGTGCTGCTGGCACCGTTGATGGCGAAGATCATGCCGAAGTCGGACGCGCGGGTGCTCGCGACGCTGGCCTTCGTCGGCTTTGCGGGCGTGTTTTTCATGCGCTCGCATTACACGACGGGCGTCGACCCGTATACGCTGGTGCTGCCGACCTTGCTGCAAGGCATTCCGATGGCGCTCTTCTTCACGCCGCTGACCGCGATCATCCTGTCCGGCCTGACGCCCGACCGGATTCCGGCGGCCGCCGGGCTGTCGAATTTCGTGCGCGTGTTCGCGGGCGGCGTCGGCACGTCGCTGATCGCGACCGGATGGAACGACCGGACGATCCTGCATCATGCGCGGCTCGCCGAGCAAACGAGCGTGAACAACCCGACCTACACGAGTGCCGTCGCGCAGCTCCAGGCGATGCTCGGCGTCGGTGTGGATCAGGCCACGGCCTTCTTCGAACGCTCGCTGAACGCGCAGGCCGCGATGCTCGCGCTGAACGACATCTTCTGGGTGTCGTCGATCATCTTCGTCGGTATCATTCCGCTGGTCTGGCTCACCCGGCCGGTCAAGGGCAGCGGCGGCGGGATAGCGGCCGGCGGGCACTGAACGCGGCCGCTGGAACCGCACGGCGACGATCGCCCGGCTTCCGCGGCTGGGGGATATGCCAAACCAGCGAGCGTCGATCCCGGCATGGTGTCCGTCAACATGATGGCCACCATGCCGTCGCATTTGGCCGACTGGCCGGATCGTTGCAGGGAGCCGCCACCCCGTGCTTCAAACGCTTCGTCCAACTGTGATCAAGCCGTTCGAGGCCAGCGCGTGCCTTCATCGTCACGGAAACGCGCCGGATGGCGTTTCGAGCGTGCTGACATCGCTTGTCCGTTACGCCGATCTCACTGCCTGTGTCGGGGAATATGCCCGCCAAGCGTGCAGCGGCGGAAGGGGCGCGTTACCCGCAATCCGAACGACAGGTCGTCTTGCCAGCAGGTTTGCGACAAGCGGTGCAGTCGCCGCATGGCGCAACTGTGATCGAAAAAGCCGTGTCAGGTCTGCCGAGGATGCGACCGGGAAGAGGCGTGAAGCTGGGGGAGGGAAGGTTGCGATACCAATGTCCGGCGCGCGCTGCACGAGCGGATGAAGGCGTCATGGCGGTGTTGTCGGTCGCCAGCCGAATCGGCGGCCCGCAGGCCGCCAACGGTGCGATACCACGCTGCCCGGGAACCTGGGCGCGCCACGGGGCCACGGAGTCAATACGTGAAGGCTTTCTGCTTTTCCGGGCCGATTGCCGCGTCGTTCATCGCGACCATCGGTTCCACGTCGAAGCCCTCGACGCGCCACGCATCGATACCGCCGGTGAGCGGCAGGGCGAGCTTGACGCCGGACAGCCGCAACTGCCTGGCCACCGACGCGGCAGACGTTTCGTGCGGGCACGCGCAATAGATGACGAGCGTCCGGTTCGTGCCATAGCGCTCCATGATCTGGCGGGGCTTGCGTTCATCGCCGATCACCGCGCCCGGAATGACGAACGGATCGAGCATTCTCCGCTCGGCGGAACGGATATCGATCACGGCCGGCCGCGGATTGTTCGCGAGCAGCGCATGCAGTTCGCCCGCGCTGATCCGCGCTTTCCCGAGCGCGCTTGCCAGCATTCGCCGGCGGCAATATCCGTACACGAAATACAGCGGCGGTGCGATGGCGATCACGATGAGCACGTGCCAGCCGAGACGGGCGACAAAGGCGAAGACCGCGTCGATCTGCGACGCGAACAGCGTGCCGATTGCCAGCCCGATCGACGCCCACAGCGCGATGCCGACGCAATCGTGCAGGACAAAGGCGCGCAACCTGACGGCCATCGCGCCGCAAAGCGGAACGGCCACGAGCGACAGGCCGGGTACGAACCGCGCGACCACGAGCACGCGAACGCCCCAGCGGCCGAAAAAGCGCTCGGTCGTCCGGACGCACGCGTCGCGCGACGGCGTCAGTTTGCAGACGGTGTGAAGCGTGCGCTTGCCGTAGCGCTTCCCACCCTGGTACCAGACCAGGTCGCCGAGCAGGCCGCCAACCACGGCGGCGGCCAGTAGCGCCGAGAAATGCAGCAGCGCCGACGACGCGACATGGGTCACGAGCGCGATGCCCGCGCCCACTGTGACCAAGGTCGGAATGGCAGGCAGCGGCAGGCCGAGCGACGATCCGAGCACGTTCAGGAATACGACCAGCGTGCCGTACCTCGCGATCATTTCATGCGACATCATGGTGCTCTCCTTGCGGCGGGCGCATGCGCGATCTCGACGATCGGTCGTTGCGCCGCCTGAAGCGGTCCTGCAGGCGCGGTACCGCGAGTCGGGAACGGCGCCGGCGGACCGCCGGTCACGCGTCGCCGGCCCGCGGCCGACCGCCTGGCTCGCCCGCGGCTGGCGTCGATACGGGTTACCCGGCGACGGACGATTCCTTCTCCGGCGCAAGGTGTTCCGCGGGAGCGGCATGCCTGCCGAGGTTGCCGGCTTCGTCGACGTCGTGCCGATAGCGGTGCACGTCCCGCGTGACGAAGCCGATTTCCCGGCTCGGAATCTCGAACCACTCCGGGTGTCCGAACGAACGGCGAATATCCTCGAGACCGCTCGCCCAATGCTCGCGCATCGTGTCCTTGCTGAACTCATAGTCCTTGTAGTGCCCCTCGAACGTCTTGTTCTTGTAGATCAGGTGCACCACGTTCACGGCACTGCCGTCCGCCGTCTTCTGCGCCTCCCGCAGCAGCGGGTGGGCAAGCCGCACGTGTTCGGGAATATGTTCGAGCAGTGCCTTGATCATCTGCGCATGCTTCTGGTTCTGCGACATGAACGCGGTGATCGCGCGCGTGCGGCTCGAATACTGAATGTCCTTGGTGCGTTCGCTGACATCGAGGAAGTCGCCCGGCAACTTGCCGCGCGCGCTCCACAGATCGAGCTGGAAAACGAGCGTGTCCCTGTGCTGGCTTTCGCGGATGATCTCGGTGAGCGGCGTATTGGAAACGAGACCGCCGTCCCAGTAGAACTCGCCATCGATCTCGACGGCCGGAAAGCCCGGCGGCAGCGCGCCGGAGGCGATGAAATGCTCCGGCGCCAGGCGCATCTTCGTATTGTCGAAATAGACGAGATTGCCCGTTCGCACGTTGACCGCTCCGACGGATACGCGAATGTTCCCGTCGTTGATGCGGTCGAAGTTGGCGTACCGCAGGAGCGTTTCACGCAACGCCGACGTGTCGTAATAGCTGACCTGGTCGGGACGCTTTCCGCCGAACCCGGCGAAGGGCACGTGCATGCGCGGCGAGAAGAATCCGTCCTGGCCTTCCATCAGCGTGCGCGCGGCGGCCCATGCGCTCGACCACCTGCGCCCCACGTCGGCAAGCCCGGGCCACGCCGACATGCACGCGCCGACGTGAGCGAACGGATCTCCCGGCTGGCTGATGGTGTTCCAGAAGCCGCGAAGCGCGTCGGTGCGGTCCGCCGGCGCATTGCCGGCGATGATCGCCGTATTCAGCGCGCCGATCGATACGCCGGCGATTCGCGTCGGCTCCACGCCGACTTCGGCCATGCCTTCATACACGCCGGCCTGATATGAGCCGAGTGCGCCGCCACCCTGCAGCACGACTCCGATTTCGTCATACGGGGGAAGCTTGATGCGATGGGCCTGCTTCAGCTTGTTACGCTGGCTCGAATACATGATGTCCTCCTTACTGCATGAACCAGCCGTGGCTGACGACGATCGATTGTCCGGTGAGCGCGTTCGACTCGAAGCCGGCCAGGAACGCAACCGTGTGCGCGACATCGGCCGCCGACGTGAATTCGCCGTCGACTGTCTCCCTCAACATCACGTCCTTAACGACCTGCTGTTCCGAGATGCCCAGCGCCTTCGCCTGCTCGGGAATCTGCTTGTCGACCAGCGGCGTCCTGACGAAGCCCGGGCACACGACATTGGCGCGTACGCCGCGCGGCCCGCCTTCCTTCGCGACGACGCGCGCGAGACCGAGCAACCCGTGCTTCGCGGTCACGTAGGCGGACTTCAGCGGCGAGGCCTCGTGCGAATGCACCGAGCCCATGTAGATCACCGTGCCACCCTTGTTCGACGCGTACATGTGCCTGATGGCGGCACGCGTCGTCAGGAATGCCCCGTCCAGGTGAACGGCCAGCATCTTCTTCCAGTCGGAAAATGCGTAGTCCTCGATCCGGTTGACGATCTGGATGCCCGCGTTCGACACGAGCACGTCGATGCTGCCCAGCCGGTTCACCGTTTCGGCCATGCTGGCTTCGACGGCTTCCTCGCTGGTGACGTCCATCGCGATCGCCAATGCCTTGCCGCCGGCCGCGACGATATCGTCTGCAACCTTGCGGGCGGCCGCGAGGTTCAGATCGGCGATCACGACGGTCGCGCCGTCCGCCGCAAGCTTGCGTGCGCACAGATCGCCGATACCGTTTGCCGCGCCCGTCACGAGCGCGACCTTGTCATTCAGTGCCATACGTCCTCCGGAGGTTTACTGGTTGACCGCGAGCTTCAGCGACGCGGCGGGGGCGAGGTAGTCGTGAGCCACTTCGCCGATATCGAGCGTGAGATGCGCGATGACGTGGCGCGCGCCGATCACCTTGCGGACCGGCAAATCGGCAACCGACGCGAGCGCGTGCGGATGCAGTTCGAGCGCGGCGGGTCCCTCCCATGCGCCGATCACGTCGACATCGCGCAGGACGAAGCGCACCAGCTCGCAGATGCGCGCGGATCCGTCGACGTGCGGAATGACCTTGAGCAGATAGTTGGGCGTGTCGGCGAGCTTGCGGCGTTCGGTTTCCGTGTCGAGCGCGCGGTACTTGTAACCCATCGTGCCGGTGGCGATGCGCTGCGTGCCGTAGTCGAGCGTGCCGAGCAGCGTGTCCTTGCCGTCGACGCAGAGCCGTGGCGACGCCAGTTTCTTCGGAAATCCCCAGATTTCCCGTCCGGCGGCGATCGGGCCTTCGTCGTCGAGGTACATCGCATGCGTGAAATTGGCGCGCGTGCCGTTCTCGTCCAGAACGGAGATCACCTGGCCGCTTTCGGTGTAGTCACCGAATCCAGACGAATCAGGCATCCGAATGAACTCGTAGTGGACGACGGCCCGGTCGACCGTCAGCGGTTCCGGGACGACGGCCCGGAGGGCGTCCATGTCCGTCTCGTACGAGATGATGAAATACTCACGATTGACGAATCGGAAGGGCGGACGCGGGTAAGCCGGGTTATGCACGGGCATCGCGAACGCGTTGCTGCGGATATCTTCTTCTGTCACGGATCGTTCCTCGGTTGGTGAGGTGCCGGGTGATGCCATGGCAACAGCCCTGGCTGCCGCGGCCAATGACGCGCGACGACGCAACGCGGCGCACACGGCCGCGCGAGTCGCACGTCGCTCTTGCGGTGTCGTGTCCGTTTCCCGGACGGGAGCGGACATGCATGCACGGCCACCGTCAGCGCCAAGCGTAGGCGATGTGCTCGTGCGACAGTAGCGCCGGGAAGGACCTCATCATGTTGTCGCGATGGCAACAATCGACGAACGGAGGGTGACGCGACGAGAGACGCCTGACGCGTTACAGCGCGATGATCGTGCGGCTCGACGGGGCGCGCGCGTGTTCTCCGAGCATCGCTTTCAGATCGCGTTCGATCGTGCTGCACAGCGTTGAAATGGGCACGTCGTTGGCGCCGCCTTCGAACGGGTTCTCCGTGCTTTCGCCAACCTGCTCGAGCGAGGTGTACATCCAGGAAACGGCGACGCTGCACGGCACGACCAGCCAGACCATGTTGCCGTGCATGAAACCGCTCACGCCGTCGTTCAACCGGTTGAATTCGTTCAGCAAACCGAACGGAAGCGAGAGGCAGAAGAACCGGACGAACAGGGAGCTGACGGTCGCATACTGACGCGGGTAGGGAAAGTTCTTGAAGCGTTCCGATCTTGCCTGGAGGTCGATGAAGTCGCCGACGGTCTTCTGAAGCTCCATGAAGAAGTTCGAATCCAGATGGCCGGCCATGTGAAGCGTCGTGAGCGAAGTGCCCTGCAGGCTCAGCACGAACGTTGCGATGCAAGGCGACGCGAGCGCCTGTTCCGTTTCGGTCGAGGAGAGATACTTCGGCAACAATTCCCTGATGTCCTTTTCCCACTCGGGAACGCGATAGAATCGGCGGTACTCGGCGTTGTAGCGTTTGTTCGTGCTTTCCCAGATGCGCGGGCGGCGCAGGTCATAGCGCAGCGCGGTCAGCCATGCCAGGTGGCGATCGACGAGTTTTCGGGCGATCTCGTCATCGGTGACGAAATCGCGAGCGAGTTGGCCCCAGCGACGGCTCTTGCTCAGGATATCGGTCCAGATTTCCAGCGCGTCCATCGCGCGGTTGTACGTTTGAACGTTCTTGAAGCCGACGATGAACGACGTCGCGGTTCCGAGCAGAACCACGATCGTCAGAGGGATCGATAGCCACGTAACGGAGAAGAACTTGTACAGGACAACCGGAACCGAACCGAAAATGAGCAGCTCGTAAATTTTCCAGCGTGTCCAGATCAGGAACTCCGACAGTTTGTACGATTTCCCCATGTGCATTTTATTTGCCTCATCGTTGATTCAGGTGGATGACGAAGACGGCGTTCGAGTCGCGTGCGATCGTTCGCCGACATCATGCCTGCGATCGATCCATGCGGCGTGTGACGGATTGGTGCCGAAGCGGCAACATCGTGAGCACGACTGCGGATCTACTGCGCAATGCCATGTCGACCTACGATGATTTTGCGCGGCGAGTTGCCGCCATCGACATCAACCGAGGGCAATGATCATGTCGCAGAAGATCCTAATCGTGGGTGCCGGCTTTGCCGGCGTGTGGGGTGCACTGGGTGCCGCGCGGGTGCTGGATGGTGCCGGTATGACGAGCGGCGACGTCGAGATCACGTTGATCTCGCCGAAACCGGAACTGCAGATTCGGCCGCGTCTGTACGAAAGCGAACCACAGCGGATGGCCGCGCCGTTGCTGCCGCTGCTCGATGCGGTCGGCGTGAAGTTTCTCGAAGGCAGCGTCGAGGAAATTTGCGTCGGCGAGAAGACGGTCGGCGTCGCGTGCGCCAACGGCGAGCGACGTCTGCTCGCGTATGACAGGTTGTTGTTGACGAGCGGCAGCAGGTTGAGCAAACCGCCGGTGCCGGGGCTCGCGGAACACGCGTTCTCAGTTGATCGCATCGAGGACGCCGTCGCGCTCGACGACCACTTCGCGGCGCTCGCAAAATTGCCGGAATCGCCGGCACGCAATACGGTCGTGGTGGTCGGCTGCGGCTTCACGGGTATCGAGGTCGCCACCGAGTTGCCCAAGCGCTTGCGCGAGTGGTTCGGCCCGCAGACGATGGGGCGTGTCGTCGTGATCGGCGCGCAGGACGACATCGGTCCCGATCTCGGTCCCAATCCTCGGCCGTATGTCGCCGAAGCCTTCGCGTCGCTAGGCGTCGAGGCCGTGCTCGGATCGCGCGTCGTGTCGGTGGCGGCCGATGGCGTTCGTACCGCGTCGGGCACGCACATCGAAGCCATGACCGTGATCTGGGCTGGCGGAATGCAGGCGAGCCCGCTGACGTCGCAGGTCTCCTCGCATCGAGACCCGCTCGGGCGCGTCGAAGTCGCACCGGATCTTCGCGTGCCGGAAGCGCCGCACGTATTCGTCGCGGGAGACGTGGCGCGCGCGCGCAGCGACGACGACGGGCACTATGCGCTGATGTCTTGCCAGCACGCGATCGTGATGGGGCAATTCGGCGGGCACAACGTCGCGGCGGATCTGATCGGCGTGCCGACGCTGGAATATCGGCAGCCGTTCTATGCGACATGCGTCGACCTGGGCGACTGGGGTGCCGTGTACTCGGAAGGCTGGGATCGACAAATCAAACTGACGCGTGCCGAAGGAAAGGCGCGCAAGCAGGTGATCAACACGCAATGGATCTATCCGCCGGCACCGATTCGGGCCGAGGCGCTGGCGGCCGGTAATCCGCAGGCATCGTTCGATTGACCGGTTGCCCCCGCGCGTATCGCGAGATGTGCGCGGGGGCGTCGCGCCGTTGCGGCAACGGACGACGCGCTGCCCCGGCACGACGAGCGCCAGGTCAGTCGACGACGGTCACGATATTGACGGTGCCTTGCCGGGCCATCTTCGCATACGGGCACAAGCGTTCCGCGGTTCGAACCAATTCTTCCGCGATGCTTCGATCGACGCCCGGCATCCGCACCCGAACGTCGACGAGCAACGCATAGCCGCCATCCATGGGATCGCGGCCGAACGAGACTTGCACCTCCACGGCGGTATCGGCGGTTTCCATATCGGCGCGTTTCTCGAGCAGATTGAGCGCGCCGTGGAAGCACGCGGCGAAGCCTGCCGCGAACAACTGCTCAGGATTGGTTCCGTTGCCGGGCCCGCCAAACTCGGTGGGCAGGCGCAGGTCGACGGCGAGATTTCCGTCGTCCGAGCGGACCACGCCGGAAGCGCGGCCATGTCCCGTCTCGCCGCCGGACACGGTGACGGTCGTGGTGTAAAGCGGTTGAAAATCCCGACCTCGATATCTGTCGAGGAGGGAAAGCGGCGGGGCTTGCAGCTTGTTGTCATCCATGATGCGTGCTCGAATTCGGCGACATGCTCCGACCCTCGGTCATTCGGGCGTCGAAACGTCTTGCGAAGGGGCTGGGCGGCCCGGGCAAGTAGCGTATTCAGGGAATGGCGGGCGCGGCTGATTGTCTGAGGAACGCGGCAATCTTCCGGTGCAGCCCGATTCCCGGTTCGTCTACGGGAGAAAGACGTTTCCATGCTAGAGGCGCGCACCGGGTGGCGGTACGGCCGTTCCGGGCGATTGTATGTTTCCCGTTGGACACCAATCCGGACCGCGCCGTGAATTTCAACGAGGCGCCCGGCGGCAGCGGTTGCCGGCACGCCTGGCCGCACGCCATTGGTGCACGCCGCGCGTCAGCGGCCCAGGCACGCGCGCAGCGTTTTGGCGTGACGTTGTGCTTCGTCGGCGTCGCCGATGTTCGCGAACCCGATGACGAGGCCGCGCGGCGTTTGCTGCGTGTGGCTGTTCGTGTACCAGATCGACAGCGGCAGGACCGCGAGCCCGGCTTCGCGGGCACGCGCGGCGACGGCGACGTCGTCGACCGGCCCGTCGGGCCCCGCCGTGAACCGCACCGTGAACTGGATGCCGCCAGGCGGCAACTCGACGATCAGCTGCTCGCCGAATGCTTGCCGTAATGCGTGCACGATCAGCGTGCGGCGCTCGCCGTACAGCGTGCGCATGCGCTTCAGGTGCCGGGCGAAGTGACCCTGTTCGATGAAATCGGCCAGGGCTGCCTGCAGGAGCGCAGGCGAGCCGGCGTTCATGCTGCAGGCCACGCGTTCGACGCGCTCCACCGCACGCTCCGGCACGACCGCGTACGCGAGCCGCAAGCCGGGATACATCGCTTTGCTGAAGGTACTGCAATAGATCACGTGATCGCGCCGGTCGAGACTCTTCAGCGCCTGCAGCGGGCGGCCCAGATAGCGGAATTCGCTGTCGTAGTCGTCCTCGACGATCCACCCCGACGTCTTTTCGGCCCAGTCCAGCAGCGCGATGCGGCGGGGCAGCGACAGCGTATGCCCGAGCGGGCTCTGATGCGACGGCGTCACGAGTGCGAAGCGCGCGTGCGCGTCCAGTTGCAGGCCGCGTTCGACGTCGATTCCCTCGGCATCCACCGGCACCGGGACGAGTTCCACGCCCGTCTCGGACAGGAAACTGCGTGCGAGCAGATAGCCGGGGTCTTCGAACCAGACGCGGTCGTTCGGGCGTGCGAGGCTGCGCAGCACGAGTTCCAGCGTGGCACGGTAGCCGCTGGTGATGAACACCTGTTCCGGCACGCAGGTGACGCCGCGCGACAGCCCCAGGTAGGTGGCGATGTGTTCGCGCAGCGGCCGATAACCGGCCGGATTCGGGTAGCCCAGCAGCGCGCGATCACCGCTGCGCGCGCGCAGCGACACGAGGCGGTGCCAGACCTTGCGCGGAAACGCGTCGAGGGCAGGGACCCCGGGCTGCAACGGGCGCGGCTCGCCGCTCATCGCGACGGCGATCGGTTGCGCGCGCCGCGGCGGCGGGCTGTCGCGCGACACGCCCGGCGCCTGAAGCACGCCGGCGTTGTCGACGGGCGCTCCCGATGCGTCGTCACGCGCGGGCGTTGCCCGCGGCAGCGATTTCGGCAGGGACGGCGAGACGAACGTGCCTGCCGCGCCGCGCATCTGCAGATATCCCTCGTCGACCAGGATCGTGTAGGCCTGTTCGACCGTGCCGCGCGCCGTGTTCAGTTGCGTCGCGAGGCCGCGCAGCGCCGGCACGCGATCGCCGGGACGCAGGTGGCCCGCGGCGATCGCGGTTCTGAACCGCTCGCAGATCTGCAGATAGATCGGCAACTGATGCTGCCGGTCGATTTCGATGGTCAGCGTGGAGGGTTGCGCAGACATGACGCTCTCGTGGATGACGGGGACAGACACAGCATGGACCAGTCCGATCGACGATTCTTGGCACTGCTGGATAGGACATGATTCTTCCACAATTGCGCCACGCGATGGACGGTCATCACCGTATTCACCCGATCCGGCAACCGTCACCTCCCCGTCACATTCGAATGCAATCCACTCGTCAGGAGATTTTGCGATGAAGATCGTTGTCATCGGCGGTTCGGGCCTGATCGGCTCACGTGTCGTCACGCTGCTTGGCGAAGCCGGCCACCAGGCGCTGGCCGCATCGCCGCGCACCGGCGTCAATACCATCACGGGCGAGGGCCTGACCGACGCATTGACGGACGCGGACGTCGTCGTGGACGTGGCGAACGCGCCGTCATGGGAACCGCAGGCAGTGCTGGACTTCTTCCGCACGTCGGCGCGTAATCTCGGCAAGGCCGAAGTGGCTGCAGGGGTGCGCCATCACGTCGCGCTGTCGATCGTCGGCTGCGACCGGATGCCGGAGAACGGCTATTTCTTGGCCAAGGTCGCGCAGGAACAGGCGATCGAGGCGGCGGGCGTGCCGTACACGATCGTACGCGCGACGCAATTCATGGAATTCATCGGCGGCATCGCGGATTTCGGCACCGAAGACGGCACCGTGCGCATCGGCGACGGACTGTTCCAGCCAATCGCCGCCGAAGACGTGTCGGCGCTCGTCGCGCAGGCCGCGCTCGCCGGGCCGCAGAACGGCACGATCGAGATCGCGGGCCCGGATCGTGCGCCGTTCGCGGAGATCGTCGCGCGCTACCTGAAGTCGGTCGGCGACACGCGCGCGGTGGTGACCGATCGCGACGGCCGCTACTACGGCGGCCGCGTCGAGGAAACCTCGCTGGTGCCGCTCGGGGCCGCGCGGCTCGGCCGCATCGGTCTCGACCAGTGGCTGGCAAGAAGCTGATTCACGTTCCCACGTGTGGGGATTCGCCGGCGCACGCCGGTGACGGGCAACCGGAGTGAGCGACATGTCTGAGGAAGCGGAAATGAGCCAAACGGAACCATCGGAACACGGCGCGCGTCGCGACCTGGCCGGTCGTGCCGATGCACTCTCGGCGAGCTTCGGTGCGAGCTACGCGGGCATCCTTGCGTTCGTCGCGGTGGCGAGCGAGGGGAGTTTTACTAAAGCCGCCGAGCTTCTCGGCGTCGGCCGGCCTGCCGTGAGCCGGAACGTCCAGAAGCTCGAGGCGCAGTTAAGTACGCGGCTGTTCCAGCGGACCACGCGCATGACCGAACTGACGTGTGAAGGCCAGCGATTCTTCGAGAACTGCCACCAGGGCGTCGCGCAGATCGTCGAAGCGATGAACGACATGCTGGAACTGCGGCAGGGGCCGCCGCGCGGCCTGATTCGCATCAGTTCGGCAGTGGGATTCGGCAGGAAGATTGTGGCGCCGCTGCTGGAGACGTTCGCGCACGCCTATCCGGACATCGTCATCGATCTGCTGCTGGACGACCGGCCAGTCGACCTGGTGTCCGAGCGGATAGACGTATCGTTCCGTAACGGTCGCATCGAGGACTCGAGCATCATCGCCCGGCAACTGATTCCGATGCAGATGGCGCTATGCGCAGCACCATCGTACGTGGCGAGGCACGGGCTCCCGCAGAGCGTCGAGGATCTCGACCGGCATGAATGCATCAACTTCCGTTTTGCCAGCGGCCGCGTCTTCGAATGGGAATTCAACGTCGATGGCCGAGTACAGAAGTACCTGCCGACCTCACGCCTCACGTTCAATGACGCAGACCTCGTTTTGCAGGCGGTGCTGAACGGATCGGGCATCGCGCAGATGGCGGGCTACCAGATTCGCGACCATCTCGCGTCGAAGGAGCTCGTCGTCGCGCTAGCGAAGCATGTGTCGGAGGATCGCGGCCACTACATCTGCTATCTGAGCCGCCAACACCTGCCGACGCGCATCCGGATCTTCGTCGACTTCATGACCGAGCAGATTCGCGCGCTCGACCTGAACTGCATGACGCAGTTCAATCCGGAGATCCCGAAGGCGTCATCGGCGGGACTGGCTGCTTGAAGATGTCGTCGAGGAGTTGCACGGTTCGGCCGTCGAGCATCAGCCACGAGTGATCAGATCGTGTCACGTTACCGGTGTCGGCTTGGCCTGAGTACGCAGTCACTCGGCGTGGACGATCTAAAGTTGATTTGCGCCATCCGCGCTATCTCCCATGCGCTAGGTTGGCATGCGACATCCAAGGCATCCTTAATTACAAACTCAATATATTTCGGATTTCGAATTAATTTGACATAAGGTAGATTATCGGCGATCACGATGTAGGTCCCAAGTTCAGATGTCCGCTTTGGGCTACATGGAAACGTCCGCTTTGATCCATTTTGCCCGCTGCGAACTGCTGCGCCGACAGCAATGCCCGCATTAGACGTCACCTCGTTGCTCGCGAAGCACTCGCGAAATGTGTGCGTCATCCGGCGACCCATGTTCAGGATAAAGCTGGCAAAATGGAAATTATTGGGCCGTTTATGGAGCAGTCCGATGGAGCTTCTGAACGACATGGCGTTGTTCGTCGAAGTCGTCAAGGCAAAAAGCTTTCGCGGCGCAGCCGAAGCGATTGGTGTACCGAATTCGACGCTGTCGCGCCGGATCGGAGCGCTGGAAAAAGCAATCGGACTGCGTCTGCTGCATCGTACAACGCGCAAGATTGAACTGACAGAAGCGGGCCAGCTCTATTTCGAGCGCTCGAGACGTATCGTCGACGAAGCCCGGCTTGTACACGAACAGCTCGGTGAAATGGTGGCTCAGCCGGTTGGGGTGTTACATGCGTCGTTGCCGGTCGATTTCGCCAACATTTTCCTCGCGCCGCTGCTTCCGGAGTTCGCACGCCGCTATCCCGGCATTAGCTTCGAATTCGACCTGACACCACGCCGCGTCGATCTCGTCACGGAGCCGGTCGATCTGGCGATCCGGATGGGCGAACCACCGTCATCGAATCTCATCGCACGACAGCTCGCCCGTTTGCCGCGGTACCTCTATGCGTCGCCACGCTACATCGAACTCTTCGGGGAGCCGAGCGAACCGGCTGACCTCCAGCAACACGAGTGTGTGCGGCTTGATCCGGCAGAAATCAATGGCTGGACGCTCCACCGGGAGGAAGAAACGATCGAGATCCCGGTGGGCGGCCGGTTTCTGCTCAACAGCGTCGGCATGATCCGACGACTGGCGATGCTTGGTCTCGGGATTGCGGTGCTGCCGGAAGAAATCGCGGCCGAAGACGTTACCGCCGGGAACCTGCGTCGGGTGATGCCCGCGTGGCAGGCTCCCTCCGTTCCCGTCTATGCGATCACCGAGACACGTTTGTTGCCCGCAAAGACCCAGCGGTTCATCGAATTTCTGCGAGAGCACCTGGGACGACCACGGCCGACGGCATGACGGACCAACTGCGGCGTTACGCGCTCGCTCGGCGCGCACGATGGCCAATCAATAAGCACCGCTGCCGCAGCAAAGCCCGGTCAAGGCTCGCTACGAGTCATCTCGCCGGGGCGCCCGATTCCATCGGTCGATAAAGCCGGGCTTGGCTCAATTCGCACGTGCGGCCGCGGCGTCCGCACCACCGCCCTTGACAGGCTTCATTAGCCAGAGGGTCCAGACGAACGCGCACCGGCAGTCGCCATACCGCCTGGATCTCGCTTCCCTCGCGGCCTCATTCATCAGTGAGTTTTCATTCATGACGCAGGACGACGAACTTTTCGCGTCATCAATCCCGCGTGCTTTGGTGTCGACGACTTGTAGGCGGTGCAATACGAACCGTCGACCGAAGCGACAAGCGCTTCAGTAGACAGGAACCCGTTTTCGTTCAGGCGATGCCGGCGCCTAGCGCCGGGAAAACATCAGTAAACAGCAACGTGATCAATTGTTGTCCATGCGGAGTCGACCAGTCCTGCGCGATTTCCGCCATGAGCGTGTTGGTCGCCGTGAGCACCACTCCCGCATCGTGCATCCGCTGACGCGAAAGATCTTCGGAAAGATCGCTGGGCGATCCCGAGGCGTCCATTACGGCCTGGACGGAAAACCCTTCCAGCGCGGCGTCAATTGCCGGGAAGATAAGGCAGACGTCGGTGGTTACGCCGGCCATAATCAGGTTCTTGCGCCCCGTTGCAAGCACTGCGTTACGGAATTCCGGATAGGCCCACGCGTTGACCACGCCCGGACGCTTGATCCGCGCGGAGTATGCATCGGGCAGGATCTCGGCGATCTCGGGAAGAATCGGACCTTGTGCGCGGTCTTCCTGGCTTGACGTGATGACAGTCGGCAGATTCAGTATCTTTGCCATCTTGGCCAGAGCGATTGACTGCTTGGCGGCGAATTCGCGATCAATATTCTTGATCAGTTGCATCGTACCGACCTGATGATCAATCAACAGCAACGCACTATTTTCGGGTGTGAAGCGTTCAACCTTCATGACGTAACTCCTGTTTGGTGACTGGGTGTATGCGTCAAAGCACGTGACGATCTCCTACAGTCGACCCATATCGCCACGTTGATAAGCGGCGGCGGCCGCTACTCAACTCGCCTGGCTCGAAAATGCCATCGCGCCGTTCGAATACACGGGCTGACCGAACTGTTCGCCCGTGAACACCGCCACTTTTGCGCCACCCGCCCGTCGCTGCGAGCGTGTGCATACTCGCGCCAAGCCCATGAACGGAAAGAGTTCCTCCGGAGCGGAACCGTGCAAACGTAACGCACGGAAGTGACTTCTCCGGTCCGCGCGATTCCGGCGGACAATGGTGGTCGACATGGCGTCACCCTCAAATATCGGCAGCCGTGCTCAGAGCCGGATAATCGATATAGCCCTGCGCTCCCGGCGTGTAGAACGTGTTCTTGTCCGGTGCATTAAGCGGTGCGCCTCGACGAAACCGCTCCGGCAGATCCGGGTTAGCGAGAAACGCGCTACCGAACACTGCGGCGTCCGCGCGCCCCTCGGCCAGCAGGGATTCAGCGGCGGCCTGATCAAGCCCGCCCCCAACCAGATAAGCGCCATCGAAACGCGGTCGTAGCAGCGCGTGGTAGTCGGCCTTCGCGCCAAACAGCGCGACGTGCAGATACGCGAGATCGAAATCGCGCAGGTGTTCCACGAGATATGCGTAGGTTTCCTGCGGCGTGGCGTCCGAGACGTCGTTGAAGTTCATCTCCGGCGAGATCTTGATCCCGACGCGGTCGCCGCCCGCTTCCGCCACCATCGCTTCCAGAACTTCGAGAGTGAAGCGAGCACGGTTCGCGATTGATCCGCCGTATTCATCTTCACGCTGATTGCTTCCCGACGAGAGGAACTGTTCAGGCAAATAGCCGGAGGCGGCATGCAGTTCGACGCCGTCGAAGCCGGCTTCGAGCGCGCGACGCGTCGCCGAACGGTAATCGGCCACGACTCCGGCGATTTCATCAGTGCGCAGTGCTCGCGGCGTCACGAACGCTTCCATGCCGTTGCCGGTCCAGGTCTGCCCCGCCGGCTTGATGGCCGACGGTGCGACAGGCAACGCGCCAGCCGGTTGCAGCGACGGGTGAGAGATCCGCCCACTGTGCATCAGTTGCATGTAGATGCGCCCTCCTCGTGCATGTACCGCGTCGGCGACCCGCTTCCATGCTGCGACTTGCGCATCGCTGTGAATCCCCGGGGTACGCACATAGCCTTTGCCGGCCGCCGACGGGAATACGCCTTCCGTGATGATGAGGCCCGCGCTGCTGCGCTGCGCGTAGTAGGTCGCGACAATGTCGTCCGGTACGCCTGCGTCGTCGGCCCGCGAGCGGGTCATCGGGGCCATGACCATACGGTTCGAAAGAGGCAGGTTGCCGATGCGAACTGGCGTGAAAAGCCGACTCATGTTGCGCTCCTGGGTGATGTGCATCGTTGGAAGCGCCCATCATCCGGCAAACCATCATCAGGATAAAGATGACAAAATGGAAATGATTGCGCCAATAATGGATCAATCGGACAAGACCTTGTCCCTTCGTAAAGCCGAGGTCCGCCACAGCTTTGCAAGCCGGCGATCGTCGGCGAGATAGTTTGCGGAAATGTATCCGGCCTCTCGCGAGTCAGCCGCTTTTGGCGGCAAGCCAAAAACGACCGCGCTCCGTGTGCGAAGGACTCGCTTTCGTCGCGCCTTCCATTTTATTGAACGATTAATTCGATAATATCGACAAGCGGCTTCTTGTTCGTGGCACCAGTGCGTGCGAGAAACGAGCGGATCGATATCGCCTCACATTTTCCGACCCGATATTTTTCAGTCCCGTGAACATTCATTTGAGATGGGTAAAAGTGCCCCGCTCCACGCACCGGAGTGAAACGACCAACCGACGCATGTCGGGCGGGCTTCCGACATGACATGTTCATACCCGATTTCCATCGATTGCACCGGAGACTTTCATTCGCCCCTTTTATCGGAATTAATCTTCTCGAAATTTTTTCGTGACGGCCTGCCTCCCTGTCAGTTAATACAGGTGACGATTAAATCTCTGTAGGCTACTGTTATAAACGAATAAAAATAGCAGATGCACGGAGTGCCCCCTGAGTGCCGGGCTACCGACCATTCGTTGATGGGATGGAAATCGAGGCTCCAGATTCATCCCCATTTCGTAAAAACAGACGAGGAAACTGAAATGGTCGACCCGAACTCCGTCAAATCGTACATCGGCTGCTTCAGCCTCTATCAGACCATCAATCTGTTCGGGTTCACCTACTACTGGATCGTATGCCGCCAGAATGATGCGCTGATGTGCCAGCAAATCGACCAGGATGGCATCAGGAAAGCGACCGTTTTCGCTTTCTACCTGGGGGATACGTTCACCCCCGCTCCTCCTTTCAACAACCACACGCATACCGCGCTTCAGGTTCAGTCGATGGTCGACGGGAAGTGGCTGGCCTGTGACGGCACCTTATGGGATGTCACCCACAACGGCTCCGCCAATACCGTGCTCGCGTCTCCAGACACGCCTCCGACGCTTTGTCTGGCGAGCAACAGCCCGTACGGCATCCCGCCGGCAACGAATGCGCTGTGGATGGAATTCATCGAGAACGGGGCGGTGGGCGGCGTGCTGTCGATGAACAGCGTGCAAAACGTGGTCAATTGGCAGGACCCGACGCTCGCCGCGTTAGGGGCGAACCCGTCCCTCGCCATCACCGCATATCAAGTGCTTCCCGGTGCGTCGGACCTCAATAAAGGTTCGCACGATCGAGTCGACTTCCGGTATATCTTCCTGAAAAACGCGGTTTTCACCGAGGCCCGGGTGACGAACTGCGACCTCAGCAACGTCACGTTCTCAGGCGTCGCGGACTTCTCGGGCGCCGTACTGGACGGCAGCAACTTCTCGGGCCGCATGCTCGATTCCGCGAGCTTTCGCAACGCGTCGCTGAAGAACGTCGACTTGAGCGGAGCCAGCCTGAAAGGGTGCGACTTCGCGGGCGCCGTGCTCGACAACTGCAATCTCGAAGGCGCCAACCTGACCGGCGCCGACCTTTCCCTGGCGACCCTCGCGGATCCAACCCGGCCCGTCCTCATCACGCGATCTGCGCAAAACCGCACCGTCTTGACGAACGCACGCGTGAACAAGGTCCTCACGCACGCACTCAACGGCGAAGAGGACGACATCTACGACTGGAGCTACGCGCAGATGGACGGCGCGGCGTTCATGACGCCCGACGCCGACAACCCGGGCAAGGCAATCGTGGACGGGCAACTCGATGGCCTCGTCGCGCAGTATGCCGTTCTGACCGGCGTGCAGTTCTCGGTCGCGAACCCGTTGAGCATGCGTTACGCCGACCTGTCCTTCGCCCAACTGGGCGGGGCCGCGCTAGTGAACGCGAACCTGGAGGACGCCAAGTTCGACAGCGCCACCTTTTCGACGTCGGACGGCAAGCGCCGCTGCAACCTGACCAGCGCGATCCTGATGAATGCCACGTTCGGCAGCGCGGATCTGTCATACGCACTGATGCCGTATTGCTACTTGTACGGAAACAAAGTGACGCTGGCCGACGCAACCATCATGCAGACCGACTTCAGCGGTGCGTATCTCGTTGCAGCCGATTTCTCTGGACTTCGCGGGAAGAACGCGGCGGGCGTCACCTTCGACGGCGCCTGCCTCGTGAACGCCAATTTCTCAGGTACCGATCTGTCGACGGTGGATCAGCAACGCGCGAACTCGTTCGCGAAGGCTTGCCTCCAGGGCGCGAACTTCACGAGCACGAAGTCGGAGGGTGTGAATTTTGCGGGAGCCGCCGTGAGCACGGGTGATGGTACGTTGACTGTCCAGGGCGGTCGAGAGGACGGCCACCAGATCGATTACTCGGCGACGCTGACGCCGACCGACACCGCCGGGGCGACGTGCCCGAGCGGCCAGACGGGACCCTGCACCGGCGCGATGTGGAGCGCCAACGGCGCACCCATGAACGAATGGCACTACGGCGACAACACGTGATCGTGGGCGTCCCGTGTCGATGTTGACGCGCTTGTCGCGCACCGCGGTTCACAGGAAAAGAACGATTAATTAGGACAACGACATGTCATTCAACCCGAATGCGGAAAAACTCCCCGGACCGACTGAAACGCGCACGCTGCATTTCAACCTCGGGCATTGCAGGAACCCCGACGACGTGCTCGTTCATGCGAACCTGCGACAGTATCCGCTCAGGCGTCACACGGCGGAGACCCTCGCCCGGGCCATTCAGTGCACGCCGTTCCTGAAGCTGCTGCCGCAGGCACACGTCACGCATTACATCGACGATCTCCCCGTTCCGTCGAATCGCCCGGCACTGGTTACGGTGTCCATGGGAGCCGGCGACGGCGCACCCCGCAAGACTGTCGCCATGTACCTGCACATACCCAAGGCCGGACGGGCGGCCGCGCGTGACGAGATGAAGAGGCGCGGCAAGGACGTGCTCGCCGCGGCTTGCTACAAGCTCGAGAGGTACGGCGTCACGTCGGACGATCTCAAGCCCTTGGTCCTGGACGGGGATTTTCCGGATCACGTGGACAGTTACAGCGATGCGCTGGAGGCGGCGGTCGCCGTGCTTTTCCACCATCCGAGCCTCTTGAATCTGAGCAGCGACAACGGCGGCGCCATCCCCGCTTACATCAAGGAAAACTGCATCAAAGCAGCGATCAGGCACGACGGCGGTACCCTGGCAGATGCAATCCTGGACGCCGGCGACGACTGGCAAAAAAAGGTTCCGCTCGTCGACTGGAACAACGAACAGGTGTACGACGGTAACAAACCGCTCTACACGGCCAAGCTAGACAGGGGCGTGAATGAGGCGGTGTCGGGCACGCTGCCCCGGGCGATCCTGCTGTCGAGACAGGACGAATATTTGCGCGGCGCGCTGTGGAAGGTGCTCGATGGCGTCGTGTCGAGCGAATATCAGGGGACGGCCGGCGCCAGCGCGGTGCAGCGGCGCGCCCGGCAACGCGACCAGAACTCGCAGTGGCAACTGAAGAACCTCACGCCTGGCCTCGGTGTCGTGGTCGATCCCGCCAGCGTGACCTACGACGGCGGCAACATGTCGGTGACGGTGGAAAACCAGTGGCTCAGGCACCTCGGCGCCTACATCGAGTTCCTGGATGCCGGCGGTGCGCCGGTCGCTCCGCCGGATTCATGGCCGGCGTCCTGGGTTCCGAGTCTCTTCAGCGGAACCGCCACGACGAAGTACCTCGATCGGGTCGGGCCCATCGACGAGATCGCCGGCATTCCCATCGACGTCACGGACATGACGCTGACGTTCCCCGTGCCGGATGCCGCTAGCGCGGTGAACGTCCATCTCGCGGGGCTCGGCGTGTTCGGCCCCGGGCATACTGACCGGCACATTTGCCTCCTCGGCATCTTCATGACGGCGACGTTCGAGATGGCGGTGCCCATGATCGCGCTCGTCGCAGGCGCGGCCGTCATGAAGACCAAATTCGTCACCAGCCTCCTGGAGGACAACAAGCTCTACGTCGGCATCCTGGGCGTCCTGGCGACGATCGATGCCGCGCTCATCGACTATGCGTTGACGGGCGGCGTCAAGGAGGTCCTCCTCAAGCTCGCCAACATCATCACCCCCTTGCTATGGAAGACGGGCATGAAGACGGTGTTGCTGGAGTTTATCGCGCAAGGGGCGCTGGAGGAGGCGGTCCCGTTCGTGGACATCGCGCTGGAAGCGACCAACGCGGTAGTGACCGCAGCCGAGGTCGGTCAGACGGTGATCGAGGTGCTCGAGGCCGCGCCGGTTTATACGTCGACGGTGACCCGGACGATCGATCTAGACATCACGCTCGTCCCGGATTCGCAATTTCATTACTTCCCGATGCAAGCGACGCACTACGCGGTCACTGTGGCCTACGACAGTCAGGTCACGGTTCCTGCGAAGACGTTTTCGCTGTCGGAGGGGACGAACAACGATCCCATCCCTGTCCGCTTCACGGGCATCCCGGGCGGCGGCAAGCTGAAGGTGACCGCGATTTTCTATGCCGACAACGGATGGGTCGCGGGAAAGGGTGTCACCGACTGGACGCCCGCGCTGGGCACGAATGGCAGCACGCTCGTGATTCCGGGCCTCGAGATCAAGAACAACGCACCGCCGCTCACCACGAGCTCGGTGTATGAGCACGTGGAGAAACTCGCCTACGAAGGGGGCGCACATGTGTGGGACAAGGGGGCGCCGCCTCCGACCGCCACGCTGCGCACGTCCGGTTCCGATCTCGTCAGCCTGACAGGCATTACGCTGGCGCAGGCGCCCGCATCGATCGGATACGGATGGCAGGCCTCTAACCTGAACATTCCGGAGAACCTGTCGACCAATGCCAAATCGATCGACCCGATGTACACAGTGCAGAACGTGTCGCTTCTCGCGCCGCCGGAGCAGGCCTATCAGCCGCTCGACGTCGGCTACAACGAGAAATCGGGCATCTGCTACGACCTGCTGAGCAAGGCGGACGGCTTCGCGAGGAACCTCTTCCTCGACAGCTATCCGGTTGCCGCCGGCAGCAAGTCCGGCGCACCGTCGTACGTTCATCTCCGCAAGGTCACGTTGAGCTATGACGACGGTGCGAAATGCGCGCCCATTCACTCGGGGACGGGGCAGAGCTATGGCCGGTTCCCGTCGGGTATCCCGCTGGACGATTTCGTGCTGCACCCGCAAGGCTATGTGTTCGCGATCAGCGCCGCACGGAGCAAGCTGCTGCGATGCGAGTTGTCGAGCGAAGCCGTCGCGGACGCGGAGGCTCCCGATGCGTGCCTGCTTTCCGGCAAGGGCGAACGAGAGGGCCTGATGTCGGGACCGGTCGCGATCGCGATCGGCCTGGACGGCGTCGTAATGGTGCTGGAGGCCGTCAACGCCCGCGTGCAGGCGTTCGACATCCACGGCAACCCGGTCAAGTATTTCCAGGACAAGACCTCGTCGACATTGCCGCTCACGGTGCAAGGTCGCGGCCAGTCGACCTACCTCGATCTCGACGTCGAGGCCAAGGGTTATGTCTACGTGCTGTCCTATACCGGCGACGGCAGTTCGCCGGACGACTACTACATGGATATCTACACGCCGAAGGGAGATCTGCTGGTGTCGACGCAAGGCGTCGCATCGGGCAGGCTCGCGGTGAGTCTGGACCGAAACGTGTATGCGCTGAACTACGAGCTGATCCACGCCGCGGACGGGAGACCGGAGCCTTCGATCAGCCATTGGATGCCGCCGGCGCCGCCGGCGTAATTGCCGCACGGGAAGTGGAAGTTTCAATTCACCAACAGAGGACCAATCATGCCGAATGCCAGCCTCGAGCAAGCCCAGACCAATCTCACGCTAGCCTACATTGTCAACTATTCGGCCACCGACTATTCGTCGGGCAAGGAAATTCGCAATCCAACTGCGGCGCAGGTGAGTCAGAACATCAGGAATGGCCTGAGCTACTCCAGGATGACCCAGAACAAGCAGTTCAATATCGTCTGGGGGCCGGCCGTGCTTCGGGACCCCGATCCCGACGGTTACGCGGCCAACATCACCGTCGTACTGAAATCGGCAGTCACGGGCCAGTACTCAGTGGTGACCAGCGGCACTGATTTCCAGTCTCCCGCCGACCTTCTCGAGGACAACCTGTACGAAACGCTTGTGTCGTTCCAGAAGTACGTGCCCTCGTGTAATGCGTCGGCGGGCATATCGGCCGGAACGGATATCGGACTCTCGTCGGTCATCCTGACTACCGACTCAAACGGCGTGACGCTCGTCGATTTTCTCAAGACGGTGCCGGCGTCGAGCACGATCAGCGTGGTCGGGCACAGCCTGGGCGGAGCCCTGGCATCCGCGCTGGTCCTGTATCTGAAGAATCAGCGTCACTTGCAGGCGCTGACGTTGAAATACACGTGCGAGACATTTGCGGCGCCGACGGCTGGCAACGATCTCTTTGCCGGTTACTTTGACGCGCAAATGAAAACCGATGCGGTACGCGTGTGGAATACGTGCGACATCGTGCCGATGGCATGGAACACGAATACCATCGATGCCGTGAAAACCGTCTATGGCTCGGTTGCCCCGCCGAGTGACGCCATCAAGGTGCTCATCGACGCGATCATGCTTACCTCGGCGCCGCTGAATTACAGACAATGGGGCAACTACGGCTCCGTGCAAAACAAGCTCGACGGCACGGTTGTCGGCAATATCACGGACTTCTTCGAACAGGCCGGCTTTCAGCACATCCTGGGATACATCTTTCTTCTTGGGCTCGGTTTGGGCGACATCCATATGCCCCCGCCGCCGCCCACCGCGGACAACTGATGTATCGGATTTCCGCTCGATAGTCACAAAGGGACAATGCCGCCAATCTGGATCGTCAGCATTGGCCACAAACACGACGAACCCGGCTGAAGCCGGGTTCGCATGCCTGCGCGTGACACTCAATCGCGGTTCAACCGCCGCGCGGAACCCACCAGCAAACACCGCCGTAACACTCCATCGTCATACACTGGTCCGAATTGCACTCGAATTCTTCGGCGGACACCGGCATCGCGAACCCCGCCAGCACAGCCACCGCCAAGCTGCTCAGCACTGCCCTCTTGATGTGACGCATGACGCGCTCCTTGTTGGTTTGTTGTGCGGCCCTCCTCTGTGCCGAACCGGCTCGATCATCAACGAGGAAAGCCATTTGCAAGAATAGACGCCACGCGGCGCGCGTCAAGCGACGGCGCGCGGCAGAGGAAGCAGCACCGGTTCGCACAGGCGCGCGCCAGCCGCGCAAGCCGCGTGCACCCGCTCCCCTCCACTCCGTCGGCGCGGGATGAACCGACATCCAAACACGTACGTCAGTCGTCGAACGTACCGCGATACTCGGGCGCTGCATCGGCACGCGTATTCAGTTCGAACATCACGCCGCCCGGCGCGCGGCAAAAGAAGCGCGAACCCCTTCCGTTGTTGAATATCTCCGTCTCCATCGCGACGCCCTCCGCGCTGAAGCGCTCGAACAATGCGCGAACGGCGTCGAGACTCGGCAGTTCGAAGCCCACGTGGAAATTCGTCGGCCATGCTGGAATGCTGTCCCCGACGTGATCGATCACGACGTCGAAGCCCGGACGCTTGAGAATCCAGGATTTGTCCCAGCTTCCAGCGATCGTGAAGCCGAGATACCGCTCGAAGAATCGGGCCGTCGCAAGCGTATCGGCCGAGGGGAAACTGAGGTGATTGAGCTTCATCGTTTCTGTGATGCGAGTCATCTTCGTCTTCTCCGTCATCGATGATTCGGCGGATGCACGATGCCGTTCCGCCCGACCTGTTCAGCATATCGGTCGCGGTTCACCGTCGACAATTCGCATTGCAAGCGGGCTTGGAACTCACCAAAAACCGCGTGAAATCGCGCTGCGGCGAGCCGCAGGCCATCCCTGCGCGGCCCGCTATTCGCATTCGGCGTGCGTTCGCGCCGGCCGTGCCGAACACGCTCGACCGCGTCGGTCGATCGCAACGAGCGAAAGCTCGACGCTTAGCCACGAGCGTGCGAACGATCGCGGGTCGTCCAGATACGTGCGCGGTCTGCGAGAGGCGTCGCCCCGCCCGGAAGAAGCGCGATCGAACGCCGGCCGCTGCGACGACACGCGCGCCCCGGCACCTCTGCTGTCATTGCCCCACCGGGAACTGCCGGCACAGCTCGCGCACCTCGCCGCGAGCGCGCTCGACGATCTCGCCGCGCTGCGGCGCGTCCAGCAGGTCCGCGATCAGATGCCCGACGTGAGCGGAGTCGCCGGTCGTCAGCCCGCGCGCGGTCAGCGCCGCGACGCCGACACCGATGCCTGCTTCGACGATCCGGTCTTCGTCGGGACGATAGAGGCGATAACGGTCGGCGAGCACGTGTGCGGCCGCGAGCCGCTCGAGCGCAGCGGCCGCGCTGCCCGGCGGGCCGAGGTCGCCGACGACGATTTGCCCGGACTCGCGGGAATCGGTCGTGAAGCCGCGTTCGACGAGCGCCGCCGACATCGCGCCGACGTTGTCGAGCATCTGCCGCTGATACTTGCGAAACGGTTCGTTGAATGCCTCGTGCAGCGCAACGGCTTTCGCCGCAAGCGCGACGAGATCGCCGCTTCCGGCGACGAGCGCGCGCTCGACGTGCGCATCGAAGCGCGCCCGGGCCAGTACGAGCCCGCCGCGCGGCCCGCGCAGCGTCCCGTTCGTCGCCATCGACACGAAATCGGCGTACGGCACCGGCGACTGCAGGATCCCGGCCGCGATGGGCCCCGCGAAGTGCGCGAGGTCGGCCGCGAAATACGCGCCCGCACGATGCGTGACGACGGCAAGCGGCGCCCAGTCGTCGGGCGCCCAGTCGGCCGTCACGGTAACGCGAACCATCTGCGGGACACACTGCGGCGCGGCGCCTCGCAGGTGCCACGCGAGTGCGTCGCAATCGACGTGTCCGTGTCTGTCGCCGATCCAGCAGCCGGCCACCGGATCGAGGTGCCCGAGCGCGTTCACACGGGAGAGCCGCAGCGTCGGCCGCCCCAGCGACGCCGACAGGTCGAGCACCGCGTCGCCGCAGTGCAGTGCCGCATGCTGTACCACGGCGCCCGCCTGCGAGCCGGACGTCGGCAGCGCATTCGCATACTCGGCGCCGAACAGCCGGCACGCGCGCCGCGCGGCAACCTGATGCACCGTGTCGACGACGGAGCGCGGGTTATCCGCGTCGCCGGTATCGGCCGGTGTCGCGCGCCACGCGAGCGAGCCGTTCGCGGCGACGAACTGCGCTTCGAACACGGCGTCGCTCAGGTAATTGAGCGCGATCTCCAGATGCAGGCAGTTATCCTGGCGCATGCGTTCGCGCCATAGCTGAAAAGCGATCGTCGGATCGCTGCTCTGAAGACGCCTCACGCGCCGCTCCGCGCCGTATGTTCGCTGGCGCTACGCGAGCGAGCGGATGAAGCCCGCCGCGAGCACGCAGTAGAACAGCCCGCAAAAAAGCCCGAACGGCTTGCGCGTGCGCGTGAAGAACGGCGCGGCCGAGTGCGACGAGAACGCGAGCGCATACGTCGTAAACACGATGAACCCCAGCAGCGCGCAACCGGCGACGAGCACGAAGCTCGTCCACGCCGGCGAGTTCGCCGACAGCCCGAGCGTCGTCACGGTCAGCCACGTGAGAATCGCCTTCGGGTTCGTAAGGTGGATGCCGAGCCCCTGCAGGTAGAACACCGGCAGGCTGCCGCGACGCGCCTGCGTACCCGCCTTCAGCGGATCGCGCGACGAGTACGCGGTGCGGATCGCCTTGTACGCGAGCCACACCAGATAGAGTGCGCCGAGGATCTTGAGCCACGTGAGCAGCGGCCGGTACGACAGCAGCATCGCCGACACGCCCGCCGCCGCGGTCACGCCCCAGCACAGCGAGCCGGAGATCACGCCCGCCGCCATCGCGAGGCCGGGCGCGCGTCCGTAGTTGAGCGACGCGTTCGCGATCGACAGGTTGCCCGGGCCGGGCGTCGCCGTGCCGATCAGGTAGACGGCGAATGCGACGCCGAAGTTGGAGAAGTGCGCGAAGTTCATTGGATATCCTCTGCCGGTGTGACGCGCGACGCTACCGCCGCGCGCCGCGATGCTCATCTGAAACAACGGTGATCGGGTTCTTCCTGCCGGATCTTGTCCATCCAGCCCTGCAGTTCGTGCTGCCGGTACAGGCGTTCGCCCCAACGCTCGGTCGACTGCGGCAGCGCCCGTCCCGGCACGATGTAGTCGGTGACGAGCTCGATGAACTGCTGCAGGCAGTACGCACCCACGTGCAGACGAAGCGACGACGCGGTCTCTGCCGGCGCGATGTTGAAGCGCGCGACGTTGATGATCTGTCCGCTGTCCACGGACGGTGCAAGGTGATGACAGGTCGAGCCGTAAGTCTCGTCGCCGTAGTAGATCGCGTAGTGCTGGCTGCCGAGCCCCCGATATTTCGGCGGCGCCGGATGAAAATTGATCGCACCCTTGCGAGCCCGCGAGTAAATCTCCTTCGGGAAGATGAAGTCGCCGCGGTACGAGATGATCCAGTCGCCTTCCCAGTCGCGCAGGTGGTGCGGATACGGATCGCCGGGATCCCAGTAGAACACCTCGACGTTCGAAAACACCGTCTTCGCAAATTCGACGCCCAGGTCGCACCAGTTCATCGTGCAGACCGACAGCAGGACCTTGTCCCGGCACGGTTCGTTCGACATCGGACAGCCTCCGTCACGTTGGAAAAAAGACGATCAGCGCGCAAAGCGGATCGCGACATCGCCGGCCGCCGGCCCGCCGTGCACATGGGCAGCGGCCGGCGGCGCACCGAGCACCCATTCGCCGTCGACGAGCACGGCGGCCGGCCGCGCGTGCGCGACCAGCTCGAGAAACGCCGCAGCGTCGAATGCGGCCGGGCGTTCGCGCACGGCTGGCGGCCGCTCGTACAACAGCAGGTCGGCGCAGTGTCCGGCCGCGACGCGGCCTGCATTGGCCAGCCCGAGCGCACGGGCGCCCTTCCACGTCAGGCTGTCGACGAGCCCCGCCGCCGCATCCCGCGCACGCCACGCGGACGATGCAGCGCTGCGTTCGCGGCGGCGCGCGTCGAGCCACGCGTCGAAGCCAGCGTCGGCGGCGGGCCATGCAAGCACGGCGGCGTCCGCACCCTGGGCGGGCGTTGCGCCGACGACGTGCGCGCCGCTCGCGCGCAACACGCTGCGTTCGTGACTGCCGAGCGGCGCCGTCGGATACGCGAGCACGTGCGAATCGAGCGCATCGAGGCTGCGCAGCAGCGCAACTCCGGAGCAGCCGTACGCGTCGCGGAATTGCGCCGCGTATTCGCCGCCGCTGTCGATACGCACCGCAAAGCGGCTGCCGCGCCGGCGAGCCGCCTCGTGCAATGCAAGCACGAGACGCGGCGACGCCGCGAGCTGCGAGCCGATCGCCGGCGCAACGACGACGCGCGCGCCGGCCGCGTCGGCAGCGTGCAGCGCGCGTGCGTATTCGAGCATGCAACCGTCGATACTGCGAATCGGCGGGCCGTTGCCGGGACCGACCCAGCGGTCCGCAACGGTCGTGAACAGCACGACTCGGCCGCCGGCGTGCTGCGCACGTGCGACGTCGCTCACGGCGTCCGCGGTCAAGCAGCCGGCCAGCGTGACGCCGCGTGCCAGCGACTGCGGCAGCGCGTCGCCGCACGGCACGTCAGCGCTCGCGTCGCCCGTCGTGGGGAACATCGCGGCCAGCCCCGGTGCGCACAGCAGCCCGCTCGCGTCGATCCGCCGGGTCGCGCGCGACGCGCGCGCCGGCACGACGGCGACGATCTCGCCGCCAGCGATCTCGACATCCGCCTGTCGCAACACGTGCGCGCGGCTGTCGAACACGAGCGCATTCACGAGTGCCCACGTGTCGTCATCGCGCGGCGCGGGCGCGACGATCGGCAACGTGCGGCCCGGCGTCATGACCATCGGTTCGGCGTGCATCATGCGTCCTCCGTTGCGGCGACCGTCAGCAACCCGCGCAGCCTCCGCGCGCCGTCGTCGCCCCGCGCGAGCAGGTCGACGACGCGCGGCAGCACGTCGCGCATCCGCCGTGCGCCGTGCGCCGGATAGCACACGTAGCAGCGGCGGTCCGAGTAGAACAGGTAGCCGTGCGACGGCAGCCGCTCGAAATCCGCACGCTCCAGCACCCAGCCGTCCAGTTCATCCGCTTGCAGTTTCATCGCGTCGTCTCCCGTTCGGCGCGCGAATGGTCCGTGCAGGCCGCGCGTCATGCCGGTTGCGCGACCGCGCACGCTTGCACGACCGCCGCGAAGCGCTCGACCATCTCGTCGATGTCGCGCTCGGTCGCGATGAACGGCGGCGCGAACAGCACGTGATTGCCGCGCACGCCGTCGGCCGTACCGGAACCGGGGTAGATCAGCAGGCCGCGCTCGAGCGCCTCACGCTTGAGCCGCGCCGCGAACGCGCCGCCGCCGCTGAACGGCGCCTTCGTCGCGCGATCGTCGACGAACTCCACGCCGACGAACAGCCCCCTGCCACGCACGTCGCCGACGGTGTCGACGTCGGCAAGCCGCTCGCGCAGCCGTGCACGCAGTTGCTCGCCGCGCACGCGCACGGCGTCGAGCAGCCGCTCGTCCTCGATCGTGCGCTGCACTTCGAGCGCGATCGCGCATGCGAACGGATGATTCACATGCGTCTGGCCATTGCCCAGCACGCCGCTGCCGTGCGCGATCGCATCGTGAACCGCCGCGCTCGTCAGGACGGCCGCGATCGGCTGGTAGCCCGCCGCGAGCCCCTTGCCGACCGCGACGAGGTCCGGCACGATGCCGTCGTCGAGATACGCGAACAGCGGACCGGTGCGGCCCATGCCGGCCATCACCTCGTCGAGCAGCAGCAGCACGTCGTGCCGGTCGCAAACCTCGCGGATCTTCTTCAGGTAGCCGGGCACGGCCGGCACCGCGCCGTTCGTGGAACCGACCACCGTTTCCGCGACGAACGCGCAGACGTTGTCCGCGCCGAGCGCGCGGATCCGGTCGTCGAGTTCCTGAGCGAGCCGCGTCGCGTATGCGTCATCGGTCTCGCCCGCGCGCTGGTCGCGGTACGCATAGCACGGCGACACGAATTCGGCCGGCGGCAATAGCGGCTCGAACACCGAGCGCCGCTGCGGATTGCCCGACACCGCAAGCGTGCCGAGCGTGCTGCCGTGATAGCCCTGACGGCGCGCGATGAAGGTCTGCTTCGACGCTTTGCCGCGTTCGCACTGGTACTGATATGCGATTTTCATCGCGAGCTCCATCACCTCCGAGCCGCCGGACAGGAACTGGGCCTTCGCGAGCCCGTTCGACGCCGCGACGAGCCGTTCGGCCAGCTCTTCGGCCGCGGGCGTCGTGAAGCTGCCCGCGTGCGCCCATGCGATGTTGCGCGCCTCGCGCTCCATCGCTGCGACGATCCGCGGATGCGCGTGGCCGAGGCTCGACACCGCGACGCCGCCGCAGGTGTCGAGATAGCGCTTGCCGGTGGCGTCCTCGATCCAGACGCCCGCACCGCCGGTTGCGACGATCGGCGCGGCATTCAGGTTCTTGTAGATGACTGCTGACATGTGCGTTCTTCCGTGACGTGCGTGATCAGGTGCGGTCCCACGACGTGGGCGCGCGGTGGAAACCCGGGCTGAAGCGGGAGTGGTTGCCGATCCGGCGCAACCACCCGATCGGCACGAGCACGAGCAGATACAACAGCAGGGACAGGGTCTTGAGCAGCATGATGATCTCCTTGGGCGGGCGTCAGTCGAGCGGAATCGCCTCGCGCCAGTCGGTTTCTTCCTCGAACGCGGGCTGGTCCGCGCGCACGAGCACGTGCGAGCCCAGCACCAGCACGTCCATCTCGGTGCGCATGAAGCACGCGTACGCCTCTTCCGGCCGGCATACGATCGGCTCGCCGCGCACGTTGAACGACGTGTTGACGAGCACCGGGCAGCCGGTGCGGCGTTTGAACGCGCGCAACAGCCGCGCGAACGCGGGATTGCTTTCGTCGGTGACCGTCTGCACGCGCGCCGACAAGTCCACGTGCGTGATCGCGGGCAGCGTCGAGCGCACGTCGTTGATGCTGCCGAGGCCGCGGTTCGGGCCGCCCGGGCGGCGCGACGCCTCGGTCTTGATCGAGTCCGCGACCTCGGACACGATCAGCATGTACGGGCTTTCCTCGCGGATGTCGAAGTAGCGCGTCGCATCCTCGAGCAGCACGGCCGGCGCGAACGGCCGGAACGACTCGCGGTACTTGATCTTCAGGTTCATCTTGCGCTGCATGGTCGTGTCGCGCGGGTCGCCGATGATCGATCGCGCACCGAGTGCGCGCGGCCCGAACTCCATGCGGTCCTGGAACCAGCCGACCACCGCGCCGTCCGCGAGGTGACGCGCGACTTCGTCGAACAGCGCTTCCCCTTCGAGACGCGTGTAGCGGTAGCCGCGCTCGTCGAGGAATGCGGCGATTTCGTCGTCGCCGAAACGCGGGCCGAGCAGCGCGCCGCTCATCGCATCCGCGCGTGCGGTGCCGACGTGCGGCCGGCCGTCGAGCTTCGCGGCGACGTCCATTGCCGCGCCGAGCGCGCAGCCGGCGTCGCCGGCGGCCGGCTGGATCCACAGTGCGTCGAATTCGCCCGAGCGGCTCAACACGCCGTTCGCGACGCAGTTGAGCGCGACGCCGCCTGCCAGACACAGGTTGCGTTCGCCGGCTTGCTCGACCGCCGCGCGCGCGAGCCCGAGCACCACTTCCTCGGTCACCTTCTGCACCGACGCCGCCAGATCGCAGTCGCGCTGCGAAATCGGGCTCTCGGGCCGGCGGATCGGCGCGCCGAACAGCTGCTCGAACGCTTCGCCGACCATCCGCTCGCCTTTCAGGTAGTCGAAGTAGTGCATGTTGAGCGTGAACGAGCCGTCGGCGCGGATATTGATCAGTTCGTCGCGGATCGTGTCCGCATAGATCGGGTTGCCGTACGGCGCGAGCCCCATCAGCTTGTATTCGCCGGAGTCGACCTTGAAGCCGCAGTAGTACGTGAACGCCGAGTAGAACAGTCCGACCGAATGCGGATACGAGATCGAGTTCAGCAGCCGCAGCGACGTGCCGTCGCCGCGCCACACGGTCGTCGAGTGCCATTCGCCGATGCCGTCGATGCACAGCACGGCTGCGCGCTCGAACGGCGACGGGAAGAATGCGGCGGCCGCGTGCGACCGGTGGTGCTGCGACGCGATCACCTTCGGTGCGTGCCCGAGACCGAGCTGCGCGATTTCGCGATCGACGTGCTCGAGCACACGGCGCTTCCAGCGCAGCCACTCGGGTATCGTGCGCGCGAACGCACGCGCGCCGCCCGTGCCGGCGCTCGCGAACGACGAAATGACGCGAGAGAACTTCTCCTTCGGATCCTCGTAGTAGACGATCGCCGTCAGGTCGTCGAGACGGATGCCTGCCTCGTCGAGGCAATAGCGGATCGCATTCGCCGGAAACGCGGGATCGTGCCGCACCCGCGTGAAGCGTTCCTCCTGGGCGGCTGCGATGGGCACGCCGTCCCGGATCAGCGCGGCCGCGCTGTCGTGATAAAACGCCGAGATGCCGAGTATGTGGTTGGCCATGTCGTAGTGACTTGTCGGTTGAACCGTTGATCGGTTGTTTGAATTGGAAATGCGCGGGCGCGGCGGGCAGCGCTACGACAGGCGGTCGTGCACGGCCGACACATGCCCGGCGACGGACCGGGCCGGCGTATGCGCGGCCGCGTCGCCGCGTCCCTGCGCGACGAGGCCGTGCAACGCCGGCACCAGCGAGACAACGAGCACCACGCTCATCGCGACGTTGAACGCGCGCAGCGCACCCGGCTTCGCCAGGTAGCGCCGCAGGAACGTTCCGAAGAACACCCACACGATCGAGCAAGGCGAACCGAACACGCAGAACAGCAGCGCGATCGCGAGCACGTCGAACGCATACGAGTGCGACGCCGACGCATAGGTCAGCACCGCGCCGACGGCCATCACCCACGCCTTCGGGTTCACCCACTGGAACAACGCCGCGGACATCACGCCGAGCGGCGCCGCCGATTGCGCGTTGAAGTCGACGGTCGGCGCAGTCGCGATGCGGTATGCGAGATACAGCATGTAGACGGCGCCGACGACCTGCAGCACGTCGTGCAGCGACGGATGGCGCCGGAACACTACGCCCGCGCCGAGGCCCACCGCGATCAGCATCAGCGGGAAGCCGACGTTGATTCCGATCACGTGGCGCATCGTGCGTGCGACGCCGAAGTTCACGCCCGACGACATCAGCATCACGTTGTTCGGACCGGGCGTCGCGCAGGTCGAGATCACGAACAGAATGATCGACAGGTAATCCATCGCGGTGCGACTCCGTTCAGCGATCGCCTTCGAGGCTGCCGCGCCGGCTGATGTCCGCCGCCGATCGTCTCCCCCAGCGAATCGCTTTCGTTGTGTACGTGGACAAGCGGCATCGCACGGCCTCTCGGATTCTCGGCCGGCGCTCCGCTCATGCGGCCCGCCCGACCGGCGCATGATGAAACAGGTCCGACGCGGACGACGCAGCGCCGGCGGCCGGCGCGACACGCGTCCAGCGCCGCACGCCGAGCTTGCCGAGCCAGCGTTCGCGGCGGCCCGGCACAGGCGCGAGCGACTCGTAGCCGACGCGGATCCGCTCCCAGCTTGCGGCCGTCGCGCCGGCGCCGTGCGCCGCCGTCTGGCGCATGTACGCGTCGATCGCATCGACCGCCCACGCGGAATGCCCGGTCGATACGTTGTCGATCGTGTTGTGAAGATCGACGAACTCGGTGCTGAAGCCGTAGTGGCGCAGGAAACGGCGCGCACTCCGGTAGCTGCCGCCGACGCCCGACAATTCCATCGCAAGGTTCATCCCGAGAATCTCCGGCATGAACGTGCGCGGCAATTTGCCGAGACACAGCCAGTACACGGGCAGGCGGAACGACTCGTCGCGAAAGCGCCGATCGTGCGCGAACGCGCGGCTGCCGGTCGGCGGCAATTCGATGCCCATCTCGCGCAAACCGTCGCGATAGATCTTCGGGTGGTTCAGCGCGTGAAGACCGTTGCCGAGCTCGTCCCAGTAGGTCTGGAACAGCGCGAAGCCGACCTGCGACGCCGCGAGCCGCCAGTCGCTGAAACCCTGCAGCCAAGAACCGTCGATCAGCGTCAGCGGCGCGAGCTGCAGCGTCGAGTCGATCACTTCCTCGCGCGTCGGCAAGTTCGCCGGATCGCTCTGCTCGAATTCCAGCCCGTGCCGGTCGTGCTGCTCGAGCAACCACGCGCGCAATGCGCCCGCCCGCCAGCTTGCTGGCAGTCCGCGATCGGCACGGTGCAGCGAGCGCTCGGCGCGCGCCAGCCAGTCACGCGCATAGCGCTCCGCGAGCTGCCGCGTGCGCGGCGCAAGCGCCCTGCCCTGCAGCACGAAATACAGTTCGCGCAGGCTCGACGGCGCGTTGCCGAGCGTCGGGTCGTCGACGGCGAGCGACAGCACGGGTTCCGGTGCGGTTGCGGGCATCGCCGCGCGCGGGGCGACGATCTGCGTGTCCGCCGCATCGGCAAGCGAATCGATCCAGCGGCGGATGATCGCGACATCGGCGTCGCTGAACACGCGGAACATCCGTCCGCCCGGGCCGATCAGCGTCGTCACGAGCGGGCTGCGTTCCGCGTGGCCGGGCACGACGAGGCGGCTTTTTGCGAGCGCGTCGACGAGCGGCTCCGGATCGCGCAGCGCATCCTTGAACCAGTCGGACAGCACGCGACCGCCGAGCTTGTATTCATGGTGATAAACCATCGCCTCGCGCGCGCGCTGCTGCATCAGGCGTGCCATCGCGAGTCGCGGCGATGCCGCACACGCGGCTGCGCGTTCGATGAATCCGTCCCACGCGCGCAGCGCGTCGAACGTCCATCCGAGCATGTGCTCGATGCGTTCGCGCGCCGCCGTGTCGTGCGCCGCATACTGCTCGGCCGCCCAACGCGACTGCGCACACGCGTCGAGCCCGTCCACGCGGCCGACCGCCGTGCGCAGATCGAGTGCGCGCACGTCGAATGCATGCGCCGGCACGTTCGCGAGCGCGTCCCAGCACGGCAACAGGCCGACCGAACGGAACGCCAGATCCACGGCCGCGAGTTCGGGGCCGAATGCGTCCGCACGGCGGCTCATTGCGAGCAGCAGCGCGGGCAGGCGGAACGCTTCGTCGTCGATCGGCGCGAGCGTCGACAGCTCGAACGGCTCGAGCGCGACGTCCGCGAGCGCGGCGTCGCGCAACAACGCCTTGAAGCGGTCGTAGCGCGACGCCTCGGGCCGGCCGACGCCGACTTCGCCCGCATGCAGCGCCATGATGCGCAGATGCGCGTCGTCCTCGAATACGCCTGGTGCGCTCATGCCTTGCAGCCATGCGCCGAGCACCGACGCGAGCGGCGCCGATTGCACGAGGATCGCGCCGGCGAACGCCGAGCCGCCGCCGGTGCGGTGCGCGTCGTTCGCGAGTCGTTGCCAATCGCCGCGGCGCGCGTCGCGCCACGCGGCAATCTCGCCGGCACGCGCAGGAATGTCCTGCGGACGCCGGCCGGGTTCGACGGCGCCCGGTTCCGCGAGTCGCGCGCGGATCGGCCGGTCGTCGAGAAAGGCTTCCGGATCGGTCGCCAGTCGATATGTGTCACGCCACATTTCGGGCCTCAGAAGGATGCAGCAATCCGGACGGCTGCCCGTGCAGCCGCCTGCTCGTCACGCGATGCGCGTGCCGGGATCAGAACATCGGGTAGATCGACGAATCGGCCTTTTTCTTTTTCTTGCCGAACAGTTGGCCGATCCGGGAGAAGAGTCGCTTGAACAGATTCATGGTCTGCTCCTTCAGATGACGTCGAGAATGAGCTTCGAAACGAAGTCATGCCCCTGGTCGGTGAAATGGATGCGATCGACGAACAGCCACTGGTCGGGCTTCAGCGCCTCCGCGATGAACGGCGTGATGTTGACGAATTTCACGCCGAGCTTCGACGCGCCGTCGCTCAATTTCGCCGCGTACGCGTTGCACACGTCGCGCGTGAGGATGTCGCCGTACACGTCGCTGAAGCGCCCTGCGCGGTCCAGCTCCGCGAACAGCGCCTCCTCCTGTGCGCTGCCCTTCGGGCGGATCCATCCTGCGAGCGGCTGCAGCACGAAGGTCAGCTTCGCGCCGAGGTCCGCCGCCAGCGCACGCCACACGTCCAGATGACGCAACGTGAGATCTGCCGCGTAATCGATCTGCGCGTCGAGCGAAGGCGGCGGCTCGACCGCCTCTTCCACGTCGCCTCGACCGAACAGCGACAAGCCCCTGCGACGTCCGGCCGGTTCCGGACGGAACGCGTCGAAGAACTGGTTGCAGTTGAAGAACGCCCCGTGTTCGAGCCGGTTCTGGCTCGGCTGCCGCGCGAGCCCGAGGTTGTTGAAGCCGGAAAACAGCACGATCTCCTCGATCTTCGGCAACAGGTGGCGATACAGCGTGAACAGGATCAGTTCCTGCGTGGAGTTGAAGCTGCGCCCGCCGAAGTTCAGCCACGGCGCGCCGCGCCGGTCGTTCTCCGACAGCCGCGACGACAACGTCCAGCGATCGGCGCTCGCGCCGATGCCGAACACCGTCGAACTGCCGGCGAGCACACGGGCGGAATGGATGCCCGCGTGATCCGCGACCGAATAGCGGACGCCGCCGCGCTCCGAGTAGCGGAATCCGCTCGCATCGGTGTTGACGACCGGCGAGCGATGCTCCGCAGGGTGAAAATACATCAGATACGGCAACCAACGGACTTCTCCACTGTCCGTGAATTTCTTCTCGTAATCCGCCATTTGCGGCGTCAATTCCTCGCGAGCATTCATCAGCATCTCTCTAGATTGTTATTTCTTATTTATCAAGCACGGCCCATGATCCATTAAATCCAAATCGAATGCAAATGGATTTTTGGCGAATCGGTTTCAATCAATTAAATACAACGAAATTCACCGCGAATATATAAGACGCGAGCCCGGCGCCGATCGCCAATAGCGCGTTCCTGGACTTCCAGTAAATCAGCACCGACAGCGCGAGCGCCGCCAGGTCGGGCAGACAATATGGATAACGGGTCACGTCCTTGTCTTTCAGCGTATATAACACCAGCAGGATCATGACACCCGGCGGCATGCATTCGCCAAGATATCGGAGGTATCCGTTTTTTTCAAGACGCTTCATCAACAAAATCGGCGCATAACGCAAACCAATCGTGACAACAGAAATCGTGATTATTACGGAAAATGCGCGCAAATCATTCGTCACTTTCTTTTGCTCCGTAAATGTAAAGCAAAGTCAGTATCGCGAGATAAACCAGCAGCCCGGCGAACAGGAACGATTCGCGATACAGCCATTTCTCGCTGGCGAATGCCGCGGCGCTCGCGAGCGCTGCGGCGCCGATCAGCAGTGCGGTGCCCTTCGTGCGCACCGCGTCGACCGCGAGGATCACGAACATCGACGTCAGCGCAAAGCCGAAGCCCTTGATGCTGCTCGGAATCGCGAGGCCCGTCAGCGAGCCGAGCAGTGCGCCGCCGACCCACCACACGTGGCTGATGATCTGCAGCGCCGTGATCTGAAAGCCGTTCAGCTTCGCGCCTTCGCCCGCCGACGTGATCGCGTACGTCTCGTCGGTCAGTGCGAACACGCCGTACACGCGTTGGGCGAACGTGCGCAGCCGCGGATACGGAAACGACAGCCCGTAGAACACGTGACGGAAATTGACGATCAGCGCGGTCAGCGCAACCTGCGGCAGCGCCATTCCGGAGATCATCAGGCTCACCGCGAGAAACTCGATCGAGCCTGCGAAGATCATCAGTGCCGACAGCGGCGCCCAGTACCACGGCACTCCGCTCGTCACGAGGAACACGCCGAACGCGATCCCGAGCGGCACGTACGCCATCGCCACCGGGATCGACAGACGGAAGGATTGATAGAGCTGCTCCGACTTCGGCAGCACCATCACGAACGGCTTGGATTCGACACTCACGCTTTCCGGTTCTCCATCGTTCGACGGCGCCGCTGCGCGTTCGCCGTCATCGCCCCCTAAACAGCATGCGCAGCCGCGATCCTGTCTGCACACGCGCCGGCCGCTCCTCCGCGATCGCGATTTCGCTGCCGCCGATTCCGCTCACCCAGATCGTCGAATGCGGCGCGAGATCGAACCTGTCGTTCTCGCGCAGCCAGAAGTCCCTGAGCACGTCCGGCACCGTCACCCACACCATGCCGCGGCGCACGACGAGCGTCTGGCGCGTGTCGGCGTCCCAGCGCGTGGGCGTGCCGTCTTCTTCCAGTTGGAACAGCCGGATTTCCCGCATTTGGTCCTCCTTGCCGGTCGGCTCGACTGCCACCTTTCCGAATGCCTGCGGTGCCGATTATTCGGCTAGAATGCGACCGTTGGAATGAACACAACCGAACAATCACCCCCAAAGTGTTCGGTGGTTTTACTGAACACTTTGTCCGCCCTCACTCACGGTGGTGTCGAATGAAACTTGCGCTCGATACGACGGCCGGCGTCCCGCTGAACGAGCAGCTGGCCCGCCAGCTGGAACAGATGATTCGCTCGCGGCATTTGCGCAGCGGCGTGAAACTCCCGTCGATCCGCAAGATGGCGGCCGACCAGCAGATCAGCCGCTTCCCCGTCGTCGAGGCGTACGACATGCTGGCCGCGCGCGGGCTGATCCGGCCCCGTCATGGATCGGGGTTCTATGTGACCGACCGGTTCGACACGCATGCGCACGCCGGCGGCACGGATCCCCGGGTCGCGGAGGAGGAATCGAGTCACATCCTCGGTCAGTTCGCGGCGACGGACGATCGCGTCAAACTGTCGAGCGGCTTCATGCCGGCGGCATGGCGCGACGTCGACGGGATCGCGCAGGCGGTGCGCCACGTCGTGCGCAGCGACGCGGCGAACCTCGTCGACTATGCGCAGCCGCAGGGCGATCCGCTGCTGCGCGAGCATCTGAGCGGCCACGTCGCACCGCTCGGCATCAACGCGCAGCCGCAGCAGATCCTCGTCACGCACAGTGCGAGCCAGGCGCTCGATCTCGTCGTGCGGCTGATGCTGAAGCCGGGCGACACGGTGTTCGTCGAGGATCCCGGCTACTTCAACCTGTTCGGTCTGCTGAAGTTGCATGGCGTGAAGCTCGTCGGCGTGCCGCGCCGCGCGACCGGGCCCGACGTGGAAATGGCCGAGGCGCTGCTGCGCGAACATCGTCCGAAGCTGTTCTTCGTCAATACCGTGTTCCACAACCCGACTGCGACGAACATCGCGCCGCAGGTGATGTTCCGGCTGCTGCAGCTCGCGCATCAGCACGATTTCACGTTCGTCGAGGACGACGTCTACGCGGACTTCGAAGCGACGCCGTCGCAGCGGCTCGCGACGCTCGACCAGCTCGAACGCGTGATCTACCTTGGCGGGTTCTCGAAGGCGTTGTCGTCGTCGCTGCGGATCGGTTACCTGGCCGCCCGCCCCGATCTGATCAAGCCGCTGATCGAACTGAAGGCTCTGACCAGCATGGGCGGCGCGCGCATCGCAGAGAGCATCGTCGCGCTGCTGCTCGAGCGCGGCACGCACCGCAAGCATCTGGAGCGGCTGCGCAGGCGGCTCGCGCAAGCGTCCGCGAATGCGGTGACACGGTTACGGCAAGCGGGGTGGCAAGTGTTCGAACAGCCGAGCGGCGGCATGTTTCTGTGGGCGTGCGTTCCGGGCGTCGAGGATTCGGCGCTGCTGTGCGATGTCGCGCGCACGTTCGGGCTCGATCTCGCGCCCGGACGCGAATACCGGCCGAACGGCGACACGACGCCGTGGGTGCGCCTCAACGTGGCGGCGGCAAGCGACCCGCTGGCCGAGCCGTTCATCAACGCGGCAGGACGGCTCGCGCGGCGCAGCTGACAGGCGGGCGCACCGCTCGACCGCGGTCGAACGCCCTCGAACGACGGCGCCCGTGCGGATGCGACGACGACGTCATGCGTCGCGCCGGCGCCGCTGGCCCGCGACACGTTCGCTCGCAGCGGTGCGCGCGAACGCCGCCGCCGGCGGCGCCGTGTGCGACAGGAGCATGCGGCGCCGCGTCCGCCTGCCCGCCGCACACCCGCACGGCAAACTTGATTCCATTTTCCACGGCTCCGCGCTGCGCCAGAGAACACGCTGAAACACCGGATCTCGCCCGCGGACGATCCGGTTTCGCGCATCGCTGCGTGCGAGGCCGATGACTTCTCATCGAATTTCCAGCGCCCCGCCCTGATTCTCGACGACGACCACGCTCGCCGCCGACGGAGCGCGCACAGGGGGTACGCGCCTTGCGCGCGGATCTCTTCGTTGCGGTCGCCGGTGCGGCCGCCATCTGGAGAGACCCGCCATGAGAGCCTTGCGTTGGCATGGAAAACACGACATCCGGTGCGACACGGTTCCGGACCCGATCATCGAGGATGGCCGCGACGCGATCATCCGCGTCTCGAGCTGCGCGATCTGCGGCTCGGATCTGCACTTGTTCGACGGTTTGATGCCGACCATGGAGCACGGCGACATCATGGGCCACGAATTCATGGGCGAAGTCGTCGAACTCGGCAAAGACAACACTGCGTTGAAAATCGGGCAGCGGGTGGTGGTGCCGTTCACGATTTTCTGCGGCGAATGCGACCAATGCCGCCGCGGCAATTTCTCGGTATGCGAGCGCAGCAATCGCAACCGGGACAAGGCGGCCAAAGCCTTCGGCCACACGACCGCCGGGCTGTTCGGCTATTCGCACCTGACCGGCGGCTATCCGGGCGGGCAGGCCGAGTACGTGCGCGTGCCGTTCGCGGACTGCACGCACATTCCCGTCCCCGACGGCATCAGCGACGAGCAGGTGCTGTTTCTCGGCGACATCCTGCCTACCGGCTGGCAGGCCGCCGTCAACTGCGAGATCGAGCCCGGTGACACGGTCGCGATCTGGGGCGCGGGGCCAGTCGGCCAAATGGCGGTCCGCAGTGCCGTGCTGCTTGGCGCAAGGCAGGTGATCGTCATCGACCGCGTACCGGAGCGCCTCGAAATGGCGCGCAACGGCGGCGCCATCGCGATCAATTTCGAGGACGAGAGCGTGATCGAGCGCCTGCAGGAGCTGACCGCCGACAAGGGTCCGGAGAAATGCATCGACGCGGTCGGCATGGAATCGCACGCGACGCGCTCGATCGACGCTGCGTACGACAGGGTCAAGCAGGCAGTCATGCTGGAGACGGATCGCCCGCATGTGCTGCGCGAGATGATCTATGTGTGCCGGCCAGCCGGCATCCTGTCGATTCCCGGCGTATACGGCGGCGTGCTCGACAAGATTCCGTTCGGCGCCGCAATGAACAAGGGACTCACATTCCGCATGGGGCAGACGCACGTCAACCGGTGGAGCGCCGACCTGCTCGACCGGATCGAGCGCGGCCAGATCGATCCATCGTTCGTCATCACGCACTCCGTACCGCTCGAACAGGGTCCGGAGATGTACGAGACGTTCCGCGACAAGCGCGACGGCTGCATCAAGGTCGTCATGAGGCCGTGACGCGGCGTCGACGCCGTCGGGCGGCGACTGGCGCCGTCCGACGTCACGACCGACAGCCGGACGATTCCGGTTCACGGCCGCGCGCGCCGCCTGCGCGGTGCAAAACGTGCGTTCCCGGCCGTTGAAGCGTGGATATGGACAAATCGAAAGCGTCGAGCTGCTAGAAATTCCGCGCCACGCCGACCATGAACATGTCCTGGTCCTTGTCGTTGCGCGTCGCGACGCGATTGAAGCGCAAGCTCGCCGCCCAATCATTCGTGACCTGATACGTCAACTGCGCACTGAGCAGCGCGTTGAGTCTCGTCCTGCCCGATGTCTCGTCACGGTCGTGCGACAGATACGGACCCACGCCCGCCGACAGCGTCCACTTGCTCCGGATCGGCGCGACGTACCAGAACTGCGCTGCGACGCCCCGCCGGCCCGCAACACCGTTGTTGCCTTCGTAGACGAAGCTCGCCGAATAGGCCCATGCATTGCCGAGCGGGCGCTTGACCTCGACCATGTAGCCCTTTTCGATCGGCACCTGCGGCCGGTTCGTCTGCGACGTCCCGGCCCACACGCTTACCTGCGTCTTGCCGTCCGACAACGCCGGGCCGGGATCGCCGCCAAAATCGGAGCCGACGCCGAACAGCACCGCGTCGGAATTGAAGCCGCCGAACATCTGGACGTGGTTGTACTGCAACTTGAGAAAAAAGCGATTGGGCACGACGTAATACCGCACCGCGGCCGACGCACGCACACCCCAGCGCTTGTCATTGCGCGCCTCGTTGTCGACATGCGTGGTGTCCATGCTGAAATACGGCCCGGCGGACAATTCGAGCGCCACGCGATTGCCGACCGGCCAGCGAAACGAGCCGAGTGCGGCGAATCCGTCGCGGTGGTGATCCACCGGATGCCCCTCATTCACATACGCGAGGTAGACCGACAGGTAGTCGTTCAGGACGTCGCCGAAGCCGACCTCATACGCGCGCCAATGCATGTCGCCGCCCTCGGTCGAGCGTCCGTCGCCAAATACCGCGTACGCATTGAGCGTTCTTTCCGATGGCTTGAAGGCGATCGGTAAGCTCGGCGCATTGTCCTCGGCGCGCACGTGGCTCGGACCGGCAAGAATTGCCAGTACGGCAACCGAATTCGTGACGATGAAGCGTGAATAGACGCGACGGCACTGTCCCATTTGCCTACCCTCACCTTGATCACCGCGATTGCCCGGACAAGCTGATCGCGATTATAGGGGGCGAGGGATCACGAAACCAGCCCGCGTTCTCCCGCGGGTGCGCAGGCGTCACGGCGCGGCAATCAATGCCTGCACCAGATTGGCGGCCATCGGCCGGCCGAGACCGGTCACGTAGTCGTATCCGGCCGCCGCATTGCAGAGCGTGCCGCACACGCCGTTCGAGCCGCTGACGATATCGCGGAAGTTCGCCGCGTACGCGCTCGATGCGAGCCCGTACAGCACGGTCTGGAGCGCGCCCACCGCGTTCAGCGTCGTCTTGCCGCGCGCGATGCGCACGCCGTTCGCGATCGCGACCAGTGCGGACCATTGCGGCGCGCCCGCGCTCGTGCCACCGACGACGAACCAGCCGCGCTGCCCCGCATAGCCGTACGAATCGTAGACCGCGAAACCGGACGCGGGGTCCGCATCGTAGGCGACGTCGGGCACCCCACGCAGCCCGAGCGCGTCGGACGGGATCCCGAAGTTCGCCTGATACGCCGGCGCCGGCTCGACGGCGCTCTGTCCGCCGCCGCTGCCGGCCCACGCCGATTCGCCGGCATAGCCGCCGCTCGCATCGACCGCGATCGACGTGCCGCCGACGCTCAGTACATACGGCGACGCGGCCGGATAGTCGATGCCGTTGCCGCCATCGCCGGACGCGGCAACGAACGACACGCCGTTCGCACTCGCGAACTGGCCGTCGAATTGCGTTTCGGCGAGGAATTCGGCGCTGCCCCAACTGATCGACACGACCTTCGCACCCACACCGCCCGGCGCCGTACTCGTCGCAAGTCCGACCGCGCTCATCAGGTCGTCGAGCGAACTCGATGCGGCTTCGACGAGCACGATCCGCGCGTTCGGTGCGATCGCGTGTGCCCACTGCACGTCGAGCGAACTCTCGAGCGCCCAAAGTGCGTCGGGCTGCGGCGGCCGCTTGTCGGGTGTTGCGTACACCTTCGTGAAGCAGCGCGGCGATGCGCACGGCGGCAGCCCGAACGTACTGCTGAACGAGCGCAGATCGGCTTCGACATTCGGGTTGTCGTACGCATCGACGATCGCGATGACCTGATCGTCGCCGCCGTAGCCGCGCGCCGGCAACGGATCGAACCCATAGAAACGGCGGATCTGCTGCGGCGACAGGCCGACAGGGTTCCGTTTCGCGGCACCGTGCAGATGCAGCGGCGGCCGCGCGAAACCGTGGGGCGCGCGCGACGCGGATTGCGCGAACGCCATCCCGCACATGAGCGCGACGCTCGCCGATACGATGAACATGCGCATTGCATGCGCAAACGAAGCGCGCTTCATGGTGTCCCCCCGTTGAGCAAACCAGCCGGCGCGCGTCAGTGCACCTTCGCGCTCGTGAACGACAGCGCGTTGCAGGTGCCGGCGATGACGAGCCAGCCGACCGGATCCGTGCTCACGACCGTCGCACGCCCGCTTTTCACGCTCGCCTATCGATTCGTCCAATCTTCCCGGCGCGCGACAACGATCGTTTTCAGCCAATCGATCAAGCGAGCAACGTGCCAGTCGCGCGATGGCATTGCCGGCACGGCTACCGGCCCCGGCAAGCGCCGGGCACGCGAGAATCGCGCGGAAAACGTTGCAGCGCCGATACGGCGTGACAGAGCGAAATGGGATGCAGCGCGCGGAAACCGCCTCGCGGGACGATGTGATGCCGTGTCGTACGGCGCGGCATCGCGTTCGACCACCGGTCGTTCGTCGCCGGCATGCGTCTGAGCGTGCGATACGGCGACGAAAAATGATTCTGACGTGTAACGCTCCGGTCTCGCGCCCCGATGGGCTCGCAGCCCGTTTGCCGACCCGGCGATGGCGAACGTAACGGGAACTGTCGGCCACGGGCCGGGGCGTAGGATCCCGGCCGACTTGCACGAGCGCGCGGCCCGCGGCTTGCTCACGTGAAAGATGCGCAACATCCGACGTTGCGATCAGGAGAGCAAGATGACCAGTCAACAGCAACAGCCCGGCAAACAGACCGATGAAAAGAAGCCCGCAGGGAAACCCGACGACGGGCAGTCGACGTTCGAAACCGACATCTCCGAAACCGGCGACGACGGCACCACCGTGCGCCAGGCGGAGGTTCGAGAGGACGACTTGTCCGAAGTGAAACCGCCCTCCGGCCCAAGCCGTTGAGCAGCCGGGAGCGGGGCAGCGCGAGCGGCGCCCCCGCTCGCACGCGACGCCGTTTCTTTTCTGGTGGCGTTGCAAATTCCGCCTTCTGCCCGCATCGGGCACCGCCCGCGCGGTCGTGGGCGACGTTCGATGCGCGGCGGTCGGAGGCTGCGCGGCAACCGTCGAAGCAGCCGGCTCGTGCGGTGCGGCGATAGGGCGACGACGGCGGCATGATTGCGGAGCGCGTGCCGCCCGCCCTCGCCGACCGGCGGCGCGGGCCATAGGGTCGAAGCCAACATGCGGCCGCTTCCCGGGGCTTGACGGTGCGACGCACGCCGGCCCGCGTCGATGCCGGCAAAATTTCCGCGCACGGCCCCCCTTGAAATTCGTTCGGCCCGTCCTATTTTATGTATCGCTCAAGGCAGTCGCGGTTTTCCCGCGCTGCGTGTTTCGATTTGTTTATCAGCGAGCCTGTCGCGGATCGACGAACTGGAGCGCGTAGTCCGGTTCGTCCTCCGCAGGACGCACAATCAGGAGCGAGTCATGAGCGATCCCTTCTTTTCCTCCGATCTGCTGGCCGAATTCGACCGCTTGCAGCGGCAGATGGCCGGCATGTTCACCGGCTTTCCGGCAAGCCTGCGTGCGCCGCGGCCCGGCGCGTTTCCACCGATCAACATCGGCAGCACCGACGACACGATCGAGATCGTCGCATTCGCGCCGGGGCTCGATCCCGCGAAGATCGACATCTCGGTCGATCGCCGGCTGCTGACGATCAGCGGCGAGCGCGTGTCGCCGAACGACGACACGGCCGACGGCGAGCGGCGCGTCTATGCGAACGAGCGCTTCATGGGCACGTTCCGCCGCGTGATCGAGCTGCCGCAGCAGGCGGACTCCGACAAGATCGAGGCGCGCTATGCGAACGGCTGCCTGACGATCAGTATCGGCAAATCCGAAGCGTCGAAGCCGCGCGCGATCACCGTCCAGTAACCCGCACCACGTCACGAACGCATGACGGAGGACATCATGAGCGAAACCACCGATCTGACCAAGCGGCCGGCGGACACGCAAACGGCCGTGACCCGCGGCGAGCCGGCTCAGCGCGACACCGCGCATGCCCGCATTGCGCCGCCCGTCGACATCGTCGAGGACACGCACGGCATCACGTTGTATGCCGATCTGCCCGGCGTGCCGCGCGACAAGCTCGACGTGCGCGTGCATGACGGCAATCTCAGCATCGAAGCGGAAGCCGTCATTCCGATGCCGTCCGGGCTGCGTCTGCAGCACGGCGAAGTACGTCACCCGCACTTCGCGCGCGCGTTCACGCTCAGCGCTGATTTCGACGTGTCGCGCATCGACGCGCAACTGCGCGACGGCGTCTTGACGCTTAAGATCCCGCGCCGCGAAGAAGCGAAGCCGCGACGGATCCAGGTAACGGCCGGGTGAACGGATGCGCTGGAAACGTCTCCTGCGTTCGGCGCGAAGCTGGCTTGCGCCGCATCGCAAGCCACGTGTTCGCGTTCGTCGGCGGCGCACGCGGTTCGCGCCGAACCTCGGTCGCGATCGCGGCGAGCGCGCTGTCATGGCAAGTGCGCGTCGCGTTCGCTACACACTGCGTACGCGTAGCGTGGATGCCCGGCACGGCCGTCAGTATCCGCTACGCGCGGCGCCTCGCACGGGCGGCCACGTGGCGGCGAACGACGTCTCGCTGCACGACCGCGCCGCGCCGCGTGGCATGCGTGCGGTCGCTGGACGCCTGAAGCATCCGCGCCGACGGACGGCAACGCACACCCCGGTGCTGCATCACGTGTCGTTCTTCTGCACCACGGCGCCGCACACGGGTCGACCGCGGGCGGCAGACCGCAGTGACCGCCGCTCGCCGATGGCGGGCGAACGGCGGTCGGGCCGGCGTCGCATGACGGCAGGTTTGCGACTCGCCGCGTGATCGGCGGCGCACTCGCGCGGCATGTGCCGACGGCACGGTTCGCGTGCACGTGCCGGCCGCAAACCGAGCCGGGACGTGCGCGCCGCAACATTTCACAGCTCGTTGCAGGAGGTGCCAGATGCAAACGGACAAGATCATCGAACATCGCGGATACGAGGTCCGTGCGGTTGTCACCGACACGGAAACCGGCCGCTATTCGGCGGCGGCGATCGTGACCGATCGCGACGGCGAAACGCGCACGCTCGGCGTCGACGGGGATTTTGCCGATACCGACGAAGCGTACGACCAGGCGCTGGAGCTGGCGCTCGCATGGATCCAGCAGCGCGCCGTCGTATCGGATCGCTACGTCAAACGGAATTGAACCGCGTCACGTCGGCGCCCTGCTCGGCCGCAACGGCGAGCGGGCGCCGCACGTCGGCAGACGCTCGCTCCTGGCGGCGAGCCGGCGCGGGCGTACACGTGGAGCAGTCCACGTGCACGACGATGCCGCGCGGCAGCCATCCGCATCGTCATACGACACGACGGCGGCCCGAAGCCGACGTGCGACCTCGGGCCACGCATGCCGGGAAAGCACGGTCGTCACTGCATGCCCGCCGCTTCCCCATCCGTCAATGCTGGTCGGCGTACGTCAGAACTGGTAACCCGCGCCGACCACCGCACCGAAGTCCGACCGCGTATTGCCGGTCACCGACGCCTTGACGACCCAGCGGTTGTTCTCCGTCACGTACGAATACCCGGCTGCGAACCCCTGCTGGCCATGATAGTTGGACGTTGCCGCCGACACCACCGAGCGCCCCGCACCCGTCGGCTGCGGCAAGCCGGCCACCGCCATCGCCGACGCGACGCCGCCGTACATGTCCTTCTTCAGGTCGTTGAACGAGTTGTACACCTGCCCGATGCGCTGGTCGGTGTAACCCTTCGCCTGTGCCGACGCCGCGCCGATGTTGTCGTTCAGCTGCTGCACGTTGACCGCGTCGGTCGGCGCCGTGCCGGCCGCGACGTTCGTGATCTGCCGCTCGCCGCCCTTCGCGCCGACCGAGAACGAATTGTCGCGATCCGCCACCGAACCCTGGCCGACCGCCACCGCGTTCTTGCCGGTCGCGGTCGCCGTCGAACCGATCGACCCCGCGTCGGCACGCGCGATCCACGTCGCGTTCGCATCGGTAGCCGCCGCGCGCACCTTGTCGTTTGCCGCCGCCGTCTTCAGCGCATCGTTGAACTGCGCCATGTTGACCGCGTCGTTGGCATTCACGCCCGCCGCCACCCCGGTCAGCACGCGGTCGCCGGATGTGCCGGAGAAGTTCACGCTGGTGCCGCCGGCATCCTTGCCGACCGTGATCGCGCCATTCGCGTCCTGCTGCTGCACGAGCCCCGCCTTGCCGTTCGCGATGTTGGTCACGTTGCTCTGCAGATTCGCGATATCGGTCGTGTTCTTCGATACCTGCTGGTTCGTCGCGTACAGTTGCGAGCCGTTCACGGCATCCGTGCTGGTCGCGCTGAGCGTGCCGGCCTTCACGTTGGTGATGCGCGTGCCGCCTGCGCCGCCGAGCGTGATCGAGCCCTTCGACGCATCGTCGTACTGCACCGCGAGCGCGCCGAGCTGATCGAGGTTCGACTGCACCGACTTCAGCTGCTTCACGTTGACCGCATCCGTGTCGTCGGCGCCGGCCGCGACGTTCTTCAGCGCGACCGCCGCGTTCGGGTTGCCGCCGCTCAGCGATACCGAATTCAGCCGGTTGCCGTTGCCGTCGACGTCGTACTTGACGACGTTCTTCACGGCCTCGCCCGTCTGGTTCGACACTTGCGTGATCTGCTGCTCCAGATCCGACTTCACGCCGTACAGCTGGCCGCCGTTCACCGCGTCCGTGCTGCCGGCCGCGACGTTGCCGTCCGCGACGTTGCTCACCTTCGTCGGCACGCCGCCGCGCGCGGCGCTGTATGCGCCGAGCGTCGGGTCGAACTGCAGCGCATCCTTCTGCAAACCGGCGATCGCGGACGTATTGACGGCGATATTGGTTTCGGCGTCGCCGATGCGCGTTTCGTGGTTCTGGAGCGTCGTCGTGTTGCTGCCGACGCGGCCGTCGAGGTTCGTCAGCGCGTCGCCGACGTTGTTGAACGAATCGCCGCCGATCTTGTACGACGGTGCGGTGATCGATCCGTCGGTGTTCGCGGTCGCGCCGCCGCCCAGCGCGGCGGCCGTCCCGCCGATCGCACGCCGCAATTGCGCGCCGTTCACCGCGTCCGTGCTGCCGGCCGCGACGTTGCCGTCCGCGACGTTGGTCACGCGCACCGGCACCCCGCCGTTGCCCGCGCCGAGCGACACCTGGCGCTGACTCGCATCGTCGTACTTCACCGCAAGCGCGTCGAGCTGGCTGGTGCCATCGTGAATCGCCGCCTTCAGCTGGTCGACGTTGACCGCGTCGGTGCCGTTCTGGCCAGCCGCGACGTTGCCGATGCGTTGCGCGCCGTTGCCGCCGTGGCTCGCGTCGTAAGCGCCGAGGTTCGCATTCCATTGCAACGCGTCCTGCTGCAGCGCTGCGATGTTGCCGGTATTCGTCGTCACCTGGTCGCCGAGCTTCGTCACGCTGTTGCCGACGTTCGCGATCGACTGGTTCAGCGTGTCGGTCGCCTTGCCGAGCTGGCCGACGTTCACCGCGTCGTTCGCGGCGACGCCGTCTGCGACGTTGTGCACGCCGACCGGCGCCGCTGCGCCCGGGCCGCCGAGCGTGACGCCGCCGTGCGTATCGTCGTCGTACTGCACCGCGTTCTTCGTCGCATCGCCGATCTGGGTCGCGATCGACGTGCTCAGGTTGCCGATCGTCGTGTTGACGCTATTGGTCACGCTCGTGCTGAGCGACGCGAGGCCGCTGCCCAGTTGACCGACGTTCACCGCATCGTGCGCGGCGACGCCGTCAGCGACGTTGTGCAGCGTCGTGCCGTTCGGGCCGGCGAACGTGACCGAGTCGAAGCCGCTCGGGCCGTCGTATTTCACGTTGCGCGCGTCGGCCGCCTGCAGGCCGTCGATGTTCGACACGGCCGTGCTCAACGACGCGTGGATGCCTGTCACGTTGTCTTGCAGATTCGTGATGTTCGCGGTAGCCGTCGACAGCGACGTCTGCAGCGGTGCGACGCTGCCTTTCAACTGCCCGACGTTGACCGCGTCCGTGTCGGCGACGCCGGCCGCCACGCCGCCGATCGTCGTGCCGCCCGCACCGTCGAGCGCGATCGCGGCATGTGCGTCGTCGGTGTATTTGACGACGTTCTGCGTCGCCGTCACGATGCTCGTGCTGAGGCTGTTGCCGACGTTCGTCACGCGCTGGTCGACGTTCGCGATCGACGTCGACAGCGTGTTGCCGACCGACGTCACGCGTGCGTCGACGTTCGCAATGCCGGTGCTCAGTGCGCCATTCACGTTCTTCAGCTGCTGGACGTTGACCGCGTCGGTATCGGCCGCACCGGCCGCAACGTTCTTGATCTGCCGCTCGTTGCCGATCGAGCCGAACGAGACTGCACCGCCGACGGGCGCCGCCGTGCCGCCGAACACAGGCGTGCCGCCGTTGTTTGCGCCGACGCTGCCCGAGCCGATCGCGACCTCGTTGTTGTCACTCGTCTGCGCACCGGCGCCGATCGCGACGGACTGCGTGCCGCCGGCGCGCGTCTGCGTCGCCGCGTCATACGATGCGCCGTTCGATACGCCGTCGCTCGTCGTCGGATTCGCGCCACCGATCGCGATCGAGCGGTCGCCGCTTGCAAGCGCCGAGTGACCCAAAGCGATCGAGCTGGTGCCATGGGCGTCCGCGACGTTGCCGAGCGCCATCGAGAAATCGCCGAGCGCGGCCGACTGGCGGCCCATCGCAAGCGCCGTATTGCCTTGCGCTAGCGCGACCGTGCCGATCGCCGTTGCCGAGTTCGCCAGTGCCTGCGCGCCGACACCGATCGCGATCCCGCCGCCGCTGCTGCTGCCGCTCTTGCTGCCCGCGTTCGACTGATCGCCGATCGCAATGCCGCTCGAACCGGCCTTCGCATTCGTGCCCGACGTGAAGTTCGTCGTGCTGGTCGCGACGAACGTCCCGTTTTTCGTCGCGATACAGGCCGGATTGGTGCCGTCGATGCACTGCCCGTTCAGCGCGTTGTCCGGGTTGCCACGATCGACGAAGTTGTCGGCGTGCGCGGCCCCCGCGACCAGCACACCCGCACCTGCGAACATCGCGGCGACGAGCGCCGAAATCTGGTTCCTCTTCATTTTCTTCTGCTCCGTTTTTTGCGTTCTGGTTGAATATGGACTACTTACGTTTACCCACAGCTTCAGCTTCGACCTCCCGGCGAAACCGGCCACATCCCGCGCTCCGCCGGCGTCACGCCGATGGCGAAGCAAGAGCGCCGCGCATGTCGACAGGACGCACGCGTCCCGCGGGCAACCTGCATCATTGCCGGCCCGTTCCGATCATTCGATCGACACATTAGGAATACATATTGACCAGCAAAGACGAATTCGCCCCCGGGTCGAATCTCGCGATTCAATCCGTCAATATGAACATTCCGATTTCGACGTCGCGCTGACCGCGACCAACCCCGTCTTTCTTATTTCACCGTTTGCCGCTGAATCGACCGATTTGCGACAGCGCATCTTTCATTTTGCCTGCGCCACCATCTCTGCAATCTTTTGCGTCGCAAATCCGATCGCTCGCGCATCAATTGATGCGAGGAACTCGAATCGCGCAACGTCTTTCATGGCAAACCCACCGATGCGCCCGCCTGATCCATCCGGCATCCAAAGTTCGGACGAATTATGGGATACGCATCGAAGTTAGAGAAGGCGGCATTCTTTATAGATTGTAAATTCCAATGTTTTCAATCAGTTACCGCACAATTACTGCGCTTGCAAACGATTTACCATATTTTCACTTAATAAAAATGTTTTCCGGACCGGCCAAACACTTTGCCGTAGCGGACTGCATTTTTGGCGGTTTTAGAATATTTAAAAAATAGGCCAGCACGACCCGGCATTCGGCGCGGAACGGCCGAAAAATTCACACCGACCGTAAAAATATAAACTGCAGGAATGGCGGATCGTGATATGGCGTGATTCGAAATATCGCCCTACAATTCCGCTCGCATCGATTCCGCCCGCGGCATTCATTCGCGTCCGTATCGGCCGGCGATCGGAACGACAAGCACCGGGTATTGCGCCGCACCTGCCTGCTGCACAGGCCGGCGACGTCCGCTTGTCGACGCGAGCGCGCCATGCGCTTTCGCGAAGTCGTAGCGCGGTTTCCGACGCCGTTACCGAACCGGAATCGCGTTCGCATTGGAACGCTTCCCGCAGCCTTTCTCGAACAGGTGCACGATGTCTCCTCCGAGCTCCGCGTTGACCGACGCCCATATCCTGATCGTCGACGATCAGCCCGACCCGCTGCGCCTGTTGGCCGATATCCTGCGCACGACGGGCTGCCGGATCAGCGTCGCGTTCGACGGTGTGCAGGCGTGCGAGCGCGCGCAGGCGCTCGTGCCCGACCTGATCCTGATGGACGTGCGCATGCCGCGCATGGACGGATTCACCGCGTGCCGGAGGCTGGCCGCCGATCCGCTGACGAATGCGATTCCGGTGATTTTCCTGACAGTAGCCGGCGAACTGCACGAGCGCGTCGACGGGCTCGATATCGGCGGCGTCGACTATATCGTGAAGCCGTTCGAGCCGGCCGAGGTCGTCGCGCGCATTCGCGTGCAGTTGCGCGGGAGATGTCCGCCGCCGGCGGTTGCCGAACACAGACGCACGCCGTTTGCGGCCGGCAACGCCGACGACATCATCGTGCGCGCGGCGCTGCGCCATCTGTCGCGTTCGCTGAGCGATCCGCCGACGGTCGAGCAGCTGGCGCGCGCGGTCGGCACGCACGAGAAGCGGCTGTCGCGCGCGTTTCGTGACAACCTCGGGCAAACGGTGTTCGAGTACTTGCGACACGAGCGCCTGCGAATCGCGCAGGATCTGCTGGATTCGACGTCGCTCAGCATGGCAAGCATCGCAAAGGAAATCGGCTTTTCCACGGCCGCGAATTTCGCCACCGCGTTCCGCGAACGCTTCGGCGTCACGCCGACCGAATGGCGGCGCGAGCGGCAGGCCGCCCCGCGCCCGGCCGCCGGCAAACCGCCGCGCGATGCGTAGTCATGCGCGGCGGGAACGCGCGGCTTGGCCTACCAGTTGTATTTCGCGCTCGCGAGCACGGTCCGCTCGTTGCCGAACACGCATACCGTGTACGACGTGCAGCCGCTGACATAGCGCCGGTCGAACACGTTCGCGACGTTCAGCGCGAACCGCCAGTGACGCACGTCGTAGTGCATCGCCAGATCGTACAGCGTGACGCTCGGCACGGTTAGCCCGTTGTCCGGCGCGCCGGCCAGTGCGCTCTGGTAACGCACGCCCACTCCGATTCCGGCGCCCGACAGCGCACCGGTGTGCCAGGTCCAGTCCGTCCATAGCGACGCCATCTGCCGCGGCAGCGGCACGGCCACCGGCCAGTTGTTCAGCGACGCATCGTTCGCCTGTACGTTCTTGACGTCCTGATAGACGTACGACGCAACGACCGACAGTTCGCGCGTCATGTTCCCGACCGCGCTCAGTTCGATGCCGCGCGAGCGCACCTTGCCGGTCTGCACCGACGACGTGCCGGTCGGGTCGAGATTCGACGGCGCCGGCGTCACGACGTTGGTTTGATCGATCCGGTACACGGCCGCGGTCAGCATCAGGTTGCGGCCCGGCGGCTGCCAGCGCAGCCCGGCCTCGATCTGCTTGCCGCGAGTCGGCTGCGGCAGGCCGCCGCCGTACATGCGCACGCCGATCACCGGATCGAACGACGTCGAGTAGCTCACGTACGGCGATACCCCCCCATCGCCCTGATAAGTGAGCCCGATGCGGCCGGAGAACGCGTCGACATCCTGACGCGTGCCGGTGCCGGCGGCGCGGTCGTCGTAGCGCGCGTTCACGCGATCCTCGCGGCCGCCGAGCGTCAGCGTCCAGCGCTTCCAACGGACCTGATCCTGCGCGTACACGCCGAACGTATTCATCGCCGTGTACTGATCGACGTGCCCGAGCGACGTCGCCCCCGAAAAGATCGCGGTCGTCACCGGTCGATAGACCGGGCGATACAGGTTCAGCGACGGCGCGAGTGCGAGCCACACGCTGTTGGTCGTCGTCTGCCGGTCGAACTGCAGGCCGAACAGCAACGTGTGTTCGACAGGACCGGTGGCGAAGCGGGCCTGCGCGCGATTGTCGATGTCGAGCCGGCTGTAGTTCAGCTGGAACAGCCCGGCGGTGCGCTGCATGTTCGTCGTGCTGCCGGGTGCGAACCCGTTGCCGAACACCGTCGCGTCGTCGAGCGACAGGTGCGACCAGCGCACGTCCTGGTGCAGCGTCCAGATCGAATTCACGCGCTGGTCGAGCGCATAGCCGAGCGACCACTGCTTCTTCAGGTAGTCGTTGAACGCCGGGTCGCCCATGTAGATGTCCTGCGACAGACGTCCGTTCCGATTCGGCAACACCGTGCCCGACGCCGGCAGGTAGTTCGACGAGATGTCGCCGTGATCCTGCAGGAACGACGCAGCCACCGTCAGCGACGTGTCGGACGTCGGCCGCCACCGGAACGACGGCGCGAGCGCGACACGCCGATCGGCGTTCGGGCCGGTCCATGCGTTGCCGTCGCGCGCGACGCCGACGAAGCGGTACGCATACTTGCCGCCCGGATCGAGCGCATCGCCGATGTCGAGCAGCGTCTCCTTGCGCGCGTAATTGCCGATCTGCACCCCGGCTTCGCGAACACGCTCGCCGTTCGCGAGCTTCGTATGCGCATCGACGATCGCTCCCGGCTCGCCCGCGCCGTACAGCACCGACGTCGGGCCGCGCAGTACCGCAATCGAGTCGATCGTGTACGGATCGACGCGCCAGTTCGCGATGACGGCCGCATTCGGCGCCGGCACGCCGTCGACATACAGCGTCGGCGTGAAGCCGCGCAACGCCGCATACCAGTCGGTGCGGCTGTCGGCCCCGAACGTCGCGAAGCCCGGCACGTAACGCAACGCCTGGTTCAGATCGGTCGCCCCGGTCATCTCGATCTGCTGCGCGGTCACGATGTTGGTCGTCTGCGGGATTTCGGCGATCGGCGTGTCGGTCTTCGTCGCGGCCGCACTGCGCAATCCGACGAGGCCGACCGACGCACCGCTCGCATGGCCCGTCACGTCGATCTTCGGCAGCAGCGTCGCCGCGTCTGCCGGCGGCGCCGACGTCGCATTTGCGGCCTGCGTCTGCGCATGCGCGCCGCCGGCGGCCGCCGCGCACAACGCTCCCCCGGCCGCGAGCGCGATTGCGCGCCGCACCGAACCTGTCGTCATCTCCATCGTTTCGATATTCTCGGTCGTGCTGCGTTCGGGCCGCGCGCCCGGTCTTGCTTCATTGCCGGGTTCGGCGGTCTTGCGGATCTGTCGCGTGCGAATGCCGTGCGCGTGGATCGATTGCCTCGTTTGCGCGCGCGTGAATGATATCGGCGAAACGCCGCGCGGTCATTACAACGGCAAGCGTGCGCCGGGATCCGCCCACGCGGTCAGGTGTTGTCCGCGCGCCAGCGGCGCGGATTGACGCCGGTCACGCGCGTGAACGTGCGCGAGAAATGACTCTGATCGGCGAAGCCGCACGCGAGCGCGATCATGCTCAACGGCAGCTCCGGATTGCGCATCCATTCCTTCGCGCGTTCGACGCGCTGCACGATCAGCCAGCGATGCGGCGGCAGCCCGGTCGTCTGATGAAACGCCTTCACGAAATAGCCGCGAGAGAGCCCGCACGCACTCGCGACGTCGGCCAGCCCGATGTTCCCGTCGAGATGTTCGAGCAGCAGTTCCTTCGCGCGACGCGCCTGCGACGGCGTGAGCTTGCCCGGCTCCGGTCGCCGCCGCTCGCCGATGCCGCCGTACCGCTGCGCGACGTGCGCCTGGAACGCGAGCCCGACATGGTCGATGAACATCTGCGACGCCCGGTCCGGGCGGGCGAGTGCAGGCAGCAACGACTGTCCGAGCGCGTGGATGACCGAGTCGTGGGTACTCAGATGAGGCGGCAGATACAACTGAGGCCGTCGCCCGCCGCCAAGCTCATCGGCCGTTTCCTCGAGCGTGTGCCGCGGCAGATGGAAATGGAGGCAATCGAACGTCCCCTTCAGATCGGCCACCCAGTTCCGGTCCAGATCGTGGATCGTGACGGTGCCAGCGCTGTACGGCACGAACGGTGCGCGACGGCCGTCAAGCCACAGGTCCTGCTCGCCGAACGGTCGCAGCTGCAACACGATGAGGTCAGAGTTCTCGAGCTCGTACGGCGCGGTCAGCCCCATGTTCCTGCGCAGCGTCTTCAGGCGGACGATGCCGATTTGCCCCTTTGGCAATGCCTGCGCGACGACGGTCTGCCTGACGTCGGCCGGGATGAAATCCGAGGATGGCGTGTCTGACTGACGGGCGGTCATGGTGACGTTGAGGCGGCGCGGCAAGTGACGACGCTCGCGAGTCTAGCAAATCGCGATGACGCGCCCCCTTGCTTCGCGCGCACTGATATGATGCGCGAGCCGCCCTCTATCTGAACTCGCGATGAAGCTGTCATTCGAAGCGCTCGAAGCGCTGGATGCGATCGACCGGACCGGAACGTTCGCCGAAGCCGCGGAACTGCTGCACCGCGTGCCGTCCGCACTCACCTATCTCGTTCAAAAACTGGAAAGCGATCTCGGCGTGATGCTGTTCGATCGCAGCGGACGGCGCGCGAAGCTCACGCATGCCGGCCGCATCGTCGTCGAGGAGGGCCGGCGCTTGCTGCGCGCGGCCGAACAACTCGAGGTGAAGGCGCAGCGCGCGCAGGAAGGCTGGGAAACCGAGGTACGCATCTGTATCGACGAGATTCTGCCGTTCGATGCGTTGTGGCCGTTCGTACACCGCTTCTATGCACTCGAGATGGGCACGCGGCTGCGGCTGTCGACCGAAGTGCTCGGCGGCACGTGGGATGCGCTGATCTCGCGCCGTGCGGATCTCGTCGTCGGTGCCGCAGGCGAGCCGCCGGAACTGCCGAACATCATCGCGCGACCGATCGGCTCGCTGAAGCACATCTTCGCGGTCGCGCCGAGCCATCCGCTCGCAGCGCTACCCGAGCCGCTTTCGAGGACGTCGGTCGTCCAGTATCGCGGCGCGGTGATCAGCGACACGTCGCGCGAGCTGCAGCCGCAGTCGGTCGCGATCGATGCGGGCCAGCCGTATCTCGCGGTGCCGACGCTTGCGGCCAAGCTGGACGCGCAATGCGAAGGGCTAGCGGTCGGCACGCTGCCGGAATGCATTGCCGCACGCGCGATCGCCGACGGCAAGCTCGTCGCTCGCCGCGTGACCGGCATGCGCGATACCACGCACTGCTATCTCGCATGGCGCAGCGACGAGGCCGGCCGCGCACTCCACTGGTGGGTCGAGCAGCTCGACCGCCCCGATCTCGTCGATTGCTTCACGAAGCCCGCCTGAACGCTCCGCGCGCACACCCGCGTGCGCGCCGCAAAACCCTCACCCGCGAATCTCCGAAGCGTGCCGGCCCGCGCGCGCCGTATGGGCGACTACGGAGCCCGGTCGGCATGCACCTTGCAGATCGTTCAAGCCGCTTGGGACTTGGGCTCGTGCGTGCCTTGCCGTAGCGATACGACGCCGACACGCAACAGCGAGCCGGCACGGGTGCACACCCTGCCCCGCCGTGCCATACCGACCGCGCCATCGAGCAGCCGCGCCCCGGCACGCGCATGTGACGAAATCGGCCAGCACGATCGGCGCACCGCAGCGTGCCGGGTCTGGAAGTGTCGACATATCGGCACGAAAGCGAAGGCGGCGTGACGGCCGGGCCGTCGCTACGGGGACGGAATCGTGCGCGCCGCCGACGCACTATCCGCGCCGGCGAACGATGCTCGGCAGCGCATAGCGGCCCGCGCCGGCGATCGCGACGGTGCCGAACAGGATCAGCAGCATCCACGCGAACTGTGCGTCGCGCAACGACCAGTCGGGATGGACGAACACCAGCGCAACGAGCGTGACGATCATCACCGGGAGTGCGGCGAGCCTCGGGTACAGGCCGACGATCATGAAGACCGGGCACACGACTTCCGCGAAGATCGCGAAGAGGATCGACAGCGTGCGGCCGAGATGAAACGGATCCTCGATCGCGGCGGCTTCGGACGTGTAATGGAGGATCTTCGGCAGGCCGTGAACCACGATCAGCAGCACGCTGGCGGCAACACGCAGGAACAGCAGGCCGAGGTCGGTCGCGTGGCTGGAAAGGTCGGAACGGGCAGGATTCATGCGGCAGTTCGTCGGTTGAGCGGGATGCGCGGTGACGCGCGCGCCGGGCGTCGTGCCGCGCCGGCATTCAGCAGGGCGCGCGATGTCGGCTGGTGCACCAGCGCGCACGCACGCGTGCCGGCACCATCCGTTCCCGAAATCTACGCGCGCCGCGCGCGCGTGTCCTGTATCCGCGCTGAAACGTTCTGAAGCCCGAAATGCATGGCGGCCGTCCGCCGTCAGGTGTCGCCCGCGGGCAGCTCCGCTTCGGCCGCATCGAATCCGAGCGCGTGCACTTCCGACCATGCGTCGTGCGCGGCCTGCGTCGGCCCGGTCGTGTGCGCGAGCGCAGCAGCATACGCGGCGAGCAGTCGCACGCGCGCATCGGTCGACGCCGCCGGTGCGTGCGCGTCGGCCTCCGCATCGCGCATCGCATCGAGCGCCACGCGTGCGCGTTCGCGGCATTCGTCGACGAGCGACAGGTCGAACAGGCACGGCACCGCGACGGCCGCGAGCGCAATGCCGAGCGCCGCGTCGCCGTGCGGCGAGAATGCCCAATCGAGGGCGGCGCGCAGGTTGCCGAGTTCGCACCGGACCGCGTCGAGCCGCGTTGCGCCACCGGGCTCGCTGCCGGGTTTGCGACGACCGCGGGGCGCGCGCCGGAACAACGTGAGGAAATAGTTTGCGTGCGCACGTGCGGCCGCCGCGCTCTCGCCGTGCGCGTCGAGTTGCTGCCGCGCGTACGCGCGCGTGGTGGTCAGCAGCCGGTAGCGCGGTGCGCCTTGCGCGGTCTCGAGAATCACCAGCGACTTCGCGACGAGGCCCGCGATCGTGTCGAGCAGCTCGGCGCCCGCCAGGCCGTTCGTGCCGACGACTTCGCGTACGGCCTCGACCGAGAAACCGTCGCGGAACACGCCGAGCCAGCGCAACAGCAAACGCTCGGCATCGCCGAGCAACCGGTAGCTCCAGTCGTACATCGCCTGCAGCGTCTGATGGCGCGGAAGCGCGGTGCGAAAGCCGCCGGTCAGCAGCCTGAAGTGATCGTCGAGATGGGCGGCCAGCACGTCGATGCCGAGCACGGCGGCACGGGCCGCCGCCAGTTCGATCGCGAGCGGCAGGCCGTCGAGGCGGCGGCACACCGACGCCATCAACGACAGGCTGCGCGCATCGAGCGGAAAGCGCGGATCGGCCGCGCGAGCGCGCGCGGCGAACAGTTGCACGGCGCTCGCGCTCATCGCATCGCAATCTGCGGCGCCGTCGTCCGGCACGTCGAGCGGCGGCACCGGACACACGCGCTCGCCGTGGATGCGCAGCGATTCGCGGCTCGTCGCGAGCACGCACAGCCCGTCGTCCGCATCCGTGAGCGCGCTCGCGATTTGCGCGGCGGCGTCGAGCAGGTGTTCGCAATTGTCGAGCACGAGCAGCATCCGGCGCCGCGCGACACTCGCGAGCACCGCTTCGAGCGTCAGCGAGCCCGTCGGCTGCGCGATCCCGAACGCGCCGGCCAATGCGTCCGGAACGAAGCGCGGGCACGCGACCGTCGCAAGCGACACGAACACCGTGCCCTCCGGAAAGCGCGCGTCCGCGCGAGCGGCCGCTTCGATCGCGACGCGCGTCTTGCCGATGCCGCCCGCGCCGACCAGCGTCACGACGCGCGCGCTCTGCAACGCGGCGAGCACGTCGTCGACCGTCTGTTCGCGGCCGAACAGCGCACCCGGCGCAACGGCAGGCCGCGACATCGCGGGACGCACGGGCACGTCGTCTTGGTGTTGGCCGGCCACGAGCCGATAGCCACGCCCCGGCACCGTCACGATCAGATTGCGATCGCCGGCCAACGCCTTGCGCAGCGAAGCGATATGCACCTGCAGGTTGTTCTCTTCCACCACGGTGTGCGGCCACACGCGCTGCATGATTTCGTCTTTCGATACCAGCGCACCGTTCGCCCGAATCAACAGCTCGAGAATTTCGAATGCGCGGCTGCCGATGCGCAGCAGCTTGCCGTTCGAACGAATTTCACGTCTGTCGAGAAAAACGTGAAGTGTTCCAATCCGGATCATGGGAATTTCTAGTTGATGACATTCAACGGCGCACCGTCGAATCGACGCGCCGGTTTCGCTCAATGCTACGGTATTTGCATGGTCGAATGATTCAAATTATCAGAATGAAACGCTCGAATTTTTTGAAATGACGAAAAACGGTGCAGCGCGGCGCAGGCAGCCACCTGGCTTATGCACTGAAAAACGGCACGCATTCACGATGCCATACATAAATGGTGCATTCGCATCTGAATGCGCATTTGATATATCGGACGAATAGGGTGAAACGCCGTGCCACGTGTAATGCTCGACGCCATTTTCCGATTCGGAAGAATCGGTGAATGAATCGCCGGCTCGTTCGACAGCATCGATTTCGCACGCGCCGCCCCGGTTGCGGGCGCTTCATCATCGTCGGGCGTGCCGCGCGATACCTCACACGGCGGACTGGCGGCCGGCGAACCGCTGCAGCGCGTCCGCGAGGATCATTTCGCGGCAGTTGGCCGGACGCTTCGCGCCGCGCCACTGCGGCTTGTAAATCGAGTCGCCGGCGCGGATCCGCTGCCCGGTGAGCGCGCAGCGTCCCGGGCCGCGCGCCTTCGCGTTGATCCAGCGCTGCTCGTCGTAGCGGCAACGCGTCGCATCGCTCCACGACACCAGCATCGACGAATCGGTCTGTCGCTCCACGGCGACGATCGCGCTGCGTCGGCGCGCGTCGCCGCTCGATGGCGTCGGCGCATCGTCCGGATGCGCGCGGCGCGGGCCGTCGGCCGCGCGCTCGCGCGGCATCGGCATCATCCGGAGGCTCGCGGCGGGCGACGGCCCGAGCGACGTGATCATGTGCTCCCAACGATTGAAGGCATCCATGGCGGCATATCCAGGCAAGTGACGGGCGGTGCGGGTCGTCGGATCAGTACGCAGTACGCGTCGCGCGAACCGTTTTGCGAGTGACCCGATGCTGACGATAGCCGCCGTTCGCTGAAGCGTCCCCGTCGCGTGCTGAATTTTTCTGCAGCGCGGCAAGCGCGCGCGTACGGCGCGACCGCGTTCAAGAAAATTCAGCCGGATTTCAGTACGACGCGTACCGCGCCGCGATACGCTCCCGACGGCATTCGCTCGTCCGCGCCGCACGACCGCGCGCGACGGCGCAAGCGGACCGGCTGCCGGCGGGATGGCCGCAGCCGGTCGCCACCGATCCATCATCCCGCGCGGCCGTGTTGCGCCGCCCATTTCAGGAGTCCAGATGCATTCCGAACCCACCGACGCCGTGTCGTCGGCCCGCCGCCGCGACATGTTGCTCGCGGGTGCGACGGCCGTCGCGGCAGCCGCCCTGCCCGCGATGGCCGCCGCGGCCGGCACGCCTTCGCGCAGCGCCTCTTCAGCCCACCCAGGAGCCCACACGATGAACACGATCACCACGAAAGACGGCACGCAGATCTACTTCAAGGACTGGGGTAGCGGCCGCCCGGTCGTGTTCTCGCACGGCTGGCCGCTGTGCGCGGATGCATGGGACGCGCAGATGCTGTTCCTCGTGCAGCACGGCTATCGCGTGATCGCGCACGACCGCCGCGGCCACGGCCGTTCGAGCCAGCCGTCGCACGGCAACGACATGAACACGTACGCGGACGATCTCGCCGCGCTGCTCGACGCACTCGACGTGCGCGACGCGACCCTCGTCGGCCACTCGACCGGCGGCGGCGAAGTCGCGCGCTACATCGGCCGCCACGGCACGAAGCGCGTGTCGAAGGCCGTGCTGATCGGCGCGGTGCCGCCGCAGATGGTGAAGTCGCCGACCAATCCCGGCGGCCTGCCGATGGACGTGTTCGACGGCATCCGCAAGAACGTTGCCGAGAACCGTTCGCAGTTCTACAAGGATCTCGCGGTGCCGTTCTTCGGTTTCAACCGGCCGAACGCGAAGCCGTCGCAGGGTACGATCGACGCGTTCTGGTCGCAGGGGATGATGGGCGGCATCCACGGGCAGTATCTGTGCGTGAAGGAGTTTTCCGAAGTCGATTACACGGACGATCTGAAGAAGATCGACGTGCCGACGCTCGTGCTGCACGGCGACGACGACCAGATCGTGCCGATCGACGATTCGGCACGGCTGTCGTCGAAGATCGTCAAGCACGCGGTGCTGAAGGTGATCGAAGGCGGCTCGCACGGGATGTGCGTGGTGAACGCCGATCGCATCAACGCCGAGCTGCTCGCGTTCCTGCAGGCGTAAGCGCGCCGTCTGCCGCCGCGGCGAACATGCCGCCGCGGCAGGCGTGCGCTTCAGGATTTTTCAGAAAATTTCAGCTGCGCCGGGGTATGCTCACGACGGGCGCACCGGCCGCAGCATGACGCCGATCAGTGCGCCGGCGATCGCGAACGCCATCGCGACGCGGAAGTTGTCGGCCAGCGCGAGCGTGGTCGCCTGCACGCGCACCGCACGGTCGACGAGCGCGTAAGCGGCCTGGTCACCGGTCGCCAGCGTGGCGCCATGCGCGACCAGCGACGCCGCGCCGGCACGCAGCCGCTCGAGCGTTTCGGGATCCGACAACGACACATGCAGACCGACGAGATTCGAATGGGTACCCTCCCTGATCCGCTGAACCACCGCGATCGCCGTCGTGCCGAGCTGCCCGCTCAGCAAGCGCGTCGTCTGCACGACGGCGCCGAACGTCAGCGCATGTTCGGCCGTGACGTGCTTGCCGAAGAAGAAGATCACGGACGTCAGCGCCATCGTCTGGCCGAGCGCCTGCAGCAGTTGCGACGGAATGAAGTCGGGTTCGGCCCATGCGGAGGTCAGATGCGATCCCAGCGCGAACGCGATCGCCACCATCACGAAGCCGGCCACGATCAACCGGCGCGGATCGAAGCGCTGCAGCAGCAGCGCGACGCACGGCGCGAACAGCAGCTGCGGTATTGCGATCCAGCGCAGCGTGTCACCGATCTGCAGCGGCCGAAGGCCGTACGTGCTGGCGAGAAACAACGACGGGATGAAGCTCGTGTTGAGCACCGTGAAGCGCACAAGACCGACGAGCACGATCAGGAGCGCGATGTTCGGCCGCACGAGATAGCCGAGATCGAGGCCCGCACGCGGCGACGCGAGCTCGTGAATCAGGAACGCGGCAATCATCAGGACGCCGGCCGCGAGCAGCACGACGATCAGCGGCGACTGCAACCAGAACAGCCGCTCGCCCTGGTCGAATGCGATGCACAGGCACGCGAAGCCGCCCGCGCCGAGCAGCATGCCGCGTGCGTCGATGCCGGACGCGAGGCGCTTGATCGGCTCGTCGGCGAGCGACAGCATCAGGCATGCGATGAACGGGACGGTCAGCACTGCGTTCTGCCAGAACAGCCAGCGCCAGCTCAAGTGTTCGCTGTACCACCCTTCAAGCGTGGCCGACAGGTTCAGCGACATCTCGAGATTCATTGCATATGCGGCGATGCCGAACGGAATGAGCCGCGGCGGCAGCGTGCGAACGACGAAGCCGACCGTCAACGGCACGAACACGCCGGATGCAAGCCCCGCGATCGCCTGCAACACGATGAACGCGCCGAATTGCGTGCACAGCGGCAGCATGCTTTCGGCGCAGAGAAACACGACGGCGCCCGCGACGAGCACGCGGCGTGTGCCGAACACGAACGCCGCGGCGATCGCGAGCGGCCCGACGAACATCTGCGATGCGGTAAATGCGGTGTTGATCCACGCGCCTTCGTCGACGCCGATGCCGAGCGCGCCGCGCACGTCGGCCAGCCCGAGCGACGTGATCCGCGACGTCAGCGTCGCGATGACCGCGCCGAGCAGCACGGCTGCGATCGCAGCGATCGAGCGGAACGTCGGAATATCCGACGCGGGGCCGACGGCCGGCGCCGGCGCGGCACTACCGGTGGCGAAGGTGGTGTTCATCGTCGAGCGGCGCTCCCCTGTCGAGTTCGCGCAAGCATAACGCGGCGCGTCGAATCCTGCCCGTACGATGGAGTTCACCGGACATGACCACGTCTTCTTCCGATACGCCGGCTGCCTCGCAAGCGCCGCCCGCGACGCCCGCACGTTCGCGCCGGCCGCTGATTGCGGCAATCGCGATGCTCGCGCTGCTGCTCGTCGCGCTGCTCGTGTACGAGTTCGACGCACGCGATCGCGGCACCGACGATGCATACGTGACCGGGCACCTGCACGTGATCTCGCCGCGCGTGGCCGGCACCGTCGAGCGCGTGCTCGTCGACGACAACCAGTTCGTGCATGCCGGCGACGCGCTCGTGCAGATCGATCGGCGCGATTTCGACGTGCGCGTCGCCGCGCAGCGCGCGCGCGTCGCGCAGGCGCACGCCGATGCAAGCCGCGCGCGCGCGTTGATCGAGCAGGCCGACGCGACGCTCGTGTCGGCGCACGCCGATGCGGACAAGGCCGAACTCGACTATGCGCGCGCGAGAGAGCTGACCCGCGAGACGCCGCGCGGCCTGTCGAAGCAGGAGTTCGATGCGGCCGACGCCGCGCGCAAGTCCGCCCGCGCGCGCGTCGCCGCGGCCGACGCGCAACGGCGCAGCGCGCTCGCGGCCGCGCAGGCGGCGGACGCCACGTCGAACCAGAACGATGCGGAGCTGCACGACGCGGTGCTGCAGCTCGGCTACACGACGGTCGTTGCGCCATCGGACGGCTACGTCGGCAAGAAGACCGTCGAAACCGGCGAGCACGTCGCGCCCGGCCAGGCGCTGCTCACGCTGGTGGAGCCGCATCCATGGATCGTCGCGAATTTCCGCGAGACGCAACTTCGCCACGTGCGCGCGGGCGACACCGTGCAATTGCACTTCGATGCGTTGCCGCAGCAGGCATTCACCGGCCGCATCGACAGCCTGTCGCCGGCGACGGGCGCACAATTCGCGCTGCTGCCGCCCGACAACGCCACCGGCAATTTCACCAAAGTCACGCAGCGCGTGCCGGTGAAGATTCTGCTCGACGGGCCGGCCGCGTCGGAACCGCGTATCCGGCCCGGGCTGTCGGTCGTCGTCACGCTGCAACGCGGCGGCGATTCGCGATGAAGCGCGCCCTCGCGCTGCTCGCCGCCGCCACGCTGGCCGCGTGCTCGATCGCGCCGCAGCCGCTCGCGCCGATGCCGGTCGGCAACGACCGGTTCCGCCATGCCGCGCCGTCCACCGACGAACGTGCGCCGTCGCTGCACGCATGGCCCGCGTGGTTCGGCGACCCGCAGCTCGGCATCCTCGTCGACGCCGCGCTCGCGCGCAACTTCGATATCCGTGCGGCAGCCGCGCGCGTCGCGCAGGCGCAGGCGCTGCTCGGCATGCGCGACGCGGCGCTCGCGCCGGTCGTGCGCATCGATCCGTCGTTCAGCCGCTCGCGCGTGTCCGGCACGGTCGACAATGCGCTGCCGAAGCGCACGATGCACAACTGGTCGGTTCCCGTCACCGCGAGCTACGAAGTCGATCTATGGGGCCGCTTGCGCGGCGATGCGGACGTCGGCGCGCAGAACGTGCTGCAGGCCGCGGCCGATCGCGATGCGGTCCGTCTGCGGATCGCGAGCGAGGTCGCCGCCGATTACCTGACGCTGCGTTTCGTCGACGACGATCTGGCGACGCTCGCGCGCGCGATCGGGTTGCGGCGCACCGCGCTCGACGTGATCGCCGCCCGCGTGCGGGCCGGTGCGGCGAGCGACCTCGACGCGCTGCGTGCATCGGCGGATCTCGACACCGCGCATGCCGATCTCGCGGAGAGCCGGCGGCTGCGCGAGAACCTCGTCGATGCGATTGCGGTGTTGACCGGTGTATCGCCGACTGCGTTCGACCTCGGCACGCGCGCCGTGCCCGTACGCGTGCCGGACGTGCCGGCCGGACTGCCGTCAACGCTGCTCGCGCAACGTCCGGACGTGTTCGCGGCGGCTCGGCGCGCCGATGCGGCGTCGCTCGAACTCGGCATCGCGCGCACCGCCTGGTTGCCGAGCCTCACGCTGACGGCCGACGGCGGCTTCGCAACGCGCGACCTGCGCACGTTTCTCGACCGCAACAGCTCGCTGTGGAGTCTCGGCGCAAACGTGGCGCTGACCCTGTTCGACGGCGGCAAGCGCGATGCCGCCGTGGCCGCCGCACGGGCCGGGATGGACGTCGCCGATGCGAACTACCGCGCGACCGCGATCGCCGCGTTGCGCGACGTGCAGGATGCGCTCAACGACATCGCCGCGCAAAACGAACGGATCCTGCGCTACGACAGTGCAGCGCGCGCGACGGACGCGGCCGCGCGACTGTCGCTAAGCCGCTACGCACACGGTTACGTCAGCTACCTCGAAGTCATCGATGCCGATCGCGACGCGCTGAATGCGCGACGCCAGCTGATTCACAGCCGGCAGGCGCTCGCCGTCGCGACGGTGAGTCTCGTGCGTGCGTTGGGCGGCGGGTGGACGCCGCCGACGCAGGCGGGCCGCGACGGGCTGCGCGAGTCGACGCGGGCCGATGCCAGGTGAGCCGGCGAACCGGAGCGGTCTGGACGGGTTCGCGCGCGCGTCAGACTGTCGCGAGCCGGGGTGCATCCTCGCCGAGAAACCGGTGCACGAAGGTCACGGCCATCGCGCCTTCGCCGACCGCGGACGCGACGCGCTTGACCGAGCCCGACCTGACGTCGCCGGCCGCGAATGATCCCGGCACGCTCGTTTCGAGGTAGTACGGGCGTCGCTCGAGCGGCCATACGCGCTCGAACGCCGGGCAGTCGTACAGGTCGCTGCCGGTCACGAGGTAGCCGCCCGGATTGCGGATGATGTCGGTGTCCTTCGCCCAGTCGGTATTCGGCGCGCCGCCGATGCACACGAACAGGCGCGTGGCCGGAACGCGTTCGCGCGCGCCGTCTTCCGAGCGCAACTCGATCGCGTCGAGCCAGCCGTCGCCGAACAGGGCACTGACCGTGCACCGATAGCGCACCGTGATGTTCGGCGTGCGCTCGATCCGGTCGATCAGATAGCGCGACAACGTGTCGGCGAGCGATGCGCCGCGCACCAGCATCGTCACCTCGCGCGCGTGTCGCGAGAAATTCATCGCCGCCTGCCCGGCGGAATTGCCGCCGCCGACGATGAAAACCTGCTCGCCCGCGCACATCGGCGCTTCGCTCGATCCGGCGCCGTAAAACAGCCCGGCATTCAGAAATGCCGGCTCCTCCGGCAGGCCGAGGCTCCGGTATTCGATGCCGGTCGCGCAGATGTTCGAGCGCGCGACCAGAAGCGATCCGTCGGCGAGTTCGACGCGAATCTTGCCGTCGACGAATGTCGCATGCACGCCCTCGCGCATCGTCAGCAGTTCGACGCCGAACTTCATCGCCTGCTCGCGTGCACGCTCCGCGAGTTCCGCGCCCGGAATGCCGTCGGGAAACCCCATGTAGTTCTCGATCAGCGAGCTCGTGCCGGCCTGCCCGCCCACCGCGCCGCGCTCGATCACCACCGCCCGCAGCCCCTCGGACGCCGCATAGACGGCCGCCGACAATCCGGCCGGGCCGGCGCCGTAGATCGACACGTCGTATTCGACGAAGCGCGGCCTGGAGACCCAGCCAAGGCGCGCGGCGATCTCGGCAAGCGTCGGCTGGTACAGGCGCGAACCGTCCGGCAAGATCACGACCGGCAGCCGGATGTCGCGCAACGGCGCGATTCCGAGCTCGCGTGCGCAGTCGGCGTCCGACGTCAGCGCGCACCAGTCGTACGCGACCATGCGCCGCTGCAGGAAATCGCGGATCGCGTACGCGTCCTTGCTGTGCGGCAGGCCTACGATCCGGATGTGCTGCGACTCGGCCATGAGCGCCTCCCGAGGATGTCGATGTCGAATGCGGTCCTGCCGACGCCATGCGTCCGGACGCACTCGCGACTCTACGCCGCGCACATCCGCTGCACGCGCGAATTCACAACAATTAAGGTGCGGCTGCGCCACGACGCCGCACAATGCCGCTTATCCGTCCCGCTTGCGGCATCGCACCGGCCGCGCCGCAAGCATTGAGCCCCGCGCCGGCACCGGAGCCCACGATGGCCAATGCCTGTACGCATCTCGACGATGCACGCGTGCTGCACACCGACGAAGACACTTGCGAGGAATGCGTGAAATCCGGCAGCCGCTGGGTGCATTTGCGAATGTGCCTGATCTGCGGACACGTCGGCTGCTGCGATTCGTCGCCCAATCGCCACGCGAGCCGGCATTTCAGCGCAACCGGACACCGGCTCGTCCGGTCGATCGAACTCGGCGAGCGCTGGATCTGGTGCTATGAGGACGAAGTCGTCGCCGGCGAGATCCCGACGTGACGCGATCGGCGCCGGACGTTACGTGATTCGTCCCCCGTTCCGGACCAAGGGTTAACACGGCTCGATCCCGGCTTTACGCCGCGCGGTTCTTCCGCCTAGAATTTATCGAACGATAACTTATCCTTCGATAAACAAGAGGTCCGCCATGCCTGTCTCGCGACTCGCGCACTACTCGATCCGCACGCCCGATCTCGAAAGGTCGTGCCGCTTCTACGAATGTGTACTCGGTTTCAGGCGCGGCTACCGCCCGCCGTTCGATTTTCCGGGTGCGTGGCTGTACGCCGGCGACGACGAAGCCGACTACGGCACCGTCCACCTGATCGGCCTCGACCCGGCCGATCCGCACGGGCTGGCCGCCTATCTCGGCGACAAGGCCGTGCCGCCGTCGGGCACCGGCGCCATCGACCACATCGCGTTCCTCGCGACCGGCGTCGAGGCGATGTGGCGCACGCTGCGCGCCGAGGGCATCGCATGGCGCGACCGCACCGTGCCGAGCCTCGGCCTGCATCAGGTTTTCATCGAGGATCCATCGGGCGTGACGATCGAACTGAACTACCCGGCCGCCGAGGTCGCCGGCCTCGAGATGCCGCGTACGGCCGCCACTGCCAATGGAGCGTGACATGAACACCCTCTCGAAGAATCGCAAGGCCGCCATCGTCGGCGGCTCGCTGGGCGGCCTGTTCGCCGCGAACCTGCTGCTGCGCAACGGCTGGGACGTGGACGTGTTCGAACGCGTGCCCGATGCGCTGTCCGGCCGCGGCGCCGGCATCGTCACGCACCCGGAGCTGTTCGACGTGCTGCGCGCGGCCGGCGTGCGCATCGACGCATCGATCGGCGTGAACGTCGAATCGCGCGTGACGCTCGCGCAGGACGGCTCGCTCGCGTCCGAGCGGCCATTGCCGCAGACGCTCACCGCATGGAGCAAGATGTATCACGTGCTGCGCGCCGCGCTGTCGGACCAGCACCATCACGCGGGGGCGGTCGTCGCCGACGTCGCGGACGGCCCCGAGCGCGCGACGCTCACGCTGGCCGACGGCTCCGTCGTGCACGCCGATCTGGTCGTCGCGGCAGACGGCTTCCGTTCGGCGATCCGCGAACGATTGCTGCCGGACGCACGCCTGCAGTACGCGGGCTATGTCGCGTGGCGCGGCCTCGTCGACGAGCGCGAGCTGTCCGATCGCACGCATGCGGCGCTGTTCGGCAAGTTCGCGTTCGGCCTGCCGCCGCACGAGCAGATCCTCGGTTACCCGGTCGCGGGCCAGCACAACAGCACGCAGCCCGGCGAGCGCCGCTACAACTTCGTCTGGTATCGCGCGACCCGCGAGGACACCGACCTGCCGAACCTGCTCACCGATGCGACCGGCAAGCTGTGGCCGGCCGGCATTCCGCCGACGCTGATCCGCCGCGACGTGCTGGACGACCTGGAGGACGCCGCGCATGCATTGCTCGCGCCGCAGTTCGCGGAAGTCGTGTCGCGCGCCGCGCAGCCGCTGTTCCAGCCGATCTACGACCTCGAAGTGCCGCGCATGGCGTTCGGCCGCGTCGCGCTGCTCGGCGACGCCGCGTTCGTCGCACGGCCGCATTGCGGGATGGGCGTCACGAAGGCGGCCGGCGACGCGATGGCGCTCGTCGGCGCGCTGGCCGCGCACGCCGATACGTTCGACGCGCTGCACGCATACAGCGACGCGCGCACCGCATTCGGCGCGGCGATCGTGCAGCACGCACGCCATCTCGGCGCATACATGCAGGCGCAACTGAAGGACGACACCGAACGCGCGATGGCCGAGCGCTACCGGACGCCGGAAGTCGTGATGCGTGAAACCGCCGTGCCACCCCGATTCTGAACGCTGGCGCGCGCTCGCACGACGTGCGGCGCCCGCCGCATCGCGCCCTGCCCAATACCGACAAGGAGACACCGTGAACCGCTCGATTCCGGCCGCCCCCGGCCACGCGCCCGCCCCCGATGTGCCCGCCGCTGCCCCGCATCCGCTGCTGCGCGATCCGCGCCTGCGCGACCTCGTCAAACGCAGGAGGCGATTCGCGTGGTCGCTGACCGCCGTGATGCTCGCGCTCTATTTCGCGTTCATCCTGTCGCTGGCGTTCGCGCCGGCATGGCTCGGCCGGCCGATCGCGCCGGGCCGCGCGACCACGTGGGGGATTCCGGCCGGCTTCGGCATGTTCGTCGCGACGTTCGCGCTCGTCGCGCTGTACGTATGGCGCGCGAATTCGGTGCACGACGCGCGTGTCGCCTCGCTTCGCGACGGAGGCGGCCAATGAAGCGCATCGTCGCCGTCATCCTCGCTGCGGCTGCAGCCACGGCCGCCGCGGCGCCGGCGTGGGCGGCCGGCGCCGCGCCGCTCGCGCACGCGCACAATCCGGTCGCCATCGGCATGTTCATGCTGTTCGTCGCGTCGACGCTCGTCATCACGCGCTGGGCGGCCCGCCAGAACCACAGCGTCGCCGATCATTACGCGGCCGGCGGCCGCATCACCGCGTTCCAGAACGGCTGGGCGATCGCGGGCGACTACATGTCGGCCGCATCGCTGCTCGGCATCTCGGCGCTCGTGTTCACGAGCGGTTACGACGGGTTGATCTATTCGGTCGGCTTTCTCGCGAGCTGGCCGATCATCCTGTTCCTGATCGCGGAGCCGTTGCGCAATCTCGGCAAGTACACGTTCGCCGACGTCGTGTCTTACCGGCTGCAGCAACGGCCGATCCGCGCGTTCGCGGCGTCGAGCTCGATCGTGATCGTGCTGCTCTACCTGGTGTCGCAGATGGTCGGTGCAGGCAAGCTCGTGGAGCTGCTGTTCGGGCTGAACTACACGGTCGCGGTGGTCATCGTCGGCGTGCTGATGGTGATCTACGTGTTCTTCGGCGGCATGCTGGCGACCACGTGGATCCAGATCGTCAAGGCGGTGCTGCTGCTTGCCGGCGCGGCATTCATGGCGCTCATGGTGCTGAGCCGCTTCGGCTTCAGCCTCGACGCGCTGTTCGCGCAGGCACTGCTCGTCCATCCGAAGCACGCGGCGATCATGCGGCCGGGCGGCCTCGTGTCCGACCCGGTGTCCGCGGTGTCGCTCGGGCTCGCGCTGATCTTCGGCACGGCCGGCCTGCCGCATATCCTGATGCGCTTCTTCACGGTCCGCGACGTGGGCGCAGCGCGCAAGAGCATCCTTCACGCAACGGGGATCGTCGGCGCCGGCTATGCGCTGATCATCGTGATCGGCTTCGGCACGATCGCACTCGTCGCGGCGGACCCGCGGTATCGCGATGCATCGGGGGCGGTCGCCGGCGGCGCGAACATGGTCGCGATCCACCTCGCGCACGCGGTGGGCGGCAACCTGTTTCTGGGGTTCATCTGCGCGGTCGCGTTCTCGACGATTCTCGCCGTGGTCGCCGGGCTCACGCTCGCCGGCTCGTCCGCGATCTCGCACGACCTCTACGCGAACGTGCTGCGCCGCGGCCGTGCGACCGACCGCGACGAAATGCGCGTCGCACGCGCGACGACGCTGGTGCTCGGCGTGCTCGCGATCGTACTCGGCATCGCGTTCGAGAAGCAGAACATCGCGTTCATCGTCAGCCTGACATTCTCGATCGCGGCCAGCTCGAACTTCCCGGTGCTGCTGCTCTCGATCTACTGGCGCGGCCTGACGACGCGTGGCGCGGTGATCGGCGGCACGGTCGGCCTCGTCACCGCGGTCGCGCTCACCGTGCTGAGCCCGACCGTATGGGTGCAGGTGCTCGGCCATGCGCAGGCGCCCTATCCGTACGAATATCCGGCGCTGTTCTCGATGGCTGCGGCATTCGTCGCGATCGTCGCGGTGTCGGTCACCGACGGCTCGGCCCGCGCGCGACGCGAGCGCGCGCTGTTCGACACGCAGCTCGTCGAATGCGAGCTCGGCATCCTGCCGCGCCACGGCGCGCGCCAACACGACAATCACGACCTGGAGACGATCCGATGACCTGTTTCTGCTGCATGTCAAACGGGCGGCGCCGTGTGCTCGGCGCATTCGCCGCACTCGCCGGCGCCGCCGTTGCGGGACGCCCGGCGGCGGCCGTGGAACGGGCCTCCGGCTCGTCCGCTTCGGCTGCGTCGGCCGGCCGCCCGCGCTCGATCGACATCCACGCGCACTATTACCCCGAAAGCTTCTGCAATCTCGTCGGTGGCGAAGGCAAGCGGTTCGGCGGCGCATTCGCGTGCGACGACACGACATTCACGTTCCGCACGCCGGCCGGCGGCCTCGGGCCGCTGCCGATGAAATTCATCGACGTCGATGCGCGGCTCGCCGACATGGACGCTTCCGGCGTCGACGTGCAGGCACTGTCGCTGAGCGTGCCGATGGCGTACTGGGGCGACCGGCCGTTCAACGCGAAACTGGCGCGCGCCTGGAATACCTCCGCGTCGCGCGTGCATCAGCGGCATCCGGCCCGCTTCGTCGTACTTGCGACGCTGCCGATGCTCGATGCGACCGACGCGATCGACGAGCTCGAGCACGCGGCGGCGCTGCCGGGCGTGCGCGGCGTGTACATGGGCACCAACATCGACAACCGCGACCTCGACGATCCGCGGTTCGCGCCGGTGTTCGCGCGCATCGAGCAGCTCGGGCTGCCGGTGTTCCTGCATCCGCAGCAAACCGTCGGCGGTGCGCGCCTCGGGGATTTCTATCTCAGCAACCTGCTCGGCAACCCGTTCGATACGGCGATCGCCGGTTCGCATCTGATCCTCGGCGGCGTGCTCGATCGTCACCCGGCGCTGCACTTCACGCTGCCGCATGCCGGCGGCGCGCTGCCGATCCTCGCCGGCCGCCTGGACGCAGGCTGGACCGTGCGGCCGGAAACGCGCCGGCTCGCGCAAAAGCCGAGCAGCTATCTGCGGCGCTTCAGCTACGACACGGTGTCCCACTCGGCGCCGGTGCTCAACTTCCTGATCGAGAACGTGGGCATCGACCGCCTCGTGCTCGGCAGCGACTATTGCTTCGACATGGGCTACGAGCAACCGGTGCGCTTTCTCGACCGGCTGAACCTTCCGGCCGATCAGCGCGCAATGGTGCTCGGCGGCAACGCGGGCCGGCTGCTGCGGATCTAGCGCATGCGTGCCGCGCCCGACCGGACCCCGGGCCGGACGCCGTTCAGAACGTTTCAGCCCCGTTTCAGGAAAGGATGCCGACGTCTGCGTAGACTGGTTGCATGAGCGAGCGTACAGGCCCCGTGCCTGTGCGCCATTTCGATTGTCGGAGCGACGACTTGACCCCTGTTGCCAATCCCCCCCGCGCTGCAACGCGTTCGCGGCCGGCCCGGCCCACGCACGATGGCCGATACGCGCATCGTGCAACGTGCGGTGCACCGTTTCGCGTGGAGCGCGCATGAAGCACAAACGACTCTGGTTCGGCGCGGCGGGCATCGCGCTCGCGGGCCTCGCAGTTGCGATCGCCATCGCGGTCCGTCCATCGATCGCGCCGATCGATCCGCCGGCCGCCGCATCGTTCGACCCGCAGCTGGTGCGTGCCGGCGCGCGCGTCGTCGCGCTCGGCGACTGCGTCGTGTGCCACACCGCGAAGGACGGCAAGCCGTTCGCGGGCGGCCTGCCGCTCGCGACGCCGTTCGGCACGATCTATGCAACGAACATCACGCCGGATCCGGACACCGGCATCGGCCGCTGGTCGCGCGACGCATTCGCGCGTGCGCTGCGCACCGGCATCGGGCGCAATGGCCAGCCGCTCTACCCGGCGTTTCCGTACATTCACTTCACGCGAATGTCGGACGACGACATCGCCGCCGCCTATGCGTATCTGATGACGCGCACGCCGGTGCGCGCGACGACGCCCGCCAACGACCTGGTGTTTCCGCTGAACTTCCGGCCGCTGGTGGCGTTCTGGAACGTGCTGTTCCTCCGCGAAGGCGCATATCAGCCGGATCCCGCGCAGTCCGCGCAATGGAACCGCGGAAAAATGCTCGTCGACGGGCTCGGCCACTGCGCGTCGTGCCACTCGCCGCTCAATGCGATCGGCGGCGAGCAACGCGGCCGCGCATTCGACGGCGGGATCGTCGACGGCTGGGAAGCGCCGCCGCTCAATACGCTCGCGCAGGCTGCGCGGCCCTGGACGCAGGCGCAACTCGTCACGTATCTGCGCACCGGCCGCGCGAGCGAGCACGGCGCGGCGGCCGGGCCGATGCTGCCCGTCACGCGCGACCTCGCGACGGTGCCGGCCGACGACGTCGAGGCGATCGCCGCGTACATCCTGTCGATCCAGAAGCCGGCGAACGCGCGTGCGGTCTTGCATCCGGTCGAACGCGCCGCGACGACGCCGGCCGCGCAACGCGGCGCGGTGCTGTTCCAGGCGTCGTGCGCGCAGTGCCACGGGCCGGCCGCGCCGATGCAGTCGATCGGCGAGCGGCCGACGCTCGCGTTCAGCACGGCGGTCAACGCCGATACGCCGCGCAACGCGATCCAGATGATGTTCAACGGCATCGGCTGGCACGGCGAGGACACGCTGAACTACATGCCGTCGTTCATCGATCAGTACGACGACGCGCAGATCGCCGATCTCGCCGCGTACGTTCGCGAGACCTACACCGATCGTCCCGCATGGCCGGGCGCCGAAGCGCTGGCCGCGAAGCTCAGAAAAGAGGACTCAGCACGATGATCACCCTCACCGTCAATGGCGTGCGGCACGCGCTGGACATCGATCCGTCCACGCCGCTGCTGTACGCGCTGCGCAACGACCTGCATCTGCATGGCGCGAAGTTCGGCTGCGGCCTCGGACAATGCGGCGCCTGCACCGTGATCGTCGACGGCAAGCCGGCGTTCTCGTGCCTGATGCCGGTAGCCGCGGTCGGTTCGCGCAGCGTGCGCACTATCGAGAGCCTCGGAACCGCCGAGCATCCCGGCCCGCTGCAGCGTGCGTTCATCGAGCACCAGGCCGCACAGTGCGGTTACTGCATCGCCGGGATGATCATGCGCGCGCAGGCATTGCTCGAACGCAATCCGAAACCGACCGAGCAGGAGTTGCGCACGCACATGGAACCCAACCTGTGCCGTTGCGGCACGCACATGCGGATACTCGCGGCCGTGCGCTCGGTCGCCGGGCTGCCCGCGCCGGAACCCGCTTCCGCTCCCGTCACGATCAGCAAGGCACTGTGATGAATGCTCACGACGACATCGACGAAAGCCGCCGGCACTTCATCGTCTCCGGCGCGCTGTTCGTCGCGTTCACGCTCGCGCCCGCCGCGCGCGCGGCCGCGCAGCTCGTGATCGCCGACGAAGGGGCCGCCGTCCACGTCGCGAAAGCCACGCAGGCGCTCGCCGGCAGCCTGAAGACGAATCCGCTGCTCGACGCGTGGATCAAGATCGCGCCCGACGGCAAGGTCACCGTGTTTACCGGCAAGGTCGAGCTCGGCACCGGCGTGCGCACCGCGCTGCTTCAGGTGGCCGCCGAAGAGCTCGACATGAAGCCGTCGCTGATCACGTTCCTGACGGCCGACACCGGCGCATCGCCCGACGAAGGCCTGACCGCCGGCAGCCACACGATGGCCGACAGCGGCTCCGCGCTGCTGAACGCGGCCGCGCAGGTGCGTGCGTTGCTCGTGGAAGGCGCGGCGAAACGCTTCGGCGTCGATCCGGGCAAGCTGACGACCGCGGACGCGGTGATCAAGGCGCCCGACGGCCGCACGATGACCTACGGCGACGCGATCCGCACCGTCGATCTGCACCGCAATGCGACGCCGACGTCGCCGCTGAAGAACCCGGCGACGTTCGCCGTGATCGGCACGTCGCTGCCGCGCGTCGACATCCCGAACAAGGTGACGGGCGGCGTCAGCTACGTACAGGACATGCAGCTGCCCGGCATGTTGCACGCGCGCGTCGTGATGCCGCCGGTGTACGAAGCGAAGCTGCTGTCGTTCGACGAGGCCGCGATCCTGAAGCTGCCGGGCGTCGTGCGGATCGTGCGCAATGGCAGCATGCTCGCGGTAGTCGCACAGGGCGAATGGCAGGCGGTGGTCGCGCAGCGCGCGCTCGCCGCCGGCTGCCGCTGGTCGCCGGGCCGCAAGCTGCCCGATCGCGGCACCGTGCATGCGGACCTGAAGCGGATCGCGACGCAGCGCATCGAGATCGCGAACACGCACGCGGCCACCGCGCCGGCCGCGAAGACGCTGAACGCGACGTTCCTGAAGAACTATCTGCTGCACGGGTCGATCGGACCGTCGTGTGCGGTCGCGCATCTCGAGAACGGGACGATGACCGTGTGGACGCACTCGCAGGGCGTCTACCCGCTGCGCGACGCGCTTGCCGAGATGCTGTCGATGCCGAAGGCGAGCATCCGCTGCATTCATACCGAAGGATCCGGCTGCTACGGACACAACGGCGCCGACGATGCGGCCGCGCATGCGGCGCTGATCGCCGCCGCGATGCCGGGCAAGCCGATTCGCGTGCAGTGGATGCGCGAACAGGAACACACGTGGGATCACTTCACCCCCGCGATGGTGACCGAGATCAGCGCGTCGCTCGATGCAAGCGGCCGCATCGTCGACTGGAACTATGCGCTGTGGAGCAGCTCGCACAACGAGCGGATCGTCAACGCCGGCCGGCTGCTGCCCGCGCGGATGCTCGAGCCGCCGTTCGTGCCGGCGCCGTCGACGCCGATGCTGCAACCGGAAGGCGGCGCCGACCGCAACGCGATCCCGCTGTATGCGCTGCCGAACCAGCACATCGTCAACAACTTCTCGCCGACGATGCCGCTGCAGACGTCGGCGATGCGCTCGCTCGGCGCGCACACCAACATCTGGGCGATCGAGAGCTTCATGGACGAACTCGCGCACGCGGCCGGCGTCGATCCGGTGGAGTTCCGGCTGCGTCACATGGAAGACCATCGTGCGCGTCAGGTGATCCGGCTTGCGGCGACGCACTTCGGCTGGCCGCGGCCGCCGCGTGCGCGCAATCGCGGCGTCGGCTTCGCATTCGGCAAGTACAAGAACCTGATGGCGTACGTCGCGATCGCCGTCGAGGTCTCGGTCGTGCCGGAAACCGGCCAGGTGACGCTCGAGCGCGCGGAAGCCGCCGTCGACGCCGGCCAGGTCGTGTCGCCGGACGGCATCCGCAACCAGATCGAAGGCGGCATCGTGCAGGCAGCGAGCTGGACGCTGTACGAGGCGCTGAAGTACGACACCGAGCGAATCCGCAGCTTCGACTGGAGCAGCTATCCGATCCTGCGCTTCTCGGCCGCGCCGCAAAGCGTGAAAGTCCACCTGGTCAATCGCCCCGGCGCGCCGTTTCTCGGCGCGGCCGAGGCGTCGATGGGGCCGACCGCAGGTGCGCTGGCCAACGCGATTTTCGATGCGACCGGCCAGCGCATGCGGGAAATGCCGTTCGCCGGCGACGCGCTGAGAAAGCGGATCGACGCATAGCGGTTCGGTCGAACCCGTTGCTCGACACCCGAATTTCGATCGTCGATACTCGCCATCAGACCAGAGCGCGCCGGCACGCACCGGCGCCGCAACCCGACAGGCTGGAGCTTCCCCGACAATGGATACCTTGCTCTCGATGCGCGTGTTCACGCGCATCGTCGAAACCGGCAGCTTTACGCGCGCGTCCGACACCACCGGCCTCACGACGCCGCGCGTGTCCGCGCTGCTGAGCGCGCTCGAACAGCACCTCGGCTGCCGGCTGCTGAACCGCACGACGCGCCGCATCTCGCTGACCGAAGACGGCCAGGCGTACTACGAACGCTCCGTCGCGGTGCTGCGCGAGATCGACGACATGGAGGCATCGGTGTCGCAGGCCCGCAACGTGCCGCGCGGGCGGCTGAAGGTGAACCTGCCGCCGGCGATGGCGAAGCAGGTCGTCGTGCCGGCGCTGCCTGCGTTTCTCGACGCCCATCCGGGAATCATGATCGAACTCGGCGTAACCGACCGGCAGATCGATCTCGTCGGCGAAGGCGTCGATTGCGTGGTGCGCATCGGCGCGCTCGACGACTCCGGAATGATCGCGAAGCGGATCGGCAGCCTGACCACGTGCACGTGCGGGTCGCCCGCGTATTTCGCGCGGTTCGGCGAGCCGCAGACGGTCGACGATCTCGCGCAGCACGTCGGCGTCAGCCACATCTCGGCCGATACCGGGCGCCCGCGCGTGTGGGATTACGTCGTCGACGGCGAGCCGCGCATCGTGCAGATGTGCGGCACGGTCGCCGTCAACGATGCGGACAACTACATCGAGTGCGGCGTCGCCGGGATCGGCATGATCAAGACGTCGCTGTACCTGGTCGAGCCCTACTTGAAATCGGGCCGGCTGCGCGAAGTGCTGACCGACTTCAATGCACCCCCGCGGCCGATCTCCGTGCTCTATCCGCCGAACCGGCACGTACCCGTCAAGCTGAAGGTGTTCGTCGACTGGCTCTCGGGCCTGTTCGAGCAGATCCCGACGTTGCAGGGCAAGCGTGGCTGAACGCGCGCGCGGCACCTTTGCGTGCCGCGCAATGCTCGATTGCGCGGCGGCTCGCTTCCGGCTTTATCGATTGATCAATAGTATTGACGGCAACGCGGTGCACCGTATCGCGGCCGGACGGACCCCATGCCGGCGCGGCGACACGGTGCGCGCCCCCCTCTTCTCCAGGAGCCGACCATGTCAGCAGATTCCACGCCGCTCGCGCCGCCCGCGCACGGCACCCAACTCACGCAGGGGCTGATCCTGCTGTTTGCCTTCAGCTGCGGCGCGATCGTCGCGAACCTGTACTACGCGCAGCCGATCACCGAACTCATCGCGCCCGGCCTGCACATGTCCGGCGGCACGGCAAGCCTGATCGTGTCGTTGACGCAGATCGGCTACGCGTTCGGCCTGTTCTTCATCGTGCCGCTCGGCGATCTGCTCGAAAACCGCAAGCTGATGATCGTCACGGCCGTCGTGTCGATCGCAAGCCTCGCGGCTGCGGCGCTCGTGCGCACGCCCGGGCTCTTTCTCGCGATTTCGCTGCTGATCGGCTTCAGTTCGGTGGCCGTTCAGATCCTCGTGCCGCTCGCCGCGCACCTCGCCCCCGATCATTCGCGCGGCCGCGTCGTCGGCACGATCATGAGCGGGCTGCTGCTTGGCATCCTGCTTGCGCGCCCGCTGTCGAGCGTCGTGGCCGACGCGTTCGGCTGGCGCTTCGTGTTCGCGGCCGCCGCGGTGCTGATGACGATCGTGACGGCTTTGCTCGCGCTGACGATTCCGTCGCGCCAGCCCGACCATCGCGCGACCTATACCGAACTGATCGGCTCGCTGCTGCACCTCGTGCGCACGATGCCGGTATTGCGCCACCGCGCGCTCTACCAGGGCCTGATGTTCGCGTCGTTCAGCCTGTTCTGGACCGCCGTGCCGGTCGAGCTCACGCGTCACTACGGGTTGTCGCAGTCGGCGATCGGCCTGTTCGCGCTGGTCGGTGCGATCGGCGCGACCTCGGCGCCGGTGGCCGGACGGCTCGCCGACGCCGGCCATACGGTGCGCGCGACGCTGATCGCGCTCGTCGCCGGCGCGTTGTCGTATGCGGTGGGGTTCGTGCACGGCGCCGGGCTGTACGGGCTCGTCGTCACCGGGATCGTGCTCGACTTCGCGGTGCAGATGAACATGGTGCTCGGCCAGCGGGAAATCTACGCGCTGCATGCGGCGAGCCGCAACCGGCTCAACGCGCTGTACATGACCAGCATCTTCGTCGGCGGCGCCGTCGGCTCCGCGCTCGCGAGCCCGCTGTACGAGCATGGCGGCTGGCCGCTCGTCGCGGCAGTGGCCGGTGCGTTCCCGGTCGTCGCGCTCGCCCATTACCTGCTGATCGGGCGGCCGCACGCACGCCGTCACGCGCTCGGCTGACCGATGCGTCCGTCGAACCGATTCGTTTGCGGCGCGCATCGCCGCCCCGCTCCACGCCAATGAAAGGAGTTCACCATGTCTTCCCTGCTCAGTGCATACGATCTGCGCGGCCTCGCGCTACCGAACCGCGTCGTGATGGGGCCGATGACGCGCTCGCGCGCACCGTCGCGCGGGCTGCCCACCGAACTGATGGCCGAGTACTACGCGCAGCGCGCGTCGGCCGGCCTGATCGTCACCGAGGCGACCAACGTCAGCCCGGCGTCCGCCGCATTCGAGCTGACGCCCGGGCTCGTCGACGACGCGCAGGCCGCCGGCTGGAAGCGCATCACCGACGCCGTCCACGCGAACGGCGGACGCATCTTCGCGCAGCTTTGGCATGGCGGCCGCGTCAGCTCGCTGACGCTGCTCGGCGGCGCGGCACCGCTGTCGCCGTCCGGCGTGAACGACGATCTCGAACAGTTGCAGGTGTGGGCGCAACTGCAGAACGGCTATTACACGAAGATTCACGCGACGCCGTCGCGTGCGATGACGACCGATGAAGTCGCCGCGACCGTCGACGAATTCCGCCGCGCGGCCGAGCGCGCGATGGCCGCGGGTTTCGACGGCGTCGAGATCCATGCGGCCAACGGCTACCTGCCGCATCAGTTCCTGTCGTCGACGCTGAACCGCCGCGACGATCGCTACGGCGGCTCGGTCGCGAACCGCGCGCGCTTTCTCGAAGAAATCGTCGATGCGGTCGGCGGCGTGATGCCGCTCGCGCGAGTCGGCGTGCGGATTTCGCCGTACGCGAAGTACAACAACGTGCGCGATGCCGATCCGGATGCAACGTATGCGTACGTCGGGCGGATGCTCGACGAAGCAGGCGTCGCGTATCTGCACGCGGCCGACACCAACGGCTGGAGCGGCGAACCCGATCTGCCGTGCATCGTCGAGCACGCGCGCCGGTCGTTTCACGGCACGCTGATCGTCAATGGCGGCATCTCGCCGGATGCGGCGAACGCGCTGATCGATGCAGGCGACGCCGATCTCGTCGCGTTCGCGCGTGCGTACATCGCGAACCCGGACCTCGTGGAGCGCATCGCGATCCGCGCGCCGCTGGCGGAGCCGAAGTCCGTCGGCTGGTATGGCGGCGATCGCGCGGGCTACGTCGACTATGCGCGGCACGACGCGGCGCAAGCGCACGCGTGAGCGGCGCCCGCACCGCACCACGCGCGGCATGTGCGGCGCCGCGGCGCGACGCCGCGGGCCGTGCCGGTGGCCGCGCCGGCGGTCCCACGGCCGCGTGCCGAGCGCATGTGCGGCGCAATCATGCGTCCGTCCACCGCGCGCCGAGCACGCGCCCGCAGAAATTCGGCCGATGAAAATCCGGATCCGCGCGTTCGAGCACGTCGGCGCTCCACGTGCCGAACGTCGACAACGGCCGATGCTCGACGCCGCGCGCGACCGTCGCGAGGAACGTTTCGCGAAAACCGCTGCCGCGCGGGTAAGCGGCCAGCAGCGCGGCGCGTTCGTCGGCCGTATACGCGTCGAAATCGGTCGCCATCAAATCGGTCGATACCGCGCAAGCGAGTGCGCGAGCGAGCGGCGACGCGCGTGCGGCCACCGCCGGCGTCGTATGCAGCGCGATCGCATGCCATACGTCGTCGCGCATGCGACGCGACCGGCGATGCCGCACGAGCAGCGCGTGCGCGGCATCCGCGCCGTCGAGTTCGTAGCGTTCGGTGGAGCGGCAGTACGCGTGACTGAGCCCCATGTTCGCGTACATCGCGGCAACGTACAGCGCGTCGGCATCGCACGCGTCGCCCGCACGCCGCGCGGCGAGCGATGCGAACACGAACACGCGGCCCGCATGATCGGCGAGCGCGGCCGGCAACGACGCGCGGGCGGCGTCGGCCGCTTCGACCGCAACGGCCGTGCGCGGAATGCGAACGCCGGCCACTTCATCGCGGCTGGCCGGAGCGCGCGGGTGCGCAGCATTCATCGTGTCTCCTTCATGCCCCGCGAACGGGGCGGAAAATCGTTCAATTCGGTGCGCAGCCGCTACTGCGCAGCATCTGGCGCCGCCGCACACCGGCTAGCACGCGATGCAGCGGCGACCGAATGCAGCGCAACCGTCTGTCGCCGCACTCGCCGTCGGGTAGCGCAGCCGCGCGAAGCGGCGCTCGCGGCCGCGCGCGCGGCATGCATCGTTGCCGGCGTCCGCGCATGCGGCAGCGGCCCCGGCTGCGCGCGAACCGTCGCGCGCGTCGGCGCCGGTCGCACGCACGCCGCCGGTTTCGGCAACCGGCGACCACGCGGGGCTGACGGGCGGCAACGGCGGCGGCGCGAGCGGCGAGAACTCCTGCTCCGCATGCACGACCTTGCCGTCGACGACCGTCAGCACCGACGACAACTGCGGGATCAGCCGCGAGTCGATCGTGAAGTAGTCGTCGCTCAGCACCGCGAAGTCCGCATACCGGCCGGGCACGAGCGCGCCCTTGCGGTGTTCGTCCGCTGAAAACCACGCACTGCCGACCGTGTAGCGGCGCAGCGCCTCCATCCGGCCGAGCCGGTTGCGCGCCGGATACAGCGCGGTGCCGCCGACGCTGCGGCCCGACACCATCCAGTACAGCGCGACGAAAGGGTTGTAGCTGCCCGCGCCCATCGCGCCGGAGCCCACGCCGACCGGCAGCCCGGCCGCGAGCATCGCGCGGATCGGCGGCGCGCGAGTAGCCGCAGCGGCGCCGTGGCGCGCGATGAACGCCTCGCCCTGGAACGCCATGCGCGGCTGAACGGTCACGCCGCCGCCGAGCGCCGCGACGCGCGCGATGTTCGCATCCGAAATGGTCTCGCACCGGTCGAAGCACCAGCGCAGTCCGCCGAACGGCAGCTCGCGGTTCACGGCTTCGAACACGTTCAGGAAGCGGCCGATCGATTCGTCGTACGTCGCATGCATCCGGAACGGCCAGCGATGACGCACCAGCAGGCGCACGACGGCCGCCAATCCTGCTTCTAGCGCTGCGCTCAGTTCGGCGCGCGGCTCCAGGAAATTGCCGAGATCGACCGCCGAGAACAGCAGCCGCTCGCCAGCGCCGTTCGCGCGCAGGAACGCGTCGCCGTCGCCGGGCGCCGTCAGCGCGATCCACTGCGCGAAGTCGTCGAGTTCGCGGCCGGCGTGCCGAGCGCCGAGGTTGTATGCGATGCGCAGCGTCAGCTCGCCGCGCTGCGCAAGCGCCATGACGGCCGCGTAGTCGTCCGGATACGCGAGGCCGTCGCAGCCGGCGTCGATCGCGCTCGTCACGCCGACGCGGTTCAGTGCATGCATGAAATGCCGCGTCGAGTTGAGCCGGTCGGCAGCGTCGAGCGTCGGCGCGCGCGCCAGCGCCGCTGAGAGCACCGCCGGATCCGTACGCGCAAGGAGCAGGCCGGTTGGCCGCCCATGACGGTCGCGCCGCAGTTCGCCGCCCGGCGGGTCCGGCGTGTCGCGGCCGTAGCCGAGCGCGCGCAACGCGGCCGCATTCAGCCACGCGGTGTCGGACAGATGCTGGACGAACACCGGCGTATCGGGCGCGATCGCGTTCAGCTCGGCGGCCGTCGGGCCGCGCTTTTCCGCGAACTGCAACGCGGTCCAGCCGCCCGCCACGCGCGCCCACTGCGGCGCGGGCGTACGCCGCACCTGCCGGCCCAGCAGGTCGAGTGCTTCGGCGAGCGACGGCACGCCGTCCCAGCGCAGCTCGAGGTTGAAGTCCATGGCGCCGCGTATCGCCTGCAGGTGCGCGTCTATCAGCCCCGGAATCGCGGTGCGGCCGTTCAGGTCGATGCACAGCGTCGCGTCGTGCGCATGGCGCAGCATGTCGCGATCGTCGCCGGTCGCGACGATGCGCCCGTCTTTCACGGCAAGCGCGCTGACGAACGAGCGCTGGTCGTCCTGAGTTGCGATCTTGCCGTTGAAGACGACGAGGTCCGCCGAGCGCGCGGGTTGCGTCGCGCTAAGCACCGCCGGTCCTCCCGTGCATGGATGCGCGCGGCGTCGCGCGGCCCGTGCGCCGCATCGGCACACGTGCGAACGTGGGCGTCAGGTCCGCATCCAAGCGCATGCCGCGATTGCGCAGCCGCGCTGCCGCACCGTATTCGCGCATCGTTATGCCGCCTGCTGCGCCGCGTCGGCGGTGTCGTGGCGCGCGAGCGTCCGGTGCGGCGCGGCGGGCGCGTCCGGACGGACGAAATTCTGCACGCGCAGCAGGCGGCGCACATCGTGCGCGCGCGAATCCGGATCGAAGTATCGCGCAACGCCGGCCACCAGCGTCGAGGCGTGCGCGGTGCGCCCGCGCTCGATCAGATGATCGGCAAGGTCCAGCGCGCTGCGGAGCGCCCACATCGCCGCACCCTGCGCGTTTGCGGTCTGGATCGCCATCTGCAGATGACGATGGCCGTCGGCCTCGTACGCGACCGCGAAATCGGCGGTGGCGGTACGCGCCTGTTCGAGCATCGCGATCCCTCTTACGCGCAACAGCTCGGGGACGAACAGATGCTCGCCGTGCGCACGGCAGCGTGCGAGCGTCCCGTCGAGCCGCGCGCGCGCCTCAGCCGCGCGGCCGGTGCGCACGAGCCCTTCCGCGTACGCGACGTTCAGCGGCGCGAGCAGCCGCCGGAATCCGCTCGCCTCGACCCGCCGCAACGCGGGCTCGAGCCGCGCGAGGCCCGCGCCGGGATGACCGGCCTGGATGTCGAACTGGCCGGTCAGGCATTCGGCGTGACTGCGCCAGATGTCGAAACCGTGCGCGTCGGCGGTCTCGCGCAGCGTCGCGAGGTAGTCGGACGTGATGTCGTGGTCGCCGTAGCGCAGTGCGATCGGCACGGCGGCCGCGCCGAGCACGACGCACAGCGCGAGCGCCGACGGGCCGCGGCGCGCGCTGTCGACTGCGTGCGCGGCGATGCGCATCGCTTCGTCCGGGTCGCCCTGCATCCAGACGAGCCGCGTGAGCATCGTGCGCGCGAGCGTCGTCATGTCGACGCCGAGCGCGGCCTGCGCGCACGGCGGCTCGCCTGCATCCGCGAGTTCGGCCGTCGCCGCCTCCAGCCGCTCGCGCGCCTGCGCATGTTCGCCGAAGTAATGCAGCGACGTCGCGACCATCGCGTTCGCGAGCAGTCGCTGCGATCGGTCGCCGCGCCGCTCGGCCGCACGCTCGAAGCGGGTCGCGTAGCGCAGCGATTCGTGGATGTCGGACAACGTCAGCATCGTGTTCCACAACCCGACCAGCGCACGCGCGTCGAATGCTTCGTCGCCGATGTGCGCGGCAAGGCCGCGCGTGCGGTCCCACATCGCGGCGGCGGCGAGCGCGTCGCCGTCGGTATGCAGCAGCGCCGATGCACAGGCCGCCCGCAGCCGCATCTCGCGCGCGGCGTCGACCGGATCGGCCGTGCCCGTGTCGAGCCGGTCGAGCAGCTGGCGCGCCCGCGTCGTGCATTCGCGCATCCGCGCCGGCTCCAGCAGCGCGCGCTCGAGCAGGTCGGAGTCGGGCACGCCGGCGGGCGCGGCGGCGGCCGCGGGTTCGGTTGCAGTTTGGGCGGGTGATTCGAGCGGCTGAAGAACGTCGGGGCAAGCCTCGGTCGGTTGAGCATCTGCCGGTCGTACGTCTGCCGGTTGCATATCTAGGGGTTGCGCATCTACCGGTTCCGCATCTACCGGTTCCGCATCTACCGGTTGTGCAGCTACCGGTTGTGCAGCTACCGGTTGTGCAGCTACCGGTTGTGCAGCTACCGGTTGCGCATCTACCGGTTGCGCATCTACCGCTTGCGCATCGGCCACGTGTGCATCTGCCGCTTGAGCATCGACCAGCCGCATATCGTCTGCCGGCATATCGACCCGCTCCACATCTGCCGCCTCAGCCGCGTTCGACACCGCAACCGCAGCGCCGCGTGCCTGCGCCTGTTCGCGCTCGTACTGCGCGTGGCGCGCGGCGATGCGCTCGAATTCCCCTTCGTTGTGCAGCTTTTCCAGCGCGTACGCACGCGTCGACTCGGTCAGCCGGTAACGCGCATACGCGCCGTGGAATTCGACAGTCACCAGCGACTTTGCGACCAGTTCGCCGAGCACGGCGATCATGTCGGCCGGCGACGTGTCGGGCTCGGTCGCGACCGCGCGGGCCGCATCGAACGTAAACGGGCCGATGAAGCACCCCATCCGCCGGAACAGCGCGCGGGCGGCCGGATCGAGCAGCACGTAGCTCCAGTCGAACGTCGCGCGTAGCGTCTGGTGGCGCGGCAGCGCCGAGCGCAGGCCGCCCGTCAGCAGGTTGAGCCGGTCGTCGAGGCGCGACGCGACGATCGCGAGCCCGAGCGTCGCGACGCGCGCGGCCGCGAGCTCGATCGCGAGCGGCAGCCCGTCCAGGCGCCGGCAGATGTCCGCGACGAGCCGCACGCCGTCGTCGTCGACCAGACAAGCCGGTGCGGCCGCGCGCACGCGTTCCAGGAACAGCTCGACGGCGGAACAGCGGACGATTTCATCGGCGGACGCATCGCCGTCCGGCACCGCGAGCGGACTCATGCGCAGCACCGCTTCGACCGAAATGTGCAGCGGCTCGCGGCTCGTCACCAGCACGCGCAGCGGCGCGGCGCACGACGTGAGCGTTTCGACCAGGGTCGCGACGAGATCGACGATGTGCTCGGCGTTGTCGAGCACGAGCAGGCAGCGCGACGTCGCGAATGCCGCGCCGATGTGCTCGATGTCGGGCACGCACCGCGTGTCGAGACCGAGCTCGGCGGCAATCGCCGCCAGCACGTCATCGCGTGTCGATGCGCGGGCCAGTTCGACGAACAGCACGCGTTCGCACGACCGGCGGCGCACGTCGTGGGCGACGTGCACGGCGAGGCTCGTCTTGCCGATACCGCCGGCGCCGACCAGCGTCACGACCGGCGTGCGTGCCAGCATGTCGACGATCTGGGCGATTTCGGCGTTGCGGCCGACGAGCGGCGCCGGCGCCGGCGCGGGCGGCACCCCGGTCTCGTCCGACACCTGCGCGGCGGCCGTGGTTTCGGCCACGGGCGCAGGCACGGGCATCGACGACGCGCTCGCAACCAGCAGATAGCCGCGGCCCGGCACCGTCTTGATCAGATCGCGGCTCGCGCCGAGCGCCTTGCGCAGCGTCGCGACGTGCACCTGCAGGCGGTTTTCCTCGACGATCAGGCCAGGCCAGACTGCGTCCATGATGTCGTCTTTCGACACGACCGAACCGCTCGCGCGGTGCAGGACTTCGAGAATATCGAGCGCGCGTGCGCCGATGCGCAACGACGCGCCGTGACGACGAATGTCGCGCTGTTCGAAATCCACCGACAAAGTTCCGATCTGGATCATGGCCGCCTCCGGGTACCTCGGGATGGGCGCCCGCCGGACGCGGCAGTTCGGCAGGCGGGGAAGTTCAAGCCCGGCGCGCTGCGGCGCCGAACGGAATAATGTCCAAATTTGGCTCGAGTGTAGACGCGCGCTCCGCGAAAATCTTGGAGGAAAATGCACTGCACCGCGCTTGGCCCCGTGCACGGGATCGTTCCGTTCACCCGCGCGCAAGAATAGGGGCGCTATACTTCGCCGTGCGGCCCGCGTACAGGCTGCGCAAGCCTGCGGGGCGGTATGCACGCCCCCTTGCGCGCCGGCATTGAAAGCATTTCGTCAGAAAAGAAAGCTGACGTTTATGCAAATTGATTTTGAACGTACACGCACCGATTTAAACTGGACTCGTCCTGTCGCGCTCCGAGTCCCTCGCCGGGAAATTTCCATGTCAGACTCCATCATCGCAGCGACTGCGAAACCGCCCGCGCCGTTGCCGAAAGACACGCTCGGCTGCGTGTCGAGCCTCCTGTCGAAGGATGTCGAGACGGCGTCCGGCGGCCTGAAACTCCACCGCAAGTGCATGCGCGACGCGCATGTCGAGCATATCGACATGCCCGCGTGCGACCGCGGCTTCCTCGTCGGCGTGTCGCTGAACGGCGGTCACCGCCGCACGCTGTATGGGCGCTCAGGCGCGAGCGAGCGCCGCTTCCAGCCTCACTCGATCTACATTCGCGATTTTTCGCGTCAGTTCCGCGCCGACCTCTACGGCAGCTTCGACTTCGTGCTGGTCGAGCTGCCGCACGCGTATCTGGAACGCGTGGGCCGCGAGCACGGCGGCAATTCGGTCGGCGGCCTCACGTGCCGGCCCGACACGCGCGATCCGGTGCTCGGCCATCTCGCGCACGCGGTCGCGAACAGCCTCGACACACCGGGGCCGCTGAACGCGCTGTTCATCGAGCAGGTCGGGCTCGCGATCGGCACGCACCTCGTGCGCCGCTACGGCAACGCGCGCACGACCGAGCTCGACCGCAAGGGCGTGCTGTCGCCGGCGAAAGTGGCGCGCGCGAAGGAACTGCTGATGGAAAAGGCGGACCTCGGCGTGTCGATCGAGGAAGTGGCGAACGAATGCGAGCTGTCGCGCGGCTACTTCATCCGCGCGTTCTCGCGCACTACCGGGAGCACACCGCACCAGTGGCTGCTCGAGCAGCGCGTGATGCGCGCACGCGAGCTGATCGAGACCTCCGACATGACGCTCGCCGACATCGCGGTCGCATGCGGTTTCGCCGACCAAAGCCATCTGAACCGCGTGTTCGCGCGGATCGTCGGCCACCCTCCCGGCGCGTGGCGGCGCGCACGCTCGCGCTGACCCTCGGCACGGCGCGCGCCGCCGTGCCGTCATCCCCATTGCGTCGCGCGGCACGACGGCCGGCGTCGCATGACACGCGGTCGCAATCTGAACGTTCGTCTGAATCGTGCTGAAGACGCGGCGTGCAAGCGTCGCGAACGCGCCGCCCGCCGCTAGAATGCGAGCGGAATGCAACGCGACGTTGCGACACGCACAAGGGCGACTCGATGGACAAATTCTCCGCGCTGCGCGCATTCGTCGAAGTGGCGGAAGCCGGCGGCTTTTCCAGCGCCGGGCGGCGTCTGGATCTCGCTGCGTCGTCGGTGGTGCGCGCGGTGGATTCGCTCGAGGCGTCGCTCGGCACCGTGCTGCTGAACCGCACGACGCGACAGGTGACGCTGTCCGATGCCGGCGCCGTCTACTATGCGCGTGCGAAACGCGTGCTCGAGGAACTGGCCGACGCCGACGCGCTCGTCGCCGATCGGGGCGACGAGCCGTCCGGACCGCTGCGCGTGTCGGTGCCGGTCGCGTACGGCCTGCGCCGCATCGCGCCGCACATCGCCGCGTTCGTCGCACGCCATCCGAAGCTCGACGTCGACCTGCAGCTGACCGACGAGCGCGTCGATCTCGTGACCGCGCGGATCGACGTTGCAATCCGGCTCGGCGACGCCGCGCCGACGGCCGACGTCATCGCACGGCCGCTCGGCACCTTCCGCCGCTACGTGGTCGCGAGCCGCGCCTACCTCGACACGCACGGCACGCCCGCGACGCCGGGCGAGCTGATCGATCACGCGTGCCTGCGCTTTCACTTCGGGATCGAGCAGCAGGCGTGGACGTTCGCCGACACGCAACGCTCGATGCAGGTGATCGTCGCCGGGCGCCTGAAATCGAATCACAGCGAGGTGCTGCGTGCGGCCGCGCTCGATGGCGCCGGCATCGCGCTGCTGCCCGACTGGCTGGTCGGCGCGGACATCGAAGCCGGCCGCCTGCAGCGGCTGTTCGAGCAGTACGACGTGACGCCCGGCTCCGCGCGCGCGGTGATCACCGCGCTGTATCTGCCGAACCAGCGCGGCTCGAAGCGCGTGACCGCGTTCGTCGACTTCGTCGAATCGCTCGCGCGCGCGCAGCCGTGACGGGCGGTGCGCCCGCCGCCCGTCACCAGCCGAACTTCGCTTCCATCCCGACGTAGTCGGCATTGCGCGCGCCGAGCGCACGGATCGACGAGCCGAGCTGGAAGTGCACGGCTTCGATCGCGAGCGCGACGTTCGCGTCCACGAGCCAGTCCACGCGCGCCTGCGCGTACATGCCGGTCCACGCGCTACCCTTGCCGGCCGTGCCGGGCACCGCCGACATCCCCTGCCCGTAGATCGCGTCGGCCGTCGTCTGACGCCACTGGAAGCCGACCGCAGTGAGCACCGTCACCGAGCTGGCCGGCTTGAACGTCAGCGACGGCTTCACGTGGATCAGGTTGCTGTAGCCGGTATAACCGGCGAGCGTGAAGTAATAGCCGTTCGGAAACATCGGATTGAACGTGCCGTCGCGCCGGTCGCCCGGATGCGCGTCGCCCGACGCGCCGTCGACCTGAATGCCGATGCGCGGCGTGCCGGGCGTTTTCGCGAACGTATAGCCGCCGAGCGCGCCGAACGCCCATGCGCCGATCGTGTCCTGACCGACGCGGCCCGTCTGCACCATCGCCTCGACGTCCCAGTCGAGCCCGTCGGCCTTGCCCGCGTAACGCATGTCGAACACGTCGCGCCGCTCGGTGCCCGATGCATCCGGATAGCGCGCGTTGTCGCGCGTGTAGCGCGACCAGTACGCGGACAGATCGCCGGGTCCCGTGCCGTTGCGCTCCACGCGCACGCCATCGAAGCGCAGATGCCGGTTCGACACGTCGTCGAACGCGGCGGCGTCGCGATACTGCACCGGGCGCGTCACGTAGCCGATCAAGCGCCATTTGCCGATTTCGTAATCGGCCCACAGCGCGTCGAAGGCCTGCCGCACGTTCGGACCGTCGCGCACCGACACGAAGCGCTGCAAGTCGAACGCCATTTCCTGGCGGCCGATCCGCGTCTTGAAGGTGCCGGGCCCCAGCTGATCGACATACGCGACGAACGCCTGCTCGAGGTCGAGCTGATCCTTGTCGACCGCACCGACCGTATCCTTGCCGAACGGCCTCGCATCGACGAACTGCACGAACGCCTGAAGACGGCCGCGATAGCGCAGGTCCGCATGCACGTTCGCGCGCTGGATCACGTAGTTGTCGTCATGCGCGGCGCCAAGGCCGAACAGCGGCGCGTTGTTCAGCTCGAAGCGCTCGCGCAGGTTCGCGCCGAGCGACAGGTAGGTCGACGGATCGTCGCCGAGCGGCACGTACTTGAGCGAGTCGAACGGCTTGCGCGGCAAGCATGGATTCGCGAGCGCCGACCAGTCCTCCTGCCAGCGGTTGAACAGCACGGTCGGACGTTTCGCGGTGCACGCCGCCGCGGCGGCAGCCGGAGCGGGCGCCTCGCCGGCCGGCACCGCCCCCGCATCGGCGGCGGAGACCGTGCCCGCGTGCGACGCCGCACCGCCCGCGAGCACCACGCACGACAGCGCGCGGCGCAACGATCGCTTCATCGGCCGGCGCACCGTCATTTCGACCGAGCGTGAATCTCGGCGACGTAGCCGCCGGGGAACTGCACGAGTGCCGCGTCGCGGCCGTCCGACGTGAACGGCGGCACGAGCACGGTTACGCCGGCCGCTTCGGCCTGCTTCAGCGTCGCGCCGAGGTCGGCCACTTCGTAGCCGGTCATCTCGCGGCCGAACGGGTACGGCAGGTGCCCGTCCGTCGCGAGCACGGTCATCTTGCCGAAGGCCGATTCGATCCGGATCCGGCGATACGTGTCGTTCGGCCGGCCGATCTCGATACCCGGCGCATGACGCACGTCGGACACGATCTTGCCGTGCGAGAACGCGGCGAAGTTGCGCGCGAGCTTGCCCGCGGTTTCCGGCGACACGTACACGCGGTTCTCCGGCACCGTCTGCAGCGGGTCGTAGTTCGGCGCCTGCGTGTGCCAGTACAGCTGCATGTTCACGCCGCCCGGCCAGCGGACGATCGCGTCGCGGCCGATCGGATCGGGAAACGTCGCGACGACCACGTCGGCGCCGTGCGCGCGCGCCGACTTCACCGCGACGTCCATGTCGGTGACGAGATAGCCGGTGCGCTCCGCGCAGAACGGATACGGAATCGGCGTCTTGAAGCCGAACACCGAGATCGTGCCGACCGGCGTCAGCACGAGTTGCGACATCGTCTGGCTCGGCGTCGGCGTGACCTGGAACACGCCCTGCTTCGACTTCTTGCCGCCGAACGTCGCGACGAAGCTGTCGGTGAAGCGATCGAAGTCTTCCGGCGCGACGCACACGTGGGTGGTGTCGTACTGCGGGCCGACCGCGACCGCGGGAAAACGCGCCGCGGCAGCCGGCGCCGCGATGTCGTCGAGGTGGGTTTCGTCGGCGAGCACCGGCGCGCCGGCCAGCAGTGCGGCGAGCACGGCTGACGACGCGGCGGTCATGCGCAGCAGGTGGCGCAGGTTCAGTGAACTCATTGATTTTCTCCTTGATGGTGACGCGCGCGGCTCGGCGCCGCGCGCGGATTCGGATTCAGCGGGATGCAGGCCACGGGGTCGGGCGGCCTGGACGGCAGGCGAGAAGCGCGAGCACCGCAAGCGCGTGCGTGGCTTCCCGCTCGGCAGGTGCGGCTGCATATCGCATTCGGGTTACGCCGGCCGGATCAGTTTGCCGACTGGCATCCGGCCATGGCGTCGTTCCGGAGCGCGCATGCCTGCGACAGCGGCGCACGAACCCACGCCGGGGTGCCGTAGGCGGTACGCGCCGTCATGTCAGACGGCCCAGCACGAACAGCCGAACGCGCCCCAGAAGCCCTTCGCGTCCGATGTCGGCAGCGCGCTTGCCCAAGCGCTCGCGTGCGCATGCTGGTGAACGTTGCATGCATTGGCGCAGCCGCACATCGCGGCGGCCGCCGCGCGTTGCAGCGGCGCACCGTTACGCTGCGTCGCGCCCCAGCCGCCATAGCCGCCGTATGCGCGCACCGGCGACCAGTCCGGCATCGCGGGCGGAATCGGCGCGTCGTGCGGTTCGAACGGCCCCGCACCCCACACGATCTTCCCGCCGACCACCGTCAGCAACGCCGTCGTGCCGGCGATATCGTCCTCCGGACATGTGAAGAAGTCGCGATCCGGGACCATCAGGTCGGCAAGCTGCCCGACCGCGATCCGTCCTTTCTTGCCTTCCTCGTTCGAAAACCACGTGACGTACTCGGTCCACATCCGCAGCGCGGTTTCGCGATCCAGCAGGTTGCGCTGCGGATACATGCGCATCCCGCCGACCGTCTTGCCCGTCACCAGCCATGCAAGCGACACCCACGGGTTGTACGACGCGACGCGCGTCGCGTCGGTGCCGGCCGATACCTTCAGCCCCTTGCCGAGCATCTTCGCGACCGGCGGCGTCGCCTCCGCGGCCTGCGCGCCGTAGCGCTCGACGAAGTACTCGCCCTGGTAGGCCATCCGGTGCTGCACCGCGACGCCGCCGCCGAGCGCGGCGATCCGGTCCATCGACTTCTCGGTGATCGTTTCCGCGTGATCGAAGAACCAGTTCAGCCCTTCAAGCGGGATGTCCTCGTTGACCTTCTCGAACACGTCGAGCGCGCGGCTGATGGTTTCGTCATACGTCGCGTGCATGCGCCACGGCCAGCGGTTTTCCGCGAGCACGCGCACGACGCCTTCCAGATCGTCCTCCATCTGCTCGGGCAGATCCGGACGCGCGACGCGGAAGTCTTCGAAGTCGGCCGCCGAAAACGCCAGCATCTCGCCCGCGCCGTTGTTGCGGAAGTAATCGGTGCCGTCGTGATACTTGACGCTCTTCGTCCAGTTCACGAAGTCTTCCTTCTCCGCGTTCGGCTTCTGCGTGAACAGGTTGTATGCGATCCGGATCGTCATCTCGCCCGCATCGTGCAGCTTGCGGATCACTTCGTAATCGTCGGGGTAATTCTGCGAGCCGCCGCCCGCGTCGATCACGCCGGTCACGCCGAGCCGGTTCAGCTCGCGCATGAAGTGGCGCGTCGAGTTGTACTGATACTCGAACGGCAGCTTCGGCCCCTTCGCGAGCGTCGCGTAAAGGATCGTCGCGTTCGGATTCGCGAGCAGCAGGCCGGTCGGGTTGCCTGCGGCATCGCGAAGGATTGTCCCGCCCGGCGGCTCGGGCGTGTCCTTCGTATAGCCGACCACGCGCAGCGCGGCCGCGTTCAGCAGCGCGCGATCGTACAGGTGCAGGATGAACACCGGCGTGTCGGGTGCAACCGCATTGAGCTCGTCGATCGTCGGCAGCCGTTTCTCCACGAACTGATGCTCGGTGAAGCCGCCGACCACGCGCACCCACTGCGGCGCCGGCGTGATCGCGACCTGCTGCTTCAGCATCTCCATCGCGACGGCGAGCGAGGGCACGCCGTCCCAGCGCAGCTCCATGTTGTAGTTCAGGCCGCCGCGAATCACGTGGCAGTGGTTGTCGATCAGACCGGGCAGCACGCCGCGGCCGCCGAGATCGACGACCTTCGTCGCGCGGCCCGCGAGCGGCATCACCTCCGCTTCGCTGCCGACGGCGACGAAGCGCCCGGCGGCAATCGCGACCGCGGTTGCGACGGGGTTCGCGCGGTCGAGCGTCGTGAATCGTCCGTTGTGCAGGATCAGATCCGGTTGGGTCACGGTTGCGGTCATATGCATTACCTGTTATCGATCAGAAGCCAAAGAGTTGTTTGACGGTTGGCAAGGCTTGCACGCCAATCAGCATGCCGAGCAACCCGACCAGCGCAATCAACGGTGGTGCGGGAGAGCGAACCTTGATGGCGCTGTAAATCACACCGATCAGCACGCCCGCACCAAGGGAAACCAGATACGGTTCCATGCAATAAATCTCCCGGACAATTTCAAATGCTCAGGGCAGTGTTCCGGTCGGCGCGCCGCGGGCAGCATTCGCGTCTCGGTCAAGTCCGCCGCCCGCGGCAATGGCGCCAAACGCGGCGGGTCCGTATCGAACCCGCCGCACCGGCATCGACGGTTGCTGGCCGTCTGCGCTTACTTCGCCGGAGCCGGCGGAATCGACTCGTGCGGCGTCGCCGTGCGCGGCGCCGCCTTGTGGACCATCGTGTACGCGTAGTCGACGCCCATCCCGTACGCGCCCGAATGCTCCTTGGCGATCGCCATCACGGCGTCGTACGTCTCGCGGCGAGCCCAGTCGCGCTGCCATTCGAGCAGAACCTGCTGCCACGTAACCGGCACCACGCCGGCCTGCACCATGCGCTGCATCGCGATGTCATGCGCGGCCTGCGACGTGCCGCCCGACGCGTCGGCGACCATGTAGATTTCGTAGTCGCCTTCGAGCATCGCGCACAGCGCGAACGTCGTATTGCAGACTTCGGTCCACAGGCCCGACACGACGACCTTCTTGCGGCCGTTCGCGGCCAGCGCGTCGCGCACCTTCTGGTCGTCCCACGAGTTCATCGACGTGCGTTCGAGCGTCTTCTGGTTCGGGAACACGTCCAGCAGTTCCGGATAGGTATGGCCCGAGAAGCTGTCGCTTTCGACCGTCGTGATCGTGGTCGGGATGTTGAAGACCTTCGCGGCCTTGGCGAGCCCGACGACGTTGTTCTTCAGCGTCTGACGATCGATCGACTGCACGCCGAACGCCATTTGCGGCTGCTGGTCGATGAAGATCAGCTGGCTGTTCTGCGGGGTAAGTACTTCAAGCTTCGGATTGCTCATGGTGGTGATGTCCTTTGACGCGGAGAAAAATGAGGCTCGCCTGACCGACGCATCCCCCCGGCGCTTGATGCGCTGTGTCGGAAGAGCCGGCAGCCGGCCCGCATCATTCAATACGCTAATTCGCGACCACGCCAATTAATTGTTCTGATTTTCAATACCGTCGAAATTCAAGCTGAAAAGATCTGAATTCCATTGAATAAGCTAACGCCGGACGCGCAGACCTGCTAGGCTGGTCCGAGACTTTCATATCGACGCCAGACCGGTATTTATTCATATTTTTAACGGTCGTCATTCCATTTAAAACCCATGAAACCGTACACTGCTTCGCTTTTCGCCGGCATCCTCGCCGGCGTCGTATATGCGCTGATCGGCGTGCAATCGCCGGCGCCGCCGGCCGTCGCCCTGGTCGGCCTGCTCGGCATTCTGGCCGGCGAACAGATTCTTCCGGTGGTGCGGCGGATGTTCGACGGAATCCGGCTGGGCACCGCATGGCGCGACGCGAAATGCAGCCAGCACATGTTCGGCGCGCTGCCCGGTGCGCACGCCGACGCTTCCGCGAAGCGCGGCGAATCGACGCCGACGTGACAGGCACGCGTCGAGCGAATGCGGCGGCGACCGTCGGCGCGCATGCGTGCGCGTCGCGGCGCGTCGGACGCTGAACCGCTGTGAACGGGATTCGGCGGCGCTCAACGGTCCGACGCTGCGGGATGCTCTTGCCGTAGCAGAGCAAAGCTCGCGCGCGCGGACGGCGTCATCGCGGAGAACGATCGCCGTCTTCTTCAGGCTGGCGAACAGCTTGACGGAAGGCACAGCGCGCGCAGGCGCGCAGCGAGATCGGGAAACCGGGGTCCGCGTCTGCATCGCGGAGATACTGCCGTTCGACATGATGTAGCCATACGTCCGCGCGCTGTACGATCTTGAAATGGCCGCGCTACCACGACTCTCCACCGAAGTGCGCGGCGGCAGCTGGAATGCGCGCTGAACGATGCGTGCGTGTTCGGGGCGCGCGGCGTCGATTGCCGATTTAGTCATCGGCCCATAGCGCATCGCATGCCAGCCCCACGCTCGGGCCGTCGCGCGCGGACACGAAGCGCCGCGCGCCGACCGCCACCTCCATCGGCAAGGAAGCCGCTCATCGGGTTGAAGAAGCAGCGGGCAATCCCGCATGCCGACCCAAATCAAGCCATGCGTGAAGCCGGCGTTGAACGAATGAAGCAACGGGGCGGCCTCGCCGCACCCGCGGATGGCGCACGCAGCCGACGCCGCGTGCGTAATCGGCGTTCAGCGCGACGCGGACGCGTCGCCGGTGCGTCCGGAGCGCCAGGTAAGAAAAGCGAGCATCGCGACCGGCAGCGCGAGCGCCCAGAACGCGGCGTACAAATACGCGCTCGCCCCGGCGCCCGCGCCGAGCGCGAAGCCGGCAATCGGCGGCAGCATGCGACGCAGCCGTGCGCGGGCGGCCTCCCGCTCGGCCGGCGCGGCGATCGGCACGAGCCAGTCGAACGCATCGATGACCGCCTGCGTGACGTTGCCGGTCATCACGGTGTTCGCGACGACGGCGCGCGCGGTCAGCCGGCCGTGCGCGTTCTGCACGCCCATTGCCGCCGCCCCGAGCAGCCCGCAGACGATCGTCGCGGGCGCATCGGCGCTGCCGATCGGCGACGCCGCGATGCCCGCGAGCATGAATCCGGCGAGCAGGATCGTCTGCAGCGCGTACAGCGCGCGCGCGCGCGGGCCATGTCCGCGCACGCGCATCCTGTGATCGAGGATCCGGGCGGCGACGATTCCCGCGATGAATGCCGGAAACGCGAGCCACTTGATCATGAGACCCTGACCGACGCCCGCGAGGCCGGAGCCGATCAGGATGAAGTTGCCGGTGACATGTGCGGTGAAGAGCCCGAACAGCGCGACGAAGCCGAGCGTGTCGACATAGCCGGCGATCGATGCGAGGAACACATCCTCGCCGCGCAGGTGATCGGGGGCCGCGGCGCCCGCTGCCGTTACTTGCGCGGGCTGCATGTCATTGCCTCCACGGTTTTGTCGACTGCGTCCGCATCGCGGACCTGCGCGGCGAGCCGGCTCAGCTGCGCCCGTGCGAGCGGGATCGCACGCCCGCCGACGACGATGCCGAGCAGGCGCGCCAGCGCGATCAGCGACGGCGCGGGCGATGGCACGCGCACGAGTGGAGGCAGGAGACCTACTGCGGTGTCGGCTCGCGGCCAGATCAGGTAAGGCATGGTTCGTTCCGGTTGCACCGCGGGCCGGGCCGGCCGAAGGGCTTCGGCCTCATGCGGCGGTTTGGGGCAAGACTAGGGAATGCCGGCCTGAAAGTCATGGCGGCGAGCTGAATTTTTCTGAACGCGGATGCGGCGCGGCACGCGCCGGCGCGTCCGGCCCTGCGCTGATGCACGTTGCTATTTTTCGATCGATAAGTGCAGAATGGACGGCATTCAGGAGCCGATGCATGACCGAAACCAAGCGCAAAACGCCCCGCACGCGCGGGACGACCGCCGGCGAGCCGGCCGGTACGCCGGGCCGCCGCCTTACGCCGGAAGCGCGCGAGCGCCAGATTGTCGAAAAGGCGGTCGAGCACTTCGCGACCCACGGATTTTCCGGCAGCACGCGCGAGCTCGCGCGGCAAATCGGCGTCACTCAGCCGCTGCTCTATCGGTATTTTCCAAGCAAGGAGGCGCTGATCGACCGCGTATACGACGAGGTCTACACGTGGAATCCCGACTGGGAAAAACTGATTGCCGACCGCTCGGTGCCGCTGCAGCAGCGGCTCGTCGCGTTCTACCGGTCGTATGCGCAGACGATCCTGCGGCGCGAATGGATCCGCACGTTCATCTTCGCGGGCCTGAGCCGCGAAGGCTTCAACACGCGCTATCTGTCACGGCTGCGCGAACGCGTATTCCTGCCGGTGCTGCGTGAACTCCGGCACGAATACGACATCGCGACGCCCTCGTCTGAAACGCAGCGCAACGCGGAAATCGAACTCGTGTGGAGCCTGCACGCGAGCATCTTCTATCTCGGCGTGCGCAAGTGGGTGTACGGGCTGCCGGTGCCCGACGATCTCGACGCCGAAATCGAACGGCAGATCGATGCGTTCCTGAACGGCACGCCGGCCGCGCTGCAGCGCGTCGCGGCCGACGCCCCCGCGAAGCGCCGCCGGGGGTAACCCGCGGCGCGTGCGGCGCGGGAGTGCTCATGCTGCTTCAGAACGATTCAACCGCGGCGTGCGTTGCTTGCCCTATGCTGGGCGAATCATCGGGCTGTCGCGTCACGGCGCACCGTCCGCACCGAACCGGGATTCGCTCATGACGACCGACACGCGCGCCCTCAACCACCACACCGTTACGGCGAACGGCATCCGCCGGCACGTCCGCGATGCCGGCGAATGTGCCGTCGTCGTGCTGACGCACGGCCGTCGCGAGACCGGTTTCGCGCGGCGCCGCCGGATTCCGCATCAGCGGGGGAACAACTGATGGAACGCGAATCGGGCCGCCAGGCCGTCATCGTCGGCGGCTCGGTCGGCGGGCTGTTTGCGGCGACCGCGCTGCGCGCGGCCGGCTGGCGCGTCAGCGTATTCGAGCAATCGCCGCACGAACTCGACAGCCGCGGCGGCGGCATCGTGCTGCAGCCTCCGATCGAGCGCGCGTTCGCGTTCGGCGGCGTACCGCTGCCGCGCGAAGCCGGCGTCGATTCGGTCGACCGCATCTACGTCGATGCGCAGGATCGGATCGTGCAACGCATCGCGATGCCGCAAACGCAGACAGGATGGAACGTGGTCTACACAGCGCTCAAGCGCGCGCTGCCTGCCGGAATCGTACACGCGGGCGACGCATTCGAGCGGCTCGAACAGGACGGCGAGCACGTCGTCGCGCACTTCGCGAGCGGCCGGACCGAGACGGCCGACCTGTTGATCGGCGCGGACGGCGGACGTTCAACCGTGCGCGCGCAATTGCTGCCGGACGCGCGGCCGACGTATGCGGGCTATGTCGCATGGCGCGGGCTCGTCGACGAACAGGCGCTGCCCGAACAGGTGCTGTATATGCTGCGCGACCGGTTCACGTTCCAGCAAGGCGATCGTCATCTGTTTCTGACCTATCTGGTGCCCGGCGCAAACGGTACGGTCGAACCGGGCAAGCGGCGCGTGAACTGGGTGTGGTATCGGCGGCTCGCTGCCGACCGGCTACCGTCGCTGTTCGTTGCGCGCGACGGCACGCAGCGCGAAGGCTCGCTGCCGCCCGGCGCGATGCGCGACGACAACCGTGCGGAACTCGTGGATGCCGGCGACCGAATGCTCGCGCCGACGCTCGCCGCGCTCGTCGACGCGACACCCGCACCGTTCGCGCAGGCGATCCTCGACCTGGCGGCCGCACGCATGGCGTTCGGCCGCGCAGTGCTGCTCGGCGACGCCGCGTGCATCGTGCGTCCGCACACCGCGGCGGGCGTCGCGAAGGCGGCCGACAACGCGGTCGGCCTCGCCGAGGCATTGCGCGACGTCGCACGCGGCACTGCATTCGACGCTGCGCTGGCGAGCTGGGAGGCCCGTCAGCGGGCGGCCGGCGCGCTATTGTCCGCGCGCGGGATCGCGCTCGGCGCGCGGCTGATGGGCACCGCATGAGCGAGCGTCGATCGGGCGGCGACCACGGGGCGATCCGCGTCGAAGCCGGGATCGAGCGCGCGCAGCACGCTGGCGCGCCCGCCGTCGTCATCGGGCAGCAGCGGCTGGCCGCGCGCAAAAGCGGGGGCCGGAGCCGCGACTGCCGCCAGCCACGCGACGATCGCCAGCGCCGTCACGCGTGTCGATACACGGACCGCGTTCATTGCGCGCTCGCAGTCGACACGGCAGCCGACGTCGCTGCCATCGCCGTATCCCGCTCGCCATGTGCGATCGCGTACAGCGCACGATTGCGGGCGACCGTCTGCGCGCTCGGCGGATAATCCCAGTTCGACGTCGGCACGGTGCCGTCGCGCTGCGCCTGAACCAGATCGGCGATCACGTCGGCGCGCGTGAGCGCATGGTCGGCGGTTTGCGCAAATGCGACGATCGGCGCGCTCAGCGCACAGGACAGCAATGCTGCACGAATCAGCTTGTTCATGACGTTCACCTCTCAAGATGGCATGTTCGCGTCCGCAGATCAGGCCGGACATCCGCTCCGCATCGATGCGATGAAGAGTTGCGTCCATTCTGCGATTCGCACGCTTTCCCGAAGGTGAGGCTCCGATTACGGTCTTGTCATCTGATCGTGCGCGCATCGCGCCCCGTTGCGCCGAACGCGGCGCCGCGCGCAGGCCCGGCGCCAGGATCGCTCAGCGCGCCACGGCTTCCGTATTGCGTATGCTGCCCAGAAACCGCGTCAGCTCGACCGTCTGCGGCCGCTCGAAGATCTCGTCGGCCGTTCCGCTCTCCCACACGCGCCCCTGATGCATGAACACGATCCGGTCGCTCACCGCACGCGCGAAGTTCATCTCGTGGGTGACCATGATCAGCGTCATGTCCTCGCGCGCAAGTTGCTCGACGACGCCCAGCACCTCGCCGACGAGCTCGGGATCGAGCGCGGACGTGATTTCATCGCACAGCAGCACGCTCGGTTTCATCGCGAGTGCGCGCGCGATTGCGACGCGCTGCTGCTGACCGCCCGACAGCTGTTCCGGCAGCGCGTCGAACTTGTCGCCGAGGCCGACGCGCTCGAGCATCAGCTCCGCGATCGCGCGCGCCTGCTGACGGTGTGCCTTCTTCACCACCGACTGCGCGAGCATTACGTTCTGTCCGGCGCTCAGATGCGGAAACAGGTTGTATTGCTGGAACACCATGCCGACCTTCAGCCGCAGCGCACGCAAGTCCGCGTGCCGCGCATCGACGCGTTCGCCGTCGATCGAGATCGTGCCCGCGTCGATGCTCTCGAGCCCGTTGAGCGTACGCAGCAGCGTGCTCTTGCCCGATCCGCTGCGGCCGATGATCGACACGACCTGCCCGCGCTCGACGGAGAAATCGATGCCCTTGAGCACGTGATGGGTGCCGAAGTTCTTTTCGAGACCACGGGTTTCAACGAGCGGCATGCCATCTCCTTTGCAACGTGCGCGCATAACGGGTAAGCGGATAACAGAGCGCGAAATAGATCAGCGCGACAAGGCCGTACACGACGAACGGCCGGAACGTCGCGTTCGAGATCGCGATGCCGGCCTTCGTCAGCTCGGTGAAACCGATGATCGACACCAGCGCCGTATCCTTCACGGCCTGCACGCCGAAGCCGACCGTCGGCGCGATCGCGATGCGCGCGGCCTGCGGCAGGATCACGTGCCGCAACTGCTCGACATAACTCATCGCGAGGCTCGCCGACGCTTCCCATTGCCCTTTCGGCACCGCGTCGACGCAGCCGCGCCAGATCTCGGCAAGATACGCGCTGGTGAAGAAGGTGAGCCCGGCAGTGGCCGCGACCCACGGCGAAACGTCGAGCCCGACGAGCGGCAGGCCGAAGAACACGATGAACAGCTGCATCAGCAAAGGCGTGCCCTGGAACACTTCGATATAGAGCTTCGCGGCGCCGCGCAGCACCTTCGAGCTCGATACGCGCATCACGAGCAGCCCGAGCCCGACAAGGCCGCCCGTCACGAACGACACGAGCGACAGCACGATCGTCCAGCGCGCGGCCAGCAGCAGGTTCGACAGAATCTGAGCGAACGTGAAATCGGTCATCGCGCACCTCGCACACGGCGGGAAAACAGGCGGCGCCCCATCGCGCCGAGCGTGGCGCGCAGCAGCAGCGCCATCGCCAGATACGCGAGCGTGATCACGAAATACGTTTCGAACGCGCGGAAGTTGCGCGACTGGATGTAGCCGGCCGCATAGGTCAGGTCGGCCACCGAGATCTGCGACACGACCGCCGAACCGAGCATCGTGATCACGATCTGGCTCGACAGCGCGGGAAACACCTTCGCGAGCGCCTGCGGCAGCACGACGTGACGCAGCATCTGCGCGCGGGACATCGCCAGCGCGGACGCCGCTTCCAGATGCCCCTTCGGCACGGCGGCCACGCCCGCGCGCACGATCTCGACCGAGTACGCGCCGAGATTGAGCGTCATCGCGAGGATCGCGGCCGTGTATTCGCCGATGTGCACGCCGAGCGCCGGCAAGCCGAAGAAGATGAAAAACAGCTGGACGACGAACGGCGTGTTGCGAATCGCCTCGACGTATGCGCCGATCAGCGGGCGCACGCGCACGGCCGCGCGCGCGTCGGCGCTGTACGCGGCCGCACCGAGCACGCCGAGCGCCACGCCGAGCACGGTCGCGACCGCGGTCAGCGCGAGCGTGATCGCCGCGCCGCTCGCGAACACGCCGGCGTAATCGGCGAGTTCGCCGAATTGAAGCTGGTAGCTCATGGGAAGCGGATAAATTCAGAGTCGGACAACGACACGCGCCGCGCCCGGCATGCGGGCCGCGGCGACGTGTCAGGCAGCGCCGCGATACGTCACAGCCCGGCCGGCAACGGCTGGCCGAGCCACTTTCGCGACATTTCGCCGAGCGTGCCGTCCTGCTTCGCATGGGCGATCGCATCGTCGATCTTCGCGAGCAGGCGCGGTTCGTTCTTGTTGACGCCGACGAAGCACGGCGAATTCTTGATCACGAACTTGACCTCGGGGCGGCGCGGCGGATTCTTCGCAAGAATCGCCGCCGCAACGATGTTGCCGGCCGCGATCAGTTGCACTTGCCCCGACAGGAACGCCTGGATCGTCGCGTTGTTGTCCTCGAAGCGCTTGATCGTCGCATTCGGCGCGAGTTGCGACAGCGCGATCTCCTCGAGCGCGCCGCGCGTCGCGCCGACCGTCTTGCCGGTCAGATCGGCGGGCGTGCTCACCTTCACGTCGGACGGCCCGAACACGCCCTGGAAATACGGTGCGTACGCGGTCGAGAAATCGATGACTTTCTCGCGCTCCGGCGTCTTGCCGAGCGACGAGATCACCATGTCGACCTTGTTGGTCGTCAGGTACGGAATCCGGTTCGCACTGTTCACGGGCACCAGCTTCAGCTTGACGCCGAGCGCCTTGGCGAGCACGCCGGCCATGTCGATGTCGTAGCCTTGCGGCTGCATGTCCGTGCCGACCGAGCCGAAAGGCGGATAGTCCTCGGGCACCGCGACGCGCAGCGTGCCGCTTTTCGCGATGGTGTCGAGCGCGTCGGCATGGGCCGGCGCGGCGGCAAGCAGCGCCATCACGGGTGCGGCGAGCAACGCAGCCAGCAAGCTGCGTCGGGGGAACGGTCGGGTCGTCGGGCTCACGGTGAATCTTCCTTGTCTGGGTGTCGTCGTCGGGCAGCGCGCAACGATTGCGCGGCCGGGATCACTCCAGCAAGAACCGGGCCATTGCGGTGAAACGCGTGCGGCACGGCGCCCGGACGAAAACTCCCGGGAACCGCATTCCCCATTTCGGTGCGTGCGCCGGGGCCGGCGTCAGCGGTTGCCCTCGCAGCGCGCGCCGGCGCACCAAATTAACTGGCTGGTTCATCCGGCGCCGCCCCTTCCGATGCGCGGATGCGAACGGGGACCGGTTCAAATTCGCATTCCGGTCGTGAGTTCGACGCGGATCAAGGCTGACTGGCTGCGGCATGTAAGCCGTTGGGCGAGCCGCCGTCCGGCCGCGGGCGGCGGTCGCGAACCGCGCTCAGTGATGCTCGTACAGCTGCTGCGTGTCGAGCGACGCGAGCGATGCAAACGACGGCGTGGCGGCGTTGGCTGCGATGCCGGGCCGTGCGGCGGCCGATTGCGATTGCTGCGCGGCGACCTTCGCTTCCGCGGCCTGGATGTCGTCGGGATAGTACGGATCGCTGCCGGCCGGACGATAGCCCGCCTTCTCGACCCGGACGAGATCGGCGCGCACATCGGCACGCGTAACCGCATGGTCGGCGGTTTGCGCAAATGCGGCGATCGGTGCGCTCAGCGCACATGACAGCAGGACTGCACGAATCAGGTTGTTCATGATGTTCACCTCACAAGATGGCATGTTTGCGTCCGCAGATCAGGCCGGACATCCGCTCCGCATCGATGCGACGAGGAGTTGAGTCCATTCTGCGATTCGCGCGCTTTCCTGAAGGTGAGGCTTCGATTACGGTTTTGTTATCCGGCCGGCTCGCCGGATACACCGCCATGCCGGTCGATCGTCGCGTTCATTCGGACGCGTCGAGCGGCCTCGCTTCCGGAATCATCGCGGCCTGGCCGTGCACGGTTCCGTCTGCGTCCGTGAGCTGCCACACGGTCGCGCGCTCGATCCGGAAGCGCTTGCCGGACTTTGTCACCCGCACGCCGCGGTATTCGGATACGAAGCCGTCCCGCATCACCTTGTCGAGAAACACCTGGCGCTCGTGCCGCTCCATCGGCTCCGCCGACAGCCGGGACGGCAATGCCGTCAATTCATTCCAGTCGTATCCGAAAATCGCCTGCGCGCGCTTGTTGCCGTACACGAATACCGGATCGGCCGACGTATCGTGCGCAAGGACGCCGAACGGCGCACTTTCGTACAGCCACGCCGCGCCTTCGGATGGGCTCATGCCGTCGGGAACGAGCGGGCGGTTCACAAGCCGGCGGTAGGAATCGGCAAGAAGGCGGAAGAAGTTTGCATCGGTGGACAACGACATCGGCCCAGCTCCTGAAATCGGCGAGATACGCGACGGTGCACGGAATTTCCGCCGGACATTATATGGACGAAGCGGCGCACCGTGCACCGCGGCGACGGGAGCGACGGACCGCATCGCGATGCGCCGCCCGGGGCACGGCCGACACCGCCCGGCCCTCGCAGATAACGACTTCGTAATCCTCGGGTCAGGATCGGGTCAACGCCGCGCCGGCAGACTGCATGCTCGCCGCATCGCACGCGGCATCCATGCCCTGCTTCGAGGAGCACCATCATGTGGATCGTCCGGCTGGCATTACGCAGGCCCTACACGTTCGTCGTACTCGCGCTGCTGATCTTCATCGCGGGACCGCTCGCGCTGCTGCGCACGCCGACCGACATCTTCCCGAACATCAACATTCCGGTCGTCAGCATCGTGTGGTCGTACAACGGCTTCTCCGCGGAAGACATGGCCAAGCGGATCACGTCGAACTACGAACGCGCGCTTACGTCCGACGTCGACGATATCGAGCATATCGAATCGCAGTCGCTGAACGGCGTGTCGGTCGTGAAGATCTTCTTCCATCCGGGCGCCGACATCAATCGCGCGATCGCCGAAGCCGCGAGCAACGCCGCGTCGATCCTGCGCATCCTGCCGCCCGGCACGCTGCCGCCGAACATCATCACGTACAACGCGTCGACGGTGCCGATCCTGCAGCTCGGGCTGTCGAGCGACACGCTCCCCGAGCAGCAGCTGTACGACCTCGGCAACAGCTTCATCCGCACGCAGCTCGCGACCGTCCAGGGCGCGGCGGTGCCGTTGCCGTTCGGCGGCAAGATCCGCCAGATCGTCGTCGATCTCGATACGCGCGCGCTGCAGGCAAAGGGGCTCGCACCGATCGACGTCGTGAATGCGATCAACGCGCAGAACCTGATCCTGCCGGGCGGCACCGCGAAGATCGGTACGCACGAATACAACGTGCAGATGAACGGCAGCACGCAAACGGTCGCCGCGCTGAACGACCTGCCGGTGAAGACGATCGGCGGCAACGTCGTATACGTGCGCGACGTCGCGCACGTTCGCGACGGCTACGCGCCGCAGACCAACATCGTGCGCGCGGACGGCAAGCGCGCGGCGCTGCTGACGGTCGAGAAGACCGGCAGCGCGTCGACGCTGACGATCATCGACCAGGTGAAGGCGATGCTGCCGAAAATCGCGGCCGGGCTGCCGAAGGCGCTGCACATTACGCCGCTCGACGATCAGTCGGTGTTCGTGAAGTCGGCGGTCCAGGGGGTCGTGCGCGAAGCGCTGATCGCCGCGTGCCTGACCGCGCTGATGATCCTGCTGTTTCTCGGCAGCTGGCGCGCGACGCTGATCATTGCGATCACGATCCCGCTCGCGGTGCTCACGTCGCTGCTCGCGCTGTCCGCGCTCGGCCAGACCATCAACATCATGACGCTCGGCGGGCTCGCGCTCGCGGTCGGGATCCTCGTTGACGACGCGACCGTCGCGATCGAGAACATCACTCATCATCTCGAGCTGGGTGCGCCGCTGGAGGACGCGATCCTCACCGGCTCCGGAGAAATCGCGGTGCCGACGTTCGTGTCGACGCTGTCGATCTGCATCGTGTTCGTGCCGATGTTCCTGCTCACCGGCGTCGCGCGCTATCTGTTCGTACCGCTCGCAGAGGCGGTGATCTTCGCGATGATCGCGTCGTACTTCTTCTCGCGCACGCTCGTGCCGACGCTCGCGATGGCGCTGATGCGCGCGAAAGGGCAAAGCCGGCCGGCGCGCGGCGTATTGGCGCCGCTCGTGCACCTGGCACGCTTCCAGGCCGCGTTCGAGCATCGCTTCGAGGCCGTGCGGCTGCGCTATCGTGCGCTGCTGTCGGCGGCGATCGCGCGCCGCCGGCGCTTCGCGGCCGCGTTCCTGCTCGCGTGCATCGCATCGACCGGCCTCTACGCGTTCGCCGGCCAGGACTTCTTCCCGTCGGTCGACACCGGCGAGATCCGCCTGCACCTGCGCGCGCCGACCGGCACGCGGATCGAGCAAACCGCGCGGCTGACCGACGAAGTCGAGGCGAAGATCCGCACCGTGATTCCGGCGAACGAACTCGCCGGCGTGCTGGACAACATCGGCGTGCCGGTGAGCGGCATCAACCTCACGTACGACTCGTCAGACCCGATCGGCACCGAGGACGCCGACGTGCTCGTCACGCTGAAGGCGGGCCACGCGTCAACGGCCGCGTACGTCGCGAAACTGCGCAACGTGCTCGCACAATCGTTCCCCGGCGTGACGTTCGCATTCCTGCCGGCCGACATCGTCAGCCAGATCCTCAACTTCGGGTTGCCCGCGCCGATCGACATCCAGATCGTCGGCAACAAGCTCGACCAGAACCGCGCGGTCGCGAACGCGCTGCTCGCGAAACTGCGCGGCGTGCGCGGGCTCGTCGACGCGCGCATCCAGCAGCCCGGCGACGAACCGGCGATCAACGTGAACGTGGACCGCACGAAAGCGATCCAGGCCGGGCTCGAGCAACGCGACGTCGCGCAGAACCTGCTGATCGCGCTGTCCGGCAGTTCGCAGACGACGCCGAACTTCTGGCTCGATCCGCGCAATGGCGTCAGCTATCCGGTGCTCGTGCAGACGCCGCAATACACGGTGAATTCGCTGCAGTCGCTCGCGAACGTGCCGCTGCCCGACGGCACCGCGCACTGGCCGCAGACGCCGGCCGGCGGCCCGGCCGCGGGCGCGCCCGCGCAGAACCTGCTCGGCTCGCTCGGCACGTTCTCGCGCTCGACGCAGCAGGCGGTGGTATCGCACTACAACGTGCAGCCGGTGCTCGACATCTTCGCGTCGGTGCAAGGGCGCGACCTGGGCGGCGTCACCGCCGACGTGACGAAGCTCGTCGACGCCGCGCGCGCGCAACTGCCGCCCGGTTCGTCGATCGTGCTGCGCGGCCAGGTGCAGGCGATGCACGAGTCGTTCGCCGGGCTGCTCGGCGGCCTCGTGCTCGCGATCGCGCTCGTCTACCTGCTGATGGTCGTCAATTTCCAGTCGTGGCTCGATCCGCTCGTGATCGTCGGCGGGCTGCCGGCATCGCTCGCCGGTATCGCATGGATGCTGTTCGTCACGCGCACCACGCTGTCGGTGCCCGCGCTGACCGGCACGATCCTGTGCATCGGCATCGCGACCGCGAACAGCATCCTCGTCGTGAACGCGGCGCGCGAACTGCTTGCCGGCGGCGCGCCGCCGTGGCAGGCCGCGCTCGACGCAGGCTTCAGCCGCTTCCGGCCGGTCGTGATGACCGCGCTCGCGATGCTGATCGGCATGCTGCCGATGGCGCTCGGCCTCGGCGACGGCGGCGAGCAGAACGCGCCGCTCGGCCGCGCGGTGATCGGCGGGCTTGCGTTCGGCACGTGCTCGACGCTGCTGTTCGTCCCGGTGCTGTTCGGTTTCGTCCACGCATGGCTCGCGCGGCGCCGCGACGCTGCGGCCGCGCAGCGCCCGCAGCACGCGCCCGACACGCCTGCGCTGGGTTGAGCGCGGACAGCCGCCCCTTTCCATCCTTCGAATCGCCCGACCCCGGACCCATCATGAACGACTCGATCGAACCCGTTGCCCCGCCGCCCGCCGAAGCGGCCACTGCGGTCACGCCGACCGTCACCGCGGCCGTGCCGCCCACGGCGCACGATGCGGCCCGCGACGCCGCACGCGACGCGCCGCCCGGACGCCGCCCTCGCAAGCTCGCGGCGCCGCTCGCAGCCGTCGCGCTCGCGGCCGCGCTGCTCGCGCTCGGCATCGTGCCGCGTATCGATGCGCGGGCCGCACAGCGTGCCCAGGTGGCCGTGCAGCAGGCGCTGCCGGTGTCGGTCATCGCGCCCGGCGTGGCGCCGGCCGACCAGACGCTGACGCTGCCCGGCTCGGTCGCGCCGTATGCGGATGCTTCGATCTACGCACGCACGAGTGGCTACATTGCGCACTGGAGCGCCGATCTCGGCACGCACGTGAAAGCCGGCCAGACGCTCGCGCAGATTTCGGCGCCCGATCTCGATGCGCAGTTGCGCCAGGCGCGGGCGGACGAAGCCAGCGCGCAGGCGAATTACGACTATGCGAAATCCACCGCACAGCGCTGGCAGGACATGCTGCAGACGCAATCGGTGTCGCAGCAGGACACCGACACGAAAGTCGCGGACATGAACGCAAAGCGCGCGATGCTCGCGTCAGCGCAGGCGAACGTCGCGCACCTTGCCGAACTGGTGTCGTACGAGTCCGTCACGGCACCGTTCGACGGCGTGATCACCGCGCGCAACGTCGACGTCGGCACGCTCGTCACGGCAGGCGGCACGCCCGGCAGCCCCGGGCTGTCCGGCGAACTGTTCCATCTGGAGCAGACGGACACGCTGCGCGTGTTCGTCGACGTGCCGCAGGACAGCGCGGCCGGCGTGTCGACCGGCACGCAGGTGTACCTGACGACCCCGCAATATCCGGGACGGCGCTTTGCCGCGCGCGTTGCGCGCAGCGCGGGCGCGATCGACCCGGTCACGCGCACGCTGCGTGTCGAGATCGACGTCGACAACCGCGACGGCGCGTTGATGCCCGGTGCGTATGCGCAGGCGCATCTCGTCGTGCCGAGCGCGGCGCCGGCGCTCGAACTGCCGGTCAGCGCGCTGCTGTTCCGCCCGAACGGCGTGACGGTCGCGACCGTCGGCGCGAACGGCAGAACCGTGCTGAAAACCGTTCAGATCGGGCGCGATTTCGGCACGCGCGTGGAGATCGTCGCCGGGCTCGCGGCCAACGATCGCGTGATAGACAACCCGGGCGATGCGATCACGGCCGGCGAGGCCGTGAAGATCGTGGCGACCGCGCGCGAGGCGACACCGGTTGGCACTTCGCCGGTTCCGGCGACTTCGTCCGCTTCGTCTGCTTCGTCTGCTTCGTCTGCTTCGTCTGCTTCGTCTGCTTCGTCTGCTTCGTCTGCGTCATCCGCTTCATCCGCGCGAATCACGCAGCCCGCGCAGACCACAACGGCTGCGCAGCCGGCATCCGCGACCGCTGCCCACGACACGCCGCCACTGCGCGCGGCCGGCACCGCGCCAGCTGCGGCGACGCCCGCTCCCACGCCCGCCCGCGGCTAACCATCGACGACCCACGAGATTCCCGCCATGCGCCTCCCTCATCCGCTCCCGTTCGCCCGCCGCGCCGTCGCGCTCGGCGCCGCCGCGGCGTTGGCCGCATTGACCGCGTGCTCGACGCTGCCCCCGTATTCGCCGCCTGCCGTCACGGTGCCCGCACACTACGCGGGCGCACCGGCCGCCCAGACCGGCTGGCACGTCGCGATGCCGGCCGACGCGGCGGCGCGAGGCGCGTGGTGGACCGTATTCGGCGACGCCGACCTGAACGCGCTCGAAGCGCGCGTCGACGTATCGAACCAGACGGTCAAGAAAGCCGTCGCCGATCTCGAGCAGGCACGCGCGACGGTCGATTATCAGCACGCAGGGTTCCTGCCGACGATTACCGCGGGCGCCGCGCAGAGCCGTGCACGCGTGTCGCAGAACCGGCTCGGTTCGTCGCTCGCCGGCAAGACGACGCCCGACTATCTGGCCGGCGTGGCCGCGAGCTGGGAACCCGACGTATTCGGCCGCGTGCGTGACGCGGTCGCGGGCGCGCAGGCGAGCGCCGCGGCGAGCGAAGCCGACCTGCAGGCCGTGAAGCTGTCCGTCACGGCCGAGCTTGCGACCGACTATTTCGCGCTGCGCTCGCTCGACACGCAGAAGCAGTTGCTCGACGACACGGTGCGCGCGTACACAAACGCGCTGACGCTGCTCGAACAGCAGCTCGCGGCTGGCGCGATCGACGCGTCGGCAGTCGCGCAAGCCCGGACGCAACTCGAATCGACGCGCACGCAGGACACCGACATCGACGCGTCGCGTGCGCAGTTGCAGCACGCGATCGCGACGCTCGTCGGCGAAAGCGCGTCGACGTTCGCGATTCCGCCGCGCGTGCAGTCGTTCCGCGTGCCGGCCATCCCGGCCGGCGTGCCATCGGAGCTACTCGAACGGCGGCCCGACATCGCGGCGGCCGAGCGCCGCGTCGCGGCAGCGAATGCACAGATCGGCGAAGCGCGCGCCGCGTTCTTCCCCGATCTCGTGCTGTCCGCGAGTGCTGGGCTCGAAAGCTCGTTCTTCGCACCGTGGCTCACCGCGCCGAGCCTGTTCTGGTCGCTCGGCCCGCAGCTGGCCGGCACGCTGTTCGACGGCGGCCGCCGCAGCGCGACGCTGCGCGGCGCACATGCGCAATACGACGGCGCGGTCGCCGATTACCGGCAGACCGTGCTCGTCGCGTTCCAGCAGGTAGAAGATCAGCTGTCGGCGCTCGATGCGCTCGCGTCGGAGGCGGCGAGCCAGCAGCGTGCGACCGATGCGGCCGACCTGTCGCTGCGGCTGACGACGAATCGCTTCAATGCGGGTGCCGTCAGCTATCTGGATGTGGTGACCGCTCAGACGATCGCGCTGACGAACCGCCGCACCGCCGACCAGATCGACGCGCGTCGCATGGAGGCCGCGGTCGGGTTGCTGAAGGCACTGGGCGGCGGCTGGCAGGCAGCCGCGGGCACGCACGAATCCGCGGCCGCCGCGGCGCCCGAAGCCGCGGTCACGCGGCCGTCGGCCGGTTGAACGTGAGCACGAAACGCGTGCCGCGCGCATCGCTTTCGACCTGCGCGGTGCCGCCGTGCAGCTCCATCACCGAGCGCACGATCGCGAGGCCGAGCCCGGCGGTGCCGCCCGGCGCACCGCCGCTGCGGGCCGGGTCGCCGCGCACGAACCGGTCGAAAATCCGCGGCAGCAGCGCGGGATCGATCGGCTCGCCCGGATTCGCGACGACGACGCGCACCGCGTCCGGCGTTTCGTCGACGGCGAGCGTGATGACACCGCCGGCCGGCGTGTAACGCAGCGCGTTCGCAAGCAGGTTGCCCACCGCGCGGCGAAACAGCTCGACGTCGGCGCTGAGCTGTCCTTGACCGTCGACGCGCAGCGTCGAGCCCGCTTCGTCGGCGAGCCCCTCGAAATACCCGGCGATGCGCTCGAGCTCGTCGCGCACGTCGAACGTGCGCTGCCGCGTGACGAAGTTCGGATGCTCTGCGCGCGCGAGAAACAGTACGTTGTCGATCATTCGTGCGAGACGATCGTATTCCTCGAGATTCGATTCGAGCAGCGCCTGATACTCGTCCGTCGAACGCGCGCGCGACAGCGCGACTTCGGTCGCGCCGCGCATGTTGTTCAGCGGCGTGCGCAAGTCGTGCGCGAGATCGGCGCTGAACTGCGACAGATGCGCGAATGCCTGCTGCAGGCGGCCGAACATCGCGTTCTGCGCGTCGACCAGCGCGCGCAGCTCGCTCGGCGCGCGCGACGCGTCGAGCCGCGTATCGAGCTTGTCGACGGTGATCCGGCCGGTGTCGGCGACAATCTCGCGCAGCGGCGCGAGCGCGGTGCGGATCAGCCAGTAGCCGAGCAGCAGCGCGAACAGCGCGCCGAGCGCACCGGCGATTTCGAGCCGGTCGCGGTAGCCGTCAAGCAGGTCGGCGCGGTCGCGCATGTTGCGCGCGATCGCGATGCGGATCGGCGTGCGATCGCCGAGCGCGGCCTCGATCACGACGCCGCGCATCGGCGTGCCGCCGTCGGCCGTCCACGAGACGAGCCGGTCGGCCGTGATCCGGTCGTTTGCCGGAACCGGCGCCGCCCGCGGCGCAAACAGCTGCGCGTCGGCCAACGGAACCGACGCGCCGGCGGGTGCATCGTCGAATGCGGCGAGCCGCACGTTGTGGCGCGCGAGCACGTCGCCGCGCGCATCGACGGCGGCCATCGACAGCGCCTCGTTGCCGAGCACCTGGCTGGTGAGCAGCTCCGCATGCGTGCGGACCGCATCGACCGACTCGAGCTCGCCCGCGAGCCGGCGCGTGTGGCGCGCAGCGAGCACGATGTCGAGATCGTCCTGTGTGTTGACCTGTCGTTCGAGCCCCGCGTAAACGTATGCGCCGACGAGCGCAAACGCGGCGAGCGTGGTCGCGGCGAACGCGAGCGCGAGGGTCGCGGCGAGCGAGCGCGGCCGCGTCATGCGCCGTCCTTCGGTTCGAGCACGTAGCCGACGCCGCGCACCGTATGGATCAGCTTGACCGGAAACGCGTCGTCGATCTTCGCGCGCAGGCGGCGGATCGCGACTTCGACGACGTTGGTGTCGCTGTCGAAGTTCATGTCCCACACGTACGACGCGATCTGCGTGCGGCTCAGCACCTCGCCCTGCCGGCGCGCGAGCAATTGCAGCAGCGAGAATTCGCGCGGCGTCAGGTCGATTCGTGTGGTGCCGCGCTTCACGCGGCGGCGCACCACGTCGATCTCCAGATCGCCGACCGTCAGATGCTCGGTTTCGCGCGGCGGCCCGCGGCGCGCGAGCGTGCGGATGCGGGCGAGCAGTTCGACGAACGCGAACGGCTTCACGAGGTAATCGTCCGCGCCGAGCTCGAGACCGTGCACGCGATCCTGCACGTCGTCGCGCGCGGTCAGGAACAGCACCGGCGTCGTGTGCGTATCGCGCAGCCGCTTGAGCACGCCCCAGCCGTCGAGCACCGGCAGCATCACGTCGAGCACGATCACGTCGTAGCGCTCCTCCTGCGCGAGCATCAGCCCCTCGGCGCCGTCCTTCGCGAGATCGACGCTGAAGCCCGATTCCTCGAGACCTTTCTTCAGGTACGCGCCCGTCTTCGGTTCGTCTTCGACTATCAGGATGCGCATCGCCGGCTCCGTCGCATTTCGTGGGACATGCGGCGATGTTACCGGGAAACGGAAACTCGGAACCGCTCCGTGCGTCCGCGCGCGCGGTCGATTACAAAACGGTAATCAGCCCGTCAGCCTCGTGTGCGGCGGCGCGGCCAGAATGCGGACGCACGGCTTTGCCGCGCGCGTCCACGTGCCCACCGGCGAGCCGCACGCAAGCGCTTCGGCGCGACCGTCTGCCCGTGCCAGGCGTGCCGGCGCGCCGACGCCCGGCGACGTTGACGCGCGACACGCGTTGCCGCCGCTTACGTCATCGCCTGACTGACGAGCCCGTAGAGCCCGTATTCCGGATCGGGCGCACCGTCGAATGCCGCGGCCGGTGCGTTGCGGACCATCTTCGCGCAGGTGTCCACGCGTTTCAGACCCTGCGCGTCGAGCCAGTCCGGCAAGTTCGTGCCGGACGGCACGTCGATGCGGACGAATTCGTTCTCGCGCCCGCTCAGCCATTGCGCGATCAAAGCCTTCGCATGCAGGTCGCCGTGCGCGCGGGGGGCGACGACGGGGCCGATCACCCAGCCGCGGCCAAAGCGACGCAGCACGGCAAACCCGATCGCCTGGCCGCCGCGTTCGAGCACGACGCTTTCGCCGCGCTCGAGCAATGCCGACAGCAGCGCGTCGCGCTCGAGGCCGGACGCGCGTGCGTCCAGTTCGACGAGGCGAGCCAGATCGGCCCGTGTGCCGGCGCGCAGTCGCTCGCCGTCGGGCAACTCGATCGCCACGGGCCGGCTCACGATGCCCTGGAACTGATCCAGCGCTCCGCACACCGCGAAGCCGAGTTTCTCGTACAGCGGCCGGCCAGCCGGCGTCGCATGCAGGAACGTGATGCGCGGCCCCAGTTCGCCGATCAGCATCTCCATCAGCGCGCGGCCGATCCCGCGGCCCTGGTGCTCGGACGAAACGATCACGTGCCCGATCGCGGCACGGTCGGCGCCGTACTTCCAGCACATCGCCGTACCGATGACCACGCCGTTTTCCTCGACCGCGAACGCGGTCGACGTATCCGCCGAAAACTGCCAGTCTTCCGCCCTGAACGGCCAGCTCAGCGCCATTGACAGTGCGTGGGCGGCGGGCACGTCCGCCGCGGTGAATCTTCGATAGTGAAGCGCCGTCACGGCGCCGGACGCGTTCGTCGCGTGTTCGAATTTCATTCGATGATCCTGGGTAATTGCGTCGTTCGACGGGCCGTCATCGGCACTCCGCATTCGCGGCCCGTCCATGGCGTCGAAGATAACCGCCGTCGCGCGATGCGTGGCTAACGGCCGATACATCGTCCATCAATCCGCGTTTGACGGCATCCGCGCGAAATACCGCTGTGCCAACGCAACCCAATACCGGACGCCGGCCGGAATGATGGCGTCGTTGAAGTCGTATTTCGGATGATGCAGCGCGGGCGCGGGCCCGGCCGCGCCGTCCGGCGCGTTGCCGATCAGCACGTACGTGCCCGGCCGCTCCTCCAGCATGAAGCCGAAGTCCTCGGACGTCATGTTCGGCGGCACGTCGCCGGACAGTCGTGCAGCGCCGAACGTGTCGCGAATCACCGTTTCGCAGAACGCGGTTTCGGCCGGTGTGTTCACCGTCGCCGGGTAGTACTGAAAAAATTCCACGTCGACCTGCGCGCCGTAAGCCGCGGCCAGTCCTTCGCACATCAGCCGGATATCGCGCTGCAACTGCTGCTGCAACGCGGACGACAGCGTGCGGATCGTGCCGCGCAGTTCGGCGGTGTCGGGAATCACGTTGTCCGTCGCGCCCGCATGGAACATGCAGACGGAAATGACCGCCGGGTCGACCGGATCCTTGTGCCGTGCGGCAATCGTCTGGCACTGCAGCACGATCGAGCATGCGAGGGGCACGGGATCGATCCCAAGATGCGGCTGCGCCGCATGCGCACCCTTGCCGGTGACCGTGATCCTGAACCGCGAACCCGCAGCCATGATCGGGCCGGTGCGCAACCCGAAATGTCCGGCCGGCAACCCGGGCCAGTTGTGCATGCCGAACACCGCTTCGGTCGGATACTGATCGAACAGCCCGTCGTCGATCATCCTGCGCGCGCCCGCGCCGCCCTCTTCGCCCGGCTGAAACACGAAATGGACGGTGCCGGGCAACTGCGGCAGCTCCTTCAGCACGCGCGCGGCGCCGAGCAGCATCACGGTATGCCCGTCGTGCCCGCACGCGTGCATGATCCCGTGCGTGCACGATGCGTGCGCGAAGTCGTTCGCTTCGTGGATCGGCAATGCGTCGAGATCGGCGCGCAGCACGATGCCGCGGTGCGGATCCGCGCCGGGCAGGCTCGCGACGACGCCCGTACCGCCGAGGCCGCGCGACACCGCGTAGCCAAGCGCTTCGAGTTCGCGGGCGACGACGTCGGCCGTGCGGTGTTCCTCGAACCGCAGTTCGGGATGCGCATGCAGGTCGCGGCGCAGCTTCGACCAGTGCGCGTGATGCGCGTTGAGCGACAGGTCGGGGATGACGGGATCGTCCAATTTCGGCACCTTCGGAGTGGTGAGGGCTTCCGGCCGTACTGCCGGCGCGAATCGCGCGCGACGGCCGCTCAATCATAAAAGCCGAGGATCGACTTGACCTCCATATATTCCTCCATCCCCTCGATCCCGTATTCGCGGCCGTTGCCCGACTGCTTGTATCCGCCGAACGGCGCCTGCGGATCCCATGCCGGGTAGTTCAGGTGCACCTGGCCCGAGCGGATGCGGGCGGCCACCGCCCGTACACGCTCCATGTCGGCGCCCTGCACGTGCGCGCCGAGCCCGTAGACCGTGTCGTTCGCGATCGCGATCGCTTCGTCGACGGTGTCGTATGGCAGGATCGCGAGGACTGGGCCAAAGATCTCCTGCTGCGCGATCGTCATGTCGGTGCGCACGTCGGAGAAAATCGTCGGTCGCGCATAGAAGCCCTTGTCGAAACCCGACGGCCGGCCGGGGCCGCCGGCGATCAACTTGGCGCGCTCGTCGATCCCCGCGTCGATCATCTGCGCGACCCGGCCGAACTGCGCGCGATTCGCGAGCGGACCGTGCGTCGTCGCGTCGTCGAACGGGTCGCCGACGATCAACCGCTGCGCCGCCGCGACGGCCAGTTCCTCGACCGCGCCGAGCACGTCGCGCGGCACGATCATGCGAGTCGGCGCGCTGCACGACTGGCCCATGTTCCGGAACGCGGCCGCGACACCCGGCGCGATCGCGCGCTGCAGGTCTGCATCGGGCAATACGACGTTCGGCGACTTGCCGCCCAGCTCCTGCGCGACGCGCTTGACGGTCGGCGCGGCCGCCTGCGCCACCAGCACGCCGGCCCGCGTCGAGCCGGTGATCGACACCATGTCGACTTCAGAATGCGACGACAGCGCGGCGCCGACCGTTTCGCCGCTGCCGCTCACGAGATTGAACACGCCGGCGGGCACGCCCGCATCGGCGACCACTTCCGCGAACAGCAGCGCGCTGAGCGGCGACAGTTCGCTGGGTTTGAGTACCACCGTGCAGCCTGCCGCAAGCGCGGGCCCGACCTTCGCGGTGATCTGGTAGATCGGCCAGTTCCACGGCGTGATCAGCGCGCACACGCCGATCGGCTCGCGCACGACCGCGGTCGTCCCGCGCCGCTCGACGAACGGGTAACGCGCGAGGTTATCGCGCGCGACGCGGATATGTTCCGCCGCGAGCGGCACGTGCGCGCTGCGCGCGTAGCCGATCGGCGCCCCCATCTCCAGCGCGAGCGCCGTGGCGAACAGTTCCGCGCGCTCGAGCATCAATGCATGGATGCGGTCGAGCAGCGCGGCGCGCGCGTGCGGCGGCGTGACGGACCACGATTCGAACGCGCGGCGCGCGGCGCTCACGGCGCGCTCGGCGTCGCGTGCGCTGCCGAGCGGGATCTCGCACAGCGTGTCCTCGGTGGACGGGCAAACGACCGCGAACCGGTCGCCGCCATCGGGCAGCACCCAGTCGCCGTCGATGAAGAAGCGATCGAGCCTGCCGGCTCGCATCAGGTGAACAACAGGAGAATTCATTGCAGGGTGTCCTTGAGTCGGTACCAGGCGCCGACGAACGGCAGGAACCATGGTTTGCCGAAGTGGCCGGGAATCGCGGGCCAGTCGAAGCCTTGCCACGGGTTGAGCGCCGCACGCCCGTCCATGATCTCCGCCATCAGCGTGCCCATCAGCGTCGCCATGTGCGTGCCGTGGCCGCTGTAGCCCATCGAGTAATAAACGCCGTCGCGCTCGCCCGCGCGCGGCAGGCGGTTGGCCGTCATGTCGACCAGCCCGCCCCAGCAGTAGTCGATGCGCGCGCCGGCCAGTTCCGGAAACACGGCGGCCATCTGCTGCGCCAGGATTCGGCCGCTCTTTTCGTCCGAACGCGGATTCGACGTCGCGAAACGGGCGCGCCCGCCGAACAGCATCCGGTTGTCCGGCGTGACGCGAAAGAAATTCACGAAGTTCTTGGTGTCGGTAACCATCCGGCGAGTCGGCAGCAACCGGTCGAGCAGCGCCTGCGGCAACGGCTCCGTGACGATGATGAACGCGCCGACCGGCACGATCCTGCGCCGGATCCAGCCGAACGGGCCAACCTGCGAGATGCCGCTCGCGAGCAGCACCTGGCGCGCGCGGATCTCGCCGAGCGGTGTCCGCACCGCATACGCGCCGCTCGCCGCCCGCTTCAATCCGAGCACCGGCGCATGCTCGACGATGTGCGCGCCGCGCGCTTGCGCGGCCGTCGCCAGGCCACGTACATACCGGCCGACGTGCATCCCCGCACTCTTGCCGAACAGCAGCCCGCCGTGATAACGGTCCGAGCCAATTTCATCGCGCAACGCCGCTTTCGTAACGATGCGCGTGTCGGGGTCCACGTTTGCGGCGAGCAGTGCCTGGCTACGCACGAGCTTGTCGTAGTGTTCGGGCTTCGCCGCGAGCTTGAGCTTGCCGCGCCGCACGAAATCGCAATCGATCGACTCCTCCGTGACCAGCCGCTCGACCGTGTCGACGCCCGCATCGAACGCGCGATAGAGCCGGTTGGCGAGTTCGGTGCCGATGCGCTGCGACAGCGACGCGTAGTCCTGCGCGAAGCCGTTGTTGCACATCCCGCCGTTGCGCCCGGACGCCGCCTGCCCGACGGTTCCCGCCTCGCAGACGACCACGCGCGCACCCTTTTTTGCGAGCGCCAGGGCGGCAGCCGAGCCGGTGATTCCGCCACCGACGACGACCACGTCGCACGTTCCGCCCGGCAGGTCCGGCGAGCTGCTGACGAACGGCTGAGATGTATCGAGCCAATACGAAACGAAACGCATCACACACTCCAATCCCGTCGGCGCCGGGCCACCATACGTGCCAGGCGCCCGCATCGATCCGGCCGCTCGCGCGCAACGCGCATCGCCGCACATCGCCGATAGTGCGCCACCGCTTTCGCGTGGCGGCGCGAGCCTAGAAATCCGCGACCTTGCCCCATGCCGAATCGCTGAACCGCGCCGGCTGATACGGCACGGGATCGACCAGCGGCTGCGCGCCCGTCGCGAGATCCGCGATCAGGTGCCCGGCGCCGGGGCCGATTCCGAAGCCGTGCCCCGAGAAACCCGCCGCGAGTATCAAGCCGGGTACGCCCGGCACCTCGCCGATACCGGGCACGCCGTCCGGCGTACTGTCGACATACCCGGCCCACGCGTGCGTGATCGTCGCGTCGCGCAGTTCGGGCAGCAGCTCGACCGCGCGGCGGTAGGTTTCGTTGACCGTCGGCATGTCGGGCTTCGGGTCGAGAATGCGGACGGCTTCCATCGGCGTCGGCGCGTCGAGGCGCCAGCGCTTCAGCGTTTCATGGCCGCCGCGCATCCCTTCGAGGCCGCCCGGCAGCAGATTGCGCCAGCGCTTCGCGAACATCGGCACGAACTGCGGCGCGAAGCGCAGGAACTGCGGTGTCACGTCCACGCGCGCGCGGCCGCTGATCGCCAGTGCGTAGCGTCCGTCGCTGCGGCGCGTCACGGACACGCCGGACGTGTACAGCGCATCCGGCAGCGCCTGCTCGATCGGCGACACGCTGAGGATCGACTGCCGGATCGACGCTTGCGGAAAGCGGATGCCGAGCTGGCGGCAGAACGACGACGCCCACGCACCGCCGGCCATGACGACCGTCTTCGTCCGGATCACGCCGGCCTCGGTGACGACCGCGCTGACGCGGCCGCCCTCGAGTTCGATGCCGCGCGCCGCGCAATGCTGGTGCACGCTGCCGCCGAGCCTGATCAGCGCGGCGGCAACGGCCGGCGCGGCCTTGGCCGGGTCGGCCGTGCCGTCGGTCGGCGAGAACACGCCGCCCTTCCATTGCCGGCCCGTCACGCGCCCGCGCTCGCTCGCCTGCTTGCTGTCGAGCATGTATGTGGTGACGCCGGCCGTTTTCGCGAACGCGCCCCAGCTTTCCCAGCGGGACAGCTCGTCGTCGTCGTTGCTCAGGTACAGCAGCCCGCAGCGGTGAAAGCCGGTGTCTTCGCCGCTTTCCTCGCTGAATCGTTCCCACAGGTCGATGCTCTTGCTCGCCATCGGCAACTCGCGCTCATCGCGGTTCTGCTGCCGGCACCAGCCCCAGTTGCGGCTCGACTGCTCGGCGCCGATTCGGCCTTTCTCGACCAGCGCGACCGACACCCCGCGCCGCGCAAGGTAGTACGCGGTGAAGACGCCGATGATGCCGCCGCCGATCACGACGACGTCGGCCGAAGCGGGCGGCGTGGGCCGCGTTTCGATATGGCGCAGCGGAGGGGACATGGTCAGTCTCGTTCGGTGGATGCTTGGACGTTTTGCACGACGTAGAACTTCGCCACGCGCTCGCTGCTTTCCCAGCCGATCGACGCGCCGCGCGGCACGAACAGCGCATCGCCGGCGCCGAGCGACAGCACGCTGCCGTCCGGCGCGCCAAACCGCACGCCGCCGGCCAGCAGGAACATGAACTCGTTCACGCGATGCGGGCGCACGATCCGGTGATACGGCGTCGAATCCCACGCGCCCGCGCAGTATTCGGCAGCGTCGTCGATGAACACGTTGTCGCTGCGGCATTGCGGCGCGGGGCCGAGCAGCACCTCCGCGGGCAACGTCGACGACGGCTTGAAGTCGGCGTCGGCGCGCAGCCGGAACAGTCCGCGTTTCGTCGGCTGCGCGCACGCGGCTGCGCAGAACATCGCGAGCACCGGCGCTGCCGCGCTCGCGCGAAGCGCCGTGCCGCCGCCGATGACGGCCCCTTCCCCCGCACCCAGCACCAGCGGCGCGGCGCCGGCCGTCTCGAGCGTCAGCTCGCCCGACACGACGACGAGCGTTTCGATATGCGGATAACTCGCGACGTCGAGCTCGCCGACGAAGCCGATACGCCCGGCGGCCATCGCGTCGGGCCCTTCCCACGCGATCTCGCGGTGTTCCGCGAAAGGATCGTCCGCGCCGAACGCCTGCTTGCGCAACACGGTCGGATTGGCCGCCCCGTCGGCACGATGCAATACGAAAACTGCGGTCATTTCTGCTCCTGCATGGTCGCGACGGTGCCGTTCGGCGCCCGTCGCGCGGTATGTGAAATCGTCGTTCGAAGGCTCGCCGTTCGCTCGCCCTCGGGACATCGAACTGTCGCGAATCGGGCGCTGCCGGCGAACGCGCTCGGTCTCGCGGCCGGCGCGCGTTGCGCTCGATGTGCGCGGGCCGTGTGCTTCGGCATCGATCGCGCGCATGCCACGCGCTGAATGACGTTCGCGCCCATCCACTGCCCTACGCGACATGACACGCCGCGTCGCGGTGCTCGGCACGCGCGCGCATCGGCAACGCTCGCGCCGTTGCGCCGGCCGGCCGCGCGGCGACATAATCGCGCGGCGTGATCCCGAGCACGCGCCGGAAATGCCGGCCGAGGTGGCTCTGATCGAAGAAGCCGACCTCGGTCGCCACGAGCGAAGGCGCGAGGCCGGCGCGCAACAGATCCTGCGCGCGGCGCACCCGCACCGCGCACAAATAGCGATGCGGCGACAAGCCCACTTCGCTGCGAAAGCGTGCGGTGAAGCGCGACACGCTCAGGCCCGCGACGGCCGCCAGCGTGTCGAGATTCAGCGGTTGCGCGAACGACGCGTCGATCGTGCGCAGCACGTCGGCGATTGCCGGCGACACGGGCCGCGCGACACGCGGCGCGCGCGGCATCGTGCCTTCTACCGCGTCCTGGAACAGGGTGGCCATGCTGGCGGTCCTCATGCTGTCGCCCGCGCGCCGAGCGGGCAAATGATTCGTGCTGTCATATCCGGTCCTCGACGCATGCGCATCAGTGCAGGAAATCCTGCATCCGGTAATACGCGCCGACGATCGGCAGGAACCACGCGTGCCCGAAATGCCCCGGCATCGCCGGCCAGTCGAGCTCGCGCCACGGGTTCGACGCGGCCGCGCCGTACAGCACGTCGGCCATCACGCGGCCCATGTGCACCGACATCTGCACGCCGTGGCCGCTGTAGCCCATCGAGTAATAGAGCCCGTCGTGCTGGCCCGCGCGCGGCAGCCGGTCGGCGGTGATGTCCACCAGCCCGCCCCAGCAGTAGTCGAGCCGCACGTTGGCGAGTTCCGGGAAATACCCGGCCATGCCGGCACGCAGGACGTCGCCGCTCTTCGAGTCGGAGCGCGGGCTCGACATCGCGAAGCGCGCGCGTCCGCCGAACAGCAGCCGGTTGTCGGGCGTCACGCGGAAGTAGTTGCCGATCTGGCGCGACGTCACGTACGCGCGGCGCTGCGGAAGGAGCCGGTTCAGCTGTGCCTCCGGCAGCGGTTCGGTCACGACGATGAAGCTGCCGACCGGCGCGATGCGCCGCCGGAACCACGCGAACGGCCCATGCTGCGACGCGCCGGTCGCCACCAGCACGCGCTCGGCGACGATCGCGCCGCGCGTGCATGTGATCGTGTGACGCTCGCCGTCGAGACGCTCGAGCTGCGTGACGGCTGCGTGCTCGTAGATGCGCGCGCCGGCCCGCACGGCCGCGTGTGCGAGGCCCACGCCGAACTTGCCCATGTGCATCTGCGCGCCGTTGCGCTGCAGGAGCCCGCCGTAGAAACCGTCGGACGCGACTTCATCGCGGATTCGCGACGGCTCGATTAGTTCGATATCCGGATCGACATCGCGGCGCAACGCGTCGAAGGTCTTTTCGAGGCCCGCGAAATGCTGCGGTTTCGCGGCGAGCTTCAGCTTTCCCGCGCGTCGGAAGTCGCAGTCGATCGCGTGTTCGGCAACGATCGTCTCGACGCTTTTCACCGCGCTTTCGTACGCGCGATAAAACTGCTTCGCGGGCTCGATGCCGATCCGCGCCGCGAGCGACGCGAAGTCCTGCGCGACGCCGGTATTGCACTGGCCGCCGTTGCGGCCCGACGCTTCGCTCGCGACCTGCGCGGCTTCGAGCACGACCACCGACACGCCGCGCTGCGCGAGTGCGAGCGCCGCGGACAACCCGGTGAAGCCGCCGCCGATGACGACCACGTCGGCGCGCCCTTCGACGGGGCCTTCACTGCCCCCGCGAAACCCGGGCCGGGTATCCAGCCAGTACGATTCCAGTTTCATCGAATGTCTCTCGAGCATTCCGGTGACGACGATCGGCGACCGTTCAGTGACACTCATTTAATCACCGTCAAAAAGCGCAGTTGCCGCGTATTCGCGCGCAGCACACGTGCAATTCGCTGTTTTGTTCGACTGCCGCAGCACACTATGCGCAATGCCGATCGCCGGTACACGCGAGCACGCCGTGAACGAACGATCGCCTGCATTACAGCCGCACCGGCTGCACCGGCTGCACCGGCGCCGTGCTCGCCTGAACCGGGCCGGCCTGGAAACGTGCGAGGTCTTCCTCGCTGCGGTGGCACAGCACCTGCGCACCGTTGCCGAGCGTGCGCAGCGCCGGGGCCGTCCGGTTGCACACGCCGTCCACGCGCATCGCGCAGCGCGACAGGAACGGACACAGCTGCGCGTCGTCGGCGCGTTCGCCGATCGGCGCCAGCGGCCGCCGGCAACGCTCGGCCGCATCGTCGAGCCAGCCCGCGCGGAGTTCAGGGGCCGACGACACCAGCAGATGCGAATACGGGTGATAAGGCGGCGCGCACAGCGCATCGCGGCTACCGGTTTCGACACGCCGGCCCGCGTACAGCACGACGATGTCGTCGCTGATCGCGCGGACCTTCGCGATGTCGTGCGTGATAAACACGTACGACACGCCGAGTTTCGCCTGCAGATCGCGCAGCAGATCCATGATCGCGGCGCCGACCACGGTGTCGAGTGCGGACGTGACCTCGTCGCACAGGATCAGGTCCGGCTCGGCGGCAAGCGCGCGCGCGAGGTTCACGCGCTGCTTCTGCCCGCCGGACAACTCTCCGGTGCGCCGCGCGGCGACCGCCTGCGGCAGCCGCACGAGGTCGAGCAGTTCGGCGACGCGCCGACGCGCACGCGCGCCCTTGATCCCGTGATAGAACGCGAGCGGCCGCGCGAGCGTACGCTCGACGGTATGCACCGGATTGAGCGCGGTGTCCGCGTTCTGGAACACGATCTGCACGCGACGGTGCTGCTCCTTCGTGCGCTTGGCCGCATCGAGCGCGAGCGGCTCGCCGTCGAGCAGGATCTGCCCGGCCGTCGCCGGCACGAGACCGGCGATCACTTTCGCGAGCGTCGTCTTGCCGGAGCCCGACTCGCCGATCACGCCGACCGTCTGGCCGCGCCCGATCCGCAAGTCGACTTCGTGCAGGATCAGCTTCGCGGGCCAGCCCTTCGCCGTCCGGCCGCCGTAGCCGGCGACCGCGCCGCGCACGTCGAGCAGCGGCGCCGGTTCGGCCGGCGCCGGTTTTTCGTCGCGCTGCGCACCGTTCGGCGTGACCGCCGCGATCAGGCTTTGCGTGTACGGATGCGCGGGTGCGTGCAGGATCTGTTCGGTGCCGCCGGTCTCGCGGATCACGCCTTCGCTCAGCACGACGATCCGGTCGGCCATCTGCGCGACCACGGCCAGATCATGCGACACGTACACCGCGCTCATCCCGCAGCGCCGGATCACGCTCTTGAACGCCTGCAGCACGTCGATCTGCGTGGTCACGTCGAGCGCGGTGGTCGGCTCGTCGAGAATCACGAGTTCAGGATCGGTGATCAGCGCCATCGCGGCCATCAGCCGCTGCAGCTGGCCGCCCGACACCTGGTGCGGATAGCGCGCGCCGATCGTCTCGGGCTCCGGCAGCGCGAGCGCGCGGAACAGCTCGACCGCCTTCGCCTGCGCGTCGCGCTTCGACATCGTCTTGTGGATCAGCGCGCTCTCGATCACCTGGTCGAGAATCGTGCGCGACGGGTTGAACGCGGCGGCTGCGCTCTGCGCGATATACGCGACCTTGCGGCCGCGCAGTGCGGTCAGGCCCTGCGCGGACAGCGTGCAGACGTCCGTGCCGCCGATCTTCACCGAGCCGGCGGCGATCCGGCAACCGGTGCGCGCATGGCCCATCAGCGACAGCGCGATCGTCGTCTTGCCGGAGCCCGATTCGCCGATCAGCGCGAGCACCTCGCCGCGCGCGATGTCGAAGTCGACGTCATGAACGATCGTCGTTTCCGCGCCGCCCGGGCGGCCGCCGACGACGCGCAGCCCGCGCACCTCGACGAGCGGAGTCGATTGATCTCGCATCAGTGTTCTCCCGCGGCCGGAGCCGCGCCCTTGCGGCGGCCGCGATGCGGCAGGCCGTCGATCAACAGGTTGACGCCCACCGTCAGGATCGCGATCGCGACCGCAGGCATGATCGCGACGGCCGAGCCGTCGCCGAGGCTCGCGATGTTCTCGCGTACGAGCGAGCCGAGGTCCGCGTACGGCGGCTGCACGCCGAGCCCGAGAAAGCTCAGGCCGCTCAGCAGCAGCACGACGAACGTGAAGCGCAATCCGGTATCGGCGAGCATCGGATGAATCATGTTCGGCAGCATCTCGACGCACGCGATGTACAGCGCGCTCTCGCCGCGCGCTTTCGCCACCTGCACGAATTCGAGCGTGCTGATGTTGATCGCGAGCGCGCGTGCGATCCGGTACGAGCCGGGCATGTAGCTGACCGCCGCGGTGAGGACCAGCAACGGCAGCGACGAGCCGAACGCGGCGACGAACATCAGCGCGAACATCTTCGACGGAATCGATGTGAGCGCATCGAGCAGCCGGCTCATCGTTTCGTCGACCGCCCGGCCCGACACGGTCGCGAGCAGACCGAGCGTCGTGCCGGTCAGCGCGGCGAGCAGCACTGCCGCGAGCGCGAGCAGCACGGTCAGCCGCGTGCCGTACAGGATCCGGCTCAGCATGTCGCGGCCAAGGATGTCCGAGCCGAACGGGAGCTTCGCGCTGAACGGCGCGAACACGTCAGGCGTGACGATCGCGCCGACGTCGTGCGGCGCGAGCAGCGGCGCGAACGCGGCGACGAACAGCATCAGGCCGACCATCGACAGGCCGGCGCGGCCGCCGGCCGTCAGTGCGATGCGCGGGCCGCGGCGCTTGCGCGGCTGGTCGGGGGCAGGCGCGGCAGGCGGCACGCTGCCCCGCCCGACGGGCGGGTCGCCGGATGGCGGCAGCGCGCTGCTGCGTTGTACGGGTTCGATCGGTTGCATGGGCGGCATCTCGGAAGAAAGACCAAACACTCAGGTGCGCAGTCGCGGGTTCGACACGATCGAGCACAGGTCGGCGAACAGCACGAGCGTCAGGTAAGCGACGCAGAAGATTAGCGTGCACGCCTGGACCAGCGGGAAATCGCGATTGCTGACGGCGTCGACCATCAGGCTCGCGAGCCCCGGATAGTTGAAGATCGTCTCGACGACGATCACGCCGCCGAGCAGATACGACAGGCTCAACGCGATCGCGTTGGCGATCGGGCCGATCGCGTTCGGCAACGCATGGCGCAGCACGACGCGCGCGGGGCTCGCGCCCTTGAGCACGGCCATCTCGACATACGACGCGCTCAACTGCTCGATCACCGCGGCGCGCGTCATGCGTGCCATCTGCGCGATCACGACGGCGCACAGCGTCAGCACCGGCATCGCGTACGCGCGCAGGAAATCGTGCACGCTTTCGATCGGCCCGCTGTAGGACAACGCGGACAGCCAGTGCAGCTTCACCGCCAGCACGAGCACGGCGACCGTCGCGATCAGGAACTCCGGCGTCGCGACCAGCGACAGCGTGCCGAGGCTGATCACGCGGTCGATCGCCGACTCGCGCTTGACTGCCGCGAGGATCCCGAGCAACAGCGCGATCGGCACCGACACGGCGGTCGTGATCGCCGCGAGCGTGAGCGATTTCGGCAGGCGCCCGCCGATCATTTCCGACACCGGCATGTCGCCGGACAGCGACCGGCCGAAATCGCCGTGCAACAGGCCGGTGAGCCAGTGCAGATAGCGTACGTGAGCCGGCATGTCGAGGCCGAACTGCTGGCGCAGCGCGGCGATCGTCTCAGGCGTCGCCGACTGCCCGAGCGCCGCCTGGGCGGCGTCGCCCGGCAGCAGGTTCGTGATCGTGAAGATGATCGCGGACACGATCAGCAGCGTGAGCGCGGTGATCGCGACGCGCCGGCCGATCAGGCCAATGAGAACTCGGTTCATGGAGCGGCACTCCCGAAAAAACCGCGCGTGGCCGGTGCGGTGGCCCGCACCGGCCGCGCGGCGGCCAACGACAACGTCATGCGTTCCACCACACGTTCTCGGCGAACATGAAGCCCATCATCCCGCCGGTCGGGATCGAACCGAGACCGGCCAGCCGCTTGTCGTAGCCGTCGAGGAAGCTGATGAAGGCCGGAATGCCGACGCGGCCCTGCTGCGCCACGATCACCTGCATGTCGCCGTACATCTGCTTGCGCTTCGCGTCGTCGGTTTCCGAACGTGCGGCGAGCAGCAGCTGATCGAACTTCGCATTCTTCCAGCCCGACTCGTTCCACGGCGCATCCGACTTGAAGAACTGCGTGAACAGCACGTCGGCGCTCGAGCGCGGGTTGATGTTGCCGAAGGTGAGCGGGTGCTTCATCCAGTGGTTCGACCAGTAGCCGTCGGGCGACGCGCGGTTGACCTGCACGTTCAGCCCGATCTTCTGGCCGGCCTGCTGCAGCAGCACGGCCATTTCGATCGACCCGTTCGCGTCGGACGTCGCGTAAATCGGCGGCAGCGCGGCACCCAGCGCACCGGCCTTCTGGAACAGGAATTTCGCCTTGTCCGGATCGTGCGGCCGCTGCGGCACCGACGCGTTGAAGTAGCGATGCCCCGGCGGAATCGGCTGGTCGTTGCCGATCACCGAGTAGCCGCGAAACACCGCCGAGCGGATCTGCTCGCGATTGAACAGGTACTTCATCCCTTCGACGAAATCGGGATTCGACACGATCGGGTTGTCGCTGCGCATGATCAGGTCGGTATAGAGGCCCGATTTGGTTTCCTTCAGCGCATAGCCGGCCGTCGACGCGACCCGCTGCGTCGAGCGCGGATCGATCGCGTTGATCAGGTGCACGTCGCCCGACAGCAGCGCGTTCAGGCGCGCGGCGCTGTCGCTGATGCCGATCAGCTCGATCTCGTCGAGATACGGCTTGCCCGGCTTGAAGTAGCTGTCGTTGCGCACGCCGACGGTCGATACGCCCGGCTTGAACGACTTCAGCTTGTACGGGCCGCAGCCGATGCCGCTGCTGAAATCGGTCGTGCCGTCCTTGACGATCACGAGCTGCGGCGTCGCGAGAATCACCGGCAGGTCCGCGTTCGCGCTCGCAAGCGTCAACGTGACTTCGTCGGGGCCGCTTGCCTTCGCGTCGACGAACTGGTCGGCGAGCGGCTTGACCTTCGATGCGGTGGCCGCGTTCTTGTGGCGCATCAGCGAATACACGACGTCGGCCGGGCCGACCGGCTTGCCGTCGTGGAACGTGACACCCTTGCGCAGCTTGATGATCCACGTCTTCGCGTCGGAGGTCTGCAGAGACTCGGCGAGATTCATCTGCGGCGTGAGGCTCGCGTCGAGCTGCGTGAGGCCGCTGTAGAACATGAAGAAACGGATGTAGTCGGCGCCCGTCGAGCCCTTCGCCGGATCCAGCGTGTCGGCCGTCGAACTCGATTCGTTCGCAACCCGGATCTTGCCGCCGCGTTTCGGCGCGGGCGCGGCGAAGGCCGTACCGGGGTTCATCAGCAGTCCGCCGGCGCCGGCGGCCATCATGCCGCTTGCCGCCATGACCCGCATCATGTCGCGGCGCGTGAAGCCGCCGTTGCCGCCGCCGTTGTCGATATCGTCGTTCATCCGAACTGCTCCTGACTGTGGAAAGTGGGTCCTTGGGTCCAGCATCGTTGTCGAATCCCGCCGCGCCCGCGTGCTGGTGGCGGCCGCAACGTCGTCATGCAATTCATTTAAGCATCGCCAAAATGCGGTTTGTCGCGATTCGGGCGGCCCGCACCATACGAATCGACCGTTTTGGGCCGCCCGCGCAGCATGAATTGCTGCGCCCGCGCACGTGCCGCCATTGGCGCGCCGCGTGGGCGCGGCGGCTGCACATGCGATGCCGATGCAGGAAATCGTAAAGCCGCGGCCGCCGCAGATTGCGCCGACAAAATTGCCCGTTCGGCATCCGGCGCGCGTTTGACTCGCGCAAACCGCACGTTTGCGTCGAACGGGCGTGCGGGTGCCGGCTCAGGTCGAAATGCGCGGCGGGGCGCGGCTCGCGGTCGCGCGTGGATGGGCTGGCGGGCCTCGGTCGCGGTGGCGCCACGCGCGCAAAGCTCGGAGGATTGCCGCGCGATCGCGCAGGCTTCGTGTGAGGACCGGGAGAGATGGCCGGGACAGGGGCGAGGCGGATGGGAGTCGGTCAGGGAATCGCCCGGGAAACGGTTGGGAACGGGCGGGAAGCGGCTCGGGAATTGGCTCGGGAATTGGCTCGGGAATTGGCTCGGGAATTGGCTCGGGAATCGGCTCGGGAATCGGCTCGGGAATCGGCTCGGGAATCGGCTCGGGAATCGGCTCGGGAATCGGCTCGGGAATCGGCTCGGGGAACGGCTCTGGAAAACGGCTCTGGAAAACGGCTCCGGAAAACGTCTCGCAAATCGCTCGGGACTAGCCAGGAGTCGCTCGGGAATCGCGCCCGGGATCGACTCGGGATGCGACCGAAATGGGCCCGGAATCGGTTGGCGAACCGGTCAGCGAGTCAGACCGGGAACCGGCAGCGTGCAGGCCATACCGCCCGCCGATAGTGCGCCGCGTGTGACAACCGCCAGGCGCCTCGATTCGGTGCGACGCCTCGGCCGTCGCCGTCGCCGTCGCACCGTCGCACCGTCGCACCGTCGCACCGTCGCACCGACGCGCCGACGCGTCACTCGCCCCCCCCCCCGGCCCGCGCGGGAAAGAACGCGCCGCCGCGAGCGGCCGGCACGCGCCCGTCACGCGGCCAGCCGGAACACCGACACGGCGGCCCGCAGACGCGCGGCCTGCTCGTCCAGCGACGACGCAGCCGCCGCGGCCTGCTCGACGAGCGCGGCGTTCTGCTGCGTGACTTCGTCCATCTGCGCAACCGCACGCCCGATCTGTTCGATGCCGGTGCTCTGCTCGGCCGACGCCGCGGAAATCTCGCCCATGATGTCGGCCACGCGATCGATCGACCGGACGATCTCCGTCATGCGCGCGCCGGCCGTCTCGACGAGCCGGCTGCCGCTGCCGACTTGCTCGACTGACGCCTCGATCAGCCCCTTGATGTCCTTCGCCGCGGCAGCGCTGCGCTGCGCGAGCGAACGCACCTCCGACGCGACGACGGCGAACCCGCGCCCTTCCTCGCCGGCTCGCGCGGCTTCGACTGCGGCGTTCAGCGCGAGAATGTTGGTCTGGAACGCGATGCTCTCGATGACGACGGTAATGTCGGCGATTCGCACCGATCCGTCGGCAATCTGCCGCATCGTTTCGACGACCTCCTGCACCGCCGCGCCGCCGAGTTCGGTCGCCTCTTTCGCGTGCGTCACGAGCGCATTCGCCTGGCGCGCGTTGTCCGCGTTCTGTTTGACCGTCGACGTGATCTGTTCCATGCTCGCGGCCGTTTCCTGCAACGATGCGGCCTGCTGCTCCGTGCGCTGCGACAAATCGAGGTTGCCTTGCGCGATCTCGCCGGTGCCGGTGGCGATCGAGTGGGTGGTGGTCTGGATGTCGGCGATGGTGTCGGTCAGTCGCGCCTTCATGTCTCCGAGCGCAACGAGCAGGCTGCCGGGCGCGGCGTGCGCCGTATCGAACTGCACGTCCAGCTCGCCGGCGGCAATGCGGGCCGCGATCTGCGCCGCCTGCGCGGGTTCGCCGCCCAGCGTGCGCCTCACGCTGCGCAGCACGCCCCATGCGATGGCCGCGAGCGCCACCGCGATGACGAGCGTGATCGCGCCCAGCACCATCGCGAGCCGCGTAAACGCAGCGTTGATGTCGTCGTAGAAGAATCCCGTGCCGATCCACCAGTCCCAGTCCGGAATCGCGACCACGCCCTGGAGCTTCGGCTCCAGGTCCGCGTCGGGGCTGCGCTTGATCAGCACGTCGACCAGCGCGAAATGCGATTGCGCCATTCCCGCGCGGTACGCTTCGCTGTCGGTCAGGCCGCTGGTCGTGCGGTTGCCCTTTGCACGCGTGCCGATGAACTTCGCGTTCGGATGCACGAGGTTGACGCCGTCGGACGTCGTGACCCAGAAGTAGCTCTTCGAATTTGCGTTAAGCGCCGACAACGCGGCCTTCGCCTGCTGCTGCGCCTGCTCGCGCGTCAGCGTGCCGCTCGCCTGCAGCGCGCGATACGAATCGACCAGATGCTCGGCCTTGGTCAACAGAATGACGATCTCTTCGCGGCGGCTGTCGATCAGCGCGTCGCGCAGCGTGTGCAGCGACAACGCCGCGAGCAGGACGACGCCGAGCAGCGCCGCGGCGACAAGCATCAGCAGTTTCGTGGACAACTTCATGCGAGGGCCTCTCGATATTAACCGTTCGGTACATATATCGGCCCGCGCCGCCGGGCCTTGAACCGCTCAATATCGGTAATTACCCTCGTTTCGTGCGCTGATCGAACGCGTGACGGCGCGTGCGATGCGTCGCGGCGGGCGCCGACGGCATCGCGGCCGCGCCCGGTCGCGACGATCGGCGCACGCGCCCCCGCCGGCTTACAGCCCCAGTTGCGTCGCGAGCTGGCCGATGTCCGACACTTCGTAATAGTTGTAGAACGGCGTGCCCGGCTCGTGGCCGCGATTGACGAACGCCTTGTGCTTGATCCCGAGATCCTCGGCCGTCATCAGGTCGTAGCGCAGGCTCGATGACACGTGCAGCACGTCCTCGGGCTTGCAGCCGAGCTTGTCGAACATGTACTCGAAGCCCTGCATCCGCGGCTTGTACGACTGCGCCTGCTGCGCGGTAAACACGGCGTGGAACGGCGCGCCGAGCTTGTCGACGTTGCTCATGATCTGGTCGTCCATTGCGTTCGACAGGATCACCAGCTTGTACTTCTTCGCGAGCCGCGACAGGCCGGCCGGCACGTCCGGGTGCGGGCCCCACGTCGGCACCGCGTGATAGAAGCGTTCGGCCTCGGCCTCGTCGAACGTCACGCCGATGCGCGCGCAGGTGCGGCGGACCGCGTTGACGACGACGGCGCGGTACGGCTTCCATGCGCCTAGCACCTCGTCGAGCCGATACGCAGCGAACGCACGGACGAATGCCTCCATCGCCGCCGGCGACAGCCGGTCGGCATAGATTTCGCGCGCCGTCTCGGCCATCCGGAAATGGGTCAGCGTGCCGTAGCAGTCGAAGGTGATGAACTTCGGTTCAAACTGGATCATGGTGACGTCCTGTCGGTGTGAAGCCCCGGCAGGGCCGGGGACGGGCTGGGTTCAACGAAATTGAATCAGGGCAAAAAACCGTGCGCGCATCGTTCGGCGCCGCTCAAAACGCACGATCGCCGCAAGTTGCCCGGCGTGTGCAGCACGATGTGCGGCGCGACCCCGCCGGCGCGGCCGGGCCGCCACGCATCGCCGAGCTGGACGGCGCCAGGGCCGCCCGCCGGCAAGCGACGGCGATGCCGTGACTTCATCGTAGTGACATTCGCACAGCAGGCGCTGTCGGATTGACGGGCCGTGACGGCACGAACCGCGCGTTCGTGCGCGCCCAACCAGCGGGTTTGCGTCGAACGCGCGCGGGTGGCGGCCGCGGCCTGAAAACAGGCGAATCGTCCTATCCGCGCCGCCACTGCGCTGGCAGAGTGAGTGCATCGTTCCTACCCATCCGGAGTCCGGCGTGTCCGACCTCAATTCTTCCAGCACGCTTACCTATCGCCCGTTCGCCGAAACCGACCTGGCCGCCGCGCATGGCCTGTCGCAAGCGGTCAAGTGGCCGCACCGGCTCGACGACTGGCGCTTCGCATTCCAGCTCGGCAGCGGCTTCGTCGCCGAAGACGAATCGGGAATCGTCGGCACCGCGCTCGGCTGGCGCTTCGACGATGCACACGCGTCGCTCGGCATGGTCATCGTGTCGCCCGAGCGCCAGGGCCGCGGCATCGGCCGCGAGCTGCTCGCGCGCGTCGTCGACAGCCTCGGTGCGCGCACGATTTTCCTGCACGCGACGCCATCCGGCGAGCCGCTGTATGTCAAATTCGGGTTCGACGCGATCGGCACGATCGACCAGCACCAGGGCGCGGCCTTCCAGCCGCCGCTGATCTCGCTGGCCCCGGGCGAGCGGCTGCGCCCGCTCGGCACCAACGACGGGCCGCGCCTCGCCGCGCTCGCCTCGCGCGCGGCCGGCTACGGGCGCGGAGCCGTGATCGACGCGCTCCTCGACGTCGCGAACGGGATCGCGCTCGATCGCGACGGCGAACTGCTCGGCTTCGCGCTGTTCCGCCGCTTCGGCCGCGGCCACGTGATCGGCCCGGTCGTCGCACCGGACGCGCTGCGCGCGCAGGCGCTGATCAGCCACTGGCTCGCGCTGCACGAGGGAATGTTCGTGCGCCTCGACGTGCCGGGCGACAGCGGGCTGTCGGACTGGCTGCAGGGGCTCGGGCTGCCGCGCGTCGACACCGTCGTCGCGATGGCGCGCGGCACGGCGCCCGCCGGCGACCCGGCGCTGCGCACGTTCGCGATCGTCAACCAGGCACTCGGTTGAGCGGCGCGCACGATGAGCTTTCTCTACAAGGCCGACCCGGTGCGCGGCGCGCAATGGGCGCAGCGCTTCGCATTGCAGGCGCCCGACCTGCCGTTCCGGATCTGGCCGGACGTCGGCGATCCTGAAGCGGTCCGCTACCTCGCAGCATGGCAGCCGCCCGACGATCCGGCCACGCTGCTGCCCAACCTCGAGGTCGTGTTCTCGGTCGGCGCCGGCATCGACCAGTTCGACCTGTCGCGCGTGCCCCCGCACATCCCGGTCGTGCGGATGATCGAGCCCGGCATCGTCGAGGGCATGGTCGAATACGTGACGCAGGCCGTGCTGACGATCCATCGCGACCTGTTCGACTACGCGGGGCAGCAACGCGCGCAACGCTGGCGCGAGCACCCGGTACGCGCGGCCGCGTCGCGGCGCGTGGGCGTGCTCGGTCTCGGCACGCTCGGCCAGGCCGTGCTCGACATGCTGCGGCGCTTCGGCTTCCCGTGCGCCGGCTGGAGCCGCACGCCGCGCACGCTCGACGGCGTCGATTGCTACGCGGGCGACGCGGCCCTCGACGCGTTTCTCGCCCGCACCGACATCCTGATCTGCCTGCTGCCGCTCACCGACAGCACGCGCGGGCTGCTCGGCGCGCGCGTGTTCGATGCGCTGCCGGCCGGCGCGTCGCTGGTCCAGGTCGGACGCGGCCCGCAGCTCGACGAAGGCGCGTTGCTCGCGGCGCTCGCGAGCGGCCGGCTCGACAGTGCGATCCTCGACGTGACGGACCCCGAACCGTTGCCCGCCGGTCATCCGTTCTGGACGCATCCGCGCATCCGGATCACGCCGCACATCGCGAGCGCGACGCGACCCGACACCGCGGTCGACGCCGTGCTCGCGAACCTCGCACGCCATCGCGCGGGGCAGCCGATGGTGGGCGTCGTCGACCGCACGCGCGGCTACTGACGTGCGCGCGCGGCCCGGCCGGGCGCGCAGCAGAAAATGCCGCAACGTCCCGTCGAAACGCCACGTCCGTACGTTTCCGGCAGCAAATTGAAAACGCATGCACAGCGGCCGCCCGGTAGCATGAACTCACCGCTGACACCCGACGAGAGTCCCCCTGCCATGAACCGAGCCGAGCTGATCGAAGCCGATCGTCAACATCTGATCCACCCCGTCGTCAATTACCGTGCGCACGAGGCGCGCGGCGTCACCGTGCTCGAATCCGCGGACGGCGTATTCCTGCGCGACGCCGCCGGTCACACGCTGCTCGATGCGTTCTCCGGCCTGTGGTGCGTGAACGTCGGCTACGGCCGCGACAGCATCGTCAAGGCCGCGGCCGACCAGATGGCGAAGCTGCCGTACGCGACCGGCTATTTTCATTTCGGCTCGCAGCCCGCGATCGAACTGGCCGAGCGGCTCGCGGCGCTTGCGCCGCCGTCGCTGAATCGCGTGTACTTCACGCTGGGCGGTTCCGACGCGATCGACTCCGCGGTGCGCTTCATCACGCACTATTTCAATGCGACCGGCCGCCCGTCGAAAAAGCAGATGATCGCGCTCGAACGCGGGTATCACGGTTCGTCGTCGATCGGCGCGGGCCTCACTGCGCTGCCCGCATTTCACCGCCATTTCGACCTGCCGCGCGCCGACCAGCACCATATCCCGTCGCCGTACCCGTACCGCCATCCGCTCGGCGACGACCCGCAGGCGCTGATCGCCGCGTCGGTCGCCGCGCTCGACGCAAAGGTCGCCGAGCTCGGCGCGGACAATGTCGCCGCGTTCTTCTGCGAACCCGTACAGGGTTCCGGCGGCGTGATCGTGCCGCCGGCCGGCTGGCTGAAGGCGATGCGCGACGCGTGCCGGCGGCTCGGGATCCTGTTCGTGGCCGACGAGGTAATCACCGGCTTCGGCCGCACGGGCCCGCTGTTCGCGTGCGAGCGCGAGCAGGTCGATCCGGACCTGATGACCGTCGCGAAGGGGCTGACCGCCGGCTATGCGCCGATGGGCGCCGTGCTGATGTCCGATGAAATCTACGAGGGGATCGCCGGCGACCGCGCCGATTCGCCGGTGATCGGCCACGGCCATACGTATTCCGCGCATCCGGTCAGCGCGGCGATCGGCCTCGAAGTGCTGAAGCTCTATCACGACGGCGGGCTGCTCGCGAACGGCCAGGCGCTGGCGCCGCGCTTCTCCGCGGGGCTCGATGCGCTGCGCGCGCATCCGCTTGTCGGCGACGCGCGTTCGGTCGGCCTGCTCGGCGCACTCGAACTGGTCGCCGACAAGGCGCACAAGACGCGCTTCGACCCGGCGCTGAACGTGCCCGACAAGATCGCGGCGGCCGCGTACGCGAACGGCGTGGTGTTCCGCGCATTCGGCGACGGCGTGCTCGGTTTCGCGCCGGCGCTGAGCTTCACCGCCGGCGAGTTCGATCTGATGTTCGAACGCGTGCGCAAGACGCTCGACGACGTGCTCGCCGATGCGGGCGTACAGCGCGCGCTCGACGCCGCGCACGCGCAGGCAGCCTGACGGGCCAAGGGAAAGCCGGGCTTGTGGCGGCCATCGTTCGACTCTAAAGTAACCGGACATTCCATTTTTTCCGACTCACGTGAACATGACGGACAGCAAGCTGGATCGCATCGACCTGCGCATCCTCTCCCAGTTGCAAAAGCGCGGCCGCATGACCAACGTCGAACTGGCCGATGCGGTCGGGCTGTCGCCCAGCCCGTGCCTGATCCGCGTGAAGCGGCTCGAGAAAGCCGGCTACATCGGCGGCTACGGCGCGCACATCCAGCTGGAGAAGCTCGGCGACGTGCAGGTCGTGTTCACCGAAGTCACGCTGGCCGACCATCGTCGCGAGGACTTCGACCGTTTCGTCGCGGCGATCCGCAACGTCGACGAGATCGTCGAATGCCACCTCGCGAGCGGCGGCTACGACTATCTGCTGAAGTTCATCACGCGCAGCGTGAGCCACTACCAGACGATCGTCGAAGGGCTGCTCGAGCAGAACATCGGCATCGAGAAGTATTTCAGTTACGTGATCATCAAGTCGCCGTTCGTCAAACGGCACTATCCGCTCGAATCGCTGTTCGGCGAACGTCACTGACGCACCTGCGCGGCACCCTGCAACGCGGCAGCCCGCTGTCCGCGCGGGGCGCTCGCGCGCCCGCGCCGCCGTTGCCGCCGAATCGCTCATCCAAGGAACTGCCATGCCGCTTACGCTGACCCGCACCGAACTCCTGCGCCGCGCCAACCTGATCGACGGCGCGTGGCGCGACGCACTCGACGGCCGCCGCTTCGCCGTTACCGATCCCGCGACGCTCGACATCGTTGCGCATGCACCGGACAGCGACGCCGCCGATGCGCGCGCGGCAACCGATGCGGCCGTGCGCGCGCTGCCCGCGTGGCGCGCGACGCCCGCGCGCGATCGAGCCGCGATCCTGCGCGCATGGCATGCGTCGATCGTCGCGCACACGGACGATCTCGCGAAGCTGATGTCGCGCGAACAAGGCAAGCCGCTTGCCGAAGCGCGCGGCGAAGTCGCATACGGCGCGTCGTACGTGCAGTGGTTCGCGGAGGAAGCGACGCGCACGTACGGCGACCTGATTCCGCAGCAGCAGCGCGGCAAGCGGCTCAGCGCGGTGAAAGAGCCGATCGGCGTCGTCGCCGCGATCACGCCGTGGAATTTCCCGCTCGCGATGATCGCGCGCAAGATCGCGCCCGCGCTCGCGGCCGGTTGCACGGTCGTCGCGAAGCCTGCGGAAGACACGCCGCTGACCGCGCTCGCACTCGCGTTTCTCGCGCAGGAAGCGGGCGTGCCGGCCGGCGTGCTGAACGTGGTCGCCGCGTCGCGCGAACGCGGGATCGACGCCGCGGCCGACTGGCTCGCCGACGCCCGCGTTCGCAAGATCACGTTCACCGGCTCGACGGCCGTCGGCAAGCTGCTCGCGCGCGAGTCGGCAACGACACTGAAGAAGCTGTCGCTCGAACTCGGCGGCAATGCGCCGTTCATCGTGTTCGACGATGCGGAGCTCGATGCGGCCGTCGACGGACTGATGGCCGCGAAGTTCCGCAACGGCGGGCAGACGTGCGTATCGCCGAATCGCGTGTACGTGCAGGCCGGCGTCTACGAAGCGTTCGCCGCGAAGCTCGCTGCGCGCGTCGCCGCGCTGAAGGTCGCGCCGGCAACCGACCCGGCCGCGCAGATCGGCCCGATGATCAACGCGCGCGCGGTGGACAAGATCGCGCGGCACGTCGGCGACGCGGTCGAGCGCGGTGCGCGCGTGCTGACGGGCGGCACGCGCCTGCCCGAACTCGGGCCGAACTACTACGCGCCGACCGTGCTCGCCGACGCGACCGCCGACATGCAGCTGAGCTGCGAGGAAACGTTCGGGCCGGTCGCCGCGCTGTTCCGCTTCGACACCGAGGACGAAGCCGTCGACGCAGCGAACGACACGCCGTTCGGGCTCGCCGCGTACTTCTACACGCAGGACGTGCGGCGCATCGCGCGCGTGTCGGCGCGGCTCGAAACCGGCATCGTCGGGATCAACGAAGGCGCGCTCGCGAGCGAGGCCGCGCCGTTCGGCGGTGTGAAGGAGTCGGGCTACGGGCGCGAAGGCTCGCGCTACGGCCTGGACGACTATCTGTCGATCAAGTACCTGTGCCAGGGCGGGCTCGACTGAAGCGGCGCGCCGGCGCGCCCAATTCTGGTGCGTCGCCCCGCTGCACGGCGCGGCGCCGGCAGCGGGCGCCGTGCCGCACACGTTTGCGGAATCCGCGCTGCCTTCGCGTCGCGTGCGGACCTCGATTTCCGGGCGTACCTGCCGTTAACCCGGATTTGACCCGCGCCGCTGCCCTTGCAGCCGGCCTTCCCGCACGAGCGCGAGCATGCCTGCATTCACTTCGATCGAGAACGTTGCCGACTGGGCCGGGCGCCATCACCTGATCGTCGGCGTGATCGGTACGCTGATGTCGCTCGCCGCCCTCGGCATCAGCGCTGCAACGTTATGGGCCGCGCGCAGCGAAGTCGTCGAACATGCACACGAGACGTCGCGCAACGTCGCGGCCGTACTGGTCAGCGAGATCGGCCGCACCGTCGAAACGTCCAACAACGCGCTGGTGTCGCTCGCAGCCGATCTCGGCAACCCCGCGGTCGTGCGCATGGACGCAGGGCTGCGTCATGACGTGCTGTTCGAGCGCACGGCCGCGCAATACGTGACCGGCATGGGCGTGACGAACCGGTACGGGCAACTGATCGACGGCTGTTGCGGGACGACCCACAACTGGGACTTCAGCGATCGCGACTACTTCAAGGTCCATCGCGATGCGGACAACGTCGGCCTCTACGTGTCCGAAGCGTATCGCGCACGTTCGCGCGGTGGCACGGAATCCATTGCGCTGTCGCGGCGCATCGAGCGGCCGGATCACACGTTCGACGGGATCGCGGTCGTCGCGGTCGACCTCGCGTATTTCGACCGGCTGCTGTCCCGACTGAACGTCGGGCAGCATGGCGTCAGCGCGATCGTGCGCGCGGACGGCACGATCCTCGCGCGCAATCCGCCGCTGAGCGATCACCAGATGGTGCGGCTGCGCCGGTCGAAGTCGTTCGAGCGGATGGTGAGCCGCGAATCGGGCTTCTATGCGGCGCGCTCGAGTATCGACGGCATCGTGCGGCTGTACACGTACCAGCGCGTGCCGGGCACGCCGCTGATCGCCGTCGTCGCGCCGGCCGAGCGCGACGTGCTGGCCGGCATCACGCGCCTGTCGTGGACGGTCGGCGTATCGGCGTCCGTGATCGGCGCGCTCTTCTGCGCGGTCGTGTGGCTGCTCGCGTTCGCGCTGCGCGACAACCTGCGCAAGCAGGCGCTGCTCACCGACCTCACGCGCACCGATCCGCTGACGGGCCTGCACAATCGCCGCTCGCTCGATGCGGCGCTCGCCGACGAATGGGAGCGGCTGCAGCGCGGCAGCGGCGGCAGCCTGTCGGTGCTGTTCATCGACGCCGATCACTTCAAGCAGTACAACGACCGCTACGGCCATGCGCAAGGCGACACCGCGCTGCGCTTTCTCGCAGAATGCATTCGCACGAACGTGCGGCGGCGCGGCGACATCGCCGCACGCTACGGCGGCGAGGAATTCGTCGCGGTGCTGCCCGATACCGACGAGAACGGTGCCGCGGAAGTCGCGGAGGCCGTCCGCCGCGCGGTCGAACAGAACCGGCTCGTCGGCTTCGATGCGACGATTCCGCCGTTCACGGTCAGCATCGGCTGCGCGACCGGGCATCGCGGGCACCCGCGTTCGGTGCACGCGCTGTCGCATCAGGCCGACCTCGCACTCTATGCGGCGAAGCGCCAGGGCAGAAATCGCGTGTGCCGGGCGGAAGCGCAAGCGCTCGGTCAAACGGCGCGTTCGTAGCGGCTCGGGCCGTTCACGGACGCCCGCGCGGCGCGCAAACGATTGGGAGATTCACAGCCGCAAATCCTTAATGTACCGTCTGGATAATCAGGAAAGCTAGCCAATATTTACATCGAAGGATTGCCAGATGCGTAACAAACCGTTCACGATTCGCGCGAAGCTGATGTTCGCGTTCGGATTTCTGACCTGTGTCGTCCTGCTCGTATCGCTGCTCGGCATCGTGGCGCTCAGCCGCGTGAACGCGACGTTCTCCAACTACGTGCACGGCATCAACGCTCGTGCGACGCTCGCCGATCAGGTGCATGTCGCGGTAGACCGGCGCGCGATTGCCGCGCGCAACATCGTGCTCGCGACCTCACCGCAAGACGTCGAACTCGAAAAGGCTGCGGCGCTGCAGGCGGACCGCGACGTCGGTGCAGTGCTCGCGCAGCTGCGGCTCGCCGTCGGCGTCGGAGCCGGCGCCCAAACCGACGCAACCGACAAGGCCCGCGAATTCGTTGGACAAATCGACACGATCGAGGCGAGCTACGGTCCTGTCGCTCGCGCGATCGTCGATGCCGCGGCGAACAATCGGCGCGATCAGGCAATCACGATGATCAACGAACAGTGCCGGCCGCTGCTGGCCAAGCTCGTCGCCGCGACCGACGCCTATACGGCGTACACGCGTGCGCGGGCCGCGCAGCTGGTGACCGAGTCGGCCGAGCGCTATGCGGCACAGCGCCTGCTGCTGGTGCTGATCTGCGTCGCCGCGGCGGCAGGCGCGATCGTGGCCGGGCTCGTCATCGCACGCGGCGTGATCCGCTCGCTTGGAACGGAGCCCGCCGCGCTCAGCGACATCGCGCGCCGGATCGCGGCCGGCGACCTCGCGGGCGAATCGACCGGCGGCGCCGCGCCGAGCGGCAGCGTACTCGCATCGATGCGGGAAATGCAGGCAAACCTCGTGCGGTTAATCTCGCAGGTCCGTGCCGCATCGAGCAACGTCGCGACGGGCGCGAGCGAAATCGCGTCCGGCAATCTCGACCTGTCGTCGCGCACCGAGCAGCAGGCCGCATCGCTGCAGGAGACCGCGTCGAGCATGGAGCAGTTGACGTCCACCGTGCGGCTGAACGCCGACAACGCGCAGCAGGCGAGCGCGTTGGCCAACGACGCGTCGGAAGTCGCGCGGCGCGGCAGCGCGGCCGTCGGTTCGATGGTCGACACGATGACGGACATCAGCTCGAGCTCCGCCAAGATCGCCGACATCACCGGGATCATCGAAGGCATCGCGTTCCAGACCAACATCCTCGCGCTCAACGCGGCCGTCGAGGCTGCCCGTGCAGGCGAGCAAGGGCGCGGCTTCGCGGTCGTCGCGAGCGAGGTCAGAAGTCTCGCGCAGCGCTCGTCGAGCGCTGCGAAGGAAATTCGCGAACTGATCTCGCAGTCGGTGCAGAAGATCGCGGACGGCTCGCATCTCGCGGGCCGCGCGGGGGAAACGATGGTCCAGGTGACGCAGGCTGTCGCGCGGGTCACGGACATCATGGGCGAGATCGCGTCCGCATCGAACGAGCAAAGCCGCGGCATCGAGCAGGTCAACCTGGCCATCACGCAAATGGACGAGGTAACGCAACAAAACGCGGCGCTCGTCGAAGAGGCCGCCGCCGCGTCCCGATCGCTCGAGGAACAGGGAAACCGGCTCGCCGAAGCGGTGGGCCTGTTCCGGCTCGACGCGCGCAGTGCGGGCGCATAGCCGCCCGCCTCCGTGCCGCCGTTGCGGCCGTTGCGGCTGGTGCAGCCGGATCGATCCGGCCGCAAACGTTCAGCATGACGAATTCACCAAATAGTGAGAATTCTGGCCCGCCGACCGCGGCCCGCAACAAATCCTTAACGGCTGCGTCACGATCGCACACGACAATCCGCCATCTTTCACCCCGAGGATGGAGTTTTGCATGTTCGCGTCACGAAGCCGTTTCCCGCTGCACGTCGCAGCGCTGTCGAGTGCGATCGTTCTTGCTGCCTGCGGCGGCGGCGACGACGTCGTATCGCCCGCCGCGACCAGCGCGGCGATGCCGGCGCCGCCGGCCGACCCCGGCTTCGTCGATAGCGCGCCGGTGCCGAGCGTGCCCGCGTTCGTCGACAACATCGCGACCAACCAGCGCGGCGATGCGCGCTACGCGACGCTGTCGACCAACGCGGCGGTGCGTGTGGTGAGCCGTTTTCTCGACCTGTGGCAACCGTCGACGATGCTCGTCGATGCGGGCGTGAACGCGCCGGCCAACGGCGCATTCCCGGCGATCGTCGCGTCGACCTGCTCGGGCCTGCCCGGCAGCGGCACGCCGTGCGGCACGATCCTGAACGCGACGGTACTGGGCGCCAACGTACAGTACGTGATCGACGCGACGGCCGCACGCACGCCGCAGCAAGCCGAGGCCGCGTACTTCGACGACCGGCGCGGCAAGGGCTACAGCGTGACCGACGGCATGGGGCCGCTCACCGACGCATGGCGCACCGCGGCCCAGCAAACGACCAGCATCACGAGCATTCCGGCCGATGCGACCACCGTGCTGTACAACGATTCCGGCAACAACGTCGGTGTGGGCAGCAGCACCAATGCAAGCTTCGGCAAGGTCGTCGATCTGCTCAACGAGATGGGCAACAACGCATCGACCGAGCCGGCGAAGCGCTTCTACAAGTATGCACGGCCGTACCGCTGGAGCACGAGCGTCGTCGTCGCGCCGACGCTCGTGCCCGCCGAAAGCACGACGCCCGCCACCGACGGCGGCTTCATCAGCGGTCACACGTCCGAAGCGGTGCGCGACGCAATGACGATGGCGTGGCTCGTGCCCGAGCGCTTCCAGGAGATGGTCGGCCGCGGCCTCGAACTCGGCGAGAACCGGATCCTCGCCGGCATGCACTCGCCGCTCGACGTGATCGGCGGCCGGATGCTCGCGCTCGCGATCAGCGCGGCGAACCTAACCGCGTATGTGAACGATGCGCAGGCCGCGTATGCACAGGCTCATCAGACGCTGCAGCAGCTCACGGGCACGACCGGCACGACGTTCGCCGCGTTCGCGCACTCGGGCACGACGGCAACCGACCGGTTCGCCGATTACACCGCGAACAAGGCCGCGTTCCTGCGCCGCATGACGTTCGGCTTCGGCGCGATCGAATCGACCGACGCGCCGCCCGTGGTGCCGAAAGGCGCGGAAATCCTGCTGCAGACGCGCTTTCCGTATCTGAGCGCTGACCAGCGGCGGGTCGTGCTGAAGACCACCGAAATGCCGTCCGGCTATCCGGTGATGGACGATGCGGAGGGCTGGGGCCGGCTGAACCTGTTCGCCGCGGCCGACGGTTACGGCGTGTTCAACGGCAACGTCGTCGTGTCGATGGACGCATCGCAGGGCGGATTCAATGCGGCCGATCTGTGGCGCAACGATATCGCCGGCGCCGGCAAGCTGACGCTGCAAGGCACCGGCACGCTCACGCTCGCCGGCAACAACAGCTATACCGGGGGCACGCAGGTGAGCGGCGGCACGCTCGCTGCCGCGTCGGCGACTGCATTCGGCAATGGCGACGTCTATGTGGGCGCCGGCGGCAGCGTACGGATCGCGGCCGCCTCGCCGGTGACGGTTGCGACGCGCTACACGCAGCTCGACAACACGACGCTCGAACTCGACATCGACGGCCACGGCGGCGGACGGCTGCGCGTCGGCGGCCCGCTTACCGTCGCGGGCGGCACGCTGCACGTGAAGTTCGTGAACGGCTATGCGCCGAAGGCCGGCGACACGATCGCGCTGATCGACGGCGCTGCCGCGGCGGCGAAGTTCTCGACGGTGACGGTCGACGGGTTCAAGGCAACGCCGGTTTATACGGCGACCGGCGTGTCGGTCACGTTGTCGGCGTCGTAACGGCGGCGAGGCTCAAGGTTCGACGGTTCACGTCGAACCTCCGCCGGCATGCGGCGCGCGCGCCACCGTCAACGCGGATCGAGCCCGCTGCGTTGCAGAATGGCGGCGGCCTCCGCCGGTTACACGGGCCGCGTAAAGTCGTGGCGAGCCCGTGCGCGGCGCGCGCTTGAGGGAAGCGCCTGACGGTTGCCCCGCTCTCGCCGCCCGGAAAGGCGCGATCCAACCTACGCAAAACGCGTTCCGTACGCAGGTACGCGCATTGCTCCCCGCATCGGGATTCAACGGACCCGGCGGGCAACGACGTGACGAGCACTTCAGGCGACATTCACATCGGCATCTCGGGCTGGCGCTACGACGGCTGGCGCGGCACCTTCTATCCGAAAGGGCTGAAGCAGGCCGCCGAGCTGCAGTACGCGTCGCACCGGATGCAGACGATCGAGATCAACGGCACGCATTACAGCCTGCAATCGCTGGACAGCTGGCGGCACTGGTACGACGAAACGCCGCCCGGATTCACGTTCAGCGTGAAAGGTGCGCGCTACCTCACGCACATGCTGCGCTTTCGCGATGAGGCGGCGACAGTCGCCTGCGCCAATTTCTTCGCGCAAGGGCTGCTCGCGCTGAAGGACAAGCTCGGGCCGATCCTGTGGCAATTTCCGCCGTCGCTACGCTTCGACCCCGAGCACATCGCGCATTTTCTGAGCCTGTTGCCGCACGATACCGAGGCGGCGCGCGCGCTCGCGAAGCAGCACGATCGCCGCGTCAGGACGCCTTATGTGCGCACCGATGAAACGCGCCCGCTGCGTCATGCGATCGAAGTGCGCCACGCGAGCTTCGTCGATCCGGCCTTCGTGAAGCTGCTGCGACGCCACAAGGTCGCGCTCGTCGTCTCCGATTCGACCGAACCCTGGCCGCAGTTCGAGGACCTGAGCGCCGACTTCGTCTACATGCGGCTGCACGGCACCGAAACGAAGTATTCCGGCGAATACTCGGACGCGGCGCTCGAGCAATGGGCGCGCAGGATCGAGTCGTGGCGCCGCGGCGAACAGCCCGGCGATGCGCATCTCGCGGCGCCGGACCTGTCGCCGCCGCGTGCGCGCTCGCGCGACGTGTACTGCTACTTCGACAACGACGCGAAAACGAACGCACCGTTCGACGCGCAGCGTCTGATGGAACGCCTCGGCCTGCATGCGCATGCGGCAGCGGCCGGATGAAACGGCATGCCGCGCGGCGGCAGCTCCCCCGACGAACCCGCCAACCACAAGGAGAACAACGATGACCCTGCTCATCTACCTGCTCGGCTGGATCATTTTCATCGCCGGCGTCGCGTGGGGATTGATGACGCTGCACGTATCGCAGCACATCATCGAGATCGTCGCCGTCATTCTGTTCGGCGTCGCGGTGATCACGGGCGCGACCCGCGCACGCCATCGCGACCGGACGTAGCGTCCGCGTCGCCGCCGCGGTCGGAGCGCCGCGGCGCCGGTTCAGCACGCCGGTCCGATGTATGCGGCGAGGTCTTCCGGCGTGCCGGCCGGAAACGCGTCCTTCAGGTGCTCGAGAAACGCGGAAACGCGCGCGCTCAACAACCGCCTCGACGGATAAAGCGCCCACAGCGCGATTTCCGGCCCCGGCACGTCGCCCCAGCTGACGAGCGTGCCCGCCGCGAGCTCGTGGCTCACGAGCGACACGGGCAGGCAAGCGGCGCCGACGCCGAGCCTGACCGTATCGCGCACGATAAGCAGCGACGACAGCCGTACGACCGGCTCGAACCGGATGCGCGCCCTGCCGGTCGGGCCGACGACGTCCCACGCATCGCGGCCGTCGTCCCCGCCGCGGACGATGGCCGGTACGGCCGCATCGCCGGCCGGTCGCATCAGCGCAGGCGCCGCGACGACGACGAGCCGGTCGCGCAGCAGCACGCGGCCGATCAGGCTTTCGTCCGGGTCGGGGTTCACGCGGATCACCAGGTCGTAACCTTCGTCGATCATGTCGACCGGGCGGTCTTCCGTCGTAACGTCCGGGCGCACGTCCGGATATTTGGCGACGAACGTCGCCACGAGCCTGCCCATCGCCAGCTGGGAAAACAGCGTCGGCGCGCTGATGCGCAGCCGCCCGCGCGGGCGCTCGCCGCCCGACGCGATCGCCGACGCGCTGTCGGCCAGCTCGGTGAGCAGCGCGCCCGTGCGCTCGTACAGCGCGCGCCCTTCCTGCGTGAGCGTCACGCCGCGCGACCCGCGTTCGAACAAACGCAACGCGAGGCTGTTCTCGAGTTCCGTCACGCGGCGCGACAGCGTCGCCTTAGGGCGACCGGCCGCGCGGGCGGCTTCACCGAAACTGCCGTGACGGGCGACGAGATTGAAATCGGCGAGAGCGAGCAGGTCCATGCGTTCCACCAATGAGACACCTCGTCTATTTACCATACCTTCCGGATCATGTGTGGATCACTTAACTTACCTGGGCAGTCAACTCAACCGTAACCCCAGGAGTGAACATCATGACCATCCTCGTTACCGGTGCGACCGGCCGTGTCGGCCGCCAGGTCGTCCATCAACTCGTCGAGCGCGGCGCCGACGTGCGCGTGCTCGTGCGCGATCCGTCGAAGGCCGATTTCCCGGCCGCGGTCGCGGTCGTCCAGGGCGACATGCTCGATCTCGACGCGATGCGCACCGCATTCGCCGGCGTGCGCACGCTGTTCCTGCTCAACGGCGTCGCAGGCGACGAGTTCACGCAGGCGCTGATCGCGCTGAATCTCGCCCGCGATGCGGGTATCGAGCGCGTCGTCTATCTGTCGGTGCTGCACGCCGACCGCTTCGTGAACGTGCCGCACTTCGCGGTGAAATCCGGCGCGGAGCGGATGATCGAACAGATGGGTTTCAGTGCGACGATCCTGCGGCCCGCGTATTTCATGGAAAACGATCGGATGGTCAAGGACGCGATCGTCGGCCACGGCGTGTATCCGATGCCGATCGGCAGCAAGGGCGTCGCGATGGTCGACGTGCGCGACATCGCGGAAGTCGCCGCCTTCGAGTTGATCCGCCGCAACGACGCGCCGGGCAAGCTGCCGGTCCAGACGATCAATCTGGTCGGCCCCGACACGCTGACCGGTCCGCAACTGGCGTCGATCTGGTCCGACGTGCTGGGCCGGCCGGTCGCATACGGCGGCGACGATCCGGCCGCGTTCGAGAACAACCTCGCGGGCTTCATGCCGAAGTGGATGGCATACGAGATGCGGCTAATGGCCGAACGCTACGTCAGCGACGGGATGGCGGCTCAGGCCGGCGACGTCGAACGGCTGACCGCGATCCTCGGCCGCCCGCTGCGCACGTACCGCGACTTCGCGGTCGCGCTGGCGCGCTGAGCACTGCGCCGCGCCGCGCCGCGCCGCGCCGTCATGCAGCGTCATGGCGGCGCGCCTATAATCGGCGTTCCCCGCGTGTCGACGGCCGGCTTCGCGCCGGTGTCGCTCCCGCATGCGCAACACTGGATCTGGAGACGAAATGCCCCTTCCCGCCGTTCCGTTTGCCGAATCGTTCGACCTCGAATCCGCATTCGCCGATGTTTCGGACTACTGGTCGCCGAAGATCGTCGCGCAGGTCAACGATCAGTACGTGAAGGTCGCGAAGGTTCGCGGCCAGCTCGTGTGGCACGACCATGCGCACGAAGACGAGCTGTTCTTCGTCGTGCGCGGGCATCTGAAGATCGAGTACGAAGGCGGCCGCGTCGTGGACTTGCCTGCCGGCTCGATGCATGTCGTGCCGCGCGGCACGCAGCACAATCCGGTGGCCGACGACGAATGCTGGATCGTGCTGATCGAGCCCGTTCAGACCAAACACACCGGCGACGTGCAGTCGCCGCTCACGCGGTCGATCGACGAGCAGTTGGGTCAGGCTCGCTGAAGCGTGCATCGCGCCGGCGAGCGCGGCGGTGGAATCCGCCGCTCGCCGGCGCGATCAACGGCCGGCCGCTGCGACACCATCCAGCTCGCGCACGGCGTCATCCGGCAGCACCAGCGCCCCCGCCGCCAGATTCTCGCGCAGATGCGCGACCGACGACGTGCCCGGAATCAGCAGGATATTCGGCGCGCGGCGCAGCAGCCACGCGAGCGCGGTCTGCATCGGCGTCGCGCCGACCCGCGCGGCGACGGCATCGAGCGTCGACGATTGCAACGGACTGAAACCGCCGAGCGGAAAGTACGGTACGTAAGCGATGCCGTCGCGTGCGAGCGCATCGATCAGGCGATCGTCGTCGCGGTGCGCGAGGTTGTAATGGTTCTGCACGCAGACGATGTCGCAGATTCGCCGGCCTTCGGCGATCTGCGCGGCCGTCACGTTGCTCAGCCCGATGTGCCGCACGAGCCCCTGCCGCTGCAGTTCGGCCAGCGCCGTCAGCGGCGCCTCGATCGAGCCCTCGGCCGGACCGTGCACGTCGAACATGATCCGCAGGTTGACGACATCGAGCACGTCGAGGCCGAGGTTGCGCAGGTTGTCGTGCACGGCGGCGGCCAGCGCGTCGGCGGAGAACGCGGGCAGCCACGAACCGTCGTCGCCGCGCTTCGCACCGATCTTGGTCACGATCAGCAGGTCGTCGCGATACGGATGCAGCGCTTTGCGAATCAGCCGGTTCGTCACGTGCGGACCGTAGAAATCGCTGGTGTCGATATGGTCGACGCCCGATTCCACGGCTTCGCGCAGCACGGCGAGCGCCGCGGCGCGGTCTCTCGGCGGCCCGAATACGCCGGGACCGGCCAGCTGCATCGCGCCATAACCGACGCGATGCACGCGGCGGCCTGCAATGGAAAAGGTGCCGGATTGAACGATGGGTGACATGGCGTGACTCCTGGATCGAATGAATGAATCGCAGGTTACGCCGTGTCGCGCTGCGCGATAACCGGCAATAATGTGCACAACCTGTACGAAAAGGCGAACAATGCAAGTCGATCTCGGCGATCTGAATGCGTTCGTGGCGGTGGCCCGCGCGAAGGGCTTCCGCGAGGGCGCACGCGTGGCCGGCGCGAGTGCGTCGGGGCTCAGCGAAGCCGTACGCCGGCTCGAGGCGCAGCTCGGCGTGCGGCTGCTGCACCGCACGACGCGCAGCGTGTCGCCGACCGAAGCCGGCGCGCGCCTGCTTGCGCGGCTCACGCCGGCGCTCGTCGAGGTGGAGGCGGCGCTCGACGTGGTCAACACGTTCCGCGAGAAACCGGTCGGTACGCTGAAGCTGAATGTCCCGATGAGCGCCGCGCGGCTCGTGCTGCCGTCGATCGTTCCGCGTTTTCTCGATGCGTATCCGGAGATCCGCGTCGAGGTCATCGCGGACGAGAGCTTCGTCGATATCCTCGCCGCCGGCTGCGACGCCGGGATCCGCTACGACGAGCGCCTCGAGCAGGACATGATCGCCGTGCCGATCGGCCCGCGTTTGCAACGCTTCGCGACTGCCGCAGCACCCGCCTATCTCGACCGTCGCGGGCGCCCGGCCCATCCGCGCGACCTGCTCGATCACGCGTGCCTGCGCGGCCGCTTCGCGAGCGGCGCGATGCCGGCGTGGGAGTACGAATGCGACGGCGAAGTCGTGCGCGTGGAGCCGGCCGGGCCGCTCGTCGTGCAGATCGGCGGCGCCGTCGATCTCGCGGTGGACGCCGCCTGTGCGGGGCTCGGCATCGTGCACCTGTACGAAGACTGGCTGCGCCCGCACCTGGCGAGCGGTGCGCTCGAACCCGTGCTCGACGGCTGGTGGCGGCCGTTCCCGGGCCCGTATCTGTACTATCCGGGGCGGCGCTTCGTGCCGGCTCCGCTGCGCGCGTTCGTGGATTTCATCAAGGCGGATGCGGGGTAGCGGGCGGCCGGCGATCGATTTCCGCTAGCCGCGCCACGGCGGCCGTCACCGGCCCGTGCCGCCCGCATGCGTTGGAACGTCGTGCTTCGTGTCCGGTCACTCTCTACGCAAGCCGTACCGCAAGCGCCGCCGCAAGCGCGGGCAGCATCACGCATACGCCGATCGCGGCGAATTTCGCCGCGCTGACCTGTTGCCCTTCCCGGCGGATGGCCGCGAGCCACAGGATCGTTGCGAGCGATCCGGTGACGGACAGGTTCGGCCCGAGATCGACGCCGATCAGCAGCGCGTCGATCACCGGCTGCGGGCTGTGCGCGACACCGACGGTCGCGCTCGCGAGGAGCCCGGCAGGCAGGTTGTTGACCAGGTTCGACCCAAGGGCGACGGCGACGCCCGACGCCGCCGCCGCACGTGCCGCGCCGGCCGCCGTCAGCGCGCGCAACGTGTCGGCCAGCGCATGCACCGCGCCGGTACGATCGAGCGCGTCGACCAGGACGAACAGGCCGGCCACGAGCGGCAGCACGCTCCACGAGATTGCACGCAGCATCGGCCCGCACGCGGCGCGATCGCGCCACAGCACGCACGCTGCAGTGACGACGCCAGCCACCGCGGTCGGCAACCCGAGCGGCCGGTCGAGCAGCGACACGCCCATCAGCGCGGCGGCCGTCGCGGCGATGCCGGCCAGCGCGATGCGACCGCCCGCGGCGAGCGGCGGCACCGGCAGACCGGTCGCGCAGCGGCCGTGCAGCGCGTGCCGCTGCGTCGCGCGCAGCATCGCGTACGTACACGCGACCGACGCAACGGACGGCAGCGCGAAACGTGCGAGCCACGTGCCGAGCGCGGGCATGTGCGCGCCGTACAACACGAGGTTCGCGGGATTCGAGATCGGCAGCACGAAGCTCGCCGCGTTGGCGACGAACGCGCAGATGTACAGCAGCGGCAGCGGGTCTGTCTTCGCGCGGCGCGCGGCCGCGAACACGGCCGGGGTCAGCACGACGGCGGTCGCGTCATTCGACAGGAACACGGTCGTGACGGTCCCGACCAGATAGACGAGTGCAAACAGCCGCCGCGGCGAACCGCGTGCGCGATTCACGACATGCGCGGCAATCCAGTCGAACAGCCCTTCGCGACGCGCGACCTCGGACAGCAGCATCATCCCTGTGAGGAACAGGTACACGTCGCCGCCTTTCGCAACGGCGGCGAGCGCGGCATGCACCGGCAACAAGCCGAGACCGACCAGCAGCACCGCGCCAGCCACGGCCCAGATCGCCTCGGGCCAGCCGAACGGGCGCACGATCACGCCGGCGGTGGCCAGCGCAGAAATCAGCCACGCAAACGGGGCGCTATTCATCGCATCGGCACCCCGGATATCGGGAACGAACCGGCGCGCGCTTCATCGCGATGCGGCCGGCAAATCGCCCGGCGCGCCGCCGCGCGGCGGCTTGCCGCACGCGTCGCGCAACGAGCGCGCGTGACCGAGCCACAATGCGACCGAACCCGTCGACACCGCGCCCAGCACGACGAAGGCCGCCGGATAGCCGTAATGCTGCGCGAGCACGCCGCCGAGCACCGGGCTCAGCGCCGCGCCGATGCCTTGCGCGGTGGCGACCGCGCCCTGTCCGGCATTCACGCGCCCCGAGCCGTCGAGCAGCCGCACGACGAGCGCCGGTACGACGACGCTTTGCAGACCGGCACCGATGCCGTCGAGCAACTGCACCGGCCACACACCCGCCTCGCTCATCAGCATGGCCGCGAGCACGCCGCGCACCGGCAGCACCAGATACGACAGCAGCAGCACGCGCCAGTATCCGTGATCGCGAATCAGCCGCGGCGCGCACCATGCTGCCGCGATCATCACGCATTGCGCGATCACGATGGTCTGCGCGGTAAACGCGCTCGGATCGCTGCGGTGCGCGGCGACGACGCCCATACCGTACAGCGGCAGCATCGCCGCATTGCCGAGGTGAAACAGCGCGAGCGACACGCCGAGCAGCAGCAGCGGCCGGTTCGCCGCGAGCGTGCGCCACGCGCCGGTGCTCGGACCCGCAGCGTCATTCGCCCGCTCTCGGCCCGGATCGTTCCCGGCGCGCGGGGCGCGGCCCGCGCCATCCTGCTCGTGCCCGGCAAGACCGCGCGCGCACGCATGGTCGATCGCGCGCGCGGGAATCGCGCAAGCGCTCCCGATCGCAAGCACCGCGAATACCGCCACGAGCGCAAATAACGCATCGAATCCCGCATGCCAGCCGAGCCAGCCAGCGAGCGCCGCGCCGGCGACGTTGCCTGCGTGGTTGGCCATTTGATTGCGGCCGAACTGCCGATCGAAGCCGTGCGTGCGCACGATGCCGAGCGTCACGCCCGCGACCGCCGGTGCAAGCGCCGCGCCGCAGACGGCGGCGACGACCTGCGAGGCCGCTACCGCCGGGTAGCCGTCGGCGAAACGCAGCATCACGGTTGCGAACGCGGTTGCAGCCGTCGCGCCGACGATCAGCGTGCGCTTCGCGCGCAGCGCATCGACCAGCGCGCCGGCCAACGGCGTCGCCGCCATCGCCGCCAGGCCCGCGAGCGTCATCACGGAGCCGATTGCGTCCGCGCTCCAGCCGCGGGACAACAGGATGACGCCCGCGAACGGGCCGATCCCGGCCTGCACGTCGGCGAGGAAGAAGTTGAGCGCTTCGAGCGCGCGCGCCGGTCTCATCGCCGTTGCGCACTCACGCGGCCGGCGCATCGACGAGTTCGGCGATGTCGGTGGCATCGATCGTCGTACCGTGCGGCGTAACGATCGCGTCGCCCCATACCTGCACGTGCGTGCCGGGACGCAGATAGTCGGCGAGTTCGGCAGCCGCGTGCGGCGGCATGCGTACCGCGATGCCATCGGTCAGCAGCGCGCCGTTGCACTCGCCTTTCGGTCCATGCAGCGCAAATGCGACCTCGCCGCGAACGTCCATCGGTTCGCGGCCCGCGCGTGGCAGCGGACGCGGCTCGTGAGCCGGCCCGGTATCGACGATGTCCGCGCCGTCGCGACCGGTCAGTTGTACGGCCGCGATCATGTCGGCACCGCGCGGCTTGATGCCGCGCACGCGGATGCGATCGCCGCACGCGACGTGCCGCACGAGTTCGCGGCCGAGATGCGGCGGCACGTGAACCTGCAGGTCGCCGTTCAGGATCAGCCCGTCGACTTCGCCGTGCGGATTGATCAGGAATTGGGTAACGCGGCCGCGCGTTTCGGGCAGGCACGCCGGATCGATCCAGTGCATGAGGTGAATCCTCCATCGGGATGTCGTCGCGTGCGTTGCGCATCGACGGAAGGCGGACGCACATTGCGGCGGCCAAGCGCGCGGCGTGAGCGCACCGCGACGACGGGTTGCGGTACACGCTATTTGCAAACCCCGTGCCACCGCACGCGCGCCCGTGCGGCGGCGCCCCGCGTCGGGCCGCCGCCGAGCGGGTGTCGGACAGGCCGACAGATGCGCGCAGCCTGTGTCGGAAAATCCGACACCCGGCGCCCCGCTCAGTCGTCGCGCGCGATCCCGAGGTTGGCCATGCGCGCATACAGCGACTGGCGGCCGATGCCGAGTTGGCGTGCGGCTTCGGCCCGATTGCCGTTCGCGCGCTCGAGCGCGCGCAGGATCGCCGCCCGCTCGACCGCCGCCAGCGCATCGGGCAGCGGCAGGTCGAACAGGAACGCGGGAAGCGCGGCATCCGCGGGCGCGCCCGCCGCGGGCGCGGCACCGAGCGCGAGATCGGCCGCGGTGATCGCAGGTCCGGGTGCGAGCGCGGCAACGCGCTCCATCACGTTGCGCAGTTCGCGCACGTTGCCGGGCCAGCGGTGGCCGAGCAGCGCGCGCTGCGCATCGTTCGTCAGATGCAGCGGGCGTGCACCGGCCGCGCGTTCGAGAAAGTGCGCGGCGAGCGGAAGGATGTCGGCCACGCGCTCGGCAAGCGGCGGCAGGTGCAGCGGGATGACGTTCAGCCGGTAGAACAGGTCTTCGCGAAACGTGCCGCTCGCAACGGCCGCGGCAAGATCGCGGTGCGTCGCGGCCACTACGCGAATGTCGACCGGCGTCGGGCGGTCCGCGCCGAGCGGCGTCACCTCGCGCTCCTGCAACGCGCGCAGCAGCTTCGCCTGCATTGCGGCGGGCATGTCGCCGATCTCGTCGAGAAACAGCGTGCCGCCGTCGGCCTCGACGAGCCGTCCCGTGCGATCCGCCTGCGCGCCCGTGAACGCGCCGCGGCGATGTCCGAACAATTCGCTTTCGAGCAACTCGGCCGGAATGGCCGCGCAGTTCACGGCCACGAACGGCCCGGCATGCCGTGCCGACGCCGCGTGCAGCACGCGCGCGGCCACTTCCTTGCCGGTGCCGGTTTCGCCGGTGACAAGCACCGTTGCATCGCTCGTCGCGGCGCGCCCCAGCTGTTTCTGCACGTCGCGGATCGCGGCGCTGACACCGAGCAAGCGCGGGCGATCCGACGCGCGCTCGCCGGCAAACGCACCTGTGTCCGCGTCGCCGTCGGCGCGCGGCGCATGTGCGGACACGATGCGCTCGAGCACTTGCACGATGTCGCGGCGCCCGACCGGCTTCGTCAGATGGTCGAACGCGCCGGCGCGCATCGCGTCGATCGTGTTGTCGCTGGTCGCATGCGCGGTCAGCATCACGACCGGAATCGCGGCGAGTGCGGCGTCGTCACGCCATTGCGCGAGCACCGCGAGGCCGTCGAGGTCCGGCAGGCGGAAATCGAGGAACACGCAATCGATACGGCGGTCGTCGCGCAGCATCGAAAGCGCGGCGCGCCCCGATGCGGCCTCGACCACGCGATGACCGAGATCGTGCAGCGTTTCCGCAAGGCCGTCGCGAAACGCGGCGTCGTCGTCGACGATCAGGATGGTTGCCATGGAATCTCGATCACGAAAGAAGCGCCGCCCGGCGTCGCATCGAGCCACGCGCGGCCGCCGTGCGCGGCCGCCACTTCGCGCACGACTGCGAGGCCCAGGCCCGTGCCGTCCGCGCGGCCCGTCACGAACGGCTCGAAGATCCGCTCGCGTTGCGCATCGGGCACGCCCGGGCCCGTATCGGACACCGTGAACCGCAGCGTCGCGCCTGCATCGGCCGTCGCGCGCACGGCCGTGACCGACACCGCGCCGCCGTCGCCCGCATGGCGCAGCGCATTGAGCAGCAGGTTGTCGAGCGCGCGGCGCATCTGGTCGGGATCGAACGCCGGGTTGTCGGACGGCGGCGCGAACCGCTCGCCGCGCCCGTCGGGCTTGCATGCGAGCGCGACCGACTGGCGCTGCGCGAGCTCGCGGTGTGCGTCGACGACCGCCGGCAGCCATGCATCGAGATCGACGCGCGCGATGTGCGGGCTCACCGGCTGCGTGAGCGCGAGCAGCCCCGACAGCTGCGTGTCGATCCGGGCGATCTGCGCGAGGATGACGCGCAGCGCGTCCTGCTGGCGGCCGCTGTCGGCGACGAGCGCATTCTCGGCCTTCAGCCGCATCGCGCCCATCGGGTTGCGAATCTCATGCGCGAGCTGCGCGGCGAGCTTGCCGAGCATGCCGAAGCGCTCGGCCTGCGCGAGCCGCGCGGCCAGTTCGCCGGCCTGCTGCTGCAATCGCTCGGCTTGCCGCGCATGCGCGTTGAACGCGTCGATGATCCGGTCCAGATCCGGCTCGCCGACACGCGGCAGGTGCGTGGCGCGCGCCGCCGGCGACAGTGCCGCCTCGACGCGGCCGAGATTGCGCTTCCAGCGGCGCAACGCGAACGCGAGCGCCGCGGCGATCGCGAGAAGCACCGCGAGCACCGCCGCGAGCCCCGTCGCGAGCAGTTCGCCATGCCGGCCGAGCGGCGGATGCGCGCGGGTCAGCATCCAGACGAACAGATCCGGCCCCGCCGGCACCGGACACGCAACCGCCACGACCGCATCCTGCGCGCCTTCGACGACGTTCGTCGCAGTGGCGCGCGTAGCGGCCGCCGCGCCCAGCGTGCGAACGATCAGCGGGGTTTCCGCTTCCGGCACGTCGCGCTTGATGCCGCTGCCCTGATAGGTTGGAAACGCATAGGCGAGAAAACGGCCGTCGCCGCCGGCACCGTCGCGCGTCCAGAAGCCGCCTTCGACGTCCGGCGCGTGCGCGAGCACGATGTCGAGGATCGCGTGCATCGGCTCGGGATCGGGTCGCCGGGCGGACGGCTGCACCGAGCCCGCATAGCGGGCCGCGACCGCCTCGCATGCGGCCGCGCCCTGCGCGCGCGCGCCGGCGATCTGTTCACTCTCGGCGGAACGGGCCACGATCCACACGAGCGCGACCAGCGTCGCGCACAATGCGGCAACGAGTGCCCACAACATCACGAGTTGGGTGGAGAACGACGGGCGCTTCATGGCGTCGGGTGAATTGTCGATCGCGACAGGATAGCGCAACGCATGCGCCGCACCCAGCCACGGCGGCGGCACCGATGCGCGGTGCGTGCCGCAGCTACCATGCGTGCCGCACGCACGAATGCGACGGCGAGAAAGGCGGATGAAAGACCCGAACGCTAGACTGCGTGCGGCAAGACGCGCGCGGCATCGACGCCGTGCGCCGCGCAGCGCGGTACGGCTTGCGCCCTCGCCATCTTTCAAGCCGAGGCCCGCATGCGCGATTCGAAGAAGCGTCTGGCGTCCGCCGCGCTGCTCGCAGCCGCCGCATTCTGCGCGTCGGCGCCCGTGCGCGCGTGCGACGTGCCCGCCGCCGTGGCGAGCATCGATCCGCCCGGCTATTACGACGATGCGGCAGGCTACGCACGCGCGGTCAAACCGATGCGCGACTTCATCGCGCGGCTCAATTCCGCTGCCGATCGCGGCGACTGGTCGTGCGCGCTCGCATTGCTGGAACGCTGGTCGCAAGCCGACGCACTGATGGGGCCGATCGACGGTTACCAGGGATATTTCGAGCGCTCGTGGGCCGGCACCGACTTCGCGATGGTGATCGTGCGCATGCCGCGCGACGTGCGCGACGCAAACCGCGCGCGGCTCGACGCGCTCGGCCCGTGGCTCGAACGCATCGCGATCGCCACCCGCAATGCGGAAGCGATCAATCGCCTGCACAACAATCTCGTGTACTGGGCCGGGCTCGACCTGATCGCGACCGGCACCGTGACCGGCAACGCGAGCCTCGTCGATTCGGGGCTCGTGCGGGTGCGCGAAGGCATTCGCGACATCGGCCCCGACGGCGCGCTTGCGCGTGAAGTGAAGCGTGGCAACCGCGCGCTGCACTATCACACGTTCGCGCTGCTGCCGCTCGTGTTCGCAGCCGAACTGGTGCAGCGGCGGCATATCGATCTCTATCGGGAAAACGATGGCGCGATCGGCCGCCTCGCGAACCTCGTGATCGACGCGGTGAACGATCCCGCGACCTTCGCGAAGATCACGCCGGTCCCGCAGACGCTGTTTCCGTGGACGCTGCGCGGCGAGCTGAGCTGGCTCGAGCCGTATTACGCCCGCTTCGGCGATCGCCGCCTGCAGGCAATGATCGCGCCGCGCCGCCCGTTCACGGAATGGCGGCTCGGCGGCAACGTGACCGCGGCATGGGGCGTGCCGCTGCACTGAGCGGCGGCGGCCCCACGTTGCCGTTGCCTCACGTCGCCTCGCGTCACCGCCGGTTCGACCGCGACACCACGTCGATCCACACCGCCAGCACCAGCACCGCGCCCTTGACGATCATCTGCCAGTACGCGTCGACGTCGAGCATCGACATCCCGTTGTCGAGGCTCGCCATCACGAGCGCGCCGATCAGCGCACCGTAGACGGTGCCCGAGCCGCCGCGCATCGACGTGCCGCCGATGAAGCATGCGGCGATCGCATCGAGCTCGCCCATCGAGCCCGCCGACGGCGAGCCGGCCGCAAGCCGCGCGGTATTGACGATGCCGGCGAACGCACACATCAACCCCATCAGCGCGAATATCGCCAGTTTTACGCGATCGGTGTCGACCCCCGACAGCCGCGTCGCCTCCAGGTTCGATCCGACTGCGTAGATGCGCCGGCCGAACACCGTCTGCGTCGCGATCCACGAGAACACGCCGAGCAACGCGAGCAGCAGCAGCACGGGCACCGGGATGCCGCCGTAGCGGTCGAGCGTCGCGACGAATGCGAACAGCACCGCGCCGGCCCCGACGATCTTCGCGACGTCCTGCCACAGCGGCGCGACCGCGAGCTTGTAGCGGCGCCGCGTACCGCGCTGCCGGAAGACCAGCAGCGCGACCAGCGCGAACAGCAGCACCGCGAGGCCGTCGCCCGCCGCGCGCGGCAGATAGCCTTGCCCGATGAACACGAAGCCGTCCGATACCGGCGCGATCGTCGAGCCGCCCGTCACGCCAAGCAGGATCCCGCGGAACGCGAGCATCCCGCCCAGCCCGACGATGAACGACGGCACGCGCCGATACGTCGACCACCAGCCGTTGAACAACCCGACCAGCACGCCGAGCGCGAGCACCGCCGGCACCGTCGCCGCAACCGGCCAGTGGCGATTGACGTCGAGGATCGCCGCGACGCCGCCGAGCAGCCCCAGCAGCGAGCCGACCGACAGGTCGATCTCGCCGGCGATGATCACGAAGACCATCCCGCACGCGAGCATTCCCGTGATCGACATCTGCCGCAGCAGGTTCGACACGTTGCGCGGCGTGACGAACGCGCCGTCGGTCAGCACGGAGAAGAACACCCAGATCGCCGCAACCGCGAACAGCAGCGCGAGCACCTTGTAGCGCACGAAGATCTGGCTCAGCGGACGGCCGCGCAGGCGGCGCGCGCCGGTGTCCGGCGGCACGGTGGAGGAAGAGGAAAGTTCGGTATTCATGTCGCACTCGCTGCAATGGGGTCGGCCGGACGCCGCGCGGGCTTCAGCGCGGCGCCGAGTATCTGTTCCTGCGTGAGACCTTCGTTGACGAAATCGCCGCGCAGCTCGCCTTCGCCGATCACGATCACACGATCGGCAAGCCCGAGCACTTCCGGCAGCTCCGACGACACGACGATCAGCGCGACGCCGCGTTTCGCGAGCGCGAAGATCAGCCGGTAAATCTCGGCCTTAGCGCCGACGTCGACGCCGCGGGTCGGTTCGTCCAGGATCAGCACCTGCGGGTCGGCGAGCAGCATCCGCGCGAGCACCGCCTTCTGCTGGTTGCCGCCGGACAAGCTCGCGATCGGCAGGAACGGGTGCGCGGCACGCACCGACAGCCTCTGCATTTCGGTGCGGATCGCGTCGAGTTCGGCGGCCGCATCGATCCGGCCGCGCGCGGCGAACCGGCGCAGCACCGACAGCGTGATGTTGTGGCCGACGCCGAGCTGCGGCACGATCCCGTGACGCTTGCGATCCTCCGGGACCATCGCGATGCCCGCGCGGATCGCATCGGCCGGCGCACGGATCGCGAGCGGCCGGCCGTTGATGCGCACGCTCGCCGTGCTCGCCCCCGGATACGCGCCGAAAATCGCCTGCATCAGCTCGGTGCGGCCCGCGCCGACGAGCCCGGCCACGCCGAGGATTTCTCCGCGGCGCACGCTGAACGACACGTCGTCCACGCGCTTGCGGCGCGGATTCGCGACATCGTGACAAGTGACGTTGCGCGCTTCGAGCACGATGTCGCCGATCTCGTGCGGCTCGCGCGGATACAGGTTGCTGATCTCGCGCCCGACCATCATCGCGATGATCCGGTCGGTGGTCAGCGCGCGCATCGGCTCGGTCGCGACATGGCGGCCGTCGCGGATCACGGTCACGGTGTCGCACACGGCTTCGATTTCATCGAGCTTGTGCGAGATGTATACGCACGCAACGCCGCGGCGCTTCAGGTCGCGCACGATATCGAGCAGGATGCGCGTCTCGGCCGCGCTCAGCGACGACGACGGCTCGTCGAGGATCAGCAGCTTCGCGCGCTTGTTCAGCGCCTTCGCGATCTCGATCAGCTGCTGGTGACCGCCGCCGTAGTTCATCACCGGCTGCGCGACGTTGATCGCGTCGATGCGCAGCTCGCGCAGCAACGCTTCCGAGCGCCGCACCATCTCCGCGTAATGCATGCGGCCGCCGGGCAGCGTGATCTCGTTGCCCAGGAAGATGTTCTCGGCAACCGACAGCTCGGGCACGAGCATCAGCTCCTGGTGAATGATCACGATGCCCGCGCGCTCGGTGTCGCGCACGCCCGACGCGACGAGCGGCTCGCCTTCCCAGCGGATTTCGCCGTCCCACGTGCCATGCGGGTACACGCCCGACAGCACCTTCATCAATGTCGACTTGCCGGCGCCGTTCTCGCCGCAGAGCCCGACGCATTCGCCGGGACGCACGGTCAGGTCGATCCCGTCGAGCGCCTTCACGCCGTCGAATGCCTTGACGATGCCGCGCATCGTCAGCAAGGGTTCGGTCATACGTTCATTGCCTCGCAGTAGACGCGGCCGCCGTCGTCGCGGCCGCGCGTCGCGTTCCGTCGTACGCTTACTGGCTCGCCAGCTGGGCCTGGGTGTAGAAGCCGTCCTTCACGACGACGTCGACGTTGCGCTTGGTCAGCAGCGTCGGCTGCAGCAGCACCGTGTCGACCTTCTTCTTGCCGTTGTCGTATTGCGCGTTGAATGCAGGCTTCGCGCCCTTCGCGAGATCGACCGCCAGCTTCGCGGCTTCGCTCGCGATCAGCTTCAGCGGCTTGTAGACGGTCATCGTCTGCGTGCCGGCGATCACGCGCTTCACCGCGGCGAGGTCCGCATCCTGCCCGGACACCGGAACCTTGCCGGCCAGATGTTGCGCGGCGAGTGCCTGGATCGCGCCGCCGGCGGTGCCGTCGTTCGATGCGACGATCGCGTCGATCTTGTTGTTGTTCGCGGTCAGCGCGTCCTCGACGATCCGCAGCGCGGTCGACGCGCTCCATTCGGGCACCCACTGCTGGCCGACGACCTTGATGTCGCCGCGATCGATCGCGGGCTTGAGCACCTTCAACTGCCCTTCGCGCAGCATCTTCGCGTTGTTGTCGGTCGGCGCGCCGCCAAGCAGGAAATAGTTGCCCTTCGGCTTCGCGTCGAACACGCCCTGCGCCTGCAGTTCGCCCACCTTCTCGTTGTCGAACGAGATGTACGCATCGACGTCGGCGTCGAGGATCAGGCGGTCGTACGATACGACCTTGATGCCAGCCTTTCTCGCTTCGGCTACCACGTTGCCGAGCGTTTTCGAATTGAACGGCACGATCACGATCACGTCGACGCCGCGCGAGATCAGATTCTCGATCTGGGAAATCTGCCGCTCCTCGCTTGCATCGGCCGACTGCACCGACACCTTCGCGCCGAGCTTGGTGGCGGCCGCAACGAAATAATCGCGATCGCGCGACCAGCGTTCGACGCGCAGGTCGTCGATGCAGAAGCCGATCTCGGGCTTGTCCTTGCTCGCGTGCGCGAGCGGCGCGCCCAGCGCGAACATCGCCAGCGCAGCGGCGCCGGCAAGCGAACTCAATACGGTACGACGCGTTACGGATTTCATGTCTCCACTCCTTGTTATGGAACCACTTCACGAACGCCGGGCGGCCGCCGGAACGGGCCGCCCGCCTCGACTCACTGCAACGCGCATCACGCGCCCGTTGCAAACACCGGTTCGAGCGCGCGGTACAACGCGCGAAACGTCGGCCGCCGCGTGTCGCGATACCACGCATGCCGCGCAAGGTCGGGCTCGCGCACCGCGACGACCGGCGGTTGCGGACACACGTCCGCGAGCGGCGCATCCGGTTCGACCGCCAGATGCGCAAGCCGGGCGGCGCCCAGCGCCGGCCCGACCTCGCCGCCCTCGCGCAGTGTCAGCGCGCGCCCGCTCAGGTCGGCGAGCATCTGCGTCCAGTACGCGCTGCGCGAGCCGCCGCCGATCACCGTAATGCCGTCGGGCGTGAGCCCGGCCGCGTGCAGCGCGTCCATCCCGTCGAGCAGCGCGAAGCCGACGCCTTCGAGCGTCGCGTTCGCGAGATCCGCGCGCCGCGTGTCGGCCGTGAGCCCGTAGAACACGCCCTTCGCATTCACGTCGTTGTGCGGCGTGCGCTCGCCGCTCAGATAAGGCAGGAACCACGGCCGGCCGGTGCGCGCGTTCGCTTCGGCGTCGGCAAGCAGCGCCGGCACGCCGTCGTAACCGGCCAGTTGCGCGGTGAAGTCGATGCAGCCGGCCGCGTTCAGCATCACCGACATCAGATGCCACGTATCGGGCAGCGCGTGGCAGAAGCTGTGCACCGCCGACTCGGGGTTCGCGCGGAATCCGTCCGACACCGCGAAATACACGCCCGACGTGCCAAGCGACAGCAGTGCGTCGCCGGGCCGCACGATCCCGACACCGACCGCGCCGGCCGCGTTGTCGCCGCCGCCCGCGACCACCGGTATCTCCGGCAGCCCGAGCGAGCGCGCCACCGCCGGCAGCAGCGTGCCTGTCACGCGGTTCCCCTCGAACACCGCCGGCATCTGCGCACGCGACAGCCCGCACGCGGCGAGCAGCGTGTCGTCGTAGTCGCGCTTCGCGACGTCGAGCCACAGCGTGCCGGCGGCATCCGACGGATCGGTCGCGAACGCGCCGGTCAGCCGGTAACGCAAATAGTCTTTCGGCAGCAACACGTATGCGATGCGTGCGAATACGTCGGGCTCGTGACGGCGCAGCCACAGCAGCTTCGGCGCGGTGAAGCCCGGCATCGCGATGTTGCCGGCCACCGTGCGCAGCGTGGGCGCGAGCCGCTCGAGCTCCGAACACTCCGCATCCGCGCGCCCGTCGTTCCACAGGATCGCGGGGCGCAGCACGTCGCCGTGTTCGTCGAGCAGCGTCGCACCGTGCATCTGCCCCGTCAGCCCGAGCGCGGAGATGTCGTGCGGGTCGATGCCGGCCGCACGGGCCGCGTCGACGACGGCGGCCAGCGCGCCGCATGCGGCGTCCCACCAGTCGCGCGGCGCCTGTTCGGACCAGCGCGGTTGCGGCCGGCTGACGGTCAGCGGGCGGCTCGCGCTCGCGCGCACCGCGCCGTCGCGGTCGAGCAGCACCGCCTTTACACCGGACGTGCCGAGATCGAGTCCGAGATACATGGTGTCAGCGCAGCCCGTAGATCGCCTGGTTCACGATGTTCTCGAGCCGCTCCTGCGCGCCGCTCACGTGCCGCGGATCGACGCCGCGAGCGAGCGCATCGTCGGCGAGCGATTCCAGCGTATAGCCCCCCGACAGAATCTTGCGGCCGAATGCATCGTCCCATTGCGCGTAACGCTGGCGCCGCAACGCGTCGAGCCGATCGTTTTCGACCAGCACCGCCGCGCGTTCAAGCGCGAGCGCGAGCACGTCGATCGCGCCGACGTGGCCGTAGAACAGATCCTCCGGATCGACGCTCTGACGCCGCACCTTCGCGTCGAAGTTCATCCCGCCGGTCGTGAAGCCGCCGTGGCGCAGGATCTCGTAGAACGCGAGCGTGAGCTCCTCGACGCTGTTCGGGAACTGGTCGGTGTCCCAGCCGTTCTGCGGATCGCCGCGGTTCGCGTCGACGCTGCCGAACACGCCGAGCGCGAACGCATTGGCGATCTCGTGATGGAACGAATGGCCGGCGAGCGTCGCATGGTTCGCCTCGATGTTCACGCGAATCTCGTCCTGCAGTCCGTATTGCACGAGGAAACCGTGCACGGTCGCCACGTCGTAGTCGTACTGGTGCTTGGTCGGTTCCTGCGGCTTCGGCTCGATCAGCAGCGCGCCGTTGAAGCCGATCCGGTGCTTGTGCTCGACGACCATCGACAGGAAGCGCGCGAACTGCTCGCGCTCGCGCTTCAGGTCGGTATTGAGCAGCGTCTCGTATCCTTCCCGGCCGCCCCACAGCACGTAGTTCTCGCCGCCGAGCCGGTGCGTCGCGTCGAGCGCGTGACGTACCTGCGTCGCGGCCCACGCGAACACGTCGGGGTTCGGGTTCGTCGCGGCGCCGGCCGCGAAGCGCGGATGCGAGAACAGGTTCGCGGTGCCCCACAACAGCCGCACGCCGCTCGCCTGCTGGCGTTCGCCGAGATAGTCGACCATCCGAGCGAAATTCGCCGTGTACTCGCGCAGGCTGTCGCCCTCCGGCGCCACGTCGGTGTCGTGGAACGTGTAGAACGGCGTGCCGAGCTTCGTGAAGAATTCGAACGCGGCGTCTGCCTTCATCCGCGCGCGTTCGAGTGCGTCGCCCGGTTGCTGCCACGGGCGTTGGAACGCGCCCTGCCCGAAGATGTCATGGCCCGGCCACACGAACGTGTGCCAGTAGCAGACCGCGATCCGCAGATGCTCGGCGAGCGTCTTGCCGAGCACGCGCTTCTCGGGGTCGTAGTAGTGGTAAGCGAGCGGGTTGTCCGACTGCGGACCTTCGTAACGAATGGGGGGAATGTGTTCGAAATACGACATGGCGTCTCCGTGCAGTGTCTTGTTGCAGCGCAACGCGCGTCGCGACGACGCACGCGGTCTGATTCGGTTGGCTGGATCGTGCCCGCGCCCCCGCCGGCCGGCAATTGCGAAATTGCGCAGCGCGCGTAATGTTTCTTGCCAGCCGCGCGCGCGCGCCGCACGTTCCGTCCTACAATCGCCGGACACCTGACGATCGCGCGCCGCCCGGCGAGCGCGCCCCCGGAGACAACGGCACGACGCCCGAGCGGCGCACGCCCCGACACTGACATGACCCGCACGCCTTCCGCCCCGACACCGCACCGCATCGCGCTGCTGTTCAACGCGAACAAGGTCTACGATCGCGAGATCATTGCCGGCATCGGCCAGTATCTGCACACCACCCGCGTCGTGTGGGATCTGTTCCTCGAGGACGACTTCCGCTGCCGGCTCGCCGGCATCGAGCGTTTCGACGGCGACGGCATCATCGCGGACTTCGACGATCCGGCCGTTGCCGACGCGCTCGCCGGCTCGCCGCTGCCGATCGTCGCGGTCGGTTCGTCCTACGAGGATCCGGCGCAGTATCCGGAAGGCGTCCCATATATTGCGACGGACAACCCGAAGCTCGTGTCGCTCGCGTATACGCATCTGATCGGTGCGGGCCTCGCACACTTCGCGATGTACAGCCTGCCGGTCGCGCAGGAAAACCGCTGGGCGCAGCAGCGCGAGCTCGCATTCGACCGGCTCGCGCGCGCCGACGGCGTCGAAGCGCCGATCTATCGCGGGCTGTCGACCAGCGCGTCGGGGTGGAATCACGCGATCGAGCAGCTGATCGGCTGGCTCCATGCGCTGCCGAAGCCGGTCGGCGTGATCGCGGTCACCGACGCACGCGCGCGGCATCTGCTGCAGGCGTGCCTGATCGCCGGCATCGCGGTGCCCGAGCAGGTTGCGATCATCGGCATCGACAACGATCCGCTCACCCGCACGCTCACGCGCATTCCGCTGTCGTCGGTGATCCAGGGCACCGAGGAAATGGGCCGCACCGCCGCGCACCTGCTGCACCGGATGCTGCGCGGCGCGCGCTTTCCAGGGCAGCGGATCCTCGTGCCGCCGGTCGGGATCAACGTGCTCGAATCGACGCGCCATCAGCCGCTCGCGAGCCCGCACGTGATGCGCGCCCGGCACTTCATCCGCCAGTACGCGTGCCAGGGGATCAAGACCGAACAGGTGGCCGACTATGTCGGCGTGTCGCGCTCGCTCCTCGAAGATCACTTCCGGCGCGAGTTGCAGCGCACGGTGCACCAGGAAATCCTGCGTCACAAGCTCGAGGCCGCGCAGGCGATGCTCGCGAGCCGCCATGTGTCGAGCGCGGAAGTCGCGATCCGCTGCGGCTTCACGTCGTTGCAGTACATGTATGCGGTGTTCCGCCGCGAACTCGGCTGCACGCCGCGCGAATACCAGGAGCGCACCGCGCCCGCCCATTGAATTCACCGCCCACGAGCGAACCCACTCATGCGTATCGATACCGATTCTTCCCGCCCGGCGTCCGACGTCGGCCGCATTCCATCCGAGCCGTGGGGCGCGCTGCCCGGCGGCGACCCGGTCCGGCGCTATACGCTGCGCAACGCGCACGGGATGCGCGTCGTCGTCAGCGACCTGGGCGCGACCGTCGTGTCGTGGCTTGCCCCCGACCGCAGCGGGCGCGTTGCCGATATCGTGCTGGCACACGACACGCCGGCCGAGTACGCGGAATCGGGCGCGTACCTCGGCGCAACGGTCGGCCGCTGGGCGAACCGGATTGCCGGTGCGCGCTTCACGCTAGACGGCGTCGACTATCCGCTCGACCGCAACGAGAACGGCAACCTGCTGCACGGCGGCGCAAGCGGCTTTCATCGCGCGCGCTGGGACGTGATCGACGATCGCGGCGGCTTGACGCTGCGGCTGGATTCGCCGGAAGGCGACGCGGGATTCCCCGGCAACGTCAGCGTGCAGGTGCGTTACACGCTCGACGACGACGGCACGCTGACAATCGACTACGCGGGCGTCACCGATGCGCCGACGCCGCTGAACCTGACCAATCACAGCTACTTCAACCTGAGCGGACGCCCGGGCAGCGACGTGCGCGGCCACTTGTTGCAAATCGACGCCGATGCGTTCGTCGAAGTCGACGACGCGCTGATTCCGACCGGCACCGCCGACGTGACCGGCACCGCATTCGATTTCCGGCAGAGCGCACCGATCGGCGCCCGCCTCGACTGGCCGCATGCTCAGCTCGCACGCGGACGCGGCTTCGACCATTGCTATGTGCTGCGCGAACCCGGACACGGCGTGCGGGCCGTCGCGTCGATCTACGATCCGGAGAGCGGCCGGGAGCTCACCGTGTCGACCGATCAACGCGGGCTACAGCTCTATACGGGCAACTATCTGGATGGCGTGCGCGTGAGCGGCGGTGTGACCTGCGCGCGGCACGCGGCGCTGTGCGTCGAGGCCGGGTTCTTTCCGAATCAGGTGAACATGGACGCGTTGCGCGGCGAAACCATTCTTCAACCCGGCGCCACCTATCGGCAGACGACGCGGTATCGGGTCGGGGTACGCGGTTAGCGGATATGGCCGCGCGGCGAAAGGCGGCCGCGCGCGGCCGGTTCTGCAGGCGGCCGGCGGTCGGCGGAGCGTTCGGGTCATCCGCTTGCGCGGCGCAATGTGGCGACATCGACGCCGCGATCGTCGAATCGCGGCGACGCTCACCGGCAATTCACGATGCGTCCGGGCGGCACCATGGCGACTCCTGCCGCCCGGCGCCGTCCGGTTCGTCCATCCGGTCAGAACTTGTGCCGGATGCCCGCGTGCACCATCAACTGCTTCGACGTCGATGACAGGTCGGCCGCACCCGGGATATACGCCTGATCCAGCGAAGAACCGGTTGCGTCGCCTGCGATCCGCTGGTACGCGCCCATCACGTAAACGTCGGTGCGCTTCGACAGGTTGTAGTCGGCCATCAGCCCGACCGAATGGATCTTCGGCTTCGCGCTGCCCGTGGTCGCATCGTAGTGCACCGTCGTGTACACATACTGCGCGCCGACGAAAAACGCCGGCGTGAACTGGTATTTCCCGTTCACTTCGAAGTTCTGGTACTTGATCGCCGTGACCGTGCCGCCGGCGAGCGGCCCCGCGACCGGTTGGATCGTTTCGTCACCGAACAGATAGCCGACGTTCGCGGTCGGCCGCGTGACGTTGCTGTTCGTATACGCAAGCCCAACCGTCGCGGGGCCGGCCGTGTAGTTGACGCCCGCGCCGAAGATCCGCTGCCGCGCAGCCGCGAAATTCGCATCCGCGCCGACCGACCCCGAGCCCGCGATCGCGCCGCCGGGCGTCGCACCCGCGTTGTCCGCATTCAGGAACGCCGCGCCGACGAGCAGCCCGCCGTGCTCGTACTGCGCGCCGACGCTCCACTGCCGGTTGTTCGCGAACCCGGTGTCATTGCTGAAGCTGTACGTACCGCCGAACGAGAAGCCGCCAACGTCCGGGCTCGCATACTTTACCGTGTTGTTCACGCGGAACGTGTTGCCGGTGTTGTCATTGTCGAGCGGATGCGAGAACGGATAGGTGCCCCAGCTGCCGTTCGCGGTCGTCGGCGCGAGATAGTCGACGACCGAGTCGTATTGGCGGCCGAGTGTCAGCGTGCCGAAGCGCGTGCTGCCGACGCCGACGTAAGCTTGCCGCCCGAACATGCGGCCGCCCTGCGCGAGCGTGCCGCTGTTCAGGTTGAAGCCGTTCTCGATCTGGAACAGCGCGCTGTAGCCGCCGCCGAGATCCTCGGTGCCCTTCAGCCCCCAGCGGCTGCCTTGCGCGAACCCGCTCGCCATCTGCCACGCACTGTGGCCGCCGACGTTGTTCGTATAGTCGATGCCCGCATCGACGAGCCCGTACAGCGTAACGCTGCCTTGCGCAAATGCGGGTGCCGCGCACAACGCCGGCATCGCGACGAAAAACAGTCTCCAGTTCATTCGCTTTCCTTATTGATATGAGTGTCCGGCCGCTCGAAGCGGCGTGCTGCTGCGATGCTTACTTCGCGCCGTAAATGTCGAAGTCGAAGTACTTGCGGTTGATCCGCTGATACGTGCCGTTCGCGAGGATCGTCGCCAGCGCGCGGTTGAACGCGTCGCGCAGCTCGGTGTCCTGCTTGCGCAACCCGAGGCCGTCGCCTTGCCCGAAATACTTCGCATCGTCGATCGCCGCGCCGACGAACATGAAGTCCTTGCCCTGCGGCTTCTTCAGGAAACCGTCGCTCGCCGCGATCGACGCCTGGAATGCCGCATCGAGGCGCCCTGTCACGAGATCGGCGTACACCTGGTCCTGATTCTGGTACGACTCGATCTGCACGCCGGCCGGCTGCCAGTTCGCGATCGCATAGTCGGCCTGTGCGGAGCCCTGCTCGACGCCCACCCGCTTGCCCTTCAGCGACGCGGCCGTCGGCAGCAACGGCGACCCCTTGCGTGCGATCAGCCGCGCCGGCGCATTCGAGATCCGGTTCGTGAACGCGATCTGCTGCATCCGCTTCGGCGTGATCGTCATCGACGACGCGATCACGTCGAACTTGCGCGCGAGCAGCCCGGGAATCATCCCGTCGAAGCTCGACTCGACCCACACGCAGCGTGCATGCAGTTCCGCGCACAGCGCATTCGTGATGTCGACCCCGAAGCCGGTCAGCGTGCCGTCAGGCTGCTTGTATTCGAGCGGCGGGTAGGTGGGATCGACCGCGAGCCGGATCTCCCTGCCCGTCCAGTCGCCCGCGTGCGCGGCCCCTGCGATCGTCGTTGCCGTCAGCGCTACCGCAAGCGCCGCCATCCACTGTTTCATTGCCGTCTCCTTGTTTCCGTCGTTGAAGATGAATCGAATCCGTGCGTGCGTCCACCGGCTCACGCGAGATAGCGCTCCGCGAGCGCGATCCAGTAACTCGCGCCCGTCGCGAGACACGCGTCGTTGAAGTCGTAGCCCGGGTTGTGCAACCCGCAGCCGGCCGCGCCCTCGCCGTTGCCGATCGACAGGTAGCTGCCCGGGCACGCGTCGAGCATGAACGCGAAATCCTCGCTCGCCGCGATCGGCCGCAAATGTGGAATCAGTGCAGCGTCGCCGCCCCATTCCCGGGCCACGTCACGCGCGAATGCCGTCTCCGCCGCGTGGTTCACCAGCACCGGATACCCATGGCGATAGTCGATCTCGGCCGTCGCGCCATAGCTTTCGGCCTGGCCATGCACGATCGCGCGAATGCGCCGTTCGAGCAGCGCGCGCACGTCGGGCGACAGCGCGCGCACACTCAGCTCGAGATCCGCATGCGTCGGAATCACGTTCGATGCAGTGCCTGCGTGGATCGAGCCGGTCGACACGATCGCGAGCTCCTGCGGATTCACGTTGCGCGACACGACCGTTTGCAGCGCCATCACGATCGACGCGCACACGACCACCGGATCGATCGTCGTATGCGGCGCCGCGCCGTGGCCGCCGCGCCCGATGACGCGCACGCGAACTTCGTCGGCCGACGCCATCGCCGGCCCGTCGCAGAAGCCGAGCACGCCGGCCGGCAGCCCCGGCACGTTGTGCATCGCGAATACGGCATCGCACGGGAATTGCGTGAACAGCCCGTCGTCGAGCATCCGCTTCGCGCCGCCGAGCCCTTCCTCGGCGGGCTGGAAAATCAGGTTCAGCGTGCCGCTGAAGCGCTCGCGCTCCGCAAGGCAACGGGCCGCCGCTAGCAGCATTGCCGTGTGACCGTCGTGACCGCATGCGTGCATCACGCCGTCGCGCCGGCTTGCATGCGGCAACCCGGTGGTCTCGCGGATCGGCAGCGCATCCATGTCGGCGCGCAGCCCGAGCCGCTTTCCGGCACCGCGCGTGAGCGAGCCGACGACGCCGGTGCCGCCCAGGCCGCGCGTAACGCGATAACCCCATGTTGTCAGGTAATCGGCGACCAACTCGCTCGTCGCATGCTCCTCGAAGCCGAGTTCCGGATGCTCATGCAACCGCCGGCGCAGCGCGATCATCTCCGTCTCGATGGCCGCCATTTCAGGCGCAATGGGTGTTCCGTCCAATATCGCTACTCCTCTCGCCAGGTGCCGATTGCCGATCGCCGGAGCGGCAGATCGTGGCGAGATCGTAGGCAGCGAAAATACCGTCGAACAGCCGCAGTTTCGTTATGATGACAACGGCTCGTTGTCGCCATTCTTCATACCACCGCATACCATGACCACGATCAAGCTGCATCAGTTGCAGGCGCTCGTCGCGAGCGCGGAGGCCGGGAGCATTCGCGGCGCGGCCCGCTCGCTCGGGCTGTCGCAGGCGGCCGTCACGCGCGCGCTGCGCGAGCTGGAGGCCAGCGAGCGCCTGCCGCTGCTGGTGCGTGCGCCGGAAGGCATCGGTTTCACCGACTACGGAAAGACGCTGCTCACGCATGCGAAGCTCGTGCTCAAGCAGCTCGAGCATGCGCGGAGCGATCTCGAGCGGATGCGCGGGCGCGTCGAGGGGCGGCTGAGCGTCGGCGTCACGCCGTGGCTGACGATGACGTTTCTCGCGGAAACCGTGCTGCAGTTCCGCGAGCGGATGCCCGACGTGCGGCTCGAGCTGTACGAGGCGCTGATGGCCGTTGCGCAACCGCTGCTGCGCGACGGCAGCATGGACTTCGCGCTCGGCCACGTGCAGCCGGGCAACGGCGCGCAGGAGTTCGCGTTCGAGGCGCTGCTGCGCTACGACACGTCGGTGATGGTGCGGGCCGGCCATCCGCGCGAACGTGCGAAATCGGTCCACGACCTGCTCGATTGCGACTGGGTGCTGAATTCGTCGGCCGACGGCCAGGCCGCGCTCGTCGATTATCTGTTCACGCGGCACGGCGCGCACATCGACGAGCGGCGCATCGTGCGCGCACAGTCCGTCGCAATGCTGCAGACGATGCTCGAACAGGCCGGCATGTGCACGTGGTGCCCGACGATCCTCGCAGCGGTGCCGCCGTTCGGCGAGCGGATGCGCGTGCTGTCGCTGAAGGAGACGTTCGAACCGAGCGAACTCGGAATCGTCACGCGCCGCAGCAGCACGCTGAGCGACGCCGCGCGCTGCTTCATCGATTGCCTGCTGCAAGTGATCCGGCGGCACGCGCGCTCGGCGCGGAAGGATGACCTTGCGCTGTTCCGCACGCTTGCGTTGCTGATCTGACCGCGGCCGTCCGGCCGCACCCGGACAACACCGGGTAGACCGCCGGCATCGCGTTGTTCTATACTACCCCCCAGTATCGAAACCGACTGACTTCCATGCCGCATTCCCCCGAAGAAAAGAAGCGCGTGCTGACCCGCGTGCGCCGTGTGCGAGGGCAGCTGAACGCGCTCGAGCAGGCGCTCGAGGACGGAGCGGATTGCGGCCCGGTGCTTCAGCAGCTGGCTGCGATTCGCGGCGCGATCAACGGCGTGATGGCCGGCGTGCTGGAAAGCCATTTGCGCGAGGAATTTACCCAGCTCGCGGATGCTCCGCGGCCTGCTTCCGAATCGATCGACGATATCGTGAACCTCGTCCGGTCCTACTTGCGCTGACCGGCGCGCGATCGTCGGCGTACCGCTTCATTCGATGATTCTTTAAAGGAACTCCCCATGAAATCACGTGCCGCAGTTGCATTCGAGGCGGGCAAGCCGCTGCAGATCGTCGAAATCGACGTCGAACCGCCCCGCAAGGGCGAAGTGCTCGTCAAGATCACGCATACCGGCGTTTGCCATACCGATGCGTTCACGCTGTCGGGCGACGATCCGGAAGGCCTGTTCCCCGCGGTGCTCGGCCACGAAGGCGCCGGCGTCGTGGTCGAAGTCGGCGAAGGCGTGACGAGCGTGAAGCCCGGCGACCATGTGATTCCGCTCTACACCGCCGAATGCGGCGAGTGCCTGTTCTGCAAGAGCGGCAAGACCAACCTGTGCGTGTCGGTGCGCGCGACCCAGGGCAAGGGCGTGATGCCCGACGGCACCACGCGCTTCAGCTACAACGGCCAGCCGATCTATCACTACATGGGCTGCTCGACGTTCAGCGAATACACGGTCGTCGCCGAAGTGTCGCTCGCGAAGATCAACCCGGCCGCGAACCCGGAGCAGGTGTGCCTGCTCGGCTGCGGCGTCACGACCGGCCTGGGCGCGGTGAAGAACACGGCGAAGGTGCAGGAAGGCGACACGGTCGCCGTGTTCGGTCTCGGCGGCATCGGCCTCGCGGTGATCCAGGGCGCGAAGCTCGCGAAGGCCGGCCGCATCATCGCGATCGACACGAACCCGGGCAAATTCGACCTCGCCCGCGTGTTCGGCGCGACCGACTGCGTGAACCCGAAGGACCACGCAAAGCCGATCCAGCAAGTGATCGTCGACATGACCGGCTGGGGCGTCGACCACAGCTTCGAGTGCATCGGCAACGTCAACGTGATGCGCGCGGCTCTCGAATGCGCGCATCGCGGCTGGGGTCAGTCCGTCATCATCGGCGTCGCGGGCGCCGGCCAGGAAATCTCGACGCGTCCGTTCCAGCTCGTGACCGGCCGCCGCTGGCTCGGCACCGCGTTCGGCGGCGTGAAGGGCCGCTCCGAGCTGCCGGGGATGGTCGAAGATGCAATGGCCGGGAAAATCCAGCTCGCGCCGTTCGTCACGCACACGAAGCCGCTCACCGGCATCAATGAAGCATTCGACCTGATGCACGAAGGCAAGTCGATCCGGACCGTCGTGCATTACTGAAAACACGGGGCGGAACACCGGCTGCAGTAGCCGGTTTCCGTCGTGATCGCGCGGGCACGCCGCCGGGCCTGTCCGCGCGTTGCATGTTCGGCCGTTGTGCGTCAGACCCGCAACGGTCGCCATCGCATTTCCGCTTTCCGCTTGGACGTGGCGATCCGACGCGTTCGCGACGTCACGCACGCGGCGATACCGCCGGCGAGCCAGCCAATCGATCTCGTCAGCCTCGCACGCGCCGCATCCTGAGCGTCGCCGACGGCGATTCGCCGAACGCGCGCTTGTAGTCGATCGCGAATCGCCCGAGGTGCGCGAAGCCCCATTTCAACGCGATGTCCGTCACGGATGCGAGCGCCGGTGTCGCGTCGTCGAGCAGTTCGTCGCGCACATGCTGCAGCCGCAGCCGACGCACGAACGCCATCGGCGTGATGCCGTGACGGGCACGGAACCCCGCGAACAGTGTGCTCGGGCTGACGCCCGCGAGTTCCGCGAGCCGCTCGATCGTCAGCGGCTCGTCGACGTGCGCGCGAATGTATTCCTCGACGCGCCGCACGTAGAACGGCGCGAGCGGCGCGGGTGCGGGGCGGGTGCGATCGCGGGCGGTGTTCGGGTGGCCGTACAGCAACAGGTTGAGCAGCGTCGATTCGAGCTGCTCGAACGCAAGCGGATGACGCAGCGGATGCCCGTCGGTCGCGATTGCGTCGGTCAGCACCGGCAGCATTTGCGTCAGGCACGCGCCCTGCGGCGACGCGAGCCCGAACTCCGGCTCGAACTCCACCGGCGCGCGCCGGTCGTCACCGAAATGCCGTTGCGCATGCCGCTCCATCACATCGCGCTCGATGCGCAGAACCACTTGCGGGCACGCTTCGCCCCACCGCATCCGCAGTGCCAGCGTCGGCGACAGCAGCGACGCAGTATCGGGCGACGACACGAAGCGCGCCGCACCGCATTCGATCTCCGCGTCGCCGCGCAGCGGAATCTGCAGCAGATAGAAGTGCTCGAGCGGCCCGGGTTCGATCGACACCTCGCCGCCATAGTCGAGCAGGTTCAGCGACAGGTTTCCCCAGCGCGCATGATGCATGCGGCTGTGCAGCACGCGCGAATTGCCGGTCAACGCGAGTCGATGCGGCTTGAACACGTCGCCGACGCGCGCACGCACTTCGTCGAGATCGTTCGACTGCAGCAGCAGCGTGTCGCGATTGAAACAGGCGGCGTCGCCCAGCCAGCCGGTTCCGGAAAATTGCCCCATCGAAGTTCTCCCGTCGTGCTCGATCGCACTTGCGCTGTGCACGCATTCCCGCTCCCGGGGAATCCGGTCGCACGATCCGGATAACGTCCGGACTTTCCGGACAATCCGCGTCGTTACACTACGCAAGCCCTGCATGCCTCACGCAAGAAGCGGACCGTTCGCGCATCGTAGAAAACTGTGCAGGCGTTCCGCATCCGCAGATACCCGCAGTGCGCGGCGTTCCTGCCCGGGCGCGGCCGGCCGCTCGACAGGTTTCCGGAATTCGTGGATACCGGCCGAAGAAAGCGGATAGAAGCGCCGATTTCGTCCGCCAATACTGGGCCCATGCAAGCGACGAACAGAATGGAGGGACACATGAAAGGACGACACATCGAGATCCCGTCGCCGGACGGCGGCGCGTTTCGCGCTTATCTGAGCACGCCGGCCGGCGGCACGGGGCCCGGCATTGTGTTGTGTCACGAGATCTTCGGCGCGAACGCGACGATGCGCGACGTGGCCGACTATTACGCGGAAGAAGGTTATACGGTGCTCGTGCCCGACCTGTTCTGGCGCCAGGCGCCGGGCGTCGAGCTCGGCTACGCCGCGGCCGATTTCGAGCGAGCGATGGCGCTGTACCGCGACTACGACGAAAACAAGGGCGTCGACGACGTCGCGGCCGCGCTGGCCGTGTTGACGCAACGGCCGGAATGCACGGGCAAGGCCGGCGTGCTCGGTTTCTGCCTCGGCGGCAAGCTCGCATATCTCGCCGCATGCCGGCTGCCGAACGTGGCCGCCGCCGTCAGCTACTACGGCGTCGGCATCGAGCACGCGCTTGACGAAGCCGCGCACCTGCGCGCGCGCCTGGTGCTGCAGATCGCCGCGCAGGACCGTTTCTGCCCGCCGGACGCGCAGCAGCGCATCACGGCTGCGCTCGCGGGGCGCGATGGTGTCGAGGTGTACGTGTACCCGGGCGTCGACCACGCGTTCGCGCGCGCCGGCGGCGATCACTTCGACAAGGCGGCCTCGGTGATGGCCCACCAGCGCGCGATCGCCGCGTTCCGCTCGGCGCTCGGCCCGCACTACGACCTGTCCACACTGTGGGAAACGCACCTGCGGCACGAATTCGACACGCGCAACGTCGACGCGACAATGGACACGATGGTCGCGCAGCCGTACGTGAACCATATTCCGACGCTGACGGGCGGCGTCGGCTACGACGAGCTCAAGCGCTTCTACACGCACCACTTCGTGCACGCGAACCCGCCGGACACGACGATCACGCCGATCTCGCGCACGATCGGCGCGAGCCAGATCGTCGACGAACTGCTGTTCTGCTTCACGCATACGACTGAGATCGACTGGATGCTGCCCGGCGTTGCGCCGACCGGCAGGCGCGTCGAAATCCCGCTCGTCGCGATCGTCAAGTTCCGCGGCGACAAGCTGTATCACGAACACATCTACTGGGACCAGGCGAGCGTGCTCGTGCAGATCGGCCTGCTCGACGCGGCCGGATTGCCCGTTGCCGGCGTCGAGACGGCGCGCAAGCTGCTCGACGAAACCGTGCCGTCGAACACGCTGATGCAGCGTTGGCGCGACAGTGCTTGATCGCCGGATAGGGCGGCCGCACGTCGAGCGCGTGCCGTCTTCGTTCAACCATGTCAGGAGACACCCCATGACTGCCCTTGCTGGCAAAGTCGCGATCGTCACCGGCGGCGCCACGCTGATCGGCGCTGCCGTCGCGCAGGACCTGAACCGCGCCGGCGCCTGCGTCGCGATCCTCGACCTCGATGCGGAGAACGGCGCGCGTGCGGCCGATGCGCTCGGCGAACGCGCGATGTTCATCGCGACGGACATCACCGACGATCTCGCGATCGAGCGCGCGGTGTCGGCCGTCGCCGAACGCTTCGGCGCAATCGACCTGCTCATCAACCTCGCTTGCAGCTACGTCGACAACGGCATCCAGGCCTCGCGCAACGACTGGCTCGCTGCGATGGACGTGAACGTCGTGTCGGCCGCGATGCTGGTCAAGGCCGTGCAGCCGCACATTGCGCGACGCGGCGGCGGCGCGATCGTGAACTTCAGTTCGATCTCCGCGCAATGCGCGCAGACGGGGCGCTGGCTTTACCCGACCTCGAAGGCCGCGATGCGCCAGCTCACGCGCAGCATGGCGATGGATCTCGCCGCCGACCGGATACGCGTGAACTCGGTGTCGCCGGGATGGACGTGGTCGCGTGTGATGGACGAACTCACGCACGGCGATCGCGCAAAAACGGACCGCGTGGCCGCACCGTATCACCTGCTTGGCCGCGTCGGCGATCCATCGGAGGTCGCGCAGGTCGTCACGTTCCTGTGCAGCGATGCCGCGAGCTTCGTGACGGGCGCCGACTACGCGGTCGACGGCGGCTATTCCGCGATGGGCCCCGAACAGGCGGTACCGGCGATCCCGCGCCTGGCCGAGTAGCCTCGGGCCGCTTCGTTCGAGTCGTCGTCCGGTCAGATTCATTCGTTATCCAGAGGATTTCATCATGAAACGCATCGCCATCGTCGGCGCCGGCCAGTCCGGCCTGCAACTCGCCTTCATGCTGCTCGATCAGGGCTATCACGTCACGCTCGCGACCAACCGCGACGCGGAACAGATCCGCACCGGCAAGGTCATGTCGAGCCAGTGCATGTTTCATACCGCGCTGCAGATCGAGCGCGATCTCGGCCTGAACACGTGGGAAGAAGCCTGCCCGTCCGTCGAGGGCATCGGCATCGTGGTGCCGCATCCGGAGGGCGGCGGCCGCAAGGCGATCGAATGGTCGTCGCGGCTGACGCGCTATGCGCAGTCGGTCGATCAGCGCGTGAAAATGGCCGACTGGCTCGATGCGATCGTCCGTCGCGGCGCGGACGTACGCATCTGCGACGTCGGCGTACCCGAGCTCGAGGAACTCGCACACAGTCACGATCTCGTGCTGCTCGCGGCCGGCAAGGGCGAAATCGTCAACCTGCTCGGCCGCGACGATGCGCGCAGCGCGTTCGAACGCCCGCAGCGCGCGCTCGCGCTCACTTACGTGAAAGGCATGACACCGAGCCAGCCGTACTCGCGTGTGCGCTTCAACCTGTTGCCCGGTGTCGGCGAGTACTTCGTGTTCCCGGCGCTGACCACCACCGGCCCGTGCGAAATCATGGTGTTCGAAGGCATTCCGGGCGGCCCGCTCGACTGCTGGGCGGACGTGAAAACGCCCGAGCAGCATCTGGACCGCAGCCTGTCGTTCCTGCAGCAGTACGTGCCGTGGGAATTCGAACGCTGCCGCGATGTCGAGCTTACCGATCCGAACGGCACGCTCTCCGGCCGCTTCACGCCGACCGTGCGCAAGCCGTTCTTCCGCCTGCCGTCGGGGCGCACCGTGTTCGGCATGGCCGATGCGGTGGTCGTCAACGATCCGATCACCGGGCAGGGCTCGAACAATGCAGCGAAATGCGCAAAGGTGTATGGCGACGCGATTCTCGCGCGCGAGGCCGAGCCGTTCGACGAACGGTGGATGCACGACACGTTCGAACGCTATTGGGCGTATGCGCAGCACGTCGTGCGCTGGACCAACTCGCTGCTCGCGCCGCCGCCGCCGCATATCCTCGAACTGCTCGGCGCGGCGGCCCGTCTGCCGTCGCTCGCGTCGAAGATCGTCAACGGCTTCGACGACCCGCGCGAATTCTCGCCATGGTGGTTCGAGCCGTCAGCCTGCGCCGCGCTGATCCGCGAACACGCCGCGCGCCCGGAGTAATCGCCATGCACACCCTCGCTTCGTGCGGCTCCGCAGTCGACCCGCTGCAATTGCGCGCCGCATTCGGACAGTTTCCGACCGGCGTTACCGTGATCACCACGCGTTCGCAGGACGGGCGCAAGGTCGGCCTCACCGCGAATTCGTTTTCGTCGCTGTCGCTCGACCCGCCGCTCGTGCTATGGAGCCTGCGCAAGGTCGCACCGAGCCGGCCGGATTTCGTCGCAGCCACGCACTTCGCGATCAATATCCTCGCGCACGACCAGATCGAGTTGTCGCGCCGCTTCGCGACGCCGAGCGCCGACAAGTTCGACGGCGTGCCGCATGTCGATGCCGACGCCGGCGGCGTGCCGTGCCTCGACGGTTCCAGCGCGCGCTTCGTGTGCCGCAACGTCGGCCATTACGAAGGCGGCGATCATCTTCTGTTCATCGGCGAGATCGAGCAGTTCGATATGTTCGGGCGCGCGCCGCTCGTGTTTCACGCAGGCCAGTATCGCGCGATCTCGGACCACCCGGATCTTTGCTGACCTGTTTGCTTAGTGATACGAACAACCAACCAGGAGATGGTGATGATGAAGCGCGGCTCCCGCCTGCTTGCGATCGCAGGCCTCGTGTTCGCCGGCGTCGCCGGTCACACGCCGGCCCGGGCAACCGACCTGCCGTCGGTCAACCTCGGCATGACGAGTTTTCTCGACGGGATGCCGCCGGCCGGCTCCGGCTGGTACGGCACGCAGTATCTCGAGTACTACACGGCCGGCCGCGTCAACGACAATGCCGGCAACAAGGTCGGGTTGCCGAAGCAGGATATCGACCTGTTCGCAGGGCTCAGCCAGCTCGTCTATCAGTCGCCGCTGACGTTCGGCGGCATGCATCCCGGGCTCGACGTGATCCTGCCGTGGGTGGCCGCCGTGCATACGAACGACGGAATCGGCAACGTCGCGCTGAATTCGCGGCCGGGATTCGGCGACCTTCTCGTCGGCCCGTTCATTCAGTTCGATCCGGTGATGGGCGCGCACGGGCCGCGTTTCGCGCAGCGGCTGGAATTCCAGTTCATTGCGCCGACCGGCGCGTACGATCCGGCGCGTGCGATCAATCCCGGCAGCCATTTCTGGTCGTTCGATCCGTACTGGGCGGCCACGTTCTGGGTCACACCGAAGTGGACCGTGTCATGGCGGCTGCACTATCTGTGGAATGCGACCAATCACGAGCCGGCCGCGGCGCTCGGGCCCGACGTGACGTCGACGCAGGCCGGGCAGGCGGTTCATGCGAACTTCGCGACGGAGTACGAGGTGCGGCCCGGGCTGCGGCTGGGTCTGAACGGTTACTGGCTGCGCCAGACCACCGACATGCGGGCGAACGGGCAGGACGTGTCCGGCACGCGCGAAGCCGTGCTCGCAATCGGACCCGGCGCGATGGTCAGCTTCTCGCCGCAGGATCACCTGCTGTTCAACGCGTATTTCGAAGTCTATGCGCGCAATCGGCCGCAGGGCGCGCGCATGGTGCTGCGGTACGTGCATCATTTTCAGTGACGCGCGAGCGGGGCCGGCAGCGCGCACCACGACGATCATGCGCCGCCATCGCCATTTCAACCGCGCGGCCGGACCGGACAGCGCACGTCGCGGCCACGCACGCGCCTACCGGGCCGGCCGCGACAACTGCCGCTTGCGCGTCACCATCGACGCGATTTGTTCGTCGAACAACGCGCGGCAAATGCCTTCGACCGCGTGACGCGCACGAGACTGCTCGCTTGGCGGCAACGTGGCCACGGCGTCGAACAGCTTGGTCCGCTGCATTTTCGCGTTCGCGATCGCCAGTGTCAGCGCGTGGACCGTCTGCTGACGCCCTTCGAAATGCGCGCGCTGCGCATCGCGCCGGACCGTCTGCGCGAGCTGATCCGCACGCTCGAGCTCCAGCGCACGGATCAGCTCGACGAGATCGACAGCGATCGCGGAAAGATCGGCAATCATGGCCGCGGCACCGACGATGCCCCGGAATCCGCGACGACCACTTCGACCATTTTCGTCAGCATCTCCAGCGCTTGCCGACGTGACTGCTGGTCGGATTCCGGAATGCCGGCGAGCACCTCGCGGATCAGCTTCACCGCGGTATCGCCGCGCGTGACGATCGTGTCGCGCACGGCCGACAGGCGCTCGACCTCGGCCCGGAACGCTTCGCGCACCTGACGTGTGCGCGCCTCGATCTGATCGACCTGCGCCTCCGAGTTCGCGCGAATTTTCGCGATTTCGGACACGTTGGCCACAATGGTAAGCACATTGCTTGCCGCCTGCGTGCCGCCTGCGATCAGTGCATCGACCTGCCGCTCCGTAAACGCGCCGCGGCCGGTCGTCGGCGTGCCGGTACGTTCGGCGGGCACCGTTGCCGGCCGGCGGGCCGGCAGATCCATCGAATCACCGCTCATCATGTATTCCTTTCGTGTTCAGGGATTTGCCGTCTGCATCAACCGCTCACGCAGGACCGCCAGCTGTTCGCGCGTGCGCTGCACCGCGGCCAGGCGCACGGGGCGCTCTTGCACCGCCACCGGACTGCCTTCGAATTCGCCGTACAACTCGTTGACGATCGCCTCGTTGGACGCGCGCAGCGACGGCAAGTGCTGGTTGCGCAACACCTGTGCGATTTCGTCTCGCCAGGTGCCCACGGCTTCTCGACATTGCTCGATCAGCTTGCGCTGCCAGACCTGGGCCTCATAGACGAACGAGCCGATCTCGACGAGCACGGTCACCGCGACGTTCAGACGCTCGAGCATCCGCTTCGTGAATATCCGGCCGATCTGGTCATAGACCTCACGCCCGAACCGCTGGCCGAACATCTCGCCAAGCCGCTTGACCGCCATCTTCGCCAGGTTTCCGGCGCCGGCGGCTGCGCCGCCGACCCCGCCGATCCCCCGCAGCATCGCGTTCACGGCATTGCCGGTCAGACGCTGCGCGATAGTGCGCGACACGTTCAACGTGAAGCGTCGCACCGGATCGTCGGGCCGTAGCGACACGGTCTTGTCCAGCTCGCCGACCGCCGTGTTCGCAATCTCCTCGAGTCGACGGTTCAGCGCCACCATCTCGACTTCCATGTGCGCCTCGAGCTGACGGCCCATCCGGCGGACCTCCAATGGCAGGCAATGGCCGGCGAGCCATTCCGCGCAATCGGCATAGCCGAGCCACTTGTCCGCGCCCTGGACTTCGGCTTCGACCTGCTGCAGCGACGCTGCGACGAGCGAGTCCAGCAGATGAGGCAGCGCGGTTTCGAGGTTCGCCATCGTCCGCTCGATTTCGCGCAGCGACTCGGCCTGCGCGGCACGCGCGATGTCAAGCGCGCGCGCGATCGCGTCCGCTTCCTCGGCGCTGGCCAGCAGGCCGGCCTCCTCGCGCTCGAGCGCCGCGTCGGCATCGTCGAGCACCGCCAGGACGCTTGCCTGCAGGCGTTCGTGCACGGTTTCCAGCACCGTGGAATCGAACGCGTGCCGGCGCACTTCATCCCACAGAGCATCGGCCTCAAGCGGCGCCCGTGCGATCGGCACGCCGTCCGCCAGCCGGTTCGCCGATCCGACAAGCTGAAGCGTGAACGGCCGCCGGAGCCCGTCCTCGACCAGGCGCCTGATCTCGGTGACCCGCTTGTCGTCGACGCCGCAGCCCGCCGGTACACGGTTGATCGCCAGCACCAGCGGAATCGTGCTGTCGTGAGCGGTCGCGGCCGCGATCGCCTCGAGCAGATCCTGGTCTGTCTGGCCGAACCCGGTGCGATAGCCGACGACGAACACGATCACGTCGCTGTTCGGCAGGAAGTTCATCAACACTTCCTCATGCTCGCTCAGCACCGCGTTGTAGCCGGGTGTATCGAACACGTGCAGGCCGACGTTGCCGGCTGCCTTCGGTCTTGTCCGGACCTGAAGTCGCAACATATCGCCGTCCGGCGTCTCGCTCAGCGTGCGGAACCGGTCGTGGTCGATCGCTTCCTGCGTGGCGTCGCGATAGATCGCGAAATAACGCGATGCGGCTTCGTCGCGGCACGCGACATGCGTGACCACGCCGGTCGTCGGCCGTGCGCTGGCGGGCAGCACGTCCTGTCCGAGCAGCGCGTTGATCAGCGACGACTTGCCGGTGCTGGTCTCGCCGACCACGGTCACGTAGGCTTGCGGCAACGTCAGACGGCCAAGCAGCAGCCGCGCGACGCTCGCCCGTGCCTCTTCGCCGCCACGCTCAAGCAGATCGACGAGTTCGCCTGTGCCGTCGATCCAGTGATGGGCATGCGCCGTCATGCACGCACCTCCGCCAGTTTGCCGCGCAACACGGCGACCGCATCGAGATCGGCCGCCAGCATGTCAGCCGCGCGCCCCTTTTCGTCGGCCGACATGTTCATCATCGAAAGCGAGCACTCCCGCTCCTGCTCGAATGCCGCGGATTTTGCGGCGCGCCAGCGCTCGAGCAGCACGTCGAGATGCTCGACGAATTCATCGACGATCCGGTTGAGCGCATTGGCCGTCTCCGACACGTACCGGTCGATCGCAGCAAACACCTCTGGCTCCACGGCGCGTGCGCGGAGTTCAGTCACACCTTCCCTGGCCTTGCCGCCGAGCCACTGGCCCGCCATCGCACCGAGCAGGCCACCGACGGCGCCGCCGATCACGGCGCCAACCGGCCCGCCGCCCAAACTGCCGACCAGCGCGCCCGCTTCCACTGCGGCCCATACACCGCCCGCGGCCGCACCGGCTCGCGCAGCCAGGTTCTCGAACCGCTTCGCTTCCGCCTTGTCGACGGTGAACGTGATATCCGGCATGTCGGCGGACCACGCATCGAGCCCGTCGAGGTCCATGCGCAAGCGCTCTTGCATCTCGAGGGCATCTTCCTGTACTTGATTGAAGATGTCGTCCGTTGCATCCGACTGCTCATCCTTCAGCGCGCGCGACAGGCGCGGCCCGTCGACGATGCCCGCGCGCATCTTGGTCCGCATGCGGTTGCGCAGTTCCGCGCCCTTGTCGTTCGCCCATGCGCGCAATTGCTGGCGCACGGCGCGACGAAACGCGTCGGCATCGTCCCGCATGCGCGTTGCGCGCTCGTCGAGCGCCTGCAGGCGCTCGACATGCAGCCGCGCATCTTCGGCCATGCGGGCCGCGTGCGCACTACGGTCCAGTTTCGTTTCCTCCAGGCGATCGCCGATGGCGGCAGCCAGCCGCTCGGCGTCGGCCGCGAGCGCCGTCGCGACGGTATCGGCCACACGCGCCGCCCAGCCGGCGCCGAAACGGCCGAGTTCGCCGTCCAGCGCGGCGAGTCCCGACGACTCGACGAGTCCGGCGTCCCGGCAGAGCGTACCGCGCAGTGCGTCGAACCCGTTCACGACATGAATGGCAGGCGGTTCGTCGAACGGAATCCCGGCTTGCCCGGCAATTTGCCCCAAGACCTTCGCGTTATGTTCGCGTCCGGCCAGCGCCTCGTCGTCGGACTCGTCGTTCCAGCGGTTCTGCACGAAAATCGCCGTGCGCAGCGATGCCCACTGCAGCCTGACGAAAATGGCTTCGGAGCGCGTGAGCGGCGGCACCGTCCGCAGCATGAAGATGACACCGACCGCTTCGGCGAGGTAGCGCTGCGTGGTGTCCCGGTTGGCCTGCGTCAGACTGCCGACGCCCGGCAGGTCGACCAGTACCAGCCCGTGCCGGAAGAGCTCCCGGTTCGACGTGAGCGCGACACGCGTGACCTGCTTGACGTTGCCGGGATTCTGCTCGTTGTGCACGACCGAGCGAAGCGCGTCCTCGGTGCAAGACAGCGTCTCGATGCGGCCGTCAGCGAAGTAGACCCGCGCGTGCGGACTCTGGCCGGCCGCCCACGCAATCTCCACCGGCACGCAGGTGGTTTCGTCCGCATCGATCGGCAGCACGGGTTCGTCGAACGCGAGCGCATTCAGCAGCGTGCTCTTGCCGCTGCCCTGGATACCGGCGATCGGCAACACGAAGCGCTCCGCCGACAGTTGGCCACGGTATGCATGCAGGCGCTCGACCAGGCCGGGCGCCTCGCCGGCCGGCTCGCGCGGATCATGGCGCTCGCCGAGCGCTTCCCAACGGGAATCGTCCAGTAATTCGAGCATCGCCTTGCGGTTCGTCATCGCGCGCGCTCCGCCGCGCCGAACAGACGCTTCCACCAGGGTTTCGACAGGTGCTCGACGCGTTGCAGCACGCTCAGCAGCACATCGCGCTGGGCGGCCTGGGCCGCCTGCACGTCCTGAAGCACCGCTTGCGTGCCGAGCAGCGCGTCAGTGGCCGCACCGAGCTTTCGCGAATGGTCGATCAGCGCAGCGAGCTGGTCTCCATGAATATCGGCGGCGGCACGCAGCGCGTCCACCTTGTCGTTGGTGGCTTGTGCGTGCTGCTGCAACCCCGCGATCGCCTGCGTGTGCCCGGCCACCGCGGTGCCGGCTTCGTCGATCGCCCGAACCTGCTGGTCGAGTACGGCACTCTGCGCCGCCATGCGGCCGTCAAGCGCCTGCGCCGCGCCAGTCAATCCCGCCAGCGTGTCGGTCGCCGACGCGATCCGGACCTGAAGCGCGGCAAGCTGGGCGTCGAGCTGCCCAATCGCCCTGATCGGCCCGGCCAGCGCGGTGCGCGTCGCCTCCCGAAGTTCCGCGTGGATGGCATCGGCCAGCTGACCGGCCCAAGGTGGTGTCTGAGCAAGGTGCCCGCTGAGTTCGTCGAGCACCCGTCGCGTCTCGTCGTCGACAGTGATTCGCGTGTGATTGATCATAGTTGTCCTTGAAACCGGCGTCAGGCTGCGATCGCCCCCCAGGAGCGGATGATCGCAGCGGCATCTTTTCGGTGGTATTCGGGAAGCCCGCCAATGAACTGCGTTTGCTCCGCGATCGTTTCGAACGGCTTTTCCGCGACGAGCAGGCGGTTTGCGAGCGTCGAGTAGACATCTTTCTCGTCGTTGACCAGCACGCCGGCAAGCGGATAGCCGCGCTCGTCGCACAGCCGCTTGAGTTCGCGCAGCGCCTCGACGATCGAGCCGGATCGCTCAAGCTCGCGGATCGATTGCACGACGGCGACGATCGGATGCTTGAGCGAGCCGAACCGAATGCCGGAGCGATCCAGCGCGCTCTTCGTCGCACCGATCTGCTGGATGTCGAGCATCAGGAAGATCACGCACGGCGACGTCATGAATTCGCGTACCGCGTCGAGCGTGCCGGCGGCCGGCACGGCCACCGCGATTTCGTCGAAGCGGCCGGTGTCGAAGCTCCGTGACGTGAAGCCCGCCGCCCCGCTATCGGAGCCCTTCAGCGTGTCGAACCAGAACCGGTCGACGAAGTCGCCGAGGCTGTCCGCGTCGTAGCCGAGCATCAGCACGCGTCGACCGTCGCGCGAGCGCTTGCCCGTCGCGGCTGTCAGCACCTGGTCCCGCAGATCGGGAAAGCGTCGGCGCGAGATCCGCCTGGCGAGCCGCGCCATTGTCAACACGATCGCCGGCACGTCAACGTCGTGCCATTCTGGTTCGACCGCTGGCGTCGTTATCTGCGCGGCGCCCGTGTCCGCTTGCGGCGCAGCGGCAGGTTGCCGCGGCTCGGCAAGCAAGGCATCGAGTTGCTGCGCGATGGCCTTGCGTTGAACGATGGCGCTCGCCGCCGCCATCTTCGCAACCACACCCCGCTCCTGCGCAGAGACTTCGCTTTTGAACTGCCGGTCGATCTGCTGGATGCGCTTGACGGCCGCCTCGACGAAGCCGTCCACGAAATCGAGTTCCTTGTCGATCGCATGCGCGACGGACTTCCGGAACGCCCCGATATCGCGGATCTCAGTCCAGTTCTCGGTCCGCTCGTCATAGCCCCAGTTCTGATCGAAGAAATCGACCTTGCGCTTCAACCAGCCCCAGCCGCTCGATTGTTCGGTCCGCACCGTGCGCGTGCGTTCGGTGGTTTCGATCTTGAGTGTACTGGCGGGCCGCGCCAGCTTCGCGGCGAGATCGATGTCCTCCGTACGCAAATTCAACGTCGTGCAATCATCCGCGATCCGCGCATTCAACCGCTTGTTCAGTTCACTGAGGGCCTTTGCCGATCGCTTCTGCCATTGCTCGACGCGCGTCTTCAATGCATGTGCCGCGTCGATGTCGGTCGCGGTCAGTGCTGCCGCTTCGTGTCGCAGCGCATCGGCTTCGATGCCGCGCGCGGCCGGCACGCGTCCGGCCTCCTCCCGCAACGACGCGTAGCGTGCGGCAAGCGTGCGGCGAAGATCCGATAGCCGCTCCGCCTCCTTGTGTTGCCGCCGCAATACGGCGGCCTGATCGCCCGGTTCCAACTCGCGCTTGATGAGTCTGGTCAGGTAGTCGTCCAGCTGCCGGCGTCGTCCGCTCGCGATCGCTGGCGCCAGCGCATCGAGTTGCCGCTGGATCAACGCGGCGCAATCGGGCATCCCCGAACGATCGTCCCACTGCTCGAGCGCCATTCTGGCCGAGACTTGGCAGACCCCGGCAGCCTTGACGCCCGCCTTCGCGAGCACGCCCTCGACGCGCCGGCGATGCTCGACCAGCACCTCGGTGCAGCTCTTCAGCTGTTCGCCGTTCTGACCCAGCTTCGGAGTCACGCTGTCGATCATGTTCTGCACGACGACGATCGGCTTGCCGAGTTCGTCCGCCATGCACACGTAATCGCGCATCTTCTCGTCGGAATTGGCCTTGCAGGTCGCGACGAATACCACGACATCCACCGTCGGCAACAACACCTCCAGCGTGAGCCGCTCGTGATCGTCATGGCCGGCCGCATCGAGCCCCGGCGTATCGATCAGTGCGACGCCGCGCCGGAACCGGAAGTCCGGCGAGCGCAGCCGGATCTCCGCGACGCCTTCGCGGTTGCCGGGGTTCGTCTCTTCGTCAGCGTAGTGCTTGAGCCGCTTCGCGATCGAGCTGCCGGTCAGCGACTTCGGTTTCGCACCCGCCGTGTCGAAATGAATCGTGCACTCGAGCTGTTCGCCCCATTCGCACACGACCAGACTATTGGAGCTCGGGCGCACCGCGCGCGGCAGCAGCTCCGCGCCGAGCAGCGCGTTGACCAGTGTCGACTTTCCGGAACTGGTGACGCCCATCAGCCCGATGCGGAATGCATCGTTCCGCCAGATTCGCTCGCGATCGTTCAACCAACGGTGTTCGTCGTCGAAGTAGTTGCCAACCGAGGTGTCGCTCGAGATGATGGTGCGGATCCGATCGATCAGTTTGCCAAGTTCTGCCTGTGCCGCTCGCGCGCTTTTCATGAAAATCCAGTGCCGTGATAACGTGAGCTTCCGCATCGCACGCTCGCGATGCTGCATCGTCGCCGGAAGCGGACTGCCGCTAAGGGTCTAACGGCACGGTCGTGCCGTTCTTTAGGGGCGCCTTGCGCTCCGAATCCGCCGTCGGCGAAGATATCGCATGGTTTGGACAATTCATGTCCGCAACGCATGGCGCGGTGGATGACGGATGCCGGTGTGCCGGCCGGCGAGATCGCCACGCGTGCGGCGCACACACGGGACCCTGGCATGTAGCGTTCACGACTGCGCTGCTACCCGATCCGTTCCATCAACATCCGCGCCGCGCGATCGGACATGACGACAAACAGCTTGACCGTCGCCCGCGTCGCGCCAACGAACAGCCGTCGCAGTGTGATCTCGTCGAAGTGGTCGAAATCGACTTCGGTCAGAATCACGCACGGCGCACTTTGCCCCTTGAACCGGAACACCGACTCGAACCGCAGCTCGCCATCCCGGTAAACGGGTGCGCCGTGCGCGTCGTACGCGCCGGTGAAGCTGCGCAACGCATGCCTGCCGAGCCTGTCCAGCACGGTGAACATCGATTTGTCCCGGCCATGAAAGCTCAGCAGCGCGATGTCGGACAGCGCGAAACCGGCCGCAAGCGCGGCGTCGACTGCCTGGCGCGTCGTCGGCGCCGCGTTTGCGCCGGCATAGGTCATGAGCTCCACGTCCGAACCGTCGAACGGGCTGGCGGCTTCGAATCCCATCGGCGCACCCGCGAGTGCACCGACAAAGCGCACGATGTCGCGCGGACTGCGATAGTTCGACATCGCCCGCACCTCGACATAGCCCGGCAGCGCGACGCCGTCGCGCCGGTAGAGGTTCTGCATCGGATCCTCGAGCCACCACAGCCTGCCCTCTGCGCTCAGCAGCCGCTCGATCGGCGCCACCCATTCCTGCACGAAGTCCTGCCCTTCGTCGACGACGATCGTGTCGAAGCGCTCGGCTTCGTCCGGCTGCCAGCCGGCAAGTGCGCGCTCGAGCCGCTCGAATACGTCGCCGTCGGCAAAATCGATCGTATCGCCGCGGCGCGCCGCTGCTTGCTGACAGAGCTTGTGATAGGTGAGCACGGTCGCGCCGGACGGCGCGATCAAGCTCAGATGGTCGGCGAGCGGACGGTTAAAGCACAGATAGAGCGCCCGGCGCCCCGCCCTTGCCGCATCGTCGAGCACACGCAACGCGAGCTGCGTCTTGCCCGATCCGGCCGTGCCGATCACCCGCAGGCGAAACGGCCGGCACTCGATCGCCCGTGCCCACGTCGCGAGACCGCCGGAGATTCTCGTAACGACGCGCGCCACCTCGCCGATCGTCGCGCCGACGTCGGGCGTGAGCGACAGCTCGTCGCTCAAAAACGCATGAATGCGATCGGCACAGGGCAGGCGCACTTCGTCGGCAGGAAGAATTGTCGTGATGATCGTCGCCAGCGCGGTACGGCGCCGTGCATCGACAATCCTCGCCGGGTTCACGCCGGCGATCTCCGGCCGCATGACGCGGTAGTCCGGACAGTACAACAACTCCTCGAGCCGATAGCGCATCGAGCCGAAGGCCGTCGTGAAGCGGCCGTGCATCCCTGCTATTGTCCTCGCGAGCTGGGCGGGCACGCTCTTGCGGGTCGTCCCGTATACCTTGGCCAAACCGTTCGGGGTTTCTTCGAGCAGGCCAGACTTCTGCTCGATCACGAGCACGCGGCCGGACGGTCCGACGACAACGAAGTCGGCCTCACCGAAGATGGCGAAACCACGGTCGAGCTGCGTCCAGTGCACACCGTGGTAAACGGTGTAGCTGTCCGGCAAGTCGCGCCGCAGGATCTCGAGCGTCTCGATCTCGCGTTGTGCTGCACCGCTGACCGCTATCGCATCCCAGCCATTCGGAAAAATCTGAGCCATGCGCCGCCCGTTATCCGCCGTAAATCCGCGCGAGTGCCCGCGCTTCGGCCGCCAGCTCGGCGCGCAGGCTTGCCGGCCCCAGCACTTCGACGTTCGGCCCGAACGAGCGCAGCCACCAGCGCAACCGCTGGCTCAGCATCGCGGTGCCCTGCACGAATAGCGCATCGTCGGTGCGGCGCGTCGTCTGGTCCAGCGACAGCGGCGCCTCCAGCAGATGGTCGCCGGCCTGGTTGACGAACTTGAGCGACAACTTCACCGCCTTGTCCACCATGAAGTCAAAGCGTCGCTGCTGCTTCACGTAGACCTCGAGCGAGAACGACGCCGGATACACGAACGATTCGAGCATCGCCTCGGCGCGCGACAGCCGGTCCATCCTGTACAGCGTCGGTTCGGGCTTGCCCTCGGTCGCGCCGACCATGTAAACCAGTCCGCCGACCTCGACGAGACCGAGCGGCAGCACGATCCTCGGCGTCTCGTTGTCCGCGTTGTGGCGCGGCCGATAGACAATCTTCAGTTTGCGCTCCTCGAAGAGCGCGCGCGAAACGGCCGCAAAAATCTTGCGGTCGATGGACGGATAGTGGAGGGAAAAGCCGCCGCTTTCGACCGCGACCTTCGCGGTCCAGCGCGCATACTTCCGTTCCGATTCGCTGACGGGCCGTTCGAGCCGCGCATCCGCGATCCTGAACAACGCGGAGATCGAATCGGCGACAAGCCCGGGAATCTGCCGGGAAGAGAAGCGCCGCAACGTCTGCAATGCAAGCGCCTCGTCGAAGCTCATGATCGAGCCCGCCTTGGCGGCCATGCCGCTCGCGCCGTCCTTGCGGCGCCACACCGAAGCGGTGCCGCGCCGGTCGGTCTCCACGAGGCCGCGCGCTTCCAGTTCAGCGAGACGACGCAGCACTGTCTTGATCGAAGGAAGGTCCGGCACGGTGTCCTGCATCCGCGCATACAACTCCGGCGTGCTGACGTAGTCCGCATGCGTGCCGGCGTCGGGCAGCAGGCGCATGATGTCGCGATCGAGGTCTGGCATGGGGCGTGAATCGGGCCTTGAAGAGAAATCTCCCTGATTTACGGCACCAGACCCTGATTCTTTAATACGACGCGCGTCGTCCCGGACATCGCCCTTGCACCCAGCAAGCCGCCGCCCCGGCCGTCTCACGCCGCAGATCGCGTGCGCATCTCCGACCGGGTGCCGGTGCCGGTGCCGGTGCCGGTGCCGGTCAGATCGTCAACGGCCTTCGCCGACCGCACGCCGTGCATCGGCATGCAACTTGTCGACGTATCGGGTAAGCACGGCGGTCGACAACACACCAGCGGCAAACGCAATGGCAAACGCGGCAAGACTTTCAAGCGGTGACGGATAGCCGTTCATGGGGATCCTTGAAAAACGTTGTAAAGGCATCGATCGTCCGGCGTCGCAATGAGGCGGCGGCACGCGGACCGCACCGGCGGCGCGAACGCGGGATCGCCTGCCGTCGAGGGTGGCGTGCCGCGACGTGCTTGCGGCCGCCTGCTCCGCAAAACCGGTCCGCCTGACCGACCGCCGCATCGCAATCAAATCGTTCGCGAGTCACGCGTCCGGCGGCGTCGATCGTGCGCGCCGCCACCTTAGCCTCGCATCGGGACAAATCGTGTCCCGAGGGTCGTACGACACGCCATTCTCGTCGGGACGCAAGAAGGGACATATTTTGTCCCGACGAAGGCACACCATCCGCTTTCCTTCACTCGTGCCTCCACCCTATGACCCGACCCATCGATCACCTCAACGCCAGCGACGCATCGAATGCACACGCACCCGACGGCCTACGGCGCGTACTTCGCGTTGCGCTGCGGTTGTGGGGAATCGACGAACGCACCGCACAGGGGTGGCTGCCCTGGCTGCAATCGCAACATCCGCGGCTCGCATGGCAGATCGCTCGGGATCGCGCGGCCGTCGGCGCAGACATCGTCGTGCACGTCGTCAAGCCTTCGGCGCGCCGGTCAGACGGATTCTGCTGGAACAGCATCGGCGCCAACGGTGCGATGGTGCGGTCGCGCGATGGTGCACGCAGCGAAGTCGCGCTGCTTGCCGGACACACACGCCAGTTGCCCAATCGCCGCGCCGGCCATTGGGCAATTGCCGGCACGCTCGACAGCTGCGCCGCGCTCGATGCACTCGCGCGCGCGCTGCATGCATCGGCCGTGCATGGACCCGATGGAAGGATCGCCGTGCGCACCGACCTGCTTGCACTGATCGCGACCCGACTCGACGCGATGGAGGCGCCCGCGCTCGACGAGGACTGAAGTCGCAAGGAATCGATCGGAACGATGCCGCAGACGGCGCAGCTTCGTTCTGCATCCGGACATCGAATGTCCGAAACCGCATCGACAATCCTCACATGACAACGACAGGACAACCCTCTTGATGCCACTCATCCCGAACGCTCGACGCTCGACGTGCAGTGCCTGCGACAACGAACGCCAATACGACGACCAGAGCGAATCGGTCCGGAGCGACACCCCAACGTCACTTCACGCCGTACGTCACGGCGCCGCACGCGGTGCCGACCGCCCGGACGCCCGGGCGATCCGCATTCCGTTGAATGAGTGGACGATGCCCGAGAAGATGCGCCATGTCGCCGACTGGCTCGCATCCAACTTTGCCCGCCCCGTGCGGATCCGGGAAGCCGCCGCCCTCGTCGCAATGAGCGAGCGTTCGCTGCTGCGCCGCTTCACGCGTGAAATCGGCATGACGCCGAGCGCGTGGCTGACGCAGGTGCGACTCGCCCACGCGCGAACGATGCTCGAACGCACCGCGCTGCCCGTCGATTCGATTGCCCGCCGCAGCGGGCTCGGCAGCGGCGATTACCTGGCGCATCTGTTTCGGCGTCACCTCGACATGTCGCCGACCGAATATCGCCGCGCGCATGCGCGTTCCCGCATTCACGTCGCATGCGGTCACTGTGCATGCGGCACACCGGAGCAATCGCCGAGCGAGAACGACGCAGGCCGGTAACGCGAGCGGGGCCGGTGCACCGCCCGGTTACGACTGAAGCCGTAGGGGGCCACCCGCGCGGGCAGTGGACTATGGCTGTGTCCAGGGTCGACCATGGGTCCGGGTTGCATTGACGCCGCTATGATCGACCTGTCTCGCGACGCCGCCCGGGGGGAGGAGGAGCCTCCCATGAAGACGGTGGACGTGCCGGCCGGGGAGGCCCCGCCAACACGCTTGTCAGTCTCGCGCGGCCGCTCCGCGCCGCGGGTCACTGCCCGATACTGGTGAAGGTCGGCAGCAGCACGCGATACACGTGGATCATCGCCGGCCCGAGCAGCACCATCATCAGTGCCGGGAAAATGCAGAAGATCAACGGGAACAACAACTTCAGCGCGATCTTCGCGGCCCGTTCCTCGGCCCGCATCTGCCGCCGCGTGCGCAGCATGTCCGACAACACGCGCAACGACTCCGCGATGCTCGTGCCGAAACGGTCGGCCTGGATCAGCATCGCGCAGAACGACTCGATATCTTCCACGCCGGTCCGCAGCGCAAGGTTGCGCAGCGCCGTCTCCTTCGTGAAGCCGGAGCGCATCTCGAGCAGCAACAAATCGAATTCGCCTGCGACCACCTCGCTGCGAAAGCGCAATTCGTCGCTCACCTTCATCAACGCCGCATCGAGTCCGAGCCCGGCTTCGACACATACCGTCAGCAGGTCGAGCGCGTCCGGGAAATCCTCGAAGATCGTCCGCTGGCGCGCATTGACACGCCGCGTCAGCACGACGTTCGGCAAGTAGTAACCGATCCCGGCCAGCGCGACGAGGAGGAACGACAGCAACATGCGCTGTTCCGCGAGCCGCGTAGTGATCAGCATCAACAGGGCGGCGCACGGCAGCGCGAGCGCGAGCAGCGTCTTGGCGGTGAAGTACAGCGCGGCCGCGTTCTGGTCACGCCACCCGGCATTCATCAACCGGAGGCGCAACGGCGAATTCTCCCACCCCTCCTCCGGCACCGACAGCTTGGAAATCGGCTTCGACAGCTCGACGAGCTTCTCGACCCAGTGCGGGCCCGCGTTGCCGCCGCCGTCCGCGCCGACGCCGATACCGCCGCTCGCCTGCTGGAGCCGGCGCTGCATGCTGCGGGGCGCGAACAGCAGCATCGCGACGAGCACGCCACCGGCCACGAAAATGAACAAGCCGGCCAGCATCACGGTGTGTACTACGCTCAGGTTTTGCATGACAACCTCGAAACGGTTCGTGAAGCCTGTGACACGCGTCAGACGCGAATCCGTATGATGCGACGCATCCAGACGAGACCGAAGGCCATCGACACCATCATCGTGCCGACCATCTTCACCCCGGCGGGATCCGTCCAGAGCACCGACAAGAACTCGCGATTCACGATGGCCATCAGCGACGCGGTAGCGAACGGCAGCAGGCCGAGGATCCATGCCGACAGCCGCCCTTCCGCGGACAGCACGCGGATCTTGTCGAACAGCTTGAAACGTTCGCGAATCAGCGCCGCAATGCTGTCGAGCAGTTCCGCGAGATTGCCGCCGGTCTCGCGCTGGATCAGCACCGCGATCACGAAATAGCGCAGGTCGTCAGCCGGCACGCGGGTCGCGAGATTCACCAGCGCGTCGTGCAGCGACACGCCATAGTTGATCTCGTCGAAGGTGATCCGGAACTCGCCGCCCATCGGGTCGGGAAACTCCTCGCCAACCATCCCCAGTGCGCTCGTGAACGAATGACCGGAGCGCAGCGCGCGCGAGATCATGTCGCAGATGTCCGGAAGCTGCCGATGCAGCTTGGCCATCCGCCGGTTGCGATGACGCAGCACATACATCGTCGGCAAGCACGCGCTCAGCAACGCGACAAGCGCCGAGACGACCGTCGGCAATGGCGTGACGAGCAGAGTCAGCCCGATCGCCAGCGGAAACGCGACGGTCAGCGTCGCCAGTTTCGCGACACTCCAGTCGAGCCCTGACTGCTGCAGCAGCAAATCGATCGCCTGTACGCGCGGCACACGCAGCAGCAACCGGTCGAGCGGCTTCGACTCGTCGAGCATCCGCTTCTTCAGGATCGACAGCCGCTCCTGCTGCACATTGCCGCCAGCCGACATCGCGCGCAGCCGCGACTCGATGCGGCGCGCGGCCGCGCCATGCCGTGCATTCCACCATTGATAGGCGCCTTCGATCGCAAGCACGACCGCGACGAAAGTGAGAATCACAAAACCGTAAAAGATCGAGTCCATGTCGCCTCCCCGGGATCGGACCGCGCCGTCCGTCACTTCGTCTCGAAGTGCCTGGACGGGTCGTACAGCGAATCAGGCAGGTCGATGCCGAATGCCTGCAGCCGCTCGGCAAATTTGGGCCGGACGCCGGTCGCGCAGAAATAGCCGCGCACCGTGCCGTCGCGATCCACGCCGGTGCGTTTGAACGTGAAGATTTCCTGCATGTTGATGATGTCGCCTTCCATCCCGGTCAACTCCTGAATGCTGACGATCTTGCGCTTGCCGTCGGTGAGCCGCGTCGCCTGCACGATCACCGAGATCGCCGATGCGATCTGCTGGCGCATCGTCTTCGGCGGCAACGACAGACCGCCGACGCTGATCATGTTCTCGAGTCGTGTGAGCGCGTCGCGCGGCGTGTTCGCATGGATGGTCGCGAGCGAACCTTCGTGGCCGGTATTCATCGCATTGAGCATGTCGAGCGCTTCCGCGCCGCGCACTTCGCCGAGAATGATCCGGTCGGGACGCATGCGCAGCGCGTTGCGCACGAGCGTGCGCTGCGTAATCTCACCCTTGCCCTCGATGTTCGGCGGCCGCGTCTCGAGGCGCAGCACGTGCGGCTGCTGCAGTTGCAGCTCGGCCGCATCCTCGATCGTCACGATCCGCTCGAACCGCGGAATGAAACCCGACAGGATGTTGAGCAGCGTCGTCTTGCCGCTGCCGGTGCCGCCCGACACGAGCACGTTGACCTTCGCCTTGGCCAACGCGTCGAGCAGTTCGGCCATCGGCGGCGTGAGGCTGTGGTAGCGCACCAGGTCGTCCATCTTCAGCGGGTTGACCGCAAAGCGCCGAATCGACATCAGCGGCCCGTCGATCGCCGACGGCGGGATGATCGCATTCACGCGCGAACCGTCCGGCAGCCGCGCATCGACCATCGGGCTCGACTCGTCGATACGACGCCCGACCCGCGACACGATCTTCTCGATCACCTTCATCAGGTGCGCATCGTCGTAGAACGTCACGTCGGTCAGCTCGAGCTGGCCGCCGCGCTCGACGTACACCTGCCGATAGGTGTTCACGAGGATGTCGGAAATACCGGGGTCGCGCAGCAACGGCTCGAGCGGACCGAAGCCGAACATCTCGTCGTAGATGTCGATCGCGAGCTGGCGCCGCTCGATGTCGTTCGCGGGCATGCGCTCGTCGTCGAGGATGCGCGAAATCAATACGGCAATTTCCTGGCGGACCTGATCCTGCGGCAGGCGCGACAGGCGCTCGAGCTCGACGCGCTCGAGCACGGCCAGATGGATTTCACGGCGAAGCTTCTGATACGCATCGCGTACCGACGAATGCGTGGCCGCACCCGGTTCGGTGACAGCCGCCAGCGGCTGAGTCCGATGCAAGGACATCTGTTCGCGCAATGACATGATGGATTCCCCGAAAGATCACATGGACTTGAGCTTCGGCGTGGCCTTGCGGCCGAACAGCCGGGACATCAACGGTTCGCTGCTGGAGGCGCCGGGCCTGGCCCGCACGTCCCCCTCGACGATTTGCTTCGCGCACCCCTGCAACGCACGCGCGACCGTGGCGCCGCGTGCGACGCACGACACCGGATGCCCCAGATCGAGCGCTTCGCGCACCGTGTCGGCGTCGTCCGGGATCGTGCAGCTCGCGCGCAGGCCAAGCACTTCCTCCAGCGCGGCACGGGTCCGGTCGCCGGCACGCGTCATCCGGTTCACCACGAGCCGAACCTGATCGGGCGGGTAGCCCAGCGACACGAGTATTTCCATCAGACGGCGGCCCGCACGTACGTGCGCCATCGCGGGTTGCAGCACGAGCTGGATCTGGTCGCTGCGATCGAGGGCAACGACCGACAGCGGATTGACGCTGACGCCGATATCGAAGATCACGAAGTCGTAGCGAGGCGCGGCGACGCCGAGGATCCATTCGAGTGCGTCCTCGCGCATTTCCGTGGCCTTCACCGGATCGCCGGCGCCGGCAAGCACGTGGAACGTCGGCGTCACGTGCGCGACGCTCGCATCGAGAAATGCCCCGTCCAGCCGCTCGATCTGCGCGCACAGCTGCGGCAGCGTCGAAGGCGGCGTCTCGTCGCTGACGAGGAACGCGGCATCCGCGAACTGCTGATTGAGATCGACCAGCAGCACGCGACGCTTGTAGACCTCGGCGATCTCGTAGGCCACGTTGCTCGCGACGAAACTCGTGCCCGTACCGCCCTTGCACGACATGAAAGACACGAATCGCGTGTCTTCGGCGTCGCGCCGCGTGCTTTGGGCGGCCGCACGCTCGAGGCCGCGGGCAAGCGCGGCAGGATCGATCGGCCACTGCAGCACGTCGCGCACGCCGGCGCGCATCGCGTCCAGCAGCACGTGCGGCGATGCATCGGCCGCGACGAGAATGCCGGTCAGGCCCGGATGCAGCCTGCAGATGCGCTCGATGGCAGACAACTCGGCCGCGTCGGTCACGGCGCCGTCGATGAGCAGGATATCGAACGAATCGAGCCCGTCGGTCCGATGCTCGATCTGGGACGGTCGCCCATGCGCACGCGTCACGCGATAGTTTCCGCATTCCGTGACCATGCGCGCGATCTGCGTGAGCCGGGCCGTATCGTCGGCAGCTACGAGGATATTGATCATGACAGTGCCTCGTCGGTTCGATTATTGACAGGCTGTGCCGCCCGTCGTGGAGTTCAGGCTTTCCCGCGGCAGCGTCGTGGTGAACGGCGGCATCGTGAGCGTGGCGTTCGCAATCGGAATCATCGTCTTGACGGACACGTTCGTGACGCTGAGCGTGACGAACGAACAGGAACTCACGTCGCAACCCGACGGTGTGTAGGTAACCGACACGTTCGCGTTCGACAGGATCGGCAGCAGCGAGCGTACGCGCTTCACGACGCCGGCCGCGTTCACGTCGCAGACGACCGCCGTACGTGCGCCGAGGCGTAGCGCTTCGCTCGCGGTGTTCCAGTAGAACAGCACGCGCCCGAATTCGAGGATGCCCAGCAGCAGCAGCACCAGGATCGACGCGACCAGCGCGAATTCGACGATCGTCGCGCCGCGTTGAACGCGGCGACGAGGTAGCGAAAGCGGGCGCGCGTTCATGACACTTGCCTCATCACGGTGACGATGTTGCCGAAGGTGATCGACGACAGCCCCGGGTACGCCGGAATCGGCTGATACCTGTAACCCTTCACCTTCACCTCGACGACGTTGATGCTGCCGGTCGCCGTGCCGCTTGCCGCGTTGTTGGTCGAGTCGTAGGTCGGCAGGTTGGCGAACTGCGGCGGATCGGACGCGTCCGCGCAATCGGTCGTATGCTGCGCGTCGCAGACGATCACCATCGACGTCGTAAGCCCCGGCAGCAGTTCGGTGCCGGCAGCGCCGCACGTCGTATTGCCGTACACGACGAGGCACTGCGCCGCCGCAAGCGGATACGCGCTGTCCGTCGGCAGAAACACCGACAGATAACGCGCCGCGTTGCGCGTCGCCTTGGTGAGCGTCTCGTACTGGTAGATCGCGCGCCCGAACTCGGCCACGCCGGTCGCCAGCACGGTCATCGGCAGCAGCACCAGCGCGAATTCGACCGCGGCGATGCCGCGCATGCGCGAGCGGCGAATCGGGGGCATTTTCATGATCGCGTCTCCTCTATTGAACGAGCATCGGCACCTTGAGGCCGACCGAGCTGCCGCTGCCCGGCAAGCCGTGCGTCGCGCAGGGCGTGCTGCCGGACGATGCCGAGCCGAGGTATTCGAGATGCGCGACGACGCCGCCGGCGCCCGGGCTGAACGGCAGCGGATCGAGCATCAGTACGCAGTCCCATTGCGTGACGTGCAGCTTGCTGCTTGCGCCGGACAGCGTCGAACAGTCGCCCTCGGGCGCAAGCGCAACCCGGCGGTCGCCGCCGTAGGTCTGGTAGTTGCTGGCCGTGGCGGTTCCTTTGGTCGCGATGCCGCTGCCGGCTGGCGGCGCGCCATCGCCCTGGTACGACTTGAACGCCGCGCGATCCTTCACGAACTGCGTGTACGCATCGCCGACGATGCCGGGCGTTCCCGGCGGCCCGTAGTTCGGGCCGACATATGCGTAGCCGGTGAAATCCGGCTGGCCGCTCGAGCCGTTCGCGCCGTTCGTGTAGATGCCGAAGCGGGTGTTCCATGCGCGCAGCGACGCAGCCTTCAGGCCCGTCGATCCGAGGTCGGGCGGCGACACGATGTTGCAGGTATTGCCCGACAGCTCGCTTGCGATCGTCGGTTCGTTCGTCGACCCGTCGAGCGCCGCCCAGCCGAAGTTGCCCGGCCCGTACGTCGTCGACGAGCCGGATGGCGACGAGATCCAGTCGCCGACCTTGTACGGCGCGCTGGACGCCGCGCGGCACACGAACACCGGGATCGCGCAGGTGGTCTGGCCGGCGCCGACCGTCGCGATCGCACTGGCCGTGACCTGCGCCGCGTTCGCGACCCGCACGCCAGGAATCGTGTTGAGCACCTCGATGAACCAGTGCGCGATGTTGCTCAGCTGCGCCGTGCACTTCACGTATTTGACGTTCGCCGGCGTGGTGACCGCCGTCTTGGTCAGGAACGGATTCGTCAGCGAATCGCTGAACGTGACGTTCGAATCCGTCTGCATCTGCACCGCGTTCTGCTGAAAGAACGCGAAATTCGAGTGGCCGGCGGCGATGCCGTCCGCTTCCGCGACCTGCAGGCTGATGGCCGAGGTCAGGTCGCGCGCAGCGGACAACGCGCAGGCGTCGGCGCTGTTCTGCAGTTCGCTGCGCGTGACGTACAGCTTGCCAAGATCCAGCGCGAGCCCGACGAACCCGATCATCACCGCCAGTGCGAGACCGACGATGATCGCGACGGCGCCTTGCTGACGACGGAGACTGCGACGCGTAAGTTTCGGATGACGAGCTGCGCTGGACATGGCGTTCTCCCTGAGCGTGCCTCTTTTATTGCGACGACTTGCCGATGCCGATCACGAACGCATTGCTGCCTTTCGGCTCCGGCTGCTTGAACGACTTGTCATAGTTGTCGAGGGCGGACGCGGCGGCACTGCCGTCGACCCCCGGGCGCGCGGCCGCGTGTTCGGCCGCATGCGGATCGATGATCTGGGCTTGCATGACGGAGCGGACCGAATCGCCGAAGCGGCTGTCCCACACCGGTGTCGACGACATGCAGCCGGCGAGTGCGAACGCGAGCGGGACGGCGAGCGTCGCGCGGCGCATGAATACGAGGTAGGCGGATTTCATGGGCTTCCCCTTCAATGGCTTCAACGATCGGTGGACGCGGGTTCCGGCGTCGCCCCTGCGAGCTGCGCGTGGGCGGCGGCCGGTTGCTGCTTCAGACGCGACGCCGGTTTGGCCGGCGTGTCGGAGCCGGCCGCCGCGAGACGCGCGGCCGCGGCTTCGATGCGCGCGATCCGTGCCGCACGCGCCGCGTCCGCCTGCGGTTGAGGTTGCGGCTGCGACGCCGGCCGCGATTCCGGTTGCCCGACATCCACTGGCGTGACGCGCGCCGCCCCCGCTGCATCGGCTGACGCCGCCGCAGCGTTTTCGGGCCGCGCCGGCACCGGTGCCGGCGCTTCGGCGGGCTGCGGCGCACGCGGTGCGGGCATCGCGGCGGCCGGTGCAGCCGGCGCGCCCGATTGCGGTGCCGGAGCCGGCGCCTGGGCCGGCGTCTGCGGTGCATCCGCCGCGCCGTTCGCCGGTTGCGCACCCGAGCGGCGCACTCCCTTGCGGCCTTCCATGTTGCCGGTCGCGAACACGTCGACTTCGTTCGGCTTCGAGAAGCTGTCGGTCGGCAGCGGCACGTCGGCGGTCTGCAGCGGCCTCACCAGGTGCGGCGTGATCACGAAGATCAGCTCGGTGCGGTCCTGCTGGAACGACGTGCTGCGGAACAGCGCACCGAGCACCGGCACCTCGCCGACGCCCGGGATCGCCTTCAGCGCGCCGCTGGCGTTGTCCTTGATCAGTCCGCCGATCGCGAACGATTCGCCGTCGCCCATCTGGACCGTCGTCGATGCGCGCCGCGTGGTGATGAGCGGCAGGATCGACGTGCCGCCGACGTTGGTCGCGCTCAACGTGACACCCGTCGGCGACAGTTCCGACACTTCGGGCGCAACCTTCAGGCTGATCCTGCCGTTCCCGAGCACGGTCGGCGTGAACTTCAGCGCGACGCCGAACTCCTCTTCCTGCAGCGTGATCGACGAAACGCCGTTGCCGCTGCTCTGCGGGACCGGGATGAAGATCCTGCCGCCGGCGAGGAACGTGGCCTCCTGGCCGCTGATCGTGACAAGGTTCGGTTCGGCGAGGATCTTGACCAGGTTGTCGGTGTTCTGCGCATCGGCCGCGATGCTGAACGGCTTGTTGTTCGCCTTGTTGAAGACCGCGCCGCTCGCGACGCCCGCAAGCAGGTTGCTGACGAGCGCGCCGCTCCACGAGCCGAAGCCCCCCTGGATGTTGAACGCGCTGCCCATCTGGTTGATCAGCGTCTTCGACACTTCGGCGACCTTCACCTCGAGCATCACCTGCTGCGGCGACGTGACGGCCAGCATGTTCAGTACACCGCCGCCCTTGGCGCCGCCACCGCCGCCGTCGCCCGCCGCGCTGTCGCCGTAGGCGCGCGCGATCTGCATCGCCTGCTGCGCGGCCTGCGAGTTCGACACGGTGCCGGCCAGCACGATCGTGCCCGCGGCAGTCGACACGTGGATGTCGCGCTCGTTCGGCATCAGCTGCATCAGCGACGCCTGCAGGCCGCCGGCGTCCGCGCCGACCGCGACGTCGATCACACGGCACGCGCCGCTCCTGCCCTGCACGATCATGTTCGTCGTGCCGACCGACAGTCCGAGGATGTACAGCGTCTGCGGCGACACCATCGTCGCCTGCGCGACGGCCGGGTTGCCGATCGTCCGGTTGCGCACCGGCTCCGGCATCGGCACCAGCAGCGACTTGCCGAGCGGCACGCTGACGCTGGTCGACTCGCGCACCGCGCCCACGCAGTTCGGGCCGCGCAGCGGGCCCGCCGTCGCGGCGGCCGCGGCGGCCGGCGCCGGCGCCATGCTGATCGTCATCTGCATCGGCCCTTTCGCGACCGCGGCCGGGGCGCTCGCGCCCCCCTTCATCAGCGCGGCCGACTCGGCACCTTCCTGCGCGAGTGCGCTGTACACGGTCAGCGTTCCCGTACACAGGATCGCGGCCAGCATCGTGCTCCGCGCGATGCGCGTGCGCACCGGGCCGGCACCTGAGTGTTGCGGATTGATCTTCATTTCGTCTGATCCCCCGAGTGACCGGCGAGACGCCGGTTTTCGTCTTCCAAGGCCGTCGCGCGTTGACGGCGGCCGATCTGGTTAATCTGGTTATCTGGTTGTGTTCTATGAATTCAGAAGCATTCGACGCTGCCGCGCACACCGGTCAGCACGCCGACGCAATCGCGGCGTGCCTCCGGCGCCGCGTGCGACGCGACGTGCACGCGCACGGCCTTCACGGGCGCAGGCGCGGGTGCGGGCGGAACCGGCGCCTTGCCGAGCAGCGTGAGCTTGGTCGCGCCGTCGGTCGTGAGCGTCTTCTGGTCGATCTGGTTGCGCAGCACGAGCGACAGCGTGCCGACGCTGCGCGCGAGGTCGAGGCGTTCGGCCTGCTCCGGCGTGACTTCGAGCGTCACCGCATTGACCACCTTCGGTGCGGTGTCGTCGCGGCTGACCTGCTGCGCGACGGCCAGCACGAGGATGTGCTCGAGCACGATCTTCGAAATGCTTTGCCCGTCGCTCTTGCCCTGTTGTTCCTGCGTATTGACGATCACGTCGACGTAGTTGCCCGGCAGCGCGAAGCCCGCGACACCGACCACGTCGTTCACGCGCACGGTGATCGCGCGGCTGCCGTTGGCAATCACGGCGGACAGCCCGCCCTTCGTGCCGACCGGCGCGAGCTTCGACTCGATCACCGGTTCGCCGCGCGCGAGGCTGGTCCGCACGACGCGCCCTTCAAGTTCCTTCGTATCGGTGAATGCGCCGGTCGGCACGCTCCCCGACGGCCAGCTGACCAGGTGGATCTGGTTCGGCCCGAGCGGCTCGCCCAGGTTCAGGTCGGTGGTCGCCACTGCGACCGAGGTGACCGAGCTGGTGGACGTCTGCACCAGCCAGCGGGACGCGAAGATGACCGCGGCAAGCCCCGCGACCATCGCGACGACCAGCATCATGACCGCTCGACTGTTTTTCATGGCTATGCTCCTCGATGAAGCGTGAAAGAAACGGCTCAACCGGTGATGAACGTACGCCCACCACGCTCGGCCGGCGGCGGATGATTGCCGTCGCGCTCGGGCGCTGCGCCGAAGTAGCTGGCCCACGCGTCGTACAGCGCGTCGTGCGTCACCTCGAGCGGATCGCCGCGGTAGCGCGCGCCGGCGGCAACGAGGCGCAGCAGGTCCGCCGGAAAGCATGCGAGAAAGGCCTTGCCGGTCGGGAAGTGCAACCGGTGCAGCAGGAATTCGAACGCGTCGTTCGCCGACACGAGGCCCAGCGATTTGCAGGCCGCGTCGTACACGGCGCGATATTCGTCGATCGACATCGGGCCGACGTGGAGCTTCGAGCCGAGCCGGCGCAGGAACGCATCGTCGGCGAATTGTTCGGGTGCCAGGTTGCTCGAGAACACCGGCCACACGTCGAACGGCAGAACGAAGCGATTGCCGGATTCGAGCGTCAGGAAATCGACGCCACGATCGAGCGGGCGCAGCCAGCGATTGAGCAGGTCGCGCGGCTCGACACGCTGGCGGCCGAGATCGTCGACGATGTACATGCCCATGTTCGCCTTCATGTGCGGCGGCGCCTGATAGAAGCCGGACACTTCGTCGCGGCGCAAATCGAGCTCTTCGAGCGTCAGCTCGCCGCCGGACATCACGACCGGCCGCTCGCACAGGCGCCAGCGGCGATCGACGGACTGGCCGCTTTGCACCGCCACGTCGACATGCACGAGCGGATCGTAGATCTGGATCACTTCGCCGGCCGCGCAGATCGCATGCGGCACCGGCACGCGCCCGCGCATCAGCGAACCGAGGCGTTCGGCGAGGAACGTCTTGCCGCTGCCGGCCGGGCCGTAGATCAGCAACGGACGACCCGCGTTCAGCGCGGCGGCCGCCGCATCGAGCACGGCCGTGTCGATGACGATGCCTTCGAACGCTTCCCACACGTCGCGACAACCGATGTGCAGCTTGCGGACCGAATGCGTGCTCACGCAGTCGAGATACGCTTCGAGCGTCACCGGCGCCGGCCCGCTGTAGCCGCTGCGCGCCTTTTCCTCCAGCGCGAGCACGCGGCCCGCGTCGGTGAGGCGGAAGGTCACGTCGAGATCGGTCGCGCCGCGATGGGTCAACTCGACGAGATGCTCGCGCACCAGGAAAGCGAATACGTCGTCGAGCACCGCAAGCGGCAGGCAATGCCGCTCGACCAGATCGCCGTAAGACGGGCGGCCGAGGATCAGCGTCGACTTCAGCACGAGGCCGGCGACGAACGTCATGCTCAGCCCGGTGTCCTCCAGCGAGCGCGGCGCCGCTGGCAGGTGCGCACCGATCTTCGTATGGATTTCCCGCGACGGCGACGGGTCGGGCAAGTGCGATACCTGCGCGTCGCGTTTCGGTTCGGTGTGGTTCGTGTTCATGTTCGTCCTCGTTGCAGGTACGTCGCGCTATGCGCACGACGCGAACAGCATCCCCAGCGTGCCGGCCGCGATCGCCACGCCATACGGCAGCGTGCCGACCGAGGCGATTTCCGCGGTGCCGTCCGCCGCTTCTGCGCGCGAGCGCCGCGCACCGCGCACGATCAGTGCGCGAACGTTCGTCAGCAGCTCGCGCATCCGGCCGCGCATCAGCACGAAACCGATCGCGGCGATCCCGCCGGCCACGAACGTGGCGAGCACGATGTACACCGTCATTTCCGCTCCCACCCACGCGCCGATCGCGAGCATCAGCTTCACGTCGCCGGCCGCCATCCCGCGCAACAGGTAGAACGGCAGCAGCAGGCCAAAGCCGGTTGCCGCGCCCGCCAGCCAACCGAGCACGCCGGCCGCGACGCCATGCAACACGCACTGGGCGACCAGTGCACCGGCGAGTCCGATCGCGACGAGACGGTTCGGAATACGTCGGCTCGCGATGTCCGTGCTGGCCGCGGCAACCGCGAGCAGCGTCACGCACAACGGAACCGGGTAAGGCGGCGCAACGAGCAGCATGGCGAACCTCGCAAGGTCGAATCGAATCGTTCAGGAAACCAGGGAAAGCGCGGTGGTCACGGCAGCAGTCACGGCTGCCGCGATCACCCGGTACGTGTCGATCACCGAACTTCTCAAGCCGACGACGCTGCCCAGCACCGCGACTGCGAACATCGCACCGAGCAACGCGTACTCGATCGACGTCACGCCTTGCTCGTCGCCGATCCGGTCGATCACGACACGTACATTGGCCTTCATGACGGTCTCCAGCTTCAGGTCGGTCAGGAGAGTGGCGGCGGCTCGATCGCTGCACCGGCCGAGCCGCCCCACGCTCTGCTGTTCAACGACGTCAAACGGCCGAGTTCAGATCGTCGGCGATCGTGCTGAACACGGTCGCCAGATCCTTGCCGATGGTCGACAGCGCGGCGATGATGCCGACGGCGATCAGTGCGGCGATCAGGCCGTATTCGATGGCGGTCACGCCGTCTTCATCGCGGACGAAGCGGGCTGCTTGTTGAATGAGCTTGGACATGATGATCTCCTTGAGTTACGTTCAATACCCCGCGTGCCGGCCTGATCGAACGATCGGCGTCGATACGTCGAGGAATGCTGTCAATGCCGTATGGTGGCGATGAACGATCCGGATGAACCGCTCCCCCCTTCCGTTCATCAGAAGCCTGTTACTGCCGAATCCAGGTCTGCGGCGATCGTGCTGAACACGGTCTGCAGATCGGTGCCAACCGTGGTCAGCGCGACAACGATGCCAATCACGATTAGCGCGGCGATCAGGCCGTACTCGATGGCCGTCACGCCTCTTTCATCCCGGATGAACCACGGTATCTTTTCGATCAAGCTGCTCATGAGCACACTCCTTTCGGACTGCTACTAAAACCCCTTCGCCCGTCACGACGTCGGGGGCTGGCACCACCGGCACTACTCGAGAAATCGAAACGCGACGCTCAGCCGCGATGACAGGGATGCACTCGCCTGTCCGTGCGAACGACTATCAAAGATGGGGAAGGCAGGAGAAACGCGCATCGCATGGCCGGTTCGACGGGCCGCGCATGGCGGCCGAATCGAATGACGGCATTGCCGTTCGACGCGCGAAATCCGATTGAACGGGAGAAGAGCTCCCTGAGAAACTGAAACTTGCTTTTGCCGCGGCTTGCCGACCGCGATGCGCTGTGGTCTTTCATTTTTATTCCCCAAGTGCTGCCATGCCGATTTTCTTGTCGCCCGGAAGCAACCCGGGTCTCGTCGGTCGATCGGCGAAGGTGCTTGCGGTTCCGTGGCCCGAAGCTGCGTACGTTCCCCGACGCGCTCGGGTCCTTCGTTTCCGCGGGGGACGCGGGGCGGGTTCCATCGGTCATTTGCCGATACCGCCCGGTCGTCACCTCGTCGACTGCCGTGCCGAGGCTTACGCAAAGAGCAGGCCATATCGGCAGGAATCCATGTGGATCAAGGGTTTCGGCGATACCTGCGTTCCGGCGGTATGGGCGCAATGTTGAAAATGTTTCAGATTTGATATGCGTGCGGCCACGTGCGCCCAGGCCCGACCGCTCGCTGCGGCTCTGCGCAAGAGGCAAAAAAAATTTTGTCGGTATTTTCCCGAACACCGCGCGCCAATCGCCGGTCGCCAGTTCCGAGGGATGCAGCAGTGCGGCAAAACCTGGAATGTTTCAACTCGGAAACACCAAACCCGTCCGCCGCGTTTTCTCATACCAGAAAAAGCCGTTATCGCGCGTGTTGGCCGCCCTTTCCGATTCCGGAATTCAGTACGCGGTTTGCATCACGCGTTTTTTTCTCCAACAATGGGTTCACCGGACAACGCCGTTTAAGGCGATTCGATCCGCAGGCACGACAACATCAAACTCAAACGGCTGCGACAGACCACGCGGCCTCCACTACAGACGGGGCATCATGTACACAGCCAATCGTGGAACGCGCGATCGCGCAATACGCTGTGCTCAATGGCTGACGGCCGATCGGATCGTTCCGTACAGCTGCATCATGCTGATGCTCTTCGTTGCATTGGCAACGGTCTGGGGTATCGTCACGGACGGTTTCACGTCGAGCGCGGTCAGCCGTCCGGGCACCGACTTCTCGGTCTTCTGGACCGCTTCGAATCTCGTGTTGCAAGGCCACGCATCGTCGGTCTACGACACTTCGTCATTCCTGCAGGCTGAATCGATGCACTTCGGTGCATATCTGCAGCATCAGCCGCTTCCCTGGCTCTATCCGCCGACGATGTTGCTGCTCATCGCGCCGGTTGCCCTTGTGCCTTTCCTGCCCGCTTACTTCCTCTTTCTTGCGGGCAGCCTTTTATGCTATGCGTTCGCTATCTCCCGCTTGTCGGGCCTGCGCACGCACCTTCCCGCACCGCGCGCGGCAGGGCTCGTGATGATCGGCTACTCGGCGGTTTGCCTGTCGGCGCTGTTCGGCCAAAACAGCATCCTCACCGCCGGCACCGCCGCACTCGCACTGCATCTGCTCGGCAAGCGCCCGATCGTCGCCGGCGTGCTGATCGGGCTGCTCGCGATCAAGCCGCAGCTGGCGGTGGTATTCCCGTTCGTGCTGATCGCAGCGCGGGCGTGGCGCACATTCGCCGCGGCGGCGATCACCGCGACGTTGTTCGCGGCGGCCGGGATCGCACTGACCGGTCCCGCCGCACTGCACGGTCTGACCCACGCGATGTCGACGGTTCGGGACCAGCATTTCATGCAGGCGTCGTACTGGCTCGCATCGCCAACGCTGTTCGCTACGCTGAGGCTCGCGCACGTGTCGGTGGCGGGCGCGCTGGCTGCCCAGGCGACGGTCGCGCTGCTCGCGATCGCCGCGGCCGTCCACGTGTGGCGCCGCACGAATGACATGCGCCTGCGGGCCGCGGCGCTCGCCGTCGCCACACTGCTGACGACGCCGTATCTGTGGAGCTATGAGCTGACGTGGCTCGGCATCGCGCTGTTTTGCCTGATCGCGTGCGGTCTCGACGACGGCTGGCTGCCGGGCGAACAGCTCATCCTCGTGCTCGCGTGGCTGCTGCCGATCTTCGAGATGCTGAACCGGCTGATGAAGCTGCCGCAGATCGGGCCATTCGTGCTGCTCGCGGTACTGTTCGTCGTCGTGCGGCGCACGATGCTTGCCGGGCGGAGCGTGCGATGAGAGCGCCGCTGACCGTCCGCCATGGGCATTCGCCCGCCGATCTCCATCCGGAACTACCGATCGCGGGCCCTCGCCGCTTCCCGCACTGGCTCAACCGCGATCGCGTGCGCTTCTATGCGGGCGGCGTGCTGCTGACCGAACTGCTGTTCATCGGCATCTACCTGTTCCGTGTGTCGCTGGCACGGCATGGCGCTCCGGAACCGCTGTCGCAGGATTTCTCGCCGATCTGGAGCGCCGCGCGGCTCGCGGCACACGGACATGCGGTCGACGCGTGGAATTTCCCGGCGCTGTTCGCGCTCGAAAAGCTCGCGGTCCCGACGATGAGCGTCGCGGACGGCACGCTGCCTTGGCTGTATCCGCCGACCATGCTGCTGGTCGTACTGCCGCTTGGCTGGCTGCCGTACACGCTCGCCGCCGTGCTGTGGCTTGGCGCGACCTGCATCGCGTTCGCGGCGGTGATCCGTGCGATCGTGCAGCGCGACACCGCGCTGCTTTGCGCGTTCGCGTTCCCCGGCGTGTTCCTGACGCTGATCGGCGGCCAAACGAGCCTCTTTACCGCAACGCTCGCCGGTATGGGACTGATCGAGCTAAACCGCCGGCCGGTCGTCGCCGGCATTTGCATGGGGCTGCTGACGGTGAAGCCGCAGCTCGCGGCGCTGTTCCCCGTCGCGTTGCTGTGCGCCGGGCAATGGCGCGCGCTGGCCGCGTGGGCTGCGACGATCGCGGGCAGCGCGGCGCTCACGGCGCTCGTGTTCGGGTTCGGCACGTGGCTCGCGTTCGCACACGGAGTCCACGATGCGCTGCTGATCGTCAGCACCGGCCAGTCGAAGCTTGCACGGATGCCTACGCTGTTCGCGCTCGCGACGATGGCCGGCTGGCCCGCCTTTGTCGCGCACACCTTGCAGTTGCTGTCGGCGACGGTCGCCGCGATCGCAGTCGTCTACGCATGGCGCGGCGCATGCGCCTATGCGCTGCGGGCCGCGACCCTCGCTTGCGCATGCCTGCTCGTCAGCCCGTACCTGTACGACTACGACCTCACCTGGTACGGGCTCGTGATCGCGTGGTACGCACGCTATGCGTGGACGCACGGCTGGCGTCGCTTCGAACGCGAATGGCTGTTGCTGATGTGGGCGATGCCGCTCGCCGGCCTGCTGCTGGTACCGCACCTGTCGTTCCAGTTCATGCCGATCTTCACGCTCGCGTCACTCGCGCTGCTCGTCGGCCGGATCGCACACGAACGGCGGGACATGCCGTCGTTGCCCGACGCACGCGACCGTTCCACCGACACCGGCTTTACGCACCCGGTCCGGTCGCACCACCGCCCGGCGCACGGACTGCGCCGCATCGGCCGCCCGACTTTCGGCGCCGATCGCTGATACATGATTACAGGGGATCCCATCATGCGTGAATCGCTCTACACACCGCTCGTCTCGCTGGTCGTGCCGTTCTACAACGAAGGCGAGGCCGTCGAGCACTTCTTCGACGTCGTGATTCCGCTGATGTCCGGCCTCGATGCGATCCGTTTCGAGATCGTCTGCGTCAACGACGGCAGCCGAGACGACACGCTGGAGCGGCTCGTCCGCGTCAGCATGGCCGATCGCCGCGTACGCGTGATCGATCTCACCCGCAACTTCGGCAAGGAGGCCGCGCTGACCGCCGGCCTCGACGAAGCCGCCGGCGACGCGGTGATCCCGCTCGATGCAGACCTGCAGGACCCGCCGAGCCTGATCCCGGTCATGCTCGAACACTGGCGCGACGGCGCGGAAGTCGTCGCCGCGAAACGCAGCAGCCGCGCGTGCGATTCATTCGCGAAGCGCACCGCGGCCGCGATTTACTATCGCGTGCACAACGTGCTGTCGGACGTAAAGCTGCCGGAAAACGTCGGCGACTTCCGGCTGATGGACCGCAAGGTCGTCAACGCGTTGCGCAGCCTGCCCGAACGGCATCGCTTCATGAAAGGGCTGTTCGCGTGGGTCGGCTACCGGACCGTGATCGTCGAGTATCAGCGCGACCCGCGCAGCGCCGGGCACTCGAAATTCTCCGGCTGGAAGCTGTGGAATTTCGCGCTCGAAGGCATCACGAGTTTCAGCACCGTGCCGCTGCGCAGCTGGACCTACATCGGCCTCGGCATCGCCGCGCTCGCATTCCTGTACGGCGCGTTCATCGTCGGCCGCACGCTGGTGTTCGGCAATCCGGTGCTTGGCTACTCGTCGCTCCTGTCGGTCGTGCTGTTCATCGGCGGCATCGAGCTCATCGGCATCGGCGTGGTCGGCGAGTACATCGGCCGCATCTACGACGAATCGAAGCAACGTCCGGTCTATCTGATTCGCCGCCGCTATCAGTCGCATGCGAAGGTCGTCGAGTTGCCGGTCGCGCGCGATGCGCGGCGCACGATCGCGCGCCGCCGCGTACAGCCTGCCCGCGTGCGGGTCGGCGCGCGCTGAGCCGGGGAAGAGACGATGTTCGCGCTGCTCTACGCCGAACGCGTGCGACTGGTCCGCTTCGGCCTGTCGGGGCTGTGCTCGACCGCACTGCACGCGTTGATCGCGTGCGCAATGTATGCGCTGTTCGACGCGACACAGGTTGCCGCGAATGCCGTCGCGTTCATCTGCGCAACCGTGTTCTCGTATCTCGCGAATACGCTGTGGAGTTTTTCGTCATCCGTACAATCGCGCAACCTGCTGCGTTTTCTGGCCGTCGCCGCAGCCGGTTTCACCGAGACGATGCTGCTCGCACGAACTGCGGAACTGCTCGACGTGCCGCGCGGCTGGAGCATCGTCGCGATCGCGCTGCTGATTCCGCCGACGACGTTCCTGATGCACCGGTTGTGGACGTATCGGTAAAGAGCCGAAGTACGTGCGCTCGAGTAGGGCGCAGCTGAGCGGGAAACGGATCGTGAGCACATGGGACAACCGTCGCGAGCGTGTCGGCCGCGTGCCGCTCTATGCCGGTGCGGCGCTCGCGACACAAATTGCCGTGCTCGCGATCTGGTGCGTCAAATACTACATACTGAACGACCGGACTGCGCCAATGGTCGGAATCGATTTCGGCATTTTTTGGGCAGCGGCCCGGGTCGCAATCGAACATGGCGCACCAGCGGTATTCTCGGCCGAGTGGATGAATACCGTCGAAGCGCAGGTCAGGCCGATGGCAGCGTATGCACCGTTTCCCTACCCGCCGACATTCCTGCTGGCCCTTCTCCCGTTCGGCGCATTGAAGTTCGACGGCGCCGTTGCGCTGTTCACGGTCCTTGGCCTGAGCGCATACAGCGCCGTCATTGCCCGTCTATGCCGCGGCATCGACCGGTCCGCACTTTTGGTCGTTGCCGCTTTTCCGGGCGTCGCACTTGCCGCTTACGCCGGTCAAAATTCGCTCCTCACCGCAGCGGCGGCCGGTGCCGCCCTTGCGTTGCTGGAGACAGCGCCACTGCGCGCTGGCGCATGCATTGCGTTCCTGGCGATCAAACCCCAGTTCGGCGTGCTGTTTCCGCTCGCGCTGCTGTGCGGACGCTACTGGAGGGGGCTGTTCGCGTCGGCCGTCCTGTTCATCGCATTCGCGGCATGCACCGCTGCGGTGCTCGGCGTCGACGCGTGGCGCACCTATGTGTCATACGTGCCGACATTCAACCGTTCGCTGCTGCTGAACGGGAATGATCATTGGGCGGGCATGCCGACCGTGTTCGCCGCGGCCAGAATGGCTGGCCTTCCGGTTGTCGGCGCGTACGCGTGTCATATGCTCGTCGCCGTTCCGGCGGTATTGTCGGCGTTGTATTTGTGGGCCCGTCGCGCACGTTTCGAATTGCGCGCAGCCGCGTTGTCGGTGGCCAGTCTGCTTATGCAGCCATACATGATGAGCTACGATCTGGCGTGGCTCGGGCTCCCGATTGCGCTGCTCGCGCACGATTCGACCCACAGCCCGTTGTCCCGCGTCGATCGCGCAATCGTCGGCGTCGCATGGCTAATGCCCGTGCAAGCGTGCTGCACCGGCGTTTTCCCTCTGCGCTTTCATCTGGCACCGGTCGCGATGGCGGCCTTGCTTGCCGTCACCGTGCACCGGCATGCGGTATCGCGGCGCCAGTCAACATAACTTCCGCGCCACTCGCTTGCGCGTTCGCGCGACGAGCCGCTTCGCGCCCGCACGCGATATCCGCTAGCATGATGCGAGGCCGGCCCGTATCACGACGCTGCAGCAGAGGCGACACGTCGCGCGATCCAACCGGACGTCTGCCCGCGCCGGCGAAGGGTGATCGCGTCGGCGGCGACGCACCCCGAGCACGGATCCTGCTCCACCCCGATTCGACACCACCCGACGGCGGCTCGTCGTATGCGGTTACACGAGCACCAGCACGAGATTCATTCATGCCCAGGAAAAAAACCAGCCTATGGCTGAGGCCGCTCGACCTGTTGTCCGCCGCGACGAGTCCGCGGCCGAAAAGGCGGTCGTCCAAACCCGCCGCGGCAGCCAAGCGCCTCGCGGCTGCGCCGCCCGCGCGCCGCAAGCCGGCCGCACCTCCGCGCCCCGCCCGCGCGGCCCACGCTGCCCGCCCGCCGCCGCGCCAGCCCGCGGGCACGTGGCTACGCTCGTTCCACTCCGCGCGGCCGACCGCCGGCCGCTTCGTGAACCACCTCGCCTACGCGCTGTATCTGCCCGCGACGCCGGCCGCCATCGCGGCCATGCCCGTCGTCGTGATGCTGCATGGCTGCAAGCAGACCGCCGAGTCGTTCGCGGCGGGCACGCGCATCTGCCGCATCGCCGACCGTGCCGGCTTCGCGGTACTGTTTCCGGAACAGGCAAAGACCGCGCATTCGCATCGCTGCTGGAACTGGCATGGCGACGCGTCGCAGTCGGAAGCCCCGGCGGTCGCGTCGCTGATCGACGCGCTCGTGCACGAGCGCGGGTTCGATCGCGACCGGATCTATCTGGCCGGGATGTCGGCCGGCGCCGGGCTGGCCGCGCAGCTCGCCGTCGCCCATCCCGAACTGTTCGCGGCGGTCGGCCTGCATTCCGGGCCGGCCATCGCGCCGCCGTTGTCGACGATGGCTGCGATGAGCGTGATGCGGCGCGGCCTGCGCGACGATCCGATCCACGTCGTGGACGCGTGCGTCGACGTCCGCACTTATCCGGGCATGCCCGCGCTCGTCGTACATGGTGGCCTCGATACGGTCGTCGACGAACGGAACGCACAGCAGCTCGGCATCGCATTCGCCCGGATCAATCGGCTCATCGACGAACACGGCGCACTGCGCGTCGGCGAACGACTCGCTTATGCGCAGGACGGTGCCGACTATACGGACTATCTGCGCGGCGGCCGGCTGCTCGTCAGGGTATGCGTCGTTCGCCGGCTCGCGCACGCGTGGAGCGGCGGCGATCCAAGCGAAGCGTTCCACTCGGCAACGGGACCGGACGCGACCGCAATGTTCTGGAATTTCTTCCGCAGGCGGCGGCGCAAGCGCGCGACGTGACGAACGCGTCCGTTGCGCGCATCGCGCCCCGCGCGTTCATGCCCGCTGCGCGACCGCCGTCGCGTCGTCGGCGCTGCCTGCCGCGCGCCGGATCGGCAACCGGACGCAGAACGTCGTGCCGCGCCCCGGTTCGCTCGTCACGTCGATCGTGCCGCGATGGCGCTCGACGATGCCGTGCGACACCGACAACCCCAGGCCCGTGCCCTGCCCGACGGGCTTCGTCGTGAAGAACGGATCGAAGATGCGCCGCACGATGTCGGGCGTCATCCCGGTTCCGGTGTCGCTGATCGCGATCGACACCTGATCGCCGTCGCTCGACGTGCGGATCGTGATCACGCCGCGCGCCGGAATCGCGTGCGCCGCATTGACGAGCAGATTCATGAACACCTGGTTCAGTTGCGACGGAAGACATTCGACGTGCGGCACGTCGCCGTATTCGCGCACGATGTCGGCCTTGTACTTCAGCTCGTTGTGCACGACGTTCAGCGTGCTCTCGAGCCCCGCATGCACGTCGACGACGCTCCACTCGCCGCTGCCCGGCCGCGAGAAATCGCGCAGATCCTGCACGATGCGCCGTACGCGTAACGCACCATCGATCGATTCGTCGATCAGCGTCACGATCTCGTCTCGCACGTAGTCGAGATCGGCCGCGCCGTGCATCGCCGCCAGCGTGTCGCGCGTCCGCGGTTCGAGCTGCGGCATTGCCGCCTCGTGCGCGGCGATCACGTCCAGCAGCGTTCGCACCCACGTCCTCAACGTGTTGAGATTCGCGCTGATGAAGCCGATCGGATTGTTGATCTCGTGCGCGACGCCGGCTGCGAGCTGACCGATCGACGCGAGTTTTTCCGATTGCAGCAACTGGACGTGCGTTTCCTCGAGCTCACGCAGCAGGCGCCGCTGCTCGTCCTTCTCCTGTTCGAGCCGGGCCTGCGCCGCCCGGCGTTCGTCGATCTCGGTCGCCATGTTCTCGCGCGTGCGCTGCAGCATCGCGGTCGTCTGCTCGTAGCGCCGCAACGCCGTTTCCAGTTCCGCGGTCCGCAACCGCACGAGCCGTTCCAGCGTGTCCGTCATTCCGCGCAAAAACGTCGTGCGCGCATCGAAGCGGCTCACGAGCAGCGTGACGATCAGCGTCGCGGTCGTAAACAGCGCGATCGTCGTCGCGAGCCACGGCGCATCGATCCCGTTTGCGGCTGAGCATCGCGCATCCGGCGCGAAATGCGCGGCGGCCATCGCCGTATAGTGCATGCCCGTGATCGCGATCCCCATGACGAGCGCCGCACCGACGCGCTGCGCGGTCGCATGGCGCGCCTGTTGCGCGCGCAGCGCCTGGGCCATCCATAGCGCGGCGGTCGACGCGATCACCGCCACGCCGATCGATGCGGCGAACAGCAAGGGATCGTAGCGAATACCGGGCTCCATGCGCATCGCGGCCATTCCGGTGTAATGCATCCCGACGATCCCCGCGCCCATCAGCGCGCCGCCGCCCAGCAGCCGCCCGCCGTTCAGGCGCGCACGCGTGACGACGTTCAATGCAAAGTACGACACGAGCACCGCGATCGCCAGCGACGCGCCGGTATCCGGCAGCGCGTAGCCGAGCGGCACCGGCAGCGACAGCGCCAGCATCCCGACGAAGTGCATCGACCAGATCCCGGTGCCCATCGCGGCCGCGCCGCCGGCGAGCCACGCGCGCTTGAGCCGCGGATTGTCGAGCAGCGAAATGAACGCAGCCAGATCGAGTGCGGTATAGGAGGCCAGCGTCGCGATGACGAGCGACAGCAGGACGAGCGGCGGGTTGTACGTGCCATGCATGATCGGGCGCCCGGTCGAGATGAACGCGTTGCGACTGCGGGTCGTCGGTCGGATGCAACGGCCGCGCGGCGCGACGTCAGCCGGGCGAAGCGCCGGACGGTGCGTGAGCCTGCGCCGCAGCAGCCGCACCGGTCAGCACGAGAATGTCGAACGGCGTCCCTTCACGCGCCTCGAAGCGACGTACGAGTTCGATCTGATGCGCCGACATCACGCTGCCCTTCGTCATCAGCAGGACGCCGCGATGCGTGCGCAGATCGTCGGCAAGCTGCATCCCTTCGCGCAGTTGCGCGGACCGTATCTCCGCGACGGATGCGGCGATGCCGAGGCGCGCCGGGTTGCGCATCAGTTCGACGAAGCACGCGACGAGCACCGGGTCGTAGCGCACGCCGGCCTGCGAACGCAGCACGTCGATCGCCTGCTCGACCGAATGCGGCGCACCGATCTCGCCGTTGCGCAGCCCCTCGAAGTCACGCGCGATCGCGACGATCCGCGAGCCGAGCGGAATCGCGTCGCCCGCGAGCCCGTCCGGCGTGCCGCGGCCGTTGAACCGCTCGTACTGGTGCAGCACGATCGACGCGACCTTGTGCAGTTGCGCGACCGGCGTGAGCACCATCTGCGCACGCAGCGGATGCTGCTGGAACAGGCTGTGTTCGTCCGTCGTCATCTTGACGAGCGGCTTGTGCAGCAGTTCGTCCGGCAGCGACAGCTTGCCGATTCCATGCAGCAGCCCCGCGTAATAGACGTCCTGCGCGTGCAGCGTGCTCATCCCGGCCGCCAGCGCGAGCTGGCGCGCGATTTCGCCGACGCGCATCGCATGACCGCTTGCGGATCCGCAGCGCATTTCGATCATGCTCGCGCAGACCTGAACCATCGCGGTGAAACTGCTTTTCAGGTCGTGCTGCGCCGCCTCGAGGAACATCACGGTTTGCCCGAGCTCGTCCGTGCGCGCGCGCACCTGCGTTTCGAGTTCGGTGTTGAAACGGCGCAGCGTTTCGTTCTGCGCTTCCGTCAACGCGGCGAGCCGGGCGGCTTCACCGCGCAAGCGCCGCTGTTCGAGCGCCTGCTCGAGCGTCATCAGCAGGTCGTGGTCGTCCCACGGCTTGTTCAGGTAGCGATACACGCCGCCGTCGTTGACGGCTTCGACGATCGACGCGATGTCCGAATAGCCGGTCAGAAGGATCCGCATCGTGTCCGGGTACAGCGCACGCACGCGGGAAAGAAACGCGGCGCCGCTCATGTTCGGCATGCGCATGTCGGACACGATCAGGTCGACTTCCTTCGATGCAAGCAGTTCGAGCGCGGCTTCGCCGCTTTCGGCGGTGACGACGTCGTAACGCGCGGGCCGCAGCACCCGCTTGAGCGCGGACAACACGGCCGGTTCGTCGTCGACCAGCAGGACCGTCGCTGGCGCGACGGCGTAATCGGGTGCGGCTTCGGCGATGGTTGCCGGCGGTGTGTCGTTTGTTCCGTTTGTCGCGGATATCGTCATGGCTGGCCTCGGATTGTTATCGCCGCCTCTGTGACATCGGCCTGCGCGGCGTCATTCCACATAGGGGAAAACGCGAATGCGCACGAGTTGGCGGACGGCTCGCGGGACGGCAGCGGCATCGCTGGAACCGGTCTCGCGGGCGCGCGATCCCGACTTCCGGTATCGTGGCGAGACGCCGACCGATGCGCGCGTCGCATCGCGAACAGTCCGCATCATTCACACCCCGGGAATAGCATCCATGATTCTGGAAATGGCATCGCTCGAAATCGATCCGTCGCAGGCCGAGCCGTTCGAAGCAGCGGTTCGTCAGGCGCTCCCGCTCTTTGCCCGTGCGCGCGGCTGCGGCGGCGCCGAACTGCACCGCGTGATCGAGCGCAGCGGCGGCTACCTGCTCGTCGTCAAGTGGGACACCGTCGACGACCACATCGTGCATTTCCGGCAATCGGAAGACTTCCAGGCGTGGCGGCAGCTGGCCGGGCCGTTCTTCAAAAGCCCGCCGCAGGTCGTGCACACGGAAGTCGCAGTAAAGTAATCGCAGCGGAGACGAACCGATATCCGGGCGCACTACCGCCGGTCACGTCCGGCGGTGCTTGCGATTTCCTTTCGGCGAGCACCGAAAACGTCCGCTCGCATCTCCGCATGAAACCTCGGCCGCCGCGTGCCGAGCGCACCGGCGCATTCGATCTTCATGAGTGTCTCCATGCCCATCGATCCTTCCGTCCTCTCCGCATTCACGCCGACCGGCAAGCTGCGCGCGTCGATCAACCTCGGCAACCCGATCCTCGCGAATCGCGACGCTGCAACCGGCGAGCCATTCGGCGTGTCGATCGACCTGGCGCGTGCGTTCGCCGAGCGGTTGTCGTCCGAGCTCGAACTCGTGGTGTTCGATGCGGCCGGCAAATCCGTGCAGGCGCTGACCGACGAGCGCGCTGATTTCGGCTTCTTCGCAGTGGATCCGCTGCGCGGCGAGACCGTCGCGTTCACCGAGCCGTACGTGCTGATCGAGGGCTTCTATCTCGTGCGCGACGCATCGCCGATCCGCACCAATGCGGACGTCGATCAACCGCACAATCGCGTGGCCGTCGGCAAGGGCAGCGCGTACGACCTGTTCCTCACGCGCGAACTGAAGGCCGCGCAGATCGTACGCGCACCAACGTCGCAGGCGGTCGTGCCGACGTTCGTCGAACAGCAGCTTGAAGTCGCCGCGGGCGTCAAGCAGCAACTCGAAGCCGACGCGGCGAACACTTCGGGACTGCGCCTGCTCGACGAGCGCTTCATGGTGATCCGTCAGGCGATGGGCGTGCCGAAGAGCCGCGGCGCAGCGGCTGCAGCGTTTCTCGGCGAGTTCGTCGAGGAGATGAAGGCGTCGGGCTTCGTCGCGGATTCGCTGCGGCGGCACGGGATCACCGGCGCGTCGGTCGCGCCGCCGCGCTGATCGCGGCGCGCGCGATCAGCAGCGCGCCGGTGGACGCGAACCCGCTCAGGACGACGCGCGCGCGTCGTGCGTGTGCGCCGCCATCAGCACATCGGACAATTTCAGCACGGGACAATGCGCGCCGGCGCCGGCAACGGCGTCGCGATACGTATCCGTGACGGCCGCCGCGATAGCATGAGCCGCATCGACGCCGTCGGCCATCGCCGAGTAGTACGACAAGTCTTTCAGCGCGTTCGCCATATGGAACGGCAACGCCGATGCGTCGCCGCTTTCCAGGAACGGACGCAGCCGGTTCAGTGCGGCGCCGCCGCCACCGCCGTTGGCGAGCACGTCGGCGAGCACCGCGACGTCCACGCCCGCGCGTTTCGCGCACGCGACGGCTTCCGACAGCAGCGCGATGGTGCCGAGCGAAACATAGTTGTGCAGAAGCTTCATGCTGTGGCCCGCACCGACGTCGCCCACGCGCGTGATGTTTTCGGCGAAGCACGCGAGCACGGGCCTGATCTCCTCGAACAACGCGGGCGCCGCGCCGACCAGCAGGTTCAACCGGCCCTCGTGCGCTTCCCGCGCGCCGCGCGTCATCGGCGCGTCGGCGAAGCGCCCGCCTGCCGTTTCGACAAGCCGCGCCATCCGAACGGTCGATTCGGGAACGGCGGTCGAACAGTCGACGACGATCGCATTGTTCTTCAGCCCCGCCAACACGCCGTCGTCACCGGTCAGGACCGCTTCCACTTCAGGGGAGCCCGTCACGCAAAGGATGACGACGTCCGCCTGCGCGGCCAGTTCGCGCGCGGTTCGCACCGTCCGTACGCCGCCGCGCAGCAGTTCGTCGAGCGGCTGATTGCCCGGATGTTCGACGACCGTGAGCGGATAACCGTGCTTCAGCACGTTGCGCGCAATCCCGTGCCCCATCAGCCCCACGCCGATCAGGCCAATCTGCCGTTTCATGTCATTCCCGTCAAAAGATGGCGTCGCGGCGCGGTGCGCCGGTTCGCGTTGCGCCCGTAGAAGGCAGTGCGGTACATCGCGGTCCAACCGGCATGGCCGTTGAGGCGGCGCGCGCCGCCTTCCGCGTGCACGCACCGCCGCGGCACGTACATCCTTGCCGCTTTCAGCCGAACAGCTTCATCGCGGTCGTGATCGTATTCACGACGCCCCACGCGAGCGGAACCAGCACATACAGCCAGAACACGGCAAGCACCGCCTTGTTGGTCGGGCGCATCGAAGCAACCGTTTCATTCATTCTCGCGTCTCCAGAATTTATTTGCCCGCGTCGAGCTGTGCATCGGTCATGTGATGGCGCTCGTCGACGCGCTTCACGAACAGGTTGCAGATGAAGCCGATCACGAGCAGCGACGCCATGATGTGAACCGTCATCGTGTATGCATCCGCTTTCACGACACCGTGCGCGACTTCATATGCGCGGATGTAGTTGACGAGCACGGGCCCGGCAATACCGGCCGCGGCCCACGCCGTCAGTAGCCGCCCATGAATGCCGCCGACGTACGCGGTGCCGAACATGTCCGCCAGATACGCGGGCACCGTCGCAAATCCGCCGCCGTACATCGACAGGATCAGGCAGAACGTCAGCACGAACAGCGCGATTTGCCCGGACGCGGCGAAGAGCGGCACGCAGAAGTACAGCACGGCGCCCAGCGCAAAGAAGATGAAGTACGTGTTCTTGCGTCCGACCCAGTCCGACGCCGACGCCCACACGAAGCGCCCGCCCATGTTGAACAGCGACAGCAAACCGACGAAGCCGGCCGCCGCCGCGGCGCTGACCGCACCCTTGAAGCTCTCCTGGATCATCACCGATGCCTGCCCGATGATGCCGATTCCGGCCGTCACGTTCAGGAACAGCACCAGCCAGATCAGGTAGAACTGCGGCGTCTTCAGCGCCTGGTCGATGTGCACGTGATTCGACGTGATCATCTTGTGCTTCGTCACCGCGGGCGGCGTCCAGCCTGCCGGCTTCCACCCGGCAGGCGGCACGCGGATCGCGAGCGCGCCGATCGACATCGAGATGAAGTACGCGATGCCGAGCACGACGAACGTCTCGGCGACGCCGACGCTCGACGCGCTCTTGAAATGATTCATCAGCGCGACCGACAGCGGCGCGGCGATCATCGCACCGCCGCCGAAGCCCATGATCGCCATCCCGGTCGCCATTCCGCGGCGGTCGGGAAACCAGCGGATCAGCGTCGACACCGGCGAAACATAGCCGAGCCCGAGCCCGATGCCGCCGACCACGCCGTAGCCGATGTACAGCAACATGATCTGGTGCAGTTTCACGCCGAGCGCGGAAATCAGGAAACCGCCGCCGAAGCAGCACGCGGCCGTGAACATCGTGCGGCGCGGGCCGACGCGCTCGAGCCACTTGCCGGCGAACGCCGCGGAAAGCCCGAGGAAGAAGATCGACAGCGAAAAGATCCAGCCGAGCGTGGTAAGCGACCAGTCGTCGGGGGCGGATTCGGCGATGCCGATCACTTTCGTGAGCGGACCGTTGAAGACCGAGAACGCGTAGGCCTGGCCGATGCACAGATGCACGGCCAGCGCGGCCGGCGGCACCATCCATCGCGAAAAGCCCGGCGGCGCGATGGTCGCTTCCTTCGAAAAGAAAGGCGCGGCGCCTGCGCGGGCGCCGGGATTGGTAACGCTGCTCATCAGTGGTGTCTCCGTTGGGGATCGTGGGCGATCCGTTTTGTGTGTCGGCGTGTCGACGGGGCGCGGTCTCCGCCCGTGGGATCGATGCCGCGCCATATGAAATACGGAATCATATGCAAAGGCACGTACCGGTCGATTTGCCAGCCGCTTTGGTATCGGCCTTGAGGAACTTAGTTCATGAGCATCGCAGATTCAATATGCTATTTTTTATCCTATTGAGGATGACGTCGCGACGACGGTCGTCCGGATTCGTCCCTGGGCGCCGTGCGAGCGTACCGGACGCAAAAAGATGCTTCGCGCCGCTGCGGTCGATGCGCCACGCCAAATCGCGGAGATGGTGCGCACCGGCGGAGCGGCGCACGCCTGTCGCTACACCGCAGGGGCGCCGCAAACATGCTCGCCCGGCCGCCGGGCTGCCGGGCACCGGCGCGCGCGCAAACATCGGACAGCAGGCCGTCATGCGCGGCCGCGCGTCGCTTCGACATTGCGCGTTGCCGCACGCCGCATCACGGGCGCACGTGACGTCACCGCTCACGCTTCAACGCGACGCCCGCCCGTAAAAGCCGGCGGCCGTCTGGCTGCTTCCTGCCGATCGATCATCCAGCCCGGATAGCTCGGCGGCAATGCACTCACGGCGTCCAGACGTGCAAGCTCGTCGTCGGTCAGCGCGACATCGACCGCGCCGAGGTTGTCTTCGAGCTGGTCGACCCGTTTGGCGCCGACGATGACGCTCGTGACATGCGGCTTCGCGAGCAGCCACGCAAGCGCGATCCGCGCGACCGACACGCGTCGCGCGTCGGCGATGGCGCGCATCTCGGCCACGCATGGCCACGCACGCTCGAGGTCGACCGGCGGAAAGTCGAAACGGCTGCGCCGCGAACCTTCGGCGGACGGTGCGCCCGGACCGAATTTGCCCGACAGCAATCCGCCGGCAAGCGGCGACCAGACAAGCATCCCCAACTGCTCTTCGAGCGCGAGCGGCACCAGTTCGCGCTCCACGTCGCGCCCCGCGATCGAATAATAGGCCTGCAGCGTTTCGAAACGCGTCGCGTGCAGCGCCTGGCTCAGCCCGAGCGCCTTGCCGATCTTGCCGGCGCGCCAGTTCGACACACCGACATAGCGAACCAGGCCCTGGCGCGTCAGGTCGTCGAGCGCACGCAGCGTTTCCTCGAGCGGCGTGACGGAATCGTTCGCATGGATCTGATAGAGGTCGATATGGTCGACCTGCAGCCGTTCCAGGCTTCTCTGCACCGAATCCATGATGTGCCCGCGCGATGCGCCCTGGTCGTTGGGCTTCGGACCCATCGCGCCGGCCGTCTTCGTTGCCAGCACGACTTCGCCGCGCGGCACGCCGATGTCGCGCAGCGCCTGCCCGACGAGGCGTTCGGATTCGCCGAACGAGTAGACGTCGGCCGTGTCGATGAAGTTGATGCCCGCGGCAAGCGCGCGGCCAATGAGTTTCGTCGCGTCGTCCTGGCCGACCGAACCGATCGCCGCCCACATGCCGGCGTCGGCATTGCCGCCCAATGTCATCGTGCCGAGGCACAGTTCGGAGACGTACAGGCCCGTGCGGCCCAGTTGCTTGTATTTCATGACCGTGTCCATCAGGATCGTATAAAAGGATGCAGCGGCGCGCGCGCCGGCACGCCGAATGCGCGGGATTTCAGCCGAGCCGGGCTTGCGCTGCGCGAAACTGTCCGGCGATCATCGCGACGCGTGCGCCATAGCGGCGGGCGGTCTCGAGGTCGCCCGGCGACATCTCGTCAGGCGACGCATCGGCCGGCGTCTGCGCCATCGGCGCGATATAGGAGCCCATGCGGTTCAGGTCGTCACGCAGCGACGCCTTCAGGTTCGCCGGCTTGATGTCCATGCTCACCCAGATGCCGCCGTGCTGCCCGGCCAGCAGCACGAAGTACTCGAGCGTGTTCAGCTTGTCGCCGTTGATGCTCGCGCTGTTCGTGAAGCCGCCGAAGATCTTGTTGCGCCACGCGCCTTCGAACCACGCCTTCGACGACGCGTCTGCGAATTTCTTGAACTGCCAGCTCGGGCCGCCCATGTACGTCGGCGAGCCGAACACGATCGCGTCCGCGCTCGCGAGCGTGTCCCATGCGTTGTCCGCAATGTTGCCGTCGGCGTCGATCGCGACGAGCGCGGCGCCGGCGCCTTCGGCGACCGCCGCGGCCATTCGTGCGGTATGCCCATAGCCGGAGTGATAGACGACGGCCGTTTTGGCCGGCGAGGTGTGTTGCGTCATGGTTGCGTCCTTTCGCTCAGGTTGTCGTCGGGCGACGACATCGAAAGGCACTCTACCGAGCCGCAACTGAGTTATAAATGATGATCGATTGAACGTACTGTTACTCTTCGAGTGAACAATGCAAAATCTCGACGCGCTGTTGATCTTTGCCCGAGTCGCCGAAATGTCGAGCTTCACGCGGGCGGCCGAAAGCCTCGGCATCCAGAAAGGCCGTGTGTCGATGGTGGTCCGCACCCTCGAGCGCGACGTCGGCGCCGCGCTGTTGCACCGGACGACGCGCAGCGTGCAGTTGACCGAAGACGGCCGCGCGTTCTATTCACGTGCTCGCGATCTGCTGGCCGAGGTGCAGGAACTGCAATCGATGTTCTCCGGCGACGGCACGCGCGTGCGCGGACGACTGCGCGTCGACATGCCGACCGAGCTCGCACGCAGCGTCGTGGTGCCCGCGCTGCCGCAACTGATGGCCGCGCATCCGGAGCTGGAACTGGAGTTGTCGAGCACCGATCGGCGTGTCGATCTCGTGCAGGAAGGGTTCGATTGCGTGATCCGTCTGGGGCCGATCGTGGACGAGACACTGATTGCGCGGCCGCTGGGCCGGCTGCGGATGATCAATGCGGCGAGCCCCGGGTATCTGGCGCGGTATGGCGTGCCGCATACGCTCGACGATCTGCTCGCCCACGGCCACCGGATGGTTCACTACACGCTGACACTCGGCGCGCGGCATCCCGGCTGGGAATATCCGACCGGCGACGGCTATGCGACGCTCGCGTTGCCGAGCGCGATGCAGGTCAACAACGTGCAGACCTATCATGCGGCCGGGCTTGCCGGTCTCGGGTTGATCCAGGCCGGATATTCGGGGATCGCGAGTCACATCGAAAGCGGTGCGCTGGTCGAGGTGCTGCCGGCGCTGCGCCCGGAGCCGCTCGCGGCGTCACTCGTCGTCGCCCATCGGCGCAATCTGTCGCCGCGCGTGCGGGCGTTCATGGACTGGATCGAGCGCGTGCTGCAACCGTATTTCGCTTAGGCGGGGCGGGCGGGTTTGCGGACGCTGCGGACCAGTGCGGTTGAACGTCTGTCGCCGTGGCCGCAAACAGGCGATCCGCTGCGCACTCGAGCGGTGGCGCGTGGATTCATGCCGGCGCGTGCCCGGCCTCCTGGCTCGCCGCGCGTTCGATCCACCGGGCGAACACGGACACTGCGGCATCGTCGGCGCGATCGGCGTTCGTCACCAACATGTAATCGTCGGCACGCCAGACCGGCGACGCGAGCGGACATACGAGCCGCCCCTCCGCCAGGTCGCGGCCGATCAGCGGCAACGACGCCAGCGCCACGCCGAGGCCTTCGATCGCAGCACCCAGCTGAAGATTCACGTGATCGAATTCGACGTCGCGCGCCGGCCGCAGATCGGCGGCGCCCGCTTCCTTCAACCAGTGTGTCCACGCGGAGCGCGTCGTGGCCGAATGCAGCAGCGTGTGATGGCGCAAGTCGGCCGCCGTCTGTATCGGCTGCTTGCGCAGCAATACGGGATTGCAGGCAGGCACGCGCAAGTCGGGCATCAGCGGGCGCGATTCGATACCAGCCCCTTGCTCCGGGCCGGACCGAACCCCGATATCGAAAGCGTCGGCGACATAGCGCAGCTTGCGCGACGTCGTCGACACCCTCACGTCGATGTCCGGGTATTGCGAATGGAAATCGGCGAGGCGCGGCAGCAGCCAGCACAGCGCGAAGCTCATCGGCACGTTCACGCGCACGATGCCCGAGATCCGGTGCGTAGCCGTGTTGTGGCGCAGCCGCACCGCTGCGCTGCCGAGGCGCTCGAACGCGTGGCTGACGTCGTTCAGCAATGCGGCGCCTTCGTCGGTCAGCACGACACCGCGCGGACGACGGTCGAACAACGGCAGGCCGAACCAGTTCTCCAGCAATCTGATCTGTTTTCCGACGGCCCAATGCGTCACGTGCAATTCCGCCGCCGCGCCAGCGAAGCTGCCGTGCCTCGCAACCGCATCGAAAGCGCGCAATGCGTTCAGCGGAGGGAGCTGGTCCCGGTTCTTCGCATCGGGGCTTTCGTTCATGACGTGACTTTTTCTCTCTGTTGACGCGATTTTAGCTCAATTGAAGTGGCCGCCACGTCGGCCATAGAATTGACCGTCCCAGCCTGAAAACCAAACCACGAGCGGCTTACGTCAGCAACTCGTGCGGAGAGAACGACGATGAGCTTGCCGGTTTTTTCCCCTTCCGCGACACCGGACACCACGTCGTCACGACCGCGCGTACTGTGGTTGTCCTGCGTCGCGCACGCGATCCACGACGGCTACACGGACATGATTTACGCGCTGCTACCCGTATGGCAGTCGGAGTTCGGCCTCGACTTCGCTGCGTTGGCGATTCTGCGCGGCGTGTATGCCGGCACGATGGCGGCGCTGCAGTTGCCTGCGGGGCGTGTCGCACAACGTCTCGGCAGCCGCGCGCCGCTCGCCGCCGGCACGCTGCTCGCCGCGCTCGGCTATGCGCTCGCCGGCCTGTCGGGCGGGCTGCTCGGTTTGTGCGTCGCGCTGGCGATTTCGGGCGCAGGGTCGAGCACGCAGCATCCGATCGCTTCGGGCGCGATCTCGCGCACCTATGGCCGCGACGCACGGGGCCCGCTGAGCATCTACAATTTTTCCGGCGACCTCGGCAAATCCTTGCTGCCGGCCGCCATCTCGCTGTTCGCGACGATGATGCCGTGGCGTCATGCGCTATGGATCGTCGCCGGATGGGGCTGCGTCGTGGCTGCGATCATCGCGCTCCGGTTTCCCGCGGTGCCGCGCGGCCCCGCGAAGACGACCAGCGCCGAGCACGCGACCACTGCACGCAAGCGCACCGGCACGAGCGGATTTCCCGCGCTGTTTTCGATCGGCGTGCTCGATACGGCGGTACGCATGGGGCTGCTTACGTTTCTGCCCTTCCTGCTCGGTGCGAAGGGCGTGTCGCCTCAATTGGTCGGAACGGCTCTCGCGCTGGTGTTCATTGGCGGTGCGGCCGGCAAGTTCGTTTGCGGCTGGCTGGGCGCGCGCATGGGGGTGGTGAAGACGGTGCTGCTCACGGAGGGCGGCACGGCCGCATGCATCGTCGCGGTGATGTATCTGCCGCTGCCGCTGACGATGGTGCTGCTGCCGATCCTCGGCATGATGCTCAACGGCACGTCCTCGGTGCTGTACGGAACCGTTCCGGAGATGTCCGCGCCCGATCGCACCGAGCGCGCGTTCGCGATTTTCTATACGGGAACGATCGCATCCGGTGCGTTATCGCCTGTTCTCTACGGCTTGCTGGGCGACCGGATCGGCGTGCATGCCGCGACGTATGCGACCGCATTGACCGCCCTCGCGATTTTTCCGCTTGCGTTCGCACTGCGCCCGCATCTGGCGGACCAACGGACAGGATGAACACCATGACAGAGGATGACTACCGCAGCGTCGCCATCGTCGGGCCGGGTGCAATCGGCACGACCATTGCCGCGGCGCTTCATGAAGCCGGCCGCACGCCGGCGATCTGCGGCCGCTCGGCGCACGAGCGGCTGACGTTGCGCTTCGACGGCGGCGAGATCGTCGTGCCCGGGCCCGTGCTGACAGATCCGCAAGCGATCGACGAGCGGTTCGACGTTGTATTCGTGGCAGTCAAATCGACGCAGGTCGCGAGCGCGGCGTCGTGGCTCCCCGCGCTATGCGATGCGAACTCCGTCGTCTGCGTGCTGCAAAACGGCGTCGAGCAAGCAGCCGCGTTCGCGCCGTATTCGGTCGGCGCTGCGGTGGTGCCATCGGTGGTCTGGTTTCCCGCGCAACGCGAAGCGGACGCGTCGGTGTGGTTGCGCGGCGAACCGCGCGTCACTCTGCCCGACACGCCGGCGAGCAACGCGGTGATCTCGGCGTTGCGGGGCACGCGATGCTCGGTCGAGGTTGCGGAAGATTTCATCTCGCTCGCGTGGCGCAAGCTGTTGCAGAACGCGGTGGCGGGCCTCATGGTGCTGACCGGCCGCCGCGCCGGCATGTTCTCGCGAAGCGACATCACCGAACTGGCGCTTGCGTACCTGCGGGAATGTCTCGAGGTCGCCCGCGCGGAAGGTGCGAAGCTCGGCGATGAAGTGCCCCGCGAGATCGTCGACGCGTTCCATCGTTTCCCGCCAGATTTGGGGACGTCGATTCTCGCCGATCGGCAGGGCAATCGCCCGCTCGAATGGGATTGCCGAAATGGAGTCGTGCAGCGATACGGACGAATTCACGGCATTCCGACGCCGATCAGCGACCTGATCGTGCCGCTTCTCGCCGCCGCCAGCGATGGCCCCGGTTAGTGGCAGGAACGCCCTTATCCAGCGGGCCCGCCTGCCCCGCGCGGTGGAAATCCTTGACGGTGACATCGATCGTCAACATGGATTCATGCATGTCCGATCCGGGTTGGCCGGCACGCGCGCCGGGCATCGCGCGTGCACGGCCAATCCGCAACAGCGGTTCAGCAGTTGCCATGGTGACCCGCATGTCGGGAAAGGATGGACGACATGCGCAACCTCAGAAATCCTGCACGGTGGGACGAATCACGATCTCGTTGACGTCGACCGAAGGCGGCTGCTCGATCGCATACGCGATAGCCTGCGCGATGGCATCGGCCGGAATCGCCATCTTGTAGAAATCGACGACGAAGTCGCGGCTCTCGTCGTGCCCCGAGCCGAACTTCAGCTCCGTGTCGATCGCTCCCGGTGAAATCACGGTCGTGCGGATCTTGCCGCCGACTTCGTGACGCAAGCCTTCCGAAATGGCCCGGACCGCGAACTTCGTGCCCGAATACACGGTACCGCCGGGGCTGAAGACCTTCAGCCCGACGACCGACGCGATATTGACGAAATGGCCGGATTCCTGATTTTCGAAAACCGGCAACGCGGCCGCGACGCCGTACAGGAGACCCTTGATGTTGATGTCGATCATCCGATCCCATTCGTCGGTCTTGCGCAACGACAACGGCGCGATCGCCATCAGTCCGGCGTTGTTCACCATTACGTCGAGGCGCCCGTGTTGCGACACGACATCGGCGACGAGGCGATTGACCTGCGCCTGGTCTGTCACGTCGACCTGATGGACGGATACATTACCGCCCTTTTCCCGGATTTCCGTCGCGATGCGTTCGAGATTTTCCAGCCTGCGTGCGGCCAGCGCGACAGTGGCGCCGTTTGACGCGAGGCGCTTGGCGGTGGCTTCACCGATTCCGCTGGAAGCACCGGTAATGACGACGACTTTGTTAGCCATGATTGCTCTCCTTGGGGTTGTGGGACTGCGTGGAGAGAAGTGTCGTCCTCGGCGCGATTTTTGATTAGACTGGAATGTCTGAAATGACTTTTCCATCCATGCAAAAATCCCACAAGAGCGAACTGGCCAATCTGAACGACATCGCCGTCTTTGTCCGGGTAGTGGAATTGGGAAGCTTCAGCCGGGCGGCGCATGCCCTTGGAATGCCGGTCTCGACGGTCAGCCGCAAAGTGACGGCGCTCGAGGAGCGTCTGGGCGCGACGCTGCTGCAGCGGACCACCCGGAAGCTGAGCCTGACCGCGCAGGGCCGCGCGTATTTCGACGCGTGCAGCGAGCCGCTGACTCACCTCTACGACGCGGAGCGCGTGATCACCGAAACGCAGAAGAAGCCCGAAGGCCTGCTTCGCATCTCCGGCCCGGTGATGCTCGAGCAGGAACCGTTTTACGATTTCCTGTCGTCGTTTCTGAGCGCCTATCCGCACATCCATGTGGATCTCTACTTCACGAACGCGTTTCTCGACCTGATCGCCGAAAACATCGACGTCGCGATCCGCTTCGGTGACTTGCAGGACTCGAGCCTCGTCGCGCAACGGATCGGCCGGAGCGTCCGGTATCTGGTCGCGTCGCCGGAATACGCGCGAGCGCACGCGCTGCCGTCGCGGCCCGACGATCTCGCGCGACATGCGTGCGTGATGATGAACGCGCGCAACAACGAGACGGAGTGGCATCTCGTCAACGGCCGGAAATCGGTGAAGGTGCATCTGACGGGGCCGGTGGCCGCGCGCGACTTTCACGTCGTCAGTGCATTTGCGCTTCGTGGGCACGGCATCGCGCTGCTTCCGTCGAACTATTGCGACCCGCATATCGCGACGGGAAAACTCGTGCGCGTGCTGCCGGCCTGGTCCTCGCCGGAAATATTCGTTCATGCCGTTTATCCGACACGGCGGTTCATGCCGTCGAAGCTGAAGGCGTTCCTGGATGCGCTCAAAGGGTGGGACGGCCCGCTCTGGCTGCCATTGCGATGAGGTGCGGTTCGCGTGCCACGCGAGCATGCGACTGCGGCTGTCGTTGCTCCGGCATCGGTATCGCTGGCTCCAGCGATGCGACCGTACCTGCGGTAATCGGGCGACGCCAGGCGCCCGGGGCTGCGCGTGCGCTTTACGGGACTCAGGCGGCGCCGACGTGACGCGCACAGTCGACTCGCCAGCAGTCGAACAGCCGGCGTGCTGCTCCGCACAAACCGGTATCGGGTTGCGCCGATGCCGGGCCCGAAGCGCCACCCTCGCATTCGCCGTCGCCCGATCGGCGTCGCCCCGGCGCTAGCGCAAACCCGGCCCCGGTTGCACTGTTCATCGCCATTCTGGTCCTGTATCGTCCTTCCATCCCCGATGGCGAAACCGGTGCATGGGAGGCTCACGATGCGGAAAAAGAATGCAGCAGCCGTCTGGATCCTGATCGCGATGGTGGCAGGCATCGTGATCGGCTACATGATCTTCACGAGCTTTCCCGACAAGAAGGCCGCCGCCGAAATCGCCGGGTACATCTCGCTCGTGTCCGACGTGTTCCTGCGGCTGATCAAGATGGTGATCGGGCCGCTCGTGTTCTCGACGCTCGTCGTCGGCATCGCGCACATGGGCGACGCGGCTTCGGTCGGGCGCGTGTTCGTGAAAGCGTTCGGCTGGTTCGTCACCGCGTCGCTGGTCTCGCTGCTGCTCGGGCTGCTGATGGCGAACCTGCTGCGGCCCGGCGACAATCTCGGCCTGCCGCTGCCGGACATCGGCGCATCGGCGAACCTTGCGACGTCGAAGTTCACGCTGAAGGACTTCGTCGGCCACATGGTGCCGAAGTCGTTCGCCGAGGCGATGGCGAATAACGAAATCCTGCAGATCGTCGTGTTCTCGATGTTCTTCGGCGTGGCGCTCGCCGCGCTGGGCGACCGCGGCAAGATCCTGATCGCCGCGATCGACCAGCTGTCGCACGTGATGCTGAAGATCACCGGCTACGTGATGAAGCTTGCGCCGCTCGCGGTGATGGCGGCGATGGCCGCGACCGTCGCGGTCAATGGGTTGTCGGTGCTGCTGAAGTTCGCGGTGTTCATGGGCGACTTCTACGTGAGCCTGTTCCTGCTCTGGGCATTGCTCGTCTGTGCCGGGTTCGCGTTCCTCGGGCGCAGAGTGTTCAAGCTGCTGGTGCTGATCAAGGAAGCGTTCATGCTGTCGTTCGCGACGGCCAGCTCCGAAGCCGCGTATCCGAAGATTCTCGACGCGCTCGACCGGTTCGGCGTGCGACGCAAAATCTCCAGCTTCGTAATGCCGATGGGTTATTCGTTCAACCTCGACGGCTCGATGATGTACTGCACGTTCGCGTCGCTGTTCATCGCGCAGGCGTACAACATCCATCTGTCGCTGGGCACGCAGATCACGATGCTGCTCGTGCTGATGCTGACATCGAAGGGGATGGCCGGCGTGCCGCGCGCCTCGCTCGTCGTTATCGCGGCCACGCTGCACCAGTTCGGGCTGCCCGAAGCCGGGCTGCTGCTGATTCTCGGCGTCGATACGTTCCTCGACATGGGACGCTCGGCCACCAACGCGGTCGGCAACTCGATTGCCAGCGCGGTCGTCGCGAAGTGGGAAGGCCAGCTTATGTCCGAAGCGGAAGCCGAGGCCAACGCGGCGCGCATCGAAGCCGAACAGGAAGCGACGATCGCACATCCGACCGAAGTCTGACGGAGGCCCGGCGATGAAGATGCAGCGATTCTGGCGTGCGCTCGCGCTCGCGGGCCTGCTTGCCATCGGCGCGACCGCGCGCGCGGAAGATGCGCCATCGACGCTGCCGCGCGTCGAGCCGTTCGCGCCGGCGCAACTGACCGGCACGCTTGCGAAGGTGCGCGGCAGCGGCACGATCGCACTCGGCTATCGCGACGCGTCGATCCCGTTCTCGTATCTGAACGCGCGCAACGAGCCGATCGGCTATTCGATCGAGCTGTGCAAGGCGCTCGTGGCGTCTATCGAGGACGCGATCAACCGGAGCCTGACGATCCGCTGGGTGCCGGTCACGTCAGACAACCGCATCGACGCGGTGGTCAGCGGCAAGGTCGATCTGGAATGCGGCTCCACGACGAGCAACCTCGAGCGCCAGAAGCGCGTGGCGTTCTCGCCGATCATCTTCGTGGCCGGCACGAAGGTGATGGTGAAACGCGGCGCGCCGATCCGCTCGTTCCGCGATCTCGCGGGCCGGAAAGTCGCGGTGACCGCCGGTACGACCAACGAGAAGGCGCTGCGCGATCTGGACGAGCGATTCCGGCTTGGAATCCAGCTGCAGGTGGTGCCCGACCATGCGCAGGGCTTCGCGCTCGTCGCGAACGGCGGCGCCGACGCGTTCGCGACGGACGACGTGCTGCTGTATGGGCTGATCGCAGAGAATGCGGGCAAGGGCGGACAGTACGACGTCGTGGGCGACTTTCTGTCCTACGACCCGTACGGAATCATGTTTCGCAAGGATGATCCGCAGCTCGCGCAGGTCGTGAAAAGCACGTTCCAGGAGCTGGCCCTCGACGGCGAAATCGCGCGTCAATACAAGCGCTGGTTCCTGCGCCCGCTTCCATCGGGTGTGAGCCTCAATCTGCCGATGAGCCCGCAACTGGAGACCATCATCGAGACGATCGGCGTGAAGGGGGAATGAGCGGCCGCGACATGAGCGACGCACGATGCGCGGCCCCGATGCCCGAACCGGGCTGATCCGACATCGGGGCCGCATGCCGTACACCGCTCGCTGCACGGCACGCGCCCGCGTTCAGCCGACCCGCGCCGCGCCCTGCCGCTCCGCCTCGACGTCTGCGCTCGCCGTTCGTGCCAGCACCGGCTTCAGCGCCTGCCCGGTATGGCTCGCCTTCACCTGCACGAGCCCTTCCGGCGGCGCCGCCGCGACGATCGTGCCGCCGCCCACGCCGCCTTCCGGACCGAGATCGATGATCCAGTCGGCTTCCGCGATCACGTCGAGATCGTGCTCGATCACGACGACGCTATGACCGCCGTCCACCAGCCGGTGCAGCACGCGGATCAGCTTCGCGACGTCGGCCATGTGCAGGCCAACCGTCGGCTCGTCGAGCACGTACAGCGTGTGCGGCGCCTTCTGCCCGCGCCGCGTGATGTCGTCGCGCACCTTCGTCAGCTCGGTGACGAGCTTGATCCGCTGCGCCTCGCCGCCGGACAGCGTCGGCGACGGCTGACCGAGCGTCAGATAGCCGAGACCGACGTCCTTCATCAGCTGCAGCGGATGCGCGATGTTCGAAATCGGCGCAAAGAACTCCACCGCTTCGTCGATTTCCATCGTCAGCACGTCGCCGATGTTCCGGCCGCGCCACGTAACCGCGAGCGTTTCCGGATTGAAGCGCTGTCCGTGGCACACGTCGCACGGCACCTTCACATCGGGCAGGAAGCTCATTCCGATCGTGCGCACGCCTTGGCCTTCACACGCCGGGCATCGCCCGTCGCCGGTGTTGAACGAGAAACGCGACGCGCTATAGCCGCGCGCCCGCGCTTCGAGCGTATCGGCGAACAGCTTGCGGATCGTGTCCCACACGCCGATGTACGTGGCCGGACACGACCGCGGCGTCTTGCCGATCGGCGTCTGGTCGACTTCGAGCACGCGGTCGATCTGCTCCCAGCCGCTCAGCGATTCGCAACCCTGCCATCCATGCGTGACGTCGAGCGACGGCCGCGGCACGCTGCGCGCGAGCACGCTCGAACGCCGGTTCGTGGCAGGCGCGTCCTGCTGCGCGGCCTTGCGCGCGCGGCGCGTGGCCGGCGACGACAGCACCGAACGGCCGACCGCGTCGAGCAGGTTCGTCATCAGCACGTCGCGCGCGAGCGTCGACTTGCCCGACCCGCTGACGCCCGTCACTGCGACGAGCCGCGCGAGCGGAATGCCGACGGTGACGTCGCGCAGGTTGTGCAGCGTCGCGCGATGGACCGTAAGCCAGCCGTCCGGCACCGCCGCTGCGCCCTTTTTGCCGGCCACGCTCACCGCGCGGCGCGGTTGCAGCGGGTGCGTCATCGGGTGCGCAAGCAACCGGCCCGTGACCGAATCCGGCTGCGCTGCCAGGTCGGCGACCGCACCCTCGGCGACCAGCGTGCCGCCGCGCTTGCCGGCGCCCGGGCCGACGTCGATGATGTGGTCGGCGCGGCGAATCGTGTCCTCGTCGTGCTCGACGACGACGAGCGTGTTGCCCTTGTCGCCGAGCTTGCGCAGCGCGTCGAGCAGAATCTGGTTGTCGCGCGGATGCAGGCCGATCGTCGGCTCGTCGAGCACGTAGCACACGCCCTGCAGGTTGCTGCCGAGCTGCGCGGCGAGCCGGATCCGCTGCGCTTCGCCGCCCGACAGGCTCGGCGCCGCGCGATCGAGGCTCAGATAGCCGAGCCCGACTTCCTCGAGAAACGCGAGGCGGCTGCCGATCTCGCTGACGATGTCGCGCGCGATCTGCGCGTCGCGGCCGGTCAATTCGAGCGCATCGATCCAGCGGCGCGTGTCGGACACCGTCCACTGCGCGACCTCGACGATCGGATGCGCATCGAACGTGACCGCACGCGCGGACGGGTTCAGGCGCGTGCCGCCGCAATCCGGGCACGGCTCGTTGCCGACGCCTTCCGGTTCCTGCTCGTCCGACGGCAAGGTTTGCTCGCGGCCGCGATCGTCGCCGGCGAGTAGCGTGTCGTCGTAAGCGGCGCGCTGTTCGCGCGTGAGCGTGACGCCGGTGCCGACGCAGGTCGTGCACCAGCCGTGCTTGCTGTTGTACGAGAACATCCGCGGATCGAGTTCCGGGTAGCTCGTGCCGCACACCGGGCACGCGCGCTTGACCGACAACACCTTGACCTCGCCGACGCACGCGGTCGAATGATCGTTCTGCATCGCGTGGTGCAGCCCGTCGAGCGGCGCGAGCAGGTGCACCACACCCTTGCCGAGCTCCAGCGTTTCGTCGAGCAGGCGCCGCAGCTCGGCCTCGTTGTCCGGCGACACGACGATATCGGCGACCGGCAGCTCGATCGTATGTTCGCGGAAGCGGTCGAGCTTCGGCCACGGATCGACGGGGACGAACTCGCCGTCCACCCGCAGATGCGTGCTGCCGCGCGCTTTCGCCCACTTCGCGAGATCGGTGTAGACGCCCTTGCGGTTCACGACGAGCGGTGCGAGAAAGCCCACGTGTTCGCCGCGATGATCGCGCAGCAGTTGCGCGGCGATCGATTCGACGGTTTGCGACGTGACCGGCGTGCCGTCGTGAATGCAATGCTGGAGCCCGAGCTTCACGTACAGCAACCGCAGGAAGTGCCACACCTCGGACGTGGTCGCGACCGTGCTCTTGCGGCCGCCGCGCGACAGCCGCTGCTCGATCGCGACGGTCGGCGGAATGCCGTACACGGCGTCCACTTCCGGCCGCCCGGCCGGCTGCACGATCGACCGCGCATATGCGTTCAGCGATTCGAGATAGCGGCGCTGGCCTTCGTGGAACAGGATGTCGAATGCGAGCGTCGACTTGCCGGAACCCGACACGCCGGTAATCACGTTGAACTTGCCGTGCGGGATGTCGACGTCGAGCGCCTTCAGGTTGTGCTCGCGTGCATTGACGATCCGCACGACGTCCTCGCCCTCGATCGCGCGGCGCTCGCGCGCGGCGCTCAGCACGGCCTGCAGCGGCACGCCTTCGTCGGCGAGCGCAGTTTCGCCGTCCATCGCGCGGTCGTACTGCAGCAGCGCGACACCCGTATGCGATTCCGCGCACGCCTTCACGTCGTCGGGCGTGCCCGCGCAGAGTACGCGGCCGCCGCCGTCGCCGCCTTCCGGACCGAGATCGATCAGCCAGTCGGCCGCGCGTATCACGTCGAGGTTGTGCTCGATCACGATCAGCGAATGGCCGGCCGCGAGCAGCTTGCCGAACGCCTGCATCAGCTTCGCGATGTCGTCGAAGTGCAGCCCGGTGGTCGGCTCGTCGAACATGAACAGCTTCGCGCGCGCGATCCGTGCCTCTTCGCTGACGACCCGCCGCCCGCCGGCGGCGGCCGCCGATTCGGCGAGGAAGCCTGCCAGCTTCAGCCGCTGCGCTTCGCCGCCGGACAACGTCGGCACCGGCTGCCCGAGCTTCACGTATTCGAGGCCGACGTCGACGATCGGCTGCAGCACGCGCAGCACCTCGGCATCCGTCGCAAAGAACGCCGCCGCTTCGCTGACGGTCAGATCGAGCACGTCGGCGATATTCAGTGCGCGGCCGTCGCGCTCGATGCGCACTTCGAGAATCTCGGCGCGATAGCGGCTGCCGTCGCAATCGGGGCAACGCAGGTAGACGTCGCTCAGGAACTGCATCTCGATGTGCTCGAAGCCGGAGCCGCCGCACGTCGGGCAACGGCCGTCGCCCGAGTTGAAGCTGAACGTGCCCGCGCCGTAGCCGCGTTGCAGCGCGAGCGGCGCCTTCGCGAACAGCTTGCGGATCTCGTCGAACGCGCCGACGTAGCTGGCCGGGTTCGAACGCGTGGTCTTGCCGATCGGCGACTGGTCGACGAACACGACGTCGCCGACCTGGTCCGCGCCGATCAGATTGCGGAACGCCCCCGGCGACTCGGTCGCCTTGCCGTGGTGGCGCGCCATCGCCGGATACAGCACGTCCTGCAGCAGCGTCGACTTGCCGGAACCCGACACGCCCGTCACGCACACGAGCCGCTGCAGCGGAATCTCGACCGTCACGTCGCGCAGGTTGTGCTCGGTCGCGCCCTCGAGCACGATGCGCGGCGTGTTCGCGTCCACCGGGCGGCGTTCCCAGTTCGACGCATGCGCGACGTGCTTGCGGCCGCCGAGATACTCGCCTGTCAGCGTGCGCGCGGACCGGATGTCGGCCGGCGTGCCGTCGTACACGATCGTGCCCCCGCGCTCGCCGGGGCCGGGGCCCATGTCGATCAGGCGGTCGGCCGCGAGCATCACCGACGGATCGTGCTCGACGACGACCAGCGTATTGCCCGCATCGCGCAGCCGCTGCATCGCGTCGACGATCCGCGTGAGGTCGCGCGGATGCAGTCCGATGCTCGGTTCGTCGAGCACGAAAAGCGTCTTGGTCAGCGACGTGCCGAGCGCGGTCGTCAGGTTGATCCGCTGCACCTCGCCGCCCGACAGCGTGCGGCTTTGCCGGTCGAGCGTCAGATAGCCGAGCCCGACGTCGCACAGGTACTTCAGCCGCGTGCGCACTTCGGCAAGCAGCAGCTTCAGCGCATCGTCGAGCAGCGCGCTCGGCAGCGTGATCTCGTCGAAGAAGCGGCGGATGCGCCCGATCGGCAGCAGCATCAGGTCGTGCACCGTCAAGCCCGGCAGCGCTTCGAGCTGCGCGCGCGTCCAGTCGACCCCGCGCGGCATGAAGCGATCGGCCGGCGCGAGCACCGCGTCGGCGTTCGCCTTCGAGCCGAGACGCCACTGCAGCGATTCCGTCTTCAGGCGCGCGCCGCCGCATACGTCGCACGGCGTATAGCTGCGGTACTTCGACAGCAGCACACGAATATGCATCTTGTACGCTTTCGATTCGAGATAACCGAAGAAGCGTTTCACGCCGTACCACTGGCTTTGCCACTTGCCGTTCCAGTCCGGCGAGCCGTTGATCACCCAGTCGCGCTCCGCATCCGTCAGATCGGACCACGGCGTGTCGCGGCGAATGTCGGCCTTCGCCGCATAGCGCATCAGGTCGTCCTGGCATTCCTTCCACGCGGGCGTCTGCATCGGCTTGATCGCGCCGCCGCGCAGCGTCTTGCGCGCGTCAGGAATCACGAGGCCGAGATCGACGCCGATCACGCGGCCGAAGCCGCGGCAGGTCTCGCATGCGCCATACGCGGAGTTGAACGAGAACAGCGCCGCCTGCGGTTCCGCATAACGCAGGTCGCTGTCGGGATCGTGCAGGCCGGTGGAGAAGCGCCACACCTGCGGCCCGGCCACCGCGTTCGCGGCTTCCGGAGCCAGCACGTACACGTTCACGCGGCCGCCGCCGCGCTTCAGCGACGCTTCGATCGCGTCGACCACCCGCACCTTGTCGGCCTGCTGCACGCGGAAGCGGTCGGCGACCACGTCGAGCAGCTTGCGCGGGCCGGTCGGCGACGCGACTTCGCGCTGCGCCTGCACGCGCGTGTAGCCGCTCGCGGACAGCCACTGCGCGACCTCTTCTTCCGACGCGCTTTCCGGCAACTCGACCGGGAACGTGACGACGACGCGCGGATCGTCGGCACGCGTGCGCTCGACGAGTTCCGCGTAGATCGTTTCCGGCGTGTCATGCCGCACCTGCCGCGCGGTCTTGCGGTCGAACAGTTCGGCCGCGCGCGCGTACAGCAGCTTCAGGTGATCGTTGAGCTCGGTCATCGTGCCGACCGTCGACCGCGAGCTGCGGACCGGGTTGGTCTGGTCGATTGCGATCGCGGGCGGCACGCCGTCGACACGCTCGACCTGCGGGCGATCCATCCGGTCGAGGAACTGCCGCGCGTACGCGCTGAACGTCTCGACGTAGCGCCGCTGGCCTTCCGCATACAGCGTGTCGAACACGAGGCTCGACTTGCCTGAGCCCGACGGGCCGGTCACGACCGTCATTTCGCCGGTGCGCAGGTCGAGATCGAGGTTCTTGAGGTTGTGCTGACGTGCTCCGCGAATGCGGATCAGATTGCTGGATGACAATTTGCCTGCCCGTCTGAATGGAGTTAGCCGGAATTCACGGTGCCGGAACGCTGCGGCGGATGCCCGCAGGAGCGGCGCGCGTGCGGCCCGGGTCATGCCCGGGCCGCACGCGTTCGACGGATACTATACTGTATATTCATACAGTTTTCCACGGACAGCACGCGCGCCGCGTTGCGTCGCTCCACGGCACGCTCAGGCAGGCAACCTGCGACCTACTTCTGCAGCGAAATCTCCACCCGACGATTCCGCGCGCGCCCCTCCGCCGTGTCGTTCGACGCAGCCGGATTCGCTTCGCCATGCCCGGTCGCGGCGAACGCATCGGCCTTCAGCCCGTGTTCGCGCAAGTACGCGGCGACCGCATCGGCCCGGCGCTTCGACAGCGCCTGGTTGTGCGCTTCCGAGCCGGTTGCGTCGGTATAGCCGTCCACTTCCACGCGCGCGAAGTGCCTGTCGCCCTGCTGGTTCAGCAGCCTGTCGAGCGCGGCGGTGGCCGCCGGCGTCAGCACCGCGGAATCGGTCGCGAAATACGCGTCCCCGGTCAGGCTCGCTTTTTCGACCGGAGCAGCCGCGGGCGCACCGGTCGCGGCAGCCGGCGCGGGTGCCGCGCCGCACTGGAACACGAGCGAGTGCGGATCGGCGCCGTCGCGGTAAGGCGTGGTCGAATCGATGCGACGCACGGGCTCGTTGCCGCACATCCGCGTCGCGACCTTCATGCAGGTGTTGACGCTCGACAGGATCCCGTGGCAATCGACGCGGAAGGTGCGAATGCCGTCGCGCGGCTGCAGTTCGTATGCGTTGAACGTAGGCCCCGACGCGCTCGAACACGCGGCGAGGGAAACGACGGAGGCCAGCAATGCAAGATGGATGTTTTTCACTTGTTTACTCCGAGAATGCGATGGGCGCAGCGCGCGCGGCTCGATGGCGCGACCGCACGCGTGCGTTTGCGGTCGGCGCGGTCCGCTCCGGCCGAACGTGCCGGAACGAACCGCCGCACGCGATCACTTCCACTGATACAGCATGCCCGCGCCGACGACGCGCTGGCTGCCGGCGAAACCGCCGTTCAGCGTCGCCTTCAGGTTTTCCGTGATGCGCGCCTGCACGCCCACCGCCATGGCCTTCTGGCCCTGGAACGACGCGGTGCCGAGCCCCATCGCGAAATTCGAATCGCGGTCCATGTGCGGAATCGATGCCAGCGCGGCCGTCGCGGCGATACCTTCGCGCGCCATCGAATCGGTTTGCTGGATCTGCTGCTGCATCTGCGAGATCTGGTTGTTGACGGTGTTCAGCGACTGCGTGAACTGGTTCGATACGGCATTCAGCTGGTTCACGTTCACCGCGTCGGTACCCTGCGTGCCGGCCGCGACGTTCACGACCTGCCGCGGCGAATCCGCCGAGCCGACCGCGACGACGTTCGAGCGGCCGCCGTCGTTGCTGCCCGCGCCGATCGCCGTCGAGTTGTTGCCCGACGCGGTCGAGCCGACGCCGATCGCCGTCGAACCGTTGCCCGACGCCGTCGCGCTATTGCCGACCGCCGTGCTGTTCGAGCCCGATGCGACCGCCCCCGAGCCGCCCGCCGACGAGTTCGAACCGCTCGCCCCCGGCGGCACGTTGCCGCCAGGCGGGTTCGTCGTGTACTGGCCGCCGAGGTTGGTCGTGCGTTGATCGATCAGCGTCGTCAGCTGGTTCGCAATCGAATCGAGCTGCGACACGTTCACCGCATCCGTGCCGTTCTTGCCGGCGGCGAGACCCGTGATCTGGCGATTGCCGACGTTCACTTCGCCGGCCGACGACTGCGGGCTGCTCAAGCCGTAGGCAACGTAATTCGTCAGCGCGCCGACCGTGGTCAGCGACCCCGCGCCGAGCGCCACGCTGTTCGCGAACGTCGCGGATGCGCCGGCGCCGAGTGCCAGTGCATCGGTCGCGCTGCTGCGCGCACCCGAGCCGAGCGCGACGCTGCCCACGCTCACCGCGACCGCGTTCGCACCCTGCGCCACCGACTGCGCGCCGGTCGCCGTCGCACCGCTGCCGAGCGCGATCGCATCGGCCTGCGCGGAGCTCGCCGCCTGGCCGATCGCGACACCGCCAGGCGCGGTCTGGTCGACGATCGCGCCGTTGCCGATCCCCACGCCGTTGTCGCCGTTGACGACCGTGGTCGGCCCGACCGCAATCGATTCCGCGCCGACCGCCAGCGAATCGCCCGCCGTCGAATTCGCGTGGAAGTACTTCTGGCTCGTGACCGCGAACGACTGCAATGCGCCGGTCAGCTGCCGCACTGTCACCGCATCGTGCTGTCCGGTGCCGTCGGCGACGTTGGTGATCTGGCGATACGTCTTGCTCGTCGCGTCGCCGAGCGACACCGCGCCGAGCAGCGTCTGGTCGGTCGTATCGAACGGAATCGACGCGCTGCCGTTGCGGATGATGCCCGACGACGGCGCCACCGCGCGATCGGCGACCGAGCCCGCGCCGAGCGCGATGCTGCCGTCCACGCGGGAGATCGCGTTCGGTCCGATCGCGACGCTGTCGAGGCCGAGCGCCTGGCTGTCCGGCGCGGTCGAATTCGCGTGGAAATACTTGATGCCGTTCGCGTTGATGTTGTCGATCGCGGAGCCGACGTTGTTGTTGATCGTGGTGGAGCCGTCGCTGTTGTACGTCACGTACGACGGCGCGGAGATCGTGCCGGTGGTCGGATCGTAGGTGGCGCCGCCGCCGATCGCGCCGGCCGTGCTGTTGCCGAGGTTCGTGTTGTTGTTCGTGATCGAGCTCAGGCCCGTCGACAACGAACTGATGCCGGTGGACGTTGCCGTCGACAGCGACGTCAGGCTGCTGCTGGTCGAGCTCAGGCCGGTGGACAACGAACCGACGGCCGTCGACGTCGACGTGGACAGCGAGCTGATTCCGGTGGAGGTCGAAGTCGACAGCGACTGGATCGTGCTGTTGGTTGAACTCAAACCGGTGGACAACGAACCGACGACCGTCGACGTCGACGTGGACAACGAAGAGATCGTGCTGTTGGTCGAGCTCAGGCCGGTGGACAACGAACCGACGGCCGTCGACGTCGACGTCGACAGCGACGCGACCGTACTGTTCGTCGAACTCAAGCCCGTCGACAACGAACCGATACCGGTCGACGTGGACGTGGACAGCGACGTGATGCTCGACAGCGTCGACGTCGACAGCGACGTCACCGCCTGGTTTGTCGCATCGAGCTGCGAGCCGTTGATCGCGTCCGTGCTCGACGGACTGATCCGCCCGGCGGCAACGTTGGTGATCTGACGTTCGGCGCCAACGCTCCCCACGCTGACGACGCTGGTCGGATTGATGCCGTTGAAGCTGTACGTGACGCCGCCGATCGTGCCGGTCGCGGTCGGATTCGGCGCGGCCGTCACCGAGCCGGAGCCGAGGGCAACGTCGTTTGCGTTATTCGCGATGGCCGACGCGCCGAACGCGACTGCACCTGCCGCAGCGGCGGTCGACGTATTGCCGAGCGCGAGCGAACCCGTACCCTGCGCATTGTTCGAATTGCCGATCGCGACCGCGCCGTTGCCGTTCGCGGTGTTGTTCGAACCCGTCGTGACCGCGCCGGTGCCGATCGCGCTGCTCGGGTCGCCGATTGCGACCGCGCCGTCGCCGCTCACGGTCTGGCCGAAGCCGAGCGCGACGGCGCCGGTACCGCCCAGCACCTTCGACAAGTTGCCGCCGGCGATCGAGCCCGCGCCCGCGGTCGCGGCGATCGAGTTGCTGTCGCCGATCGCAACGGTCGATCCAGCCGCGGCCACGCTATTGATACCGATCGACGTCGCGTTCAATGCGGACGCCGTCGCGCCGGCGCCGAGCGCCGTGGCCGAAATGCCAGTCGAGCGCGCGAGGTTGCCGATTGCGACGCCGAACTGTTGCGTCGCGGTCGACTGAACGCCCATCGCAATCGAACTGAGGCCCGCCGCGTTGGCGTTCAGCCCATACGCCTGCGCATTGTCCGCGCCCGCCGTGGTGCCGGAGCCCATCGCGATCGAACTGGTGCCGAGCGACTGCGTGCCCGAGCCGGGCACGCCGGCGGTGCCGCCCCAACCGATGGCGATCGACGACCCGCCCTTCGCGCCGCTGTTCACGCCCATCGCGACAGCCGAATTCCCGGAAGCCAGTGCGCCGCTACCCACGGCGACGCCGGCAGCGCCCGAACTCGTTGACTGGTTGCCCAGCGCGACGCTGCCCGTGTCGGTCGCGTGCGATGCATAGCCGAGCGCGACGCTTTGCGCGCCGGTTCCGAACGCACCGAGACCGAGTGCGGCCGCATATTGACCGGAGGCCGTTGCATTGTTTCCGAGGCCGATTGCGGAGACGCCGGTCGCCGTCGCACCGCTGCCGATCGCCACCGTTCCGGACTGCGTCGCCTGCGTCTGATTGCCGAGGGCCACCGAATATCCGCCTGATCCGATTGCCTGCACGCCCATTGCAACGCTATTGACGCCCGTCGCCTGCGAGTTGATGCCGATCGCGGTCGAAGCGTCCGCGATCGCGTGCGCACCCGGGCCGAGGGCCGTGGCCGACACGCCCGTCGCCGTGGCCAGGTTGCCGAACGCGGTGGAATTCACCTGCGTCGCGATCGAACCGTTGCCGACCGCGATCGAACTCGCGCCGCCGGTGGCCGAACCCCCGCCCGCCGAGTACTGCGCGTGGGCGCCGGCATGAAAGAGCCCGAGGTACGCGGCGGCCATCGTCACGACGAATCGCCGGGGCGATAGCGCTGCCGGCGTTGCGATGGGCGCGACTGCAGGCGCGTCGGCTGCATGCGCTGAAGCACTTCGCGACGATGCCACGCGCTTGCCGCGCGCACGATCGAGCTCGGACGCCGCAACCCAGGCGCCCAGCGCTTCGTTCCAGATCGACTTGAACGACTTGTTCATCTTGTTTTCCCTCGGTTTACATGTGCTGGATGACGCGACAGCGCACGCGGACGGGCGAAAACTCCGTCTCCTTGATCGCCCGTGTCGCCACGCTTGCTTACTCACTTCGTACGACTAACTGAAAATCCGTACAGCTCTGCACGACACGCGCAATTCACGCCGCGATCACGCGGTCGCACACCGCGCGGGGCGGTCAGGCGCGACTCGCGGCGACAACCGGATCGGATCGAATCATGGAAGCCGACGTCGCCGGCGTCGTGTGAGCACGTTGCGCGGCCCGCTGCGGAAACGCGCACGCGAGCGCCATCGCACCGCATCGGCGGCGACTTCGAATTTCATGGGGATGCGTCGTTCAGACGCCACACGGACGCGCGTCGGCTCGAACCGCAGGCCGACGGTCCTGTTTCATTCGGGAGGCGGCTGACGCCGCACGCACCCCGGAACTAATGCATGCGTCGCGGGAGCGGGGACGCTGACAGCCGACACCGGGTCCAGCGATCCGGTGCTTTGATCTGCCACGCTTTTAATGTTCATGTTTTTTCGTGCCGCCTGATTCGAGAGCGCTTTGCGCGCGACCGCCGGCCATGGAATCGCATTGTCCGGCGGTCGACACGAATTCACTCACCCCTTTCCATCCAGGCACACATCCGCAAGTCCGGATTTCCGGAAATACCGATGACTGGCCGGACGACCCTACATCGCATTAATCAACTGACTTTCTTTGACTATTTGTTGTCGCCTTGTATGTCAAACTCTCAGCAGCCTCGAAATCCTTCCTTTCGCTTGTATATCGATACTTTCGAAGGACGACGAAGCTCGCACTGCCCTCGTGCCGGCACTCGCCGCCGCCCCGGTTCCCGGATTCCGGGATTGTCAGTGCGCAATGTCACATTGAACATATGCGCATTCAGACTGGGCAGTGCGGCAAATGGATTTCGCGGGGAGCCCGGTTTGTCAGAAAAACCGATTCCAGCCGTGTCGGGCCTAGTGTGACGGGATTCATCGGATCAAATCTTTTCCCGGGCGGACAAAATCTTTTCCCGGGCAGACGATATTTACATTCATACACGTCGGCGCGGCGCTCGACTCGAATATGAAAGTATTTTTAAGCTCGAATAAATAGAATCTTAAGTACGGGGACATTGAATTGATGAATGCGATTCGCACCGGGGTCCGCCACCCGCACGACACATTCCGCTCTAATTCATCGTGCGGGCCAATGCCGTTCGCGGAAATTGCGCCCGGAAATAACGACCGATATTTCTTATTCGACTCGGCACTTTTTCCCGCTTTATTTTCCGTAGGGTTTCCGGGCGCCGGGCACGCCGATCGGGCTGTCAAATATTTCCACACGCGCCGCACGGACACCCCGCCGCCGGCAGGCGTGTCGGCATATAATTTTTCGCAACAATGATGCGCATAGATGCATCGGTGTCGATCAGGCCTACCTCCTCTACGCGTTCGCAACCATGGCATCCCGCTCGTCCAGTCCGGCGTCGCTCCGCGCCACGCCGGATCTCGCTGGCGCACACATTCTCGTCGTGGACGACCGCCCGAACGACTTGCGGCTCCTGACGGAGATCCTGCGTGCCGCGCGCTGCCGCATCAGCGTCGCGTTCGACGGCCTGCAGGCGTATCACCGCGCGCAAGGGATCGCACCGGACCTGATCCTGATGGACGTACGGATGCCGCGCATGGATGGGTTCGCCGCGTGCCGGCTGCTCGCGTCGACGCCGTCGACGCAGCACATTCCCGTGATCATCCTGACCGCCGCGAGCGATCTCGACGATCGCATCGCCGGGCTCGAAACCGGCGCACTCGACTACATCGTGAAGCCGTTCGAGCCGGTCGAGGTCATCGCGCGAATCCGTAATCACCTGAAGCGCGCGCGGCGCAGCCAGCCGTTCACACAGCTTCCGCAATTGCCCGACCATCCCGATGCCGCGCTCGTGCGCGCGGCAAGCGAAGTCCTGCTGCGCGAACTGCGCAATCCGCCGACGCTGGAAGAACTCGCACGGCAAGTCGGCACGCACGAAAAAAAGCTGTCACGCGTGTTCCGCGACCATCTCGGCCAGACCGTATTCGAGTACCTGCGCGATACGCGGCTGCGCGCCGCAAAGCACTTCCTCGCGGAAACGTCGATGGGGATCGGCGACATCGCCGAGGAAATCGGCTTTTCGACGCCGGGCAACTTCGCAACCGCGTTTCGCGAGCGGTTCGGCATCACGCCGTCGGACTGGCGGCGCCAGCGTCCCGCGATCGATGTCCAACCCGCGTCGCACGATCGGCCGCACGATGCATAGGCGGCGCACATCGGCGTGGCATGCCGCACTGCTGGTCGTGCTCGCGCTGATTGCCGCATTCGGGGTGCACCGCGCACACGCGAGCGAAAACCCTGCGCGTGTCGACGCAGCCGCGTTGATCGAGGATCCGGGCCATACGCTGTCCGCCGATCAGGCGGCCGCGCGGCTTGCGGACCCTCGGCACCGCGCGAGCGCGCCGCCGCAGCCATCGTTCAATATCGATTTCTCGCGCTCGGCATGGTGGGTCGGCACGACGCTCGTCAACCGCGGCGGCGTCGCCCGCGATCTGGTTCTGGCATTGCGCGACGCGCGCGTCGACCGCGCCGACTTCTATGCGTACCGCGGCGGCACGTGGACGTTCGTCGGCCGTTTCCCCGGCGACGGAGACGGCGCGATCCGGCGGCATTCGCGATACCCGGTGCTCGATACGACGTTGCGCCCCAGCGAGCAATTGCCGGTATTGATCCGCGTCACGTCGCGCAAGGAAATGCGGCTCGCGCCCGCCGCCTTCACGCGCGACGCGTGGGACGCCGAGGAAATGCACGCGGCGATGTGGGACTTCGGGTTTCTCGGCGGCATGCTGGCGCTCATGTGGTGCGCAATGCTGATCGGCTTCTTCTCGCGCAGCAGCGTATTTCACATCCTGGCCGGCATCGCATTGTGCACGACGCTGTTCGAGGCGGCGTATCGCGGCTATACGACGTTGATCCTTTGGCCTGGTGAGCGCGAATGGTCCGCACGCGGCGAGGTGATCTTCGTGTACCTCGCGATCGCGTTGTTCATCGTCTTCATCCTCACGGTATCTCGTCGCGAAAAGGCCCGGCTGCCGCTACGCGCGGTCTATCTGACGATCCTGGGCCTCGAATGCGTCGGCATGTTCGGAGCCGCATTCGGCGATCTGCTGACGTTTACGTGGTTCTGCGTGCGGCTGAACGCCGTGCTCGCGGTCGTCAATCTCGGCATCGCGCTAACGCTTGCGATCCGCAGGACGCCGACCGGCCGCGTGATGCTGATCGCCGTCGCGTTCGGCGCCTTCAATTTGCTGATGCGCATCCTCGACGGCCTGAGTGCGGTTCCGCCTTGGCTGTTCTGGCTGAAATCCGAGATTTACCCGAACCCGGTGATTGCGATCATCGGCCTCGCCACGCACCTGGTCGTGCTTGCCGCATGGATCCACCACGTCGGCCGCCAACGCACCGAAGCGCGCAAGCGCCTCGAACACTGGCAACTCACCGAGCAGGATCGCCTTCGCGACGAGGTCGCGAAGCGCACGGTCGCGCTCAACGACGCGCTGCAACAGGCGAAAACGCACATGCAGCAGAAGATCGAGACGCTCGGCTACGTGAGCCACGATCTGCGCGCGCCGTTGTCGACGATCAACGGCTACGCGAAGTTGCTGTTGCAAAGCGCCACGCAAGGCCAGGCGCGGCTGATCCGCTCGATCGACCGAAGCATCCGCTACCAGCTCGCGTTGATCGACGAGTTGCTGCAATACACGAAGGCGGAACTGCAGCCGCTCGGCATTTCGCCGGATACGGTCGACCTGCCCGGTCTGCTGAACGACATCGGCGACTACGCGATCGCGCTGTGTTCGCAGCAGAACAACCGGTTCGACTATCGGCCGCTCACGCCGTTGCCGCGCAAGCTGTCGATCGATGCGATCCGGCTGCAGCAGGTGCTGCTCAATCTGTTGTCGAACGCGTCGAAGTTCACGCGCGACGGCACGGTCGCGCTATCGGTCGGCGCGTATCCGCACGACGATGCGTGGCGGATCGTGTTCGAAGTATCCGATACCGGCATCGGCATCGACATCGACGAGACGACCGACATCTTCCGCGCGTACCAGCAGGTGCAGGCGGTCAACGGCGGCACGGGGCTCGGGCTGTTCATCGCGCAGCGGATCGTGCGCGCGATGCACGGCGAACTCGCCGTATCGAGCCAGCCGGGCATCGGCACGTCGTTTACGGTCCAGATCGTCGCGCCGGCAATCGGCCGTGCTTTGATTCCGGCGTCGGCGCTCGTGCGGGCCGACGCGCGTGCCGATCATGCCGACGTGGCGCCCGACGCGTTCGCGATGCACTGCCCGCCCGCCGACGCGCTCGACGAACTCGGCGCGCTCGCGAGCGAAGGACGCCTCACCGATATCGAGGAATGGCTCGGGCAACATGCGCACGCGCCGCGGCATGCAGCGTTCGTGCAGGCAGTGCGCGAACGCCTCGACATGCTCGACCTGCATGCGATCGAGCGGCTCGCCGAATCGCTGAAGCGCACGGGCATCGCCGATCGGTCGTTCGATGCAGAACCGGATTTGGCCGACCCGGTGTGATTGCGACCTGCGCGCCAACGCCGCGCGGCACGCATTCGCCGCGCAGTCGCCCGCGAACGCGCATCCGTTCAGCACCAGGAACCGACAAGCAAGCGTGCCGGCCGCCTGCGCAATCGGCGGCCCGCGGCGCACTCATGCGGAACGCTGAAAGCCCAGCAGCCTGCGCGTCGTCGACACCGGCGCAGCATCGTCGCCGGGCGCAGCGGGCGTCACGTCCGCCGCATCGCGCTTCGCGCGTTTCGGATCGAGCCCGGTGCCGCCGCTGCGCCGCCGCGCCGCGTGTCGCTCGATCACCCGCTGCAGCAGACAGAACACGCACAGCAGCGCGCCGATCACGATGCGCGTCCACCACGAGCTCAGCGTGCCGTCGAACGTGATCAGCACCTGGATCGTGCCCAGGATGCCGACGCCGAACACCGAGCCGATGACATAACCGACGCCGCCGGTCAGCAACGTGCCGCCGATCACGGTCGCGGCGATCGCGTCAAGCTCCATTCCCTGCGCCTGCAACCCGTAACCGGACAGCACGTACAACGTAAATACCACGCCGCCCAGCGCCGAACAGAAGCCGCTCAGCGCATACACGCCCACTTTCGTGCGCGCGACCGGCAGCCCCATCAGCAGCGCCGAGCGCTCGTTGCCGCCGACCGCGTACACGTTGCGGCCGAAGCGCGTGAAATGCGCGACGTAGATGGCAGCGGCCAGCGTCGCGAGCGCGATCAGCGCGCCTGCGCTCAGCGTGCCGCCGCCGAGCCGCACGCTGATGCCTGCAAGCGCATGGAACGTCGGCTCGTTGATCGTGATCGATTGCGTCGTGATCAGGAAGCATGCACCGCGCGCGAGGAACATCCCGGCCAGCGTGACGATGAACGGTTGCAGCCTGAAGTAATGGATCAGCGCGCCCATTGCGGCGCCGTATAGCGCGCCGAGCACGAGCACGACCGGCACGATCGCCCACACCGGCCAGTGCAGCCGCTCGGCGCCGATCGCGCACAGGATCGTTGTCAGCGCAACGACCGATCCGACCGACAGATCGATGCCGCCCGACACGATCACGAACGTCATCCCGATCGCGACGATCAGCAGGAACGCGTTGTCGACGAGCAAACCGGTCAGCACCTGCATCGAGAAAAACCCCGTGTACATCACGGATCCGAAGCCGAACAAAGCGGCGAACAGCACGATCGTCACGACGATCGGCAGCGTGCGCGGGTCGGCAAGCCGTGCGAGGAATCGGTTCATCGCGGCGTTGCTCCGGTGGCGGCGCGCGAACGCGCGAAAGGCAGCAGCCGCGACGCGTGCCGGACCACCAGCGCGCGCGCCGCGTCCGACTGGATCAGCGTCACGACGATCACGACGATCGCCTTCACGACGAGCGTCGCCTCCGGCGGCACGCCGATCGAATACGTCGTGTACGTGAGCGTCTGAATGATCAGCGCGCCGAGCACGGAGCCTGCAAGGCTGAAGCGCCCGCCGAGCAGCGACGTGCCGCCGAGCGTCACCGCGAGGATCGCATCGAGCTCGAGCAGCAGCCCCGCGTTGTTGCCGTCCGCGCTGCGCACGTTCGAGCTCGCGAGAACGCCGGCGAGCGCCGACATCACGCCCGAACACAAATACACGCCGAACACGACCGCACCTGCTCGCAAGCCCACGAGGCGCGTCGCAACCGGGTTCACGCCGATCGCGCGGATGAACAGGCCGAGGGCGGTGCGGTTCACGAGCAGCGCGGTCGCCGCGATCGTCGCGATCGCGATCCACACCGCGCACGGCACGGCCGCGAGATAGCCGCCGCCGAGTTCGAGGTAGCCGGGCGCGCCGATCGGAATGATCTGCCCGCCGGTGAGCAGTTGCGCGATGCCGCGTCCGGCGACCATCAGGATCAGCGTCGCGATGATCGGCTGCATGCCGACGAACGCGACCAGCACACCGTTCCACGCGCCCGCGAGCAGGCCGACCGCGAGCGCGGCGGCGAGCGCCGTGCCGAGCCGCGTCGGATCGCCGTCGAGCACGATCGCCGCGGCCGCACCCGCGATCGCGACGATCGCGCCGACCGAGATGTCGATCCCGCGCGTCGCGATCACGAGCGTCATCCCGAGCGACACGATCACGAGCGGCGCCGCGCGATTCAGGATGTCGATCGGGGCGCCGAACAGATGCCCGTCGAGCAGCGAGATCGACAGGAAGCCCGGCCGGTGCGCAACGTCGAGCGCGAACAGCAGCGCGAGCGTCAGCACCGGCCACACGAGCGGATGGCGAAGCAGCGTACGGAGCCGCATCATGAGCGGCCTCCCGCGATCAGGTGGTACACATGTTCCTCCGAGGCGTCGGCGCCGGACAATTCGGCGACCTTGCGGCGATCGCGCAGCACCGCAATGCGGTGACTCACGCGCACGACCTCGCTGATTTCAGACGAGATGAACAGGATTGCGAGCCCCTGCGCGCACAGCGCGAGCACGCGTTCCATGATGTCGAACTTCGCGGCGACGTCGATCCCGCGCGTCGGTTCGTCGAGGATCAGCAGCTTCGGCTCCGTCGCGAGCCAGCGCGCGAGCAGCACCTTCTGCTGATTGCCTCCCGACAGCAGCCCGATCGGCTGTTCGGCATCGCGCGCCTTGATGCCGAGCCGCGCGATGTAGGTTTCGGCGAGTTCGCGCTGGCGCGCGCGGCTGATCAGCCGCCACCAGCCGCGCCGCGCTTGCAGCGCAAGAACGATGTTTTCGCGGATCGACAGCGCGGCAACGATCCCCTCCTTCTTGCGATCCTCCGGACAATACGCGATGCCGTTGCGCACCGCGTCGTGCGGCGACGACAGCCTTTTGCGCGCACCGTCGATCTCGATCGTGCCGGTGTCGGTACGCTCGGCCGCGAACGCGAGCCGCGCCGTTTCCGTGCGCCCCGAGCCGAGCAGCCCGGCCAACCCGACGATTTCGCCGGGCCGCACGTCGAGGTCGAGCGGGCTCATCATCCCGCGCCGGCCGACCTGCTGCATCGACAGGAACGGCGCAGCCGCGCCCGCGTCGGCCGATACGGCCGCAGCGCCTGCGCGCAGCGTGCCCGACATCGGCTCGCGGCCGGTCATCTTCGCGACGAGCATGTCGACCGGCAGGTCGCGCGCAAGGTACTCGCCTTCGCGCTCGCCGTTGCGCATCACGGTGATCCGGTCGGACACCGCATAAGTCTGTTCGAGGAAGTGCGTGACGAACAGGATCGCGATGCCCGACGCCTTCAGCCGGCGCAGCACCTCGAACAGCCGCGCGACTTCGCCGTCGTCGAGGCTCGACGTCGGCTCGTCGAGAATCAGCACGCGCGCATCGACGGACACGGCGCGCGCGATCGCGACCATCTGCTGCACCGCGATAGGATACGAATCGAGCGAGCGCGTGACGTCGAGCGACAGGTCGAGTTCGGCGAGCGCGTCGCGCGCCCGCGCATGGATCGCCTTCCAGTCGATCGCACCGCGCCGCATCGGCTGCCGGCCCGCAAAGATGTTCTCCGCGACCGACAGGTTCGCGCACAGGTTCACTTCCTGATACAGCGTCTGGATACCGGCCGCCTCGGCCTCGCGCGGCGCCGCAAAATTCACCGGCGCGCCGCCGACGCGAATCTCGCCCGCGTCGTGCGCATGCACGCCGGTCAGCACGTTGATCAGCGTCGACTTGCCGGCGCCGTTCTGGCCCATCAGCGCATGGATCTCGCCCGGAAACAGCCGGAAGTTCACGCGCTGCAGCGCACGGACTCCCGGAAACGCCTTGTCGATGCCGGTCATCTCGACCACCGGCGAATTCGTCATGGGTCGCCCTCGATTCGATGGAGTTGCCGGACGGCGGGAATTGCACCGCCGCCCGGGCCGCCGACGGTGCTCAGTACTTGCGGGTCGGCAGCACCTGCGCCGCGACGTTCATCGGGAACACCGTTTCGTTCGTGACGATCCGCTTCGGCAACTGCTTGCCGGCGACCACGTCCTTCACCGCGGTCATCAGTTGCGGGCCGAGGAGTGGGCTGCATTCGACGTCGACATTGATCTTGCCGGCGACCATCGCCTGGAAGCCGCCCTTCGTCGCATCGAACGACACGACGCTCACGTCCTTGCCGGGCTTGATGCCGGCCTCCTCCATCGCCTGGATCGCACCGAGCGCCATGTCGTCGTTGTGTGCATAGACGACGTTGATCTGCTTGCCGTAGGTTTTCGCGAACGCTTCCATCACCTGCTTGCCGCCAGCGAGCGTGAAGTCGCCGCTTTGCGATGCGATCACCTTGAACTTCGGATTGTTCTTGATCACTTCGAGCAGGCCCGCGCGGCGGTCGTTGGCCGGCGCGGAGCCGACCGTGCCCTGCAACTCGACGATGTTGATCGGGCCGGCGTCGTTCTTGTAGCGCTCTTCCAGCCAGTGTCCGGCGCGCCGCCCTTCCTCGAGAAAGTCGGAGCCGATCATCGTCACGTACAGCGACGGATCCTTCACGTCGACGCCGCGGTCGGTCAGGATCACCGGGATGTGGGCCGCCTTCGCTTCGGTCAGCACCGGCTCCCAGCCCGACTCGACCACCGGTGAAAACGCGATCACGTCGACCTTCTGCGCGATGAACGAGCGAATCGCGCGAATCTGGTTTTCCTGCTTCTGCTGCGCATCCGAGAATTTCAGGTTGATGCCGGCGTCCTTCGCCGCGCTCTTCACCGACACGGTGTTCGCCGTGCGCCACGCGCTTTCCGCGCCGACCTGCGAGAACCCGAGCGTGATCGGCTTTTGCTGCGCGTGCGCGCCGGTGGCCAGCGCCGTCGCCGCCGCGACGATCGCGCCGGCCGCCAGCTTCCTGAGGAATGTCATGGTTCGTCTCCGATGGTGTCGTTGTATGCCGCGGCGCCGGCCTGGCGCGATGCCGTGCTGTTGTGGTTCTGCATGGCGCGGACGCGGTTCGGGGCGCAGCGGCCCCGCGCGTGCGGCCGGCCAGAGATGTACCCCCGGATCAGTCTATGAACAAGTCCGATAACCTTCCAATGAAATCTTGGATTCCAGCGATATCGGTATCGGCATACGTATAAACACCTAAGTCCCCGCGGCGCTCGGGCGCGCGGCGCGCCGTGCAGGGCCGCACGTTGTCTCGTCGAGTTTCGCCACGTCCGGCGCGCCTCGCCGCGGAGCCGGTCGGCGGCGCACGAATCTTGCTGCCTCCCTCGCCAGCGCCCGCTCGCGCATCGCGGCGAACTGCCGCCAACAAGGAGAACGACGATGAACGCCGCGTTTGAACGCAGCATCCGGCATCCGGACGACCCGCCCGCCTGGCGCGGCGCAGCATGAACAAACGCGCGTCGCTTACGGCGCCGGCGAACGCGTGTGCGGTTGCCGCGTCGCTGCGCCATGTCGACGACCGGCGCCCCGGGTACACGCGCCGCCGGCTGCGCAACGGCTTCGCGTATTACACGCAGGATGGCGTGCGAATCCGCGATGCCGACGAGATCGCGCGCATCAACGCGCTCGCGATTCCGCCCGCGTACACCGACGTGTGGATCTGCATGGACGCGCGCGGCCATTTGCAGGCGACGGGCCGCGATGCGCGCGGGCGCAAGCAGTATCGCTACCACCCGCTGTGGCGCGAGACGCGCGATGCGAACAAATACGCGCGGATGGCGGCCTTCGCGCGCGCGCTGCCGCGCATCCGCGCACGGGTCGCGCGGGACCTGGCGCTGCCCGGGATGCCGCGCGACAAGATCGTCGCGACGATCGTCCGGCTGCTCGACACGACGCTGGCGCGAATCGGCAACGCCGAGTACGCGCGCGAGAACGCGTCGTACGGACTGACGACGCTGCGCAAGCGCCACGTGACGATCCGCCCGGGGCAAGTGCGGCTGCGTTTCACCGGCAAGAGCGGGATCGAACACGACGTGACCGTCGAGGACCCGCGCGTCGGCCGCATCGTGCGGCGTTGCGCGGAGTTGCCGGGCCACGAGCTCTTTCAGTATCTGGACGACGACGGTGCACGTCATTCCGTCGGCTCATCCGACGTCAACGACTACCTGCGCGACGCAGCGGGCGCGGAGTTCACCGCGAAGGATTACCGGACGTGGGCCGGCAGCGTGCAGGCGCTGGCGCTATTGAGGCGGATTCCGCATCAGGGCGTCACGCACGCGCGCAAGCAGATCGTCGAAACGGTGCGGGCCGTTGCCGACATCCTGCGCAACACGCCGGCCGTATGCCGGCGCTGCTATATCCATCCGCTGGTGCTTGAAACGTTCGAGGCCGGGGAACTCGATACGCTCGAGGTCGTCCGCAAGCCGAGGGGGCTGCGCGCGGATGAAGCGGCGTTCGTGGCGCTGCTGGAGCGGGCCGCGCGGCGGGAGCGGCGGCGCGCGCGTCGATGATCCGGCGGCGCGAGCGCCGGGTCTCGCGCCCGTTTGCGGCCCGGGAACGCCGGTTTTCGCCGCGCCGCCGCGCGTTCAATCGGGATTGCGCTCGATCAGAAACCGCTCACGGCGTCCACCCTTGATCCAGCGCGGCTCGCGCCCTCGCCCGCTCCATGTCGCGCCGGTCTTCGGATCGCGATACCGGGGCGCCGATCCGCTCCCGCGCGGCGCCGTTCTCGCGGCGCCTGCGTGGCGGCCGAAGATCTGGCCGGCGGTCAGCCCGTATTCCGCGATACGCGTGCGAATCTCCTGAATGACGGCGTCGAGCTCGGCAAGCCGCGCTTCCTCGACACGCTTCATCAGTTCATCGGCTTGCGCCTTCAATTCGCGATAACCGGACATGCGATTCCTCCACATTTACATGGCGTGATAAAAGACCGAATGGACGCGGGATCGCCATGATGCAATCCGCTTGAGGGCCGTGAGTCGAACGCCCATTCGGGAAAACCGGAAAGCCCGTCATGCGCGGCCCGGCGCGTTTTCTGCGCGAAATTCACACACCAGTTCGCCACTGGCCGCAAGTTCGTCGATTTGAACCGGCGTCAACGCGACAATCGATGCCGCAATTTCGTCAGAGATGCCCAATTGGCGCCTCCCCTGCTCGTAGTCGGTACGCAACATGCGCTGCGCAAGTGCGAGATACGCGCGATTGAATTGCGCGATTGCATCGAAGATGTCGCCCTGTCCGGTCATGATCGCTCCTGAGCCGACGGCGTCCTGCGGCCCGCGAGCGCGGCGCCGTGATTGGCCGTCCGGTAATGGATGCCTGAATCTATGTCATGCAATCACCTTCGTGCCGCCAATTCCTAGATGGCATCCGACATCCGTAAATTCGGCGGTTGCCATTCGCGATCGGCGATTGGCGATTGGCGATTGGCGATTGGCGATTGGAAATTCGGGATTCGTCGCTGTCGGATTCGGACTAGATTCGGTCACCATCGGGATCGGGAACGCCCATACGATTTTCGGACGGCGCGGAGTTCATTTGCGCGAGCGGCCCGCCACCGGCGAACGATGACTGCCTTGCGCGCATCGCCGCCTTCCTCGGCATTCACGATGCCGGATCCTGAACGGATGGAATCCCGAAATCATGTTGAAAGTGACGAAAGCCGTATTTCCCGTCGCCGGTCTTGGCACGCGATTTTTGCCGGCGACCAAGGCCAGCCCCAAAGAAATGCTGCCGGTCGTGGACAAGCCGCTGATTCAATACGCGGTCGAGGAAGCAATCGACGCCGGCATCACTGAAATGATTTTCGTGACCGGCCGCAGCAAGCGCGCGATCGAAGACCACTTCGACAAGTCCTACGAGATCGAAGCCGAGCTCGAGGCGCGGGGCAAGGAAAAGCTGCTTTCGCTGGTGCGCGGCATCAAGCCGAGCCACGTCGACTGCTTCTACGTGCGCCAGGCCGAAGCGCTGGGGCTCGGTCATGCGGTGCTGTGCGCGGAGAAGCTGGTCGGCGACCAGCCGTTTGCGGTGATCCTCGCCGACGATCTGCTGGACGGCCCGACACCCGTGCTGCGCCAGATGATCGATGTGTTCGATCATTACCACGCGTCAGTGATCGGCGTGGAGGAGATTGCGCCCGACGCGTCGAAGTCGTACGGCGTGATCGACGGCAAGCGGTGGGACGACAATCTGTTCAAGCTATCCGGGATCGTCGAGAAGCCGGATCCGGCGAACGCGCCGTCGAATTTCGGCGTGGTCGGCCGCTACGTGCTGAAGCCGAAGGTGTTCGAGCATTTGCGCGCGCTGCGGCCGGGCGCGGGCGGCGAACTGCAGCTCACCGACGCGATCCAGTCGCTGCTGTCGGACGAGCAGGTGCTCGCCCATCGCTACGACGGCACGCGCTTCGATTGCGGCAGCAAGCTCGGCTATCTGAAGGCAACGGTAGAGTTCGCGTTGCGGCATCCGGAAGTCGCTGCGGATTTCGAAAGCTATCTCGCCGCGCGCATGCCGGCGCTGATGGTCGCCTGACCGCGTGGGCGCTGCGCAGCCGGTCGCGTGGACGGCCGTCAGCGACCTCGGCGACGCGGCGATGACGTTGCCGCTTGCGCTCTGGTGCATCGCCTGGCTCGCGTGGTCGACGACCGGGCGACGTCAGGCAGTGTCATGGGCGCTGCTGCTCGCGGCCGGCATGGCGCTCGTCGGTGTCACGAAGATACTTTACGCCGGTTGCGGGGTCCGGATCGAGGCCATCGATTTCCGCGTGATCAGCGGACACACGATGCTCGCGTCGGCGGTCTGGCCGATGACATGCGTGCTGGTGCTGAGCGGCGCACCGCTGCGGGCAGGCACGCCTTTGCTGGCCGGACTCGCGCTCGGCGCGCTGATCGGCGTCGCGCGTGTGTTCGACGACGCGCATACGCCGTCGGAAGTCGTCGCGGGCTGGTTCGTCGGCTCGGCGGTCGCACTGGCTTTCGCGCGGCGGCACGGCATGCCGCGCGTCGAGGCCCGGTATCGCGCGCTCGCTGCCGGGTCGCTGCTCGTCGTGTCGGCCGTGGCTTACGGCCGGCATGCGCCGATTCAGGCGGCGATCGAGTGGTATTCGCCGTTTTTGTGCGGGCGATTCCACTTGGCGGTTCTGCACGGGCTCGACGCACTGCGGGCTACAGCGGGTTGAGTTCGAATCTGTGCCATACCGGTTGCGCAGCCTCTCGTTGCAACGCAACGATTGCAGATTCCGCGTGATCGAGCGCCTGCAACGCGGATGAGCGGCCGTTCAGCGCGCTTGTCGTCGCCAGCATCTGCACGCGCCGCCAGCGGATTGCACGTATCGCGTTATGCGCCAATGTCAGCGCGTGTACGTCGGCTGCTTGCGTATTCATCGGACTGGCGTACCGGGCAAGATTGACGCCGCGCGACAAATCCTCAGCATTGAAAGTCGCGATCGCCTGTCCATCTATCGATAAGCGGTATTCCCTCACCGGCAAGCCAGTAACTCGGAGGTTCTGCTGATTCAGACTCTCCGTGAAATCTGTATCGAGCATGACGGCTCTGGACGCACGGTCATCCGGAATCGGCATTGGCAACGCATCGTCGATCGCCTCCCAACTCAGCGTGGCGCCTGCGCGGAAATGCCGTACAACAGCGTGCCGCGCCGCGATCCATGGCTGGTTGCCGGCCGAAATATCAACGGCGGACACCAGCGGCGTCGCGCCCCAGCTTTTCAGCAACGCTTTTGCTAGCAGCAATCCACCCGCGGGTGCCGGGTGAACGCGGTCGGGAAACAAGGTCCGTGCAACGTTCGGCTCGATTTGCGCAAGGCGCCGCAAATCGCGTACTACGGGACCGTTCAAGTCGGCCACATGCGTGTGCGACTCCGAACCGAGTTGCGCAACACCTTCCCCAAACCGTTGAAGCACTATGTTGTAGCCGATGTCGAATAATTCCGGACGCGTCACGTCATCGTACGGTGACGGACGAATCAAGGTAATTCTCGCGTCGGGCAACAGCCGGGCAAGCGATGTCAGTGCGCTACTGTAGCCTGACAAAAACGCGCCGTATGCTTGTGGATCGAAAGCCTTGAACCGTCCGTCATTCATTCCGTACATCATTACCACCACGGTCGGCGCAAATGGAACGACATCGCGTTGCAGACGTTCGCTCATTGGCCCGACAAGGCCGCCGGCAATCGTGTCCTTGCCTACACCGGAGTTCACGAAGCGAACATGCATCGTCGGGAAGCGTGTCACGACGTAGTCCTCAACTCCGGTGGTATACGTCCCTCCTTCGGTAATGCTGTCGCCCATGAATACGACGGCGTCACCATTACGGAGATAGAAGCCCTCCGCACGAGCAATTGGCACGCTCGCAAATGCCGCGCATCCCGCACATAGCGCAAACACCGCACGTAGATTCATTTCCGAACACATCAGCAAAAGAGGTGGCGCGATGCTGTCGCCGTTGAAATGGAGTTCCCCATCCTAACGGAGAAAGCTTCATTCGTTTTACGGTCGATGCTGGCGAAATCGGCCAAATTCTGTCCGATGTGCAACGCAGGAGCTTGCTACTCTATCGCCGGGATTCTTGCCGACCGGACGTTCAACGACTTCGTTCCCCCCTAATGAACGCCCCCCGGGCGGTTCGATTCAGATGGCATCTTCCCGTAAAGCATTCGACTGTCAATTCTCGCATCCAGATCCGATGCCCGATGCCGGCATACTTCATGGAAACAACTCGGAACATGATGAAAGGTGAAGCATCGATCAAATCGTTTGAAGGCTTGCGTGGTATCTCAGCGCTAGCGGTCGCGATCTACCATTTCAACGGATTCCTGCGGCCCAACACGATTGTCGACAGCTTCTATCTCCTCGTCGATCTGTTCTTCATCCTGAGCGGCTTCGTCATCTATCGTGCATACGAGAAACAATTGTCGTCCTGGCCCAAGCTCGCCAAATTCGTGGTCCGACGCATAGGTCGGCTCTACCCGCTACACATCTTTTCCGCCTGCTTCTTCGTCAGCGTCACGCTCGGATCACGCTTGCTCAAGACGAGCATGCAGCACGTCGGCCTGGGTGCGGCGCTTAGCGCACCAGGAGTCGACGCCATCACGTTTCCCGGAATCCCGGAGATATTGACGAACCTCTTCCTCTTGCAAGGCATCGGTCCACTAACGAAATACGAAATCAACGGTCCAAGCTGGAGCATCAGCACGGAATTCTATTCGTATCTCATACTGGCGCTCGGCGTGTATCTGCTCAAAGCGCGCGCGCGATTGCTAGCGCTGGCGATCGTCGCGCTGTCCGGACTCGCGCTGTCCGTCTATGGAAGCCTGCACGTCGACCATTGCATGCAAGTAGGTCATTGCCTTGATTCTCATTCGACATACGCGTTCCCCCGCTGCATCGGAAGCTTTTTGCTCGGCGTTTTCGCCGAGCGACTCGCAACGCTGATCGAAAGCGTCCCCACGCGCGGCCTGTCTGTTGTGCAGGTTGCGGCAGCGAGTATGGCGATCATCGTGATGTGGCAATCGACCAATGTGCCCGGACTGGCTTTTGCAGTAACGCCGATCTTCTTCGTCGTCGTGCTGACACTCTCGGACGATCGTGGTCCGCTCGCGCGCATGCTCCAGGCGCCGGTGTGCCAATCACTCGGAAGGATTTCCTATTCCGTCTACTTGATACATGCACCACTGGTGTTCGTGGGCCATATCACGCTGAAACCAATCTCCATCGTGGCGAAGATTTGCATCCTGCTCGGCTACGTCGCTGTCGTCGTGCTAATCGCGACACAAACCTACCGATTCATTGAAGCTCCAGCCAGAGATGCGACACGCAGATGGTCGGCACGCCGGTTCAGCAATCGTACAACTCATCCCGACGCAGCGTCCGATACTCTGCAACATGCGACAAAGTCCTGAATTCGCTTAAGCCTACTCACCCGTGCCGCTGTCGCGAAAATTCGCGATACGGTGAAAGGTAATGAAATTGGCATCGTGCTGCGAATGCGCGCCGCCTTCCGGATCGTCGAAAGACGTGCGTGCAACCGCAACGATATCGCTCCCGTCGAACTGCCAGTCGACATACTGAAAGCCGTGCCTGTTCCAGTCCGGATGGAACAACACCGTTCGGCGTATGGTCCAGTGCACGAGATCCGGTGACGAGATCAACGCCACGACATTGCGTGCGCGCTCATAGTTGTTACCCCGATAGAGACGGGTGACGGCGTTGCTCAACGACCAGTAAAGCTTCGTCTTGTTATCGAAGCGAATCGTGAACTTCTTGCCGGCGCCCGGCATGTCGACGAACCCCGTGGAGACATCGAAGCGGGCTATGGTGCCATCGGCGTTGACCGTAACGATCGCCGCACGCTCGGGCAGCGCGTTGTAATAGACGCGCAATACATTCACCACGCTGCCATCCGGCTTCGCCACGGCATTACCCTCGAGCCAACCGCCGAACTTCCCGTCGAGCCATCCCGGATTCGGTGCAAGACGGTTGCTGAACGTCCAGTTGTCGGCCTTCAGCAAATCACTGCCGAGCGGTGCCGACATCATGAACGGCCAGATCCCGGTTTGTTCCACCGCCTCCATCGTTCGCCAGATGCGACCATTCGCAACGACCACCGGCACCGGCGCAGTGAAATACCGGCCACCGTTCGCGAGCACGCCGCTGTCGCGACTGCGCGGGACGCTCCAGGTCTTCCCGCCATCCAACGAACGCCGAATTACGGGTACACCCGAGAACCCACTCGTTCCCATGATGTAAAGCGCCTGATCTTCGACGAACAGCGAGGACCAGTACTGCCCGCGAAGCTCCCCAAGCTTGCGCCACGAGCGTCCGCGGTCTCGTGATGCATACAACATCTCGGTGTTTTGAGCAGCTCCCGGGCCGAACGTGTCATGCGCCGCCACATACGTTCCATCCGCGAGGATCGCGAGCGTCGGCGAACCGAGATAGACGCGACTCGACGCCGGACTATGCGCGATCACCACGCCCGGCGGCAGCGGCTGCAGTCCCGAATCGACGGGATATTGCGCGCACGAACTGCAGCACATCGTGATCATGCCAAGCACGATCACAGCGGCACGTTTGGTTCGACCGCCAAGTATGGGCAGGATCATGACGGCAACACCTATTTCTTGAACACGCCGACGACCTCATCGCCGTCGACGACCAGCAGCGCCCCGATCCGCTGTTGCTGCATCAGCTGAAGCGCGTCCTCGACCCGCGTGCCGGGCCGCACCGTCGACGGCTCGATCGACATCATGTCGGCTGCCGTTCGCCGCAACACACCGTCGCCGTGACGCTCGATCGCGCGACGGATGTCGCCGTCGGTCACGATGCCCCAGCCGGCGGGCCGCTTCACGATCGCGAGCCCGAGCCGCCCGCGCGTCATCGCATCCAGCACATCGAGTGTCGACATGTCCTCCGTCACGAACGGCAGGTTTCCACGCGCCATTTCGTCGTCGACGGTCGACAGCAACCGGCGGCCGAGCGAGCCGCCGGGATGAAAGCGCGCAAAGTGTTCGGGCTGAAAGCCGCGTGCGCGCATCAGCGTGACCGCCAGCGCGTCGCCCATCGCGAGCGTCGCCGTCGTCGATGCAGTCGGCGCGAGTTGCAGCGGACACGCCTCGCGCTCGACGCCAATGTCGAGATGGGCGCGCGCGGCGCGCGCCAGCGTCGACGCGGCGTTGCCGGTGAGTGCGATCAGGTCGTTGCCGTTGCTGCGCAGGAACGGAATCAGCTTGATCACTTCGTCGGTTTCGCCGGAATTCGAAATCGCGAGAAACGTGTCGTCCGGCGTCACCATGCCGAGATCGCCGTGATAGGCCTCGCCCGGATGCATGAAGAACGCGGGCGTGCCGGTGCTCGACAGCGTCGCGGCGATCTTCCTGCCGACGATGCCGGACTTGCCCATGCCGCACACGACGACGCGGCCGCGCGAAGCAAGAACGATCTCGATCGCGTCGTCGAAGTTCGCGTCGAGCCGTGCGGCCACGCCGGCCAGTGCAAGCGACTCGATCTCGAAGACCTGCCGCGCCGATTCAGTATGGTTCTGTCGCATCATGGGTGTGCCGTTTGAGAAGGGAGACGACGCGCTCGACGTCGTCGGGCGTATCGATGCCGGGCGGCGGCGCATCGGGCCAGCGCATTACGTCGATCGGCAAGCCGAGCCAGAGCGCGCGCAACTGCTCGAGCTTTTCCAGCTGCTCGAGCTCGCACGGCGCCGTGCTCGCCAGTGCCTGCAAGGTCGCATTCCCATAGCCGTAGAGGCCGATGTGGCGCAGGAACATGCCGCTGTCCGATTCACTTGCGTGAGCCGCGTCTGCGGGTCGCCCGTCCCGACAGAACGGGATCGCCGCGCGCGAGAAATACAGCGCGCGGCCGCGGCAATCGACGACAAGCTTGACGATCGCCGGCTCGTCGAGCAGCGCGGCGTCCCCGACCGGGCACGCCACCGTCGCGACACCGAGGTCCGGCGCGGCGCCACAGAAGCCGGCGAACGCTTGCAACAGCGCGCTCGGCACGAGCGGTTCGTCGCCCTGCACGTTGATCACCGCATCGGTGTCGGCCCAGCCGAGCATGCGCGCGACTTCCGCCGCGCGATCGGTGCCGGACGCATGACGGACATCGGTCATCGCAAAGCGGACGCCTCGTGCGTCGAGCACATCGGCGATGCGTGCGTCGTCGATCGCGACGACGATGTCGACGCCCGGCAGCGCACGGCGCACACGCGCATGCACGCGAACGATCATTGGCGTGCCGTCCAGATCGACGAGCGGCTTGCCGGGCAGTCGCGTCGAACCGTACCGGGCGGGAATCACGACGCGCACCGGCCGCAGATTACTGCACGACGTCATGACCGCTCCATTGTTCGAGCAGCGGCCGATACGCGTCGTCGAACGATAGTCCGCCCTCGGCCAGCAGATGCTCTGCCACCGCCCTTGCCACACCGCGGCCGCCGGCGATATCCGTGACACGATCGACCCGCGAACGCACGAGACGATGCGCATCGGCTGGCGCATACGACACGCCGACGCGTTCAATGACCGGGAGATCGTTCACGTCGTCGCCGACATATGCGATCTCGTGGTCGTCGAGCCGTTGACGTCTCTTGATGTCCGCATAACCAGCGGCCTTGTCGTCGCAACCGGTCACCAGCACGTCCACGCCGAGCTGCTCCGCGCGCCATGCCAGCGCACCGCTGTGCTTGCCCGACAGGATGCCGGTGTGGATGCCGTGCGCGCGCAACAGCGCAAACGCGACGCCGTCCCTGGCGTGAAAACTCTTCATGAACTCGCCGTCGCCTGTGACATGAAGCTGACCGTCGGTCAGCACGCCGTCGACGTCGAACAGCACCAGGCGCACGGGCCCGCGATACATTGCGCCGCTCATCGGATCTCGAGCGGCGGCAACCGCTTGACCAGGTCGTCGACTGCCTTCACCTGCTGCAGGAACGGCTCGAGCAATGCGAGCGGCAGCGCGCTCGGACCGTCGCAGCGGGCGCGATCGGGATCCGGATGCGCTTCAAGGAACAGCCCGGCGAGTCCGACCGCCATCCCCGCGCGCGCGAGATCGAGGACCTGGCGCCGCCGGCCGCCTGACGCGGCGCCGCCCGGATCGCGCATCTGCAGGCTGTGCGTGACGTCGAAGATCACCGGGCAGTCGCCCGTCGCATCGCGCATCTGGCGGAAGCCAAGCATGTCGACGACGAGGTTGTCGTAACCGAACGAAGACCCGCGCTCGCACAGGATCACGTTGCCGTTGCCGGCCTCGCGGCACTTCGACACGACGTGCTCGATCTGCGTCGGGCTCATGAACTGAGGCTTCTTGATGTTGACCGGTTTGCCCGTCTGCGCGATCGCGACGACGAGATCCGTCTGACGCGCAAGGAATGCCGGCACCTGCAACACGTCGACGACCTGATAGACCGGCTCGGCCTGCCACACTTCATGCACGTCGGTTATGACCGGTACGCCGAACCGGCGCTTGACCTCATCGAAGATCCTGAGCCCCTCGTCGAACCCGACGCCGCGATACGAGTGAATCGATGAGCGGTTCGCCTTGTCGAACGATGCCTTGAACACCAGCGGAATGCCGAGACTTCGCGTGACCTCGACGAACGTGCCGCAGACGTCGAGCGTGAAGTCGACGCTTTCGAGCACGTTGAGACCGCCGAAGAGCACGAACGGCCGGTCGTTCCCGGCGATGATGTCGGGGGTGATGGTTACATTCATCCTGTTCTCCACGAAATGGGGACGGTGTTGCAGCGCATGCGCGACAGCAGCAGCCGCGCGAGCGCTCGGGTCAAGCGCGGCCGCTTCCGACTGTCAGCGGGCCGCACGTGCAGCATAGAGCGGTGCGAGTTCCGCGAACAGGCGCTCCTCGCCGAAGCGCTGCCGCGCCTCGTCGCGTGCCCGGCGGCCCAGTTCGCTGCATAGCGTGTCGTCGCCGACGATGCGCGTCAGCCACGCGATTGCGTCGGCCGCCGTTGCGTAGACCACGCCTGTCTGCATATGACGCACGACGTCCACGTTGCCGGCACAGTCGGACACGACCACGGGCCGGCCGGCCAGCATCGCCTCGATGACCGATACCGGCATGCCCTCCCACGACGACGTCGACAGATACACGTCCGCGCGCCCGAGCCGGCACGCGACCTCGTCGTGCGGCAGCCATCCGGTTACTTCGACGCCCGCTTCCGTCAGCGTTGACTTCAATGCCGCGTCGCCGTCGCCGATCCATACGAAGCGGGTGCCGCGCGCCCGCATGCGTTGCGCGATCCGGGCAAACAATTCGGGATTCTTTTGCGCACGGATGCCGCCAACAGTCACCACGCAACGGGGAGCAGCGGCCAACGCGTCGACGTTGCCCCTGTGGGTAGACGACGTGACGTCGCTCACTGCATTCTCGACCACCACCACCGGTTGACGAAGCCATGCGCGGATCGCGCGGCCTTCGCTTTCGGAACACGCGACGTACAGGCATTTGCGCACGCACGCGATCCATTCGAGGGCGACGAACGCCAGACGCTTCATGCCCGAAATATCGCGACGCATGAACGAAATGCAGTGCGGGCTGTAGAAGAATGCCGTCTTCGGCAACGCAAACAACGTCGACAGCCGCCCGAGAAAACCGGCAAATGACGAATGCAGGTGTACGACGTCCGGACCGATCTCGTTCAGCGTCGCGCGCAGCCGGCCGACCGTGCGCAGCAGGCCCATGCCTTTCATTTGCACATGGCGCAGCGACACGCGCGCGTCGAACATCGCGGCGAGTCCCTGCGGCGTGTCGGGCCGCACCGAGTAGACGACATGCACGTCGTGCCCTTCGCGGGCAAGACGATTCGCGATCAGACACACCATCGACAACGTGCCCGTCGCGCTGGATTCGACTATGTGGACGATTTTCATGAGCACCCGTTACATGAAATGGCTGTACATTTCAAACAGACTTGCGGTAAGAAAGGCTATCGGGTCGCCTGCATACAGCAACGTCTGGATCGACAGGTTTTTCGTGAATCCGTAGATGCCGTAGGCCATGACGACGAGCACGACTAGCGCCTTGGTCGGGCCGCGCCGCACATGCACCATGGACAGAGACAGATACATCAGCGCGATCACGAAGAAATAGATATAGATGCGCTCGAACACTTTCGCGAGGTCGTAGGTCGCCACGAGTGCCAGGGCGGAAAAATTCAACACGACCAGGCAATGCCGCATGCCGCGACACGAACTCTCCGAATCGATCTGCAACGCCTTTTGTCGCCTGCGCCACAGCACGTTGCTGACGGAGAAGATCATGAACGCCACGGCGGCGACCCCGGCGACGCTATATGCGTCCCAAGTCGTGTAAAGGTTGATCTTGCTCGACAGATACGAATCATCGCTCCCGAACGTGGCGAACAAGCCCGGCGCCAGCTTCGAGGCCAGTACAGTGAGTGCGGTCAATGCCATCGAACACCAGATCACGACCCTCCCGAACACCCTGTAGAGCAGGAACGGAGCGCCGACGATCAGCGAGGGTATATGCGTCAGCCCCGCCAACACGACAGCCAGCCCGGCCTTGCGCTTGCTTGCCGAAAATATCGCCATGAACAGCAATGGAAATGCCATGGATTGCCGCATCACGTTTCCATATGTGCCAAAGAAGGACGACGAAGAGAGCAACAGAACGAGGAACAACGGAAGTGCCTGGTACTGCTCGCGCCAGATCACGACAAGCAGCAACGAGAAAAATGCGACGAAGATCATCAGGAACGCGCTGTCGTTGATGCCGACGAGGCTCGCCGCACTGTTCAGCACGGAAAACGATACGATCTCAGGTTGTCGAATCATGTATTGCCAGATGCCGAGCGACTGCATCTTGTACATGAAGTCCAGATACTGAAGCTTGTCGTTGCCGCCGTCCTGGATCGGCAACTTGAGCGCGATCAGTGGGCCAAGCACGACGACGGCACTAACGCATGCGACCAGCACGAGAAAACGGTCCGGCTTTCGTTCAGCGCTGGCGAGCGCAAGAAACAGCAAATAGAAATAAAAAGTGCCGAATGGATACAGCACAGCAAATATTCCGCCGAGCACGATCACCGCGGTCAGACTCGAGCGTTGCTGGCCGCAAGCGGGCACAAGAGAAAGCACGTTCATGTCCGGTCCTCAGATTGCCGGCCCGCGCCCGGCCACCGCATCGATATACGCGAGCACCCCCGATCGTTCGATCACGCGCCCCCATTCCAGCGACTTCATTGCGGCCGGATCGGGACAGCTCGCGCGAATCTTCGACAGCGGAAACAGCTCGTCGAAGATCGTGGCGCCTGTCACGTGACACTGAATCCCAAGCTCATGCGCAGTACGCACATTCGACGGCGCGTCGTTGCATACAATCTTCTTGCCCAGCGACGCGTACTCAAGCAGCTTCGTTGGCGTCTGAAAACAATGCGGACGGTGATAAGGAAAAAAACAGACCGCGTATTCGCTGTCGCGAACGATCCGCAACGCGTCGGATTGCGGCACGCGGCCGACGAAGCGGATGCCCGGCGTATCGGCGAACGCCGCGCGGATCTCGGGCTCCGGGTTGCCGACCAGCACGAGCGTATCCGCTTCGTCGCGCCGCGCATCGCGATAGGCGGCCAGCACCTTATGAAAGCCGCGTTCACGACTCATCTCGCCGATATAGCAGAACCGGCCGGCCGCGGTTTGCCGGGCGTCGTGGGCATCGGCGCGGGCCGGGTCGAAAATCCAGTCCGGCACGCCCATCGGCAGCAGCAGCGAACGCACGCCGTCGCGAAACGCCATCGCGTCGCGCATCCGCGCGTTCTGGAAGATGCGCAGATCGGGGCGCACGTTCAGCGCTCGCTTCACGCGATCCTTGAGCGCCGCGAGCCGGCCGACCGACAGCGACCGATAGTCATGAATCACGAATCGCGCAGGCGGCAACGCGCGATAGAAGCCCATGATGCACCACAGAATGCACTGTTGCCGGTCCGGAAAGCGCGCGTACGCGTCGAGATCGCCGTCGAACACCTCGAAGCCGTGCGTTCTCAGACGACGTCCGTACGCAGCGATCTCGGGATAATTCGCCTTGCCGGGATGGAGAATGAATACTTTCATGTCGGTCCCTGCCCAATGTCGAGAATCCGTGCCGGCACGCCGACGGCCACGCGGCCATCCGGTATGTCGCGCAATACCACTGCCCCCGCGCCGATCCGCGCGCGGTCGCCGACACGCACCGCGCCGAGCACGATGCTGTGCACGCCGAACTCCACGTGATCGCCGATCGTCGGCACGCCGCCGATCGTGCCGTCCTTCAGGATCGTGTTACCGATGGTCACGCCGTGCCGCAGCGTGCAGTAATCGCCGATCACCGCATAGCCGTTGATCACGAGTCCGGTACCGTGATAAAGCGCGAGTCCCTTGCCGATCTTCGTCTTGACCGGAATCTCGATGCCCATGAGCCAGTCGCACACCACGATGTAAAGGAGGATCAGCGGCGCGCCGGCCAGCAGCGTGAACCGGCTCCTGCACGCGAGGTAATGTGCGACGCGGTAGAAGATCACCACGCAGCGCGTCTTGACGAACGCGTTGCGGCGGCAGTCTTCGGCGATCGCCTCGGCGGTCTGTCGCAACGATACGGCCATGTCAGTACCGACTCCCGAACACACGTCGCGCGGCATCGGCAGGAATGCGCGCCGCACCGAAATAGTCGATGCCGTCGACCAGGAACGAATGGATGTACTTCAGCAGCCGCTCGCGGTCGAAATCCCTGTAGAAGCAACGGCCGAGCGACACAACGCGCTTTCCGTACAGCATCGCCTCGAGCCCGACCGTCGAATTGATCGTCACGACCGCATGCGCATGCCGAAGCAGCTCCGTCGTCGGCGACGTTACGATCTCGAAGCGATAGGTCTGCTGCAGGCGCACGATCGCGTCGATCTCCGCTGAGTCCGTCTCGGCCGGATGCAGCTTCACGAACAGATCGGCGTTCTCGTTCGCCGCGAACTCGAACGCGTGACGGATCGCGTCGAGATTGCCGACGTCGGAGTGCAGCTTGATCTGCGTATCGCCGGACACCTGCAGCGGCAGGAACACATAGCGGCAGGTTGCCAGCGTATCGACCGACATGTGCCTGGCATCGCGCGGCGCCGGCATTCCGTTGCGCGCGCGCACGCTCGCGACGCGCCTGCGGCCGACGCCGCGACTGAGCGCCTTCAGCACATAGTTGGTTGCGGACAGGGTCTTGCGGGCCCACGAGGTCCGCGCCTGCGGCAGCGGCATCTGCTTGTAGCGTTCATATGCCGACAGCCAGCGCGCATGCGTGTCCTCGTCTGGCCGCGGCAGCCGATCGACGACTTCCGGGTTGCGGCTGATGGTCGACAGTGCGTTGACGCCCAGTGGATCGACGAACAGCTTGCCCGGCAGGTTCGAGATCTCGATGAAGCGCGTGGCGACGCCGTGCACCGCACACGCCTGCCGCACCGCGCGACACACAAGCTGCTGCCCGTTCCACATCACGCACTGCTCGACACGCAGCGCGCGCAGCAGCTCCGACGCGATATGGAAAATCGCCGCGGACTCGCGCTTGGCGCGCGCCTCTGACATCTGCCCGTTCAGCACTTCGATCGACAGCTGGTATGGCGTGTGGTCGACCTGCTGGCCGTCTGACTTGCCGATCGGGCTCAGACGGTTCAGATACACCGACCGATAGCCGTTCAGCAGCAGGCCGAGATGCGCGACCGGTTCGCTGGTCAGGAACGCGAACGCGTATTCGTGACGCACGGCGTGCACGAGGCGAGTGACGAAGTAGTAACGCTCGAGAGAATCAACGACTATCAGGATCATGGTGTGCTCGTTCGTCGTGTCTGCGATCTCACGCCACCGCTCGCGGCGCGGACAGGCTTGTCCCGAGAACCCGGTAGGTGAGCGCGATGCCTGCCGCCATCAGCACCGTACCGGTCAGCGAAAAGACCTGCACGCTCGTGGCGGCCGACAGGTCCATCAATCGCGCAATGCACAGCGCGCCGGCAAGACACACGCCGCAGGTCAGCTGAAACAGGAAATCGATGCGTTGCGCACGCGCCGCCAGGAAGATCTGCGACAGCGGCACGTAGATCAGCTGCAAAGCGAACAGCGGCATCAGGCTGTGATAGAACCCGACCGAGCCGCGCCAGCTTTCGCCGAAGAACAGGTTGACGAGCGGCGCGAACAGCACGAGTCCGCCAGCCAGGTATATGGCCGCTAGCGCCGTGAGCGCGCGCGCGTAAATCCGGTACACGCGCGGCACCGTCGTGCCCGCATCCGCGCGTGCCATTGCGCCGATCGCGTCGCGGCGGAACACGCCGCCGACGCTTTGTGCGATCAGCGACACCGGAAAGAACCCGAGCCGGTACGCGGCGGCGAAGTAACCGGCGCTCTGCGCGTCGAACCAGTGCGGAATCGCGATCGACAGCGCGTAGGTCAGCACCGACGCGCATAGCGTCGACGGCAGGATATACAGCGCGAAACGCCGGTTCCTGACGAAAAATTCGCGCGAGAGCCGGAACGAATACCCGGACCGATAACCGGACAACAGAATCGCAACCGCCATCACGATCGATACCGCGACGCTCACCCACGTGTACAGCGCAAACACGTCGACATGCGCGCACGCATCGCACGCGAGCGACAGCATGAGGCCCGCGAGGAACGCACCGTTGACCACCACGCGGGACAGCGCGATCCAGCCGTAGCGCCGAAGGCTGTTCAGATAGGATCCGGCAGCCAGTTGCACGAACGTTGCCAGTGCATAGGCGGAAACCGGATAGAGATCGCCACGGCCGGCGATCGCAAGCAGCGCCGTGACGCCGGCGACGACGGCCACGCTCAGCATCGTCACGTTGACGAACGCGTTGAACGATTCGCCCGGCACATCGTCGACGCACGCGAGCTCGTAACGCAACGCGAGCAGCGTGCCGATGAAGGTCGCGAGCGCGAGCAGATAGTTGAAGTGGCCGAGCGACTCCGGACCGAAACGCCGTCCGATCACGAATATGCAGACGAACAGCGCGATCTGCCCGGCCACGACGCCGGCGAGCGACACGATCGAATCCCGTGGATTGATCATCTCGCCTCCGTGTGCCGTGCACGACCGGATGCGCGCGACCGGCCCACGACGGCCATCCCGCAGGCGTCACGCATCCTGCACCCCGTATTCGTACGCGACGTAGCGATAACCGCCGTACTTCGACCCGTACCCGTACTGTCCGAGGCGCGGATTGACGCCGTTGAAGATCACGCCGTTCAGGCGAACGCCGTTCTGCGCGAAGCGCTTGGCCGACTCGCCGATTTCGCCGAGCTTCGTCTTGCCCGCCATCGTGACCAGCAGCGCGGTGCCGGCGACTGCGCCGAGTATGCCGGTATCCGGCACGGCGAGTACCGGTGCCGAGTCGATGACGACGATGTCGTAGCGCGACGACAAATCGCCGACCAGCGTCGCGAGATTGCGGTTCAGCAGCAGTTCGGCGGGATTCTTCGGCATCGTCCCCGTGGAGATGAAGTCGAGACCGTCGACCACTTCGCGGTGAATCACATCGTCCACGCGCGCGCTGCCTGCGATCAGCTCCGTGAAGCCGCGGCCGCGCGGGAAGCCGAGATAGTCGTGCAGCCGGCCCTTGCGGATGTCGCCGTCGATCAGCAACACCCGCTTGCCGGCGCTTGCCATGACCACCGCGAGGTTCGACGACAGAAAGGTCTTGCCGACGCCGGGAGCGGGACCTGCAATCAGCACGATGTTGTTTTTTGCCTCGAGCATCGCGAACTGCAGCGCAGTGCGCAAACTCCGCAGGCATTCGACCGCAGGCTCGTTCGGGAAGTCGATCGCCAGGATCGACTTGTGTCCGCTCTTGCGCGCAGCCTCCTCGGCCAGATCGCGCTGATGGTCGCTGATCGGCACCGTCGCGTACACCGCCAGGCCAAGACGACGCTCGATCTCATTGTGATCCGAGACGCCATGAAACAGCATCGACCGGAGGATCGCGGTGCCGCAACCCGCGAGCAACCCGAGCAGCACCGACGCCAGCACGACGAGCGCTTTCTTCGGCCGCACCGCCACTTCCGGCACCGCCGCAGTATCGACGAGGCGCACGTTGCCGGTCTTGCCCGCCTGCACGAGCTGCAACTGCTGCATGTTGTTGAGCAGTGCAGTGTACAAGTCGGTGTTGACCTTCACGTCGAGCATCAGCCGCACCATTTCCTGTTGCAGGTCCGGCAAGCGCCGGATCTGCTGCTCGGCCGCCTTCCGATAGCCGCCGAGCGCGGCGATCTGCTCGTCGATCACCGCGACGCTCGGGTGCCGTTCGGTGAAGCGCGACAGCAGTTCCTGCCGTTTCTGCTGTAGTTCGAGCAGGCGCGTCTTCGCGTCGGCGGTCTGCGCGAGCGCGAGCTTCGCCTCCTCGGTCAGATCGACCGTGCCACGCTCGTCGCGCAGTTTCGTCAGCCGCGCTTCGGAATCGGTCAGCTGCTGCTTGAGCTGCGGCAACTGCGCAGTCAGAAATTCCAGCGACTGCGCTGCCTCCGCCGATTTCCGCTCGATGTTCTGCCGCACGTACTGACGGCCGATTTCGTTCATCGTGTCGCTGACCCATTTCGGATCGGTGTCCTGCAGGCTGGCGACGACGACATCCGACTGCTTCACGCGCTCCTGCACGTTGAGGCGGTCGCGGATGTCCTCGATTGTCTTCAGCCGCGAGTTGCGCACCAGTACGAACGCGGCGCCGGGTTTCGCCGCGATCGACGCGACCTGCAGCGTGATTGGGCCGCGCGGCGACCGGAAGCGTTCGAGCTCGCCGACCGTCCCTTCAACGGGTGCGTCGAGATCGCCGCCTTCCAGCCGATAGCGCTTGCCGCCAAGGCTTGTCAGCGTGAACGGGTCGCCTTCGTTCTTGCGCGGCACGTCGAAGCGCCGCACGTCGATGCGCTCGCGCGCCCAGACGTAGCCGCCGAAGCCGGCCAGGCCCGGATCGGACAAGCCGTCGCTGTGGCGCGCGATCCAGTCGCCGATCAGCGGAAAGCGCTTCGGCTGAGCGTCGATGAACAGGTTGAGCTTGTCGACCGCGCGTTCGACGACAAGGCGGGACGCGAGAATCTGCTGTTCGGCGGCGGCCGACGACTTGACGTCGAACAGTGACGAAACGTCGCCGAGCAACGACTTGGCAGCCGACGTGTCGGGGCTGTCCTCGACCTGGACCATGATGTTCGCTTCGAATACGGGCTTGCCGAGAATGGCATACGCGAGCCCGGCGGCGAGCAGCGCGCACGTAATGGCCGCGATCAGCCAGCGGCTTTCCAGCAGGATGTCGAGCACCGCGACGAAATCGGTCTCGCTGCCGTCATCGGCAGGTCGCTGCGGCGGGATGGAGGGTTGGGTCATGGCGACGATATGCGTGTATTGGGTTCCAGTGAGGCATCGACCTGCAGCCGCGTCAGACGATACGCAGGCGCTTCGACCACTCGGACACGCCGAGTTCGATCAGGCGTGCGCAGCGTTCGAACACGAAGCGGGGCTGGCGGTAAGGGTCGTGCACGTCGAAATCCGTGTACTCGCCGAGACGGAACACGCGACCCCGCACGAACGGGAACTGGTTCTCGAGCGACGTGCGCTGGCGGCGGTCCATCACGAGGATCAGGTCCGCGTCGATGCACAGTGAGCGGTCGACCTGTTGCGCGCGATGCGTCGACACGTCGAAGCCGCGCATCTGCATCACCTCGCATGCATACGGTGCGGCCGGCATGCCGACCAGCGCGTTCAGCCCGGCGGATGCGACGCGCCGCCCGGGCATGGCGTGCCGCAGCATCGCTTCGGCCATCGGGCTGCGGCAGATGTTGCCCTCGCAGACGATCAGGATCGATTCGATCATTTGGTCGCAATCGCCGCGGTCAGACCTGCGTTGACGGCAGGCAGCAGCAGGCTGAGCACGCGGCTGAAGCGCACGAGCCCGTTGCCGTCGACGTATACGATGTCCTTCGGCTTCAGCTGGAACTGATTGGCCAGTACCATCGCGACCGGCGAGCGTGCATCGAGGTGATAGACCTGCGGCCGCTCGTCCTGCATCCCGCGCACCACATACAGCTGAGCGGCGTCGGCCGTATTCGCGTTGAGGCTGCCGGCCTGCGCGATGGCCTCGCTCAGCGTCAGCCGACCGTTTCGCATCGGCAGCGCGGTGACTGGCTTGTTGACCTCGCCCATCACGAACACGCCACTCTCGTCGCGTGGCAATACGCGCACGAGATCGCCGTTGCGCAGCACGATCTTCGATGGATTGCGGCCCTGCTCGGCCATCTCGGTCAGGTCGATGCGGCGCTCGACGCCGTCGCGCACGAGCACGATGCGGCTCTGGTCCGCCGACGCGGAAAATCCCCCGGCCCGCCCGATCGCGTCATACAGCGTCATCGGAATGTCGTTCACGGATTGCGAACCAGGCGTATGCACCTCGCCCTCGATATACACCTGCTTCGCACGGAACGATGCAATGCGCACCGTCACCTGCGGATTCCTGAACGTCCTGTCGAGGCGGCGCGTAAGCTGCGTCTGCACCTGCTCGGCCGTCAGTCCGGCCACCGGCAACCGGCCCGCGAACGGAAATTGCAGCGTGCCGTCCTGATCGACGACGAAACCCGGCGGCGCATCCGCGGCGCGTGGCGCGGCCTGCGCGGGCGCGCCGAGTGCAGCGGCAAGCTCCGGGTGGTCCCAGACGGTGATCTGCAGCACGTCGCCGCGTCCGATGGTGTATGCGTCCGGCGCCGAGACGATATCGTGCGGTTCGCCGCGCGCACTGCGCTCGGAGTCGCGCAGGCGCCGGATCAGCGCCACATCGATGTTCGTGACCGGCACCGGGAGCTCCGCGGCGTTGTCGGCCGGCGTGGCGCCGTCGTGCAGCGGGATCGACGCCGGCTGCTGCATGCGCATGCCCGGCGCGATCCCGCATGCGCCCAGCAATGCACACAGCGGCAGGATCATCGCGATCCGGCCGGCCCGCGATGGCCGCCACGGCGCGCACGCGCGCGCCGACTCCGTTTGATGCAACCTCTGCATTACAACCTCGCACTTTTTTAATTTGGAATTGCTCCGGTCGCCCCGCGGCGTGTCGCCCGCGAGTACAGCACCCCTGTCGAGACCGGACATGCTTGTTGCCACTGCTTCTGCCAAATACCGCGTTGTCGCCGCACCGTGGCGCACTCGCGCGCGGACGCGCGCCGCTCGCGTACTAATACGCGCCGGAACCGCGCACCACGACGGTAATCGTCCGGAACAGAATGCCGATATCGCGACGCAGCGACCATTCGCGCACGTAGCGCACATCGAGCGACACGCGCGTCGCATAGTCGGTGTCGTTACGGCCGCTGACCTGCCAGAGGCCCGTCATGCCGGGCTTCGCCATCAGGTAGTAGCGCAAGTCGGCGCCGTAGCGCTCGAGTTCGGCTTCGACGATCGGACGCGGCCCGACCAGGCTCATGTCGCCCTTCAGCACGTTGAGCAGCTGCGGCAGTTCGTCGAGACTCGTCTTGCGCAGCAGGCGGCCGATCGGCGTGATGCGCACGTCGTGCTTGAGCTTGAATTCTCGATCCCATTCCGCTCGGGCATCGGCATCGCGCTCCAGCAGCGCCTTGAGCACCGCATCCGCGTTCGTCACCATCGACCGGAATTTCAGGCACTTGAACCGCCGGCCGTCGCGGCCGACGCGCTCGTGGCCGAAGATCGCCGGGCCGCCGTCGCGCCGCACGAGCCACGCGATGCCGAGCAACACCGGCGCGAGCATGACGAGCAGCAGCGACGCGCCGGCCAGGTCGAAGGTGCGCTTGACGATCCGCTTGATGCGGCTGACCGTGCGTTGCCCGTGCAGGTCGGCCTGCGCGATGGCCACCGCGCGCATCTGGCCGCTGGCCCGCTCGAGCATGCCGAAGATCGCAAGCGTCAGCGCGCGGAATGCGATCAGCCCGACGCCGCTCGCGAGCGTCCAGTACACGAACCACTGGCTCGACAGCACGTGAGCGCGGTGAAGCAGGTACAGCAGCGCGGTGCTCATGCCCTGCACAACGATCCAGGCGAGCACCGTGCGGCCGAGTATGTGCAGCGCCGAGCGCGTGCGCGCGGCCTCGTAGATGCCGCAGGCCGGAAATACCGACAGCGCGAGCGCGGCCGCGAACGCGACGAGCGCACCGTCGAACAGGGTTCCACGCACACCGCCGGTGGCACCTATCAACGCGGGAATGAACGCACCCAGCACGATCAGCCCGACATCGGTTGCCCGATTGATCAACGAATTCATTGATATGAACTCCTAATTCATCGTCCAACATCCGTTCGCGATGCAGCGGAGCCTCGTGCCGCGGCGCGTCCATCGGGCGCGCCTGTCGCGATACCGTTGCTTCAACGTTTCCGCAGCGCATCATATTCGTCGCGACTCGTGCTTCTACCGTCTTCGTCCGAATTCGCCTTGCTGATGGCGGAACACATCAAGGCAGGTTCGGAGCGCGAATTATTCGATCGCTTTCATAAATAGAACGATGCAGGTTTAATCCACACTCAACGGTCATGCACAACCATTTCCTGTCGAATTTCAATTGCGCGTACGACGCGCCATTGCATGCGGATTCGCCACTCGGCACGCGTGCCGCCGCTTGCGCATCGTGCGTTCGACGCACCGATGCGGTACGGCGGCAGGCTGGAGGCGAGCATCCGCTCATCGAAGGCCGGACACTCGCTCATTGAATAAAAAGGCCTGCACGGTGTGCGCAATGCAGCACGGCAGGCAAAATTCCGAGGAGTGCCGGGGTGCTGACTCCTCGAAAGGCCAGCCGATAAATTAATCGGGGGAAGCGGTTTCGGATCGGTCCGTGTCGGACCGCGCCACGATTGTGGCTGAATCCGCCTTCGTCGCATGAAGCGCGATTTATAGCGCGAATTGACGAAATCCGAATAACGCATTCTTTATCCGGATTGGACATTAATTCCTTCGCACGATGCAATTGCGCCGCATCGGCCGACGCGGCGCACGGCCGCGGACGTCGCACGTCGATGGCACGCCTACGATGGTGCGCCGCTCATCCAGTCGCCAAAGTCCGATGTGAAGAGCAGGTCCGCCGATGCGCCGCCGCTCTTCCGGGCGGCCGCGCGATATTCGGTCGGGGACGTCTGCAGGTGCTGACGAAACAGTTTAGCCATCCGGTCGCCGCTGCCGAGGCCGGTGCGGCGCGCGACCTTGTCCGCCGGAAGGTCGGTCTCGATCAGCATGCGACACGCCTTTTCGAGCCGGATTTTCAACACGAACTCGGTCGGGGTAACGCCGATCTCGTTCTTGAAGCGCCGCAAGAAATTGCGCTCGCTCATCGCTGCAGCCTGTGCGGCATCGGCAATCGAAATCCGGTTCTCGCTGTTCACGCGAAGATGATGCGCGGCCATCCGGATCAACGTGCTCGCGCGCGCGACACGCGCGCCGAACAACACGTCGGTCAGCTTGCGGTTCGCACCGGATACCATGCACATCACGATTTCCTGCGCGATTTCGTAGCCCATGTCGGTCCTGACGATCGACAATGCGTCGGAAAACGGCCCCTCGTCTTCGTCGCCCGTCTCGCCGTCTTCGCGGCCGTCGGATGACGCATGACCGCAGTTCATCCCGGCCGCGGCCTTTTCGGCGCCCTTCTGGGTCAGGTGAATCTGCGCGAGCAATTTGCGACCGCCGTGACTGCCGCGCACGACCCGCGCGCGCTGATACGCATGCCGCAGCCAGCCGATCAGCTGTTCGTCAAGCGCGTCGATTCCATCCTGACCGCTCAGCACGAACATCGCGTGCACCGTGCTCGCCTCCAGCGTACGGGCCGCTTCTGTCCATATGCCGACGCCCGATGACGAACGGACCGGGCCGCCATGCACCGAATACAGTCGCAATTCGTACCGGTCGGTAAAAGACCCGTCGGCGCGCCCTAGCTGATTTGCGAGTTCGAAAACGGCGGCCAGCTTGCCCATTTGCATGATGGAAAAACCTTCGAGCAACAGTACGATTACGCTTGCTCGTTGATGCCCGTTGCCGGCGCTTCTACCACGATTCACGCTTAACCCCGTCGAGAAATGAGTCGACACTGTTTGCATCATTACCGCCCTTTAACAATTTTTTACATTTGTCTTTTCTGCGCCGCATCATAGGGGCGACCCTCGCCCGCTGATTTCGCACTGTCCGTTTTTGCCGTGTTGTTGTCCGAATCCATCAAGCCCGTGGTACGGCACTATTTATTGAGATTTGTCACACCCTGTAGAAATGCGCACATACAACTGTCCAGGCAATTGATCTGCATCAACATCTGACAATTTGAATCGGGATAACCGAGACAACTCGTCCCGCGAAGAGCGACGAGAGGGGGAAACCGGCGAGTCGGCGCCGGATTGCGGCTGGCACTGCCGCATTGAACGTCGGAGGAGTATGGCGATGAGAATGCGTGACCACCAGCGGTTTCATTCCCGTGGTGCACAACCGGATACCGGTACCGTGTGAATCACGCGTCCAAAGAATGACGTCGGCAGGCCGTGCGCACCGGCCCGCCGGGCTGCCCGGCCGCTACCTCGCTTAATCGCGCATTTCGAGTGAAGTTCGACGTCGCGGGGCACTGCGGTGCGCTTTAAGCGTCCGCACGCCATGCGTCTACCGGCATTTGCGCGGCCGCGATACGGAATGGCGGAGTGAATCGACGAAGCCGCATTTGCATTTGGCGCACTTCGATTTCATGAAAGCGCACTCCCGAAGAGTGTGGCTCGCATTAATGTAAATCGCGCGAATATTTCATATCGTATGGCCAACGTAAAACCGGCCGCGGCATCGAATGCTTCGATATAGCGTCGCGCAAACGTTGTCGCCGAAATGGCCGATCGCTGATTACATCGCGTTACTCCGCTTTACGTTCGATTGCGCGGGATGCGTATGGCCCGCGAATCCGCGGTCATTGCGCGGGGCGGGTGTACGCGCTTCTGTCATATCCGAACGCGTGCAGGTAAGCACTGAAATCGCCCCGCGGGGCGAATCGTTCTTGTGACCGTCGTGCGTCGGTCGAAAGGGGGAGTCGGGCGAGGCAGGACACGCAGCGCCGGATGCCGACGCGCTACGCATCCATCGAAGACGCGTTTGAATTAAAAAGGCGTTTCAGACATCGGATGGAGCGGGGCGCCCGACCGAATTGGCGACACTGCGAAAAACCAGCGGCCGCTCGTCCTGCCGTGCCGGCCGCCGCGCGAACTGCACCGCCTGCTCGACGACGCCGTGATGTGCGGACTTCGCACACACGGGATCGGCCTCTGCCGGATCGCCGGCAAGCATGTATGCCTGACATCGGCATCCGCCATGATCCGCGTGACGCTCGTCGCAGGTGCGGCACGGGTCCCGCATCCAGCCGTCGCCGCGAAATGCATTGAACGCGTCGCTTTCGTACCAGATCTCCTTTAGCGAACGGTCACGCACGTTCGGCAGCGCGAGGCCCGGCAGCGAGCGTGCGGCATGGCACGGCAGCGCGGTGCCGTCCGGCGCGACGCCGAGGAATACCGAGCCCCACCCGTTCATGCAAGCCTTCGGGCGGTGCTCGAAGTAGTCCGGGACGACGAACAGGATCTTGCACCGCTCGCCGACGAGCTTCCGGTAGCGGTTGACGGTTTCCTCCGCTTCGCGCAGCTGCTCGGCGGTCGGCATCAGCTGGTCGCGATTGAGCATCGCCCAGCCGTAGTACTGGGTGTTCGCGAGCTCGAGAAAATCGGCGCCGAGATCGAGCGCCATCTCGATGATCTGCGCGACGTGCGGCAGGTTGTACCGATGCAGCACGCAGTTCAGCACCATCGGGTAGCCGCGCGACTTGATCATCCGGCCCACGCCGCGCTTCAGTTCGAATGTGCGCGTGCTCGTCAGGAAATCGTTCAGCTCGCGCGTCGAATCCTGCAACGACAGCTGGATGTGATCGAGCCCGGCGGCCTTGAGCCGGTCGATGCGTGCGTCGGTGAGGCCCACGCCCGACGTGATCAGGTTGGTATAGAAGCCGAGCGAACGCGCATGCTGCACCAGATCTTCAAGATCGCCGCGCTGCAGCGGCTCGCCGCCGGAAAAGCCGATCTGCGCCGCGCCGAGCGCACGCGCGTCGCCGATCACCGCACGCCACGTGTCGGTGTCGAGTTCCGGCCCATGCGTCGCGAAGTCGACGGGGTTGTAACAGAACGCGCAATGCAGCGGGCACCGGTACGTAAGCTCGGCGAGCAGCCACAGCGGCGGGGACGGCCGGTTCGGAGCGGATGTCGTGTCCATGTCAGTCGAGCCAGCCGCGCAGTCGCGCGTGATCGAGAAAGCGGTAGACGTCCGACGCGAGATCCGACGTGCTGAACAACTGCTCGAGCTCGTCGATGATGTCGTCGAGCTCGCGCGTGCCGTCGCAGCGCGCGAGGATCTCGCCCGCGCTCGGATTGAGCCTGACCATCCCTTCCGGATACAGGAGCACGTACGCATCCTGGGCCGCCTCCCATTGCAGACGGTACATGCCCTTAAGCGAAGGACGCAGCGGCACGCCGCTGACGGCGTCGTTGGTATTCATGCCGGATACGCCTTTTCAATTGCGTCGAGGATCGACCACAGCACATCGAGTTTGAACGACAGGATGTCGAGCGCGCGCCGTTGCGCGGCCGGGGTCGTGAAATGGCGCAGCGTGACCGCAAGCCCGTGCTCGACGTCGCGCTGTGCGAGCGGCACGCGGCTGCGGAAATACTGCAGCCCTTGCGCATCGATCCACGGATAGTGCGACGGCCAGCCAGCGAGCCGGTCGAGGTGGATCTGCGGCGCGAACATCTCGGTCAGCGACGAGCACACGGCTTCCTGCCATGGCGCGCGCCGCGCGAAATTGACGTATGCGTCGACCGCGAATCGCACGCCGGGCAGCACGTGCTCGAGCGACCACAGTTGCTCGCGCCCGATCCCGACCGCTTCGCCGAGCCGCGCCCACGCTTCGATCCCGCCCTCCTGATCGCCGTGGCCGTCATGGTCGAGAATGCGCTCGACCCATAGCCGGCGCGTGTCGCGATCCGGGCAATTGGACAGGATCGCCGCATCCTTCAGCGGAATGCTCACCTGATAGTAGAAGCGGTTCGCGACCCAGCCGCGGATCTGCGCCGGCGAACACTCCCCGGCATTCAGCCGCCGGTTGAACGGATGATGGATGTGGTAGCGCGATTCGAGCGCGCGCAGGCGCGCCTCGAATTCCTCCGCGCTCCAGGGCGTCGCGTGCAGCGCAGCGGCGGGAATCGGTGCGTTCATGGGTCAAACCTCGAATTGCATGCCGTCGTGGGCGACCTCGATCCCGTGCTCGCGCAATTTCGCACGCTGCACCGAGCCGGGGTCGAGAATCGGATTCGTGTTGTTGATATGCGTGAGCACCTTGCGCGTGCGCGCGGGCAACATCCGCAGCCGGTCGATCATGCCCGGCCGTGCCGGATCGCCGCACTGTGCGAGATGGCCCATGTCGGCCGCGTGCTTCGACGACAGCCCGAGATCGATCATCTCGGTGCCGGTCCAGAACGTCCCGTCGACCAATACGAGATCGGCGTCGCGCATCGCGGCACGCACGCCGTCGTCGACGTCGGCAAGCCCCGGCGCGTAGAATGCGCGCCGGCCGGTCCGCGTGTCTTCGATCAGGAATGCGATGTTGTCACCTTCCACGCTCGCGTCGCGGCGCGGCGAATAAGGCGGCGGCTTGCTGTCGACGGGCACGGCGGTGAAGCGCAGGCCGGGTGCGCCCGCAATCGCGAACGGTTCGGCCGATGCGATCGCGTGCACGTCGACGCCGCAGTAGTGGCCGAGCAGCGGCACGATCGGCAAGCCGGTCGACAGATCGTCGAGCACCGGCGCGCTCGCGTACAGCGGCAGCGGTGTCGTGCGCTCGCGCAGCATCAGCAATCCGGTGACGTGATCGATCTGCGCGTCGCAGAGCACGACGGCCACGATCGCGGTGTCGCGCATCGCACGGGCCGGTTGCAGGTCGGGATTGGCGCGCAACTGCGCGAGAATGTCCGGCGACGCATTCACCAACACCCAGTCGATGCCGTTGCCGCTGACCGCGATCGACGATTGCGTGCGCGGCACGATGCCGTCGGTGCCGGCCCGCGCACGACGGCAGTTGCCGCAGTTGCAGTTCCACTGCGGCAGCCCGCCGCCGGCGCCCGACCCGAGTATCTTGATCTTCATCTGCGTGTGCTCCCGGTGCCGCCCGCATCGTGTACGTCGATGCGGGCGGCACTGCGCGCGTCGATCAGCGGTTGGCGATGTACATCGTGATTTCGAAGCCGAAACGCAGGTCGGTATAGGCGGGAGTGGTCCACTGCATGATGTGTCTCCTTGTTGAGTTGGTGAGTCGAAACAACCGCATCGATCAAGCGGCCGATACTCATTCAGCAAGGAGTGTGCCGGGGACGGTTTTGCGGCGTGCGACGGCCCGCGCGCGCATGCGGCTGCCAACGGGTGCGCATGCCACCGGCATTCTTACGATTTCAATACAGCTTTATTTCATAAACCATCGACCGATGGTTCGCGGTGTGCGCCGACGACTGAGCAGGTGTTGAATCCGTGAACACCGGGGTGTTGCAACCTGACACACCCCTGTGACACTTGCGCCCGCGCTCAATGTTCGTCCGGCTCCCGCGCGTCCGTCCCGGCGGCCGGCATCTTGCGATAGATCGTATTGCGCGACACGCCGAGCGCTCGAGCGGCGGCCGACACGTTGCCGCCATGGCGCGCAAGTGCGGCCGCGATCGCCGAGGCCGCCACGTCCTGCAGCCGCGCATCGCAGGCGCTCGCCGTCGGCGCGAATGTCGCGGCTTGCGCGGCGGACGGCGCCGTCGCCGCGCCGCCGTGCTGCGCGGTCTGCGCACTGTCGCGGCGCAGGTCGTCGAAGAAATCGTCGGGCAAATGCTCGCACCGGATCTCGCAGTCGTCGTCGACCATCGCGGCCGCCGTTCGCAGCAGGTTCGCGAGCTGCCTGAAGTTGCCCGGCCACGCACAGCGCTCGAACAGCGCCATCACGTCCGACGCGACGCTGAGCGGGCGGCGGCCGGGCCCCGACAGCGTCTCCCGCTGCAGCATCTTCTGCACGACCACCGCCAGATCGGTGCGGTCGCGCAGCGGCGGCAGGCGCACGACGAGGCCGTTGAGCCGGTAGTACAGGTCCTCGCGGAAACGGTTCTGCGCAATCATGTCGCGCAAGTCGCGGTGCGTCGCGCAGATGATCGCGATGTCGACGCCGATTGCCTTCGTCGAGCCGAGCGGATTGACGATGCGCTCCTGCAGCACGCGCAGCAGTCGCACCTGCAGCGGATAAGGCATGTCGCCGATCTCGTCGAGAAACAGCGTGCCGCCGTTCGCCTGCAGCAGCTTGCCGGTCGCACCCTTGCGGCGCGCGCCGGTAAATGCGCCCTCCTCGTAACCGAAGAGTTCCGATTCGATCAGCGTCTCGGGAATCGACGCGCAGTTGACCGCGACGAACGGACCGTCGCGGCGCGGCGAGTCGTTGTGGATCGCCTGCGCGAGCAGTTCCTTGCCGGTCCCGGTCTCGCCTGTGATCAGCACCGGGATGTCCTTGCCGATCACCTTGCGGACTTTCGCGATCACGGCCGCAACCTGCGGATCGCCGGTGTCGAGATAGCTGAGCCGCGACAGGTTTGCCGCACCCTGCGGCGCGCCGGACCGCGCGGGCGGCGCGGCGCCGTCGTGCACTTCGGCGGGCCGGCTGCCTTCGGCGCGCAACGCGCGCCGGAACTGCACACGCGCGCAGACTACCGCGCCGTTGCCGAGGTTCAGCGACACGTGCGGCTCCGTGCTCGCGCGCATACGGTCGATCAGCTGCGCGCTCGTCACGTCGAACAGCGACGCGAGCGTATGCGCGCGCAGCGCCGCGAGCGGCATGCCGAGCTGGAACTGCGCGCTGCGGTTCGCCGACAGGAAGCGGCCGTCGGCCGTGAACGCGACGATCCCTTCCATCAACGTGCCGAGGAATTCGGGGCGGCCGTGGAACGACACCTGCAATGTCTCCTGGAACGTCGTCGTAAACAGGTGGTTCTCGATCATCTGCACCGACATCTTCGCGAGCGCCATCGTGTGCTGGTGATAGCTGCGGTGGTCGCCGGTCACGTCGAGCACGCCGATCGCGTCGCCGTACGGATCGAGGATCGGCACGCTCGAGCAGGTCAGGAAATGGTTCGCGGCCAGGAAATGCTGATCGCCGTGCACGACCATCGGGCACAGCTCGGCCAGCGCGGTACCGATCGCGTTGGTGCCCTGCCGGTTCTCCGCCCAGTTCGCGCCGGGGCGCAGCGCGACGCGCTCCGCGCGCCGCAGGAAGTCGTCGTCGCCGATCGAGTGAAGAATCAGCCCTTCCGCATCGGTCAGCACGATCATGCTCTGCGTGTTCACGATCTGCTCGTGCAACGTCTCCATCACGGGCATCGCATGCACGCACAGCACGCGGTTCTGCTCGCGCTTGAGCGCCAGCGCGGCGCCGGACAGCACATCGTAGTCGGGGCGTGCGGACGCCTGCAGGCCGAACGTTTCAGACCGCTGATGGGACTTCTGGATCGTCGGCGTCGGCCAGCCGGGCACCTGCGTAGCCCGTGCGTTGGCCGTCGGATGAACGTCATCGCGCATTGTCTCCTCCGGGGATCCTGCCGGTCGGTGCCGGACTGTTTCCCATAGGTGCAAGCAAACATCGGGCCACGACGGGTTATGCGCGCGGCGTTGTCCGGCCACGGCGCCGTGCTGCGCAACATGAAAGGAAAACGCAAGAATGACAGCGGGACGTGCGCAGCGCTGCGCAGACCGTTCCAGCCCATCGCGAACGTGATAGCGTGAAACGCGCTCGCGTCGCCACCCGGACGAATCCCTATCTTCATTACGGGTGCGATTCTGGCTTCATACGTTTCATCTCACCGGAGGCCGCATTGCGCGGCGCCGCTGCCCTCGCCGCCACGAACGATCGACATATGCAACCGCTCCGCCGCTCCTCCATCCGCATGCGCCACCTGTCCCGCGATGCGTGCACGATCGCGTGGACCGAAGCCGGCGACCCGCGCGGCGAGCCGGTCGTCGTACTGCACGGCGGCCCCGGCAGCGGCAGCCGTCCCGCGGTGCTGCGCCTGTTCGACCTCACGTGCATGCGCGTCGTGCTGGTCGACCAGCGTGGCGCAGGCGCGTCGCTGCCACGCGGGGGCTTGCGGCACAACGACACGATGAGGCTGGTCGGCGACCTCGACGCGCTGCGCGCGCGGCTCGGCATCGCACGCTGGGGCGTCGTCGGCGGATCATGGGGCGCCGCGCTCGCGCTCGCGTATGCGGGACGGTATCCCGAGCACGTGACCGGCGTCGTGCTGCGCGGGTTGTTCCTCACATCGCCGCGCGAAGTGCGCGGCCTGTTCGTCGGCGCGCGCGCGCGGGCGCCCCGCGCGTGGCGACGCCTGACGGCCGCCGCCGGCACCGCATGCGGCCGTCGCCTGATCGACAGCTGCGCGCGACGCCTGCAGCCCGGTGCCGGCGTCGCGCGGCAACGCGCGCTCGCGCTCGCGTGGAACGCGTATGAAGACGCGATCCTCACCGGCCGGCCGACACGCGGCGCGCGGCCGACGCAACCCGCGATCGATCGACTGGTCGACAAATATCGAATCCAGGCGCACTACCTGCAGCGCCATTGCTGGCTCGGCGAGCGCCGGCTGCTCGCGCTTGCGCGACGGGCCGCGCAGGCCGGCGTGCCGATCCGCGCCGTGCACGGCACGCGCGACCGCGTATGCCCGGTCGACAACGTCGATCGTCTCGCTCGCGCGGTGCCGGCCGCGATCGTCGAACGTGTGCGGGCCGGTCACCTCGCGAGCGACGATGCGCTCGCGCGCGGCGTCACGCGTGCGGTGCGCGACATGCTCGCCGTCTCCGTGCCCGACACTGCGCAGCCTGTCGACTCGCCGGTTCAGTCCCACGCGTAGCGTGCGCCGATCCATGCGCCGCGCGGCGCGCCCGGGCCGATGAACTGCTCGTTGACCGGGTTGAGCCCGTCGAAGCTGTGATTCGGGCCGTTGAAGAAGTTGCGCCCAAGCGTCCCGAAGCTCGCGTAGCGCTTGTCGAGCAGATTGGTGACCGACGCGAACAGTTGCATGCGCTTCGTCACCTGCCATGTCGTATCGACGTCGACCAGGACATAGCCGGGGATCTTGCCGTTCACATCCCGGTTGTTCTCGTCGCCGCGCGCGAATACGCCGCTGCGGTACGTGACGTTGGCGCCGACGTTCCACTTCGGGGTCGCCGCATAGTCGAGCCGCAACTTTACGGTGCTCGACGGAATGCCCGGCATGCGGTCGCCGGACCGCACGACGATGTTGCCCTGTGCGTTCGCGCTCGAATTGCTCGCACTGCTTTCGGTCCATGTCGACCGGTAACGCGCATCAACATAGCTGTAGCTGACACCGATGCCGACGGGGCCCAGCCGCGTATGGCCCGCGAGTTCGACACCCTGACGGCGGGTCTTGCCGACGTTCTGGAAATAGCCGAGCGTGCCCGCGCCGCCGTTGCTGCTGATGAACTGGATGTCGTCGTCGAGCGTCGTGCGGTAGACGGCCGCGCTCCATGTCGTCGCGTCCGCGATGCGGCCGCGCCCGCCGAATTCGATCGTTTTCGCGATCACCGGTTTCAGCGCCGGGTCCGCCAGAAAGTCGTTCGGCAGCGAGCACGGCGCGGCTGGATCGGCGCATGCGAGCTCGATCGCGGTGGGCGAGCGCATGCCCTCGTTGTACGTCGCATACGCGGTGAATCCCTGCACTGGATTCCACGTAACGCCGACGGCAGGGTTGAAGCGCGCGAACGTATGCCGCGCGTCGAGCAACGGCTGCAGGCCGCTCACGTCCTCGATCGCCGCGCGCGACCAGTTGTAGCGGCCAGCCAGCGTCAGCGACCACTGCCGCGTCAGCGCGAGCGTATCGTCGAAGTAGACGCCGTAGTTCGCATTGCGCGTCTTCGCGCGCGTCGTCGGCGTGAAGTCGCCGATGCCGATCGTCGCGCGCGTCTGCGTGAACGTCGCATCCTGCGACGACTGGTCGAAACCCGAGTTCGCAAGATCGGCGGACGCGCCCACGACGAACTGGTTCTCCATGCCCGCGACCTTCCCGAGCAGTGTCAGTTGCAGGTTCGCACCATAGCTGTCGGTCGCGATCGCCGATCGATCGTTGGTCGCCTGCCGGGTCTGGGTCGCGCCGTTGTCGTCGACACTGCCGAAATCATCGTTCACGTTGCTGCTGATGTTGGTGTTGCGGTAATGACGGTAATAAACGTTCCCGCTGAGCTGCACGTGATCGTTGAACGAATGATCGCCGGACATCGTCACGTATGCGGCGCTGTTGCGATTCAGGTCGGGATATGTGTACGCCTGCGCGCGGTTGTCGAGGAACGAGCGCGGAATCGTCTGCGTGCCCTGCAGCGAATTCTCGGCGCCGCCGGCGGAGATCGACAGCGTCGTATCGGCATCCGTATAGCGCAGCTTGCCGAAGCCCTGCCGCACGCGGCTGCCGTTGTGATCGGCCCAGCCGTTATCGTTCGTCACGTTGCCGGTCACGTAGTAGTCGACGTGGTTGCCGATGCGCCCGCCCTGCTCGAGTTGCGCCGTCTTGCGGCCCCACGACCCGATCGACACCTCCGCCGCGCCGCCCGGACTCGTCCTGCCGTTCTTTGTGGTGATCGCGAGCGCGCCGCCGAGTGTGTTCAGGCCGAAGGTCGGATTCGAACCGGGAATCAGTTGCATCGTGTCGATCGCTGCCTGCGGAATGAGATCCCAGTTCACGACGTCGCCGAACGGCTCGTTCACGCGCACGCCGTCGACGAACACCGACAGGCCCTGCGGCGTGCCGACGACCGGCGACGCGGTGAAGCCGCGGTAATTCACGTCTGCCTGATACGGGTTGCCCTGCGCCTCGTTGATGTCGACGCTCGACACGTTCTTCTCGAGATAGTCGGTCAATACGCTGCGGTGCTGACCGGCGACGTCGCCGCCTCGAACGGTCTGCACATTGGCCGGCACGCGCGACAGCGGCGTACCGATCCCGAGCAGCGGCGTCGTGCCGACGACCACGATCGGCGCGAGCATCGGCGCAGCGACGTCGTCGGCCGGCGTTGCCTGCGACGACGCCGGCGCCGCCCAGCCACCCAGCATGCCGCCAACGCATAGCGTGACGCTCGCGCGCCGTGCGGCGACGCAGCGCTTCGATGCGTGCAGTCCCTTCATCTCCTGTCTCCTCCAGCCTGTTGTTATGTCGTTATCCGTAACGATGCATCGACAGTAGACGCCGCTGCAGCGCTCGAGCTCGCTCTGACCGACGCACTACATCGGAGAGCGACGGAACATCGCACGGCTTGCGTCGCACGGCGTGGACAACGGCAAGAAGCATGCCGATCGCCGAACCGTTCCGCCGCGGCCACCCTGCCGCGGCTGCGCAGACAAGCGCGATGCTCGACTGTTGCAGCCCGTGACAACGCCGTTGCACCTGTGTCAATTTGGATCAACGCCGCCGCTGCGCGCGGTCGCCGCGCGATGCCGGCTGGGGCCGGCCCGCACCTCGCCGCTGCGCGCGACATCCACGCGCACATCTGCCGCAATCCGTCGGAATGTCCGACGGTCATTGCCCGCTGCGTGCATGCGTTCCGCCACAGACGGAATCGATACGGACGCCGTCCGCGCCGCACCGTCAGCGCTGCGCTGTCATGTTTCGCAACACTTGGGCAACGTCTGTCCCTGAACGCAACACACGCGGATCAACCCCACTACTCCGCGCGCGTCGCCGCCGCGCGCTCAATCGCCAGCTCTGCCTTGCAGCGCAACCTTCGCGAAGCAATGGCATGCGATTTGCGTGACTGGCTGCGCACTGAACCCGGAACCCCACCCAGCCGGCCTGGCCGGATGTTGGCCGCGGTGCGACCACAATGACTTAGGAGACAACCATGAAGAATCTCTCGGCTTCGACGAGCCGACTGGCAATGATCGGAATCGCGGCGGCAGCTGCGATCGCCTTGAATCCCGGCGTCGTGGATGCCGCCGCGGATTACCCGGCCGTCACGTACCAGCGTCTCACCGATGCGCAGCGCGATCCGGGTTGGCTCACCTACTACCGTACGTACAACGGCCACGCGCATTCCCCGCTCAAGCAGATCGACCCCTCGAACGTAAATCAGCTCACCCAGGCATGGAGCTACAAGTTTCCGGCCGAGCTGAAGCAGGGCTTCGAAGCGACGCCGATCATCAACGGCCGTTACCTGTTCGTGACCACGCCGAAAGACAACGTGTACGCATTCGATGCGGCCACCGGCGCGCAGCTGTGGAAGTACGAGCCGAAGCTCGGTGCGGAATCGTTCAAGACGGCCTGCTGCGACGTCGTGAACCGCGGCGTCGCGCTGTACGGCAAGAACGTGTACGTCGCGATGCTGAGCGGCGAAGTGGCCGCGCTCGATGCGCAGACGGGCGCGCTCGTGTGGAAGAAGCAGATGTTCGAGCCGGGGCTCGGCTATGCGTTCTCGCTCGCGCCGCTCGCGATCGACGGCGCGATCGTGGTCGGCAGCTCGGGCGGCGAATACGGTGCGCGCGGCTTCATCGCCGCGCTCAGCCCGACCGACGGCTCGGTGCTGTGGAAGCGCTTCACGATCCCCGGTCAGGGCGAGAAGCACGGCGATACGTGGCCGGACGGGATGCAGGCGCACGGCGGCGCACCGGCGTGGCTGACCGGCACCTACGACGCGGCGACCCGCACGCTGTACTGGGGCGTCGGCAACCCGGGCCCGTGGCTCGCGGATCTGCGCCCCGGCGACAACCTGTATTCCGATTCGCTGCTCGCGCTGGATCCGAAGAACGGCGAGCTCAAATGGCATTACCAGTACACGAAGCACGACACCTGGGACTATGACGGCGTCAACACGCCCGTGCTCGCGACGATCAAGTACAAGGGCAAGGAGCACGACGCGATTATCCACGCCGACCGCAACGGCTACTTCCACGCGATCGACCGCGACAGCGGCAAGCTGATCTACGCGGAGCCGTTCGTGAAGGCGACGTCGGTCACCGGCTACACGGAAGACGGCGCGCCCATCCAGGATCCCGCGAAGTATCCGAAGGTCGGCACGACGATCGACACGTGTCCGAGCTTCCTCGGCGGCAAGAACTGGTGGTCGGTGTCGTACGACCCGGAGCGCCATCTCGCGATCGTGCCGTCGCTGCATGCGTGCATGAGCCTGTCGGGCAAGTCGGTCAACTACATGGAAGGGCTGCCGTACCTGGGCGAAGGCTTCGAGATCAAGCCGGAGCCGGGCAGCGAAGGCTACGGCGAACTGCAGGCGATCGACGTGAACACCGGCAAGAAGGTGTGGAGCCACTGGAGCAAGCTGCCATGGAACGGCGGCGTCGCGACGACTGCAAGCGGCCTCGCGTTCAGCGGCTCGCTCGACGGCCATCTGTACGCGTTCGACGTGTCGACCGGCAAGGTGCTGTGGGAAAGCCCGAAGCTTGCGAGCGGAATCATCGCGCAGCCGTCCGTGTTTGAGGTCGACGGCAAGGAGTACGTAGCGGTGCTCGCCGGCTACGGCGGCGCGAATCCGATTTGGGGCGGCCCGATGGCGAAGGCGGCAGACGATGTGCCGCGCGGCGGCACGCTGTACGTGTTCGCGCTGAACCGCGGCTGAGCATCGTCCGCTTCAACCGCATGACGCCCGCGCCGCCGGCGCGGGCGCCTTCTCCCCGTCACTCTTTCAACCGAGCGTCCGATCATGAACATTCGATATTCCCGCGTCGCCGCAGCCTGTGCGCTCGCGGCATGCACGGCGCTGTCTCCGGCGCCGGCCACGGCCGCGACGCCGGTGCGCGTCTGCTCGCTGCCCGGCACGCCGACGGCCGCCCTCGACAAGGCCGTCGCCCGCGCCGTGTTCCGCACGGCCGGCATCGCCGCAACGTTTGCCGCGCACGAGGCCGGCGGCAGCGACGACGACGGCGTGTCCGCACACGAACTCGCCGGCATCCTCGAACGCGACTGCGACGTGCTCGCCGGCTTCCCGCGCTCGGCGATCGCCGACGCATCCGACACGAAACTGCTGTTTTCCCAGGGTTACCTGCGTTCGGGCTACGTGAGCGTCACGCGCCGCGACGCCGGCACGCCGGCGGCCGGCCGGGAAATCGTCGCGGCAACCTACGCGAGCCCCGCACAACTGATCGCGGTACAGCAGAAGGACGCGCGCTTCGATCTCGAGAACACGTCCGCGCAAACGGTGGACGCGGTCGCCCGCGGCCGTGCGCATCGCGCGATCGTCTGGTATCCGGCAGTCGTCGCGTATCAGGCCGCGCATCCGAAGCAGGCGTTCCGTATCGGCGCGACGTCGTCGCCGTATGCGGACTGGCAGCTCACGTTCACGTTCGCGCCGCGCTCGGCCGTGCTGCAACAGCGCATCGACGCAGCGCTCACGCAGATGAACCGCGACGGCCGGCTCGCCGCGCTGACGCGCAAGTGGGCGCTGCCCGGCAGTGCGCTCGAAGCGCACGAGTCGCGTGAGTCGCACCGGTCGAGCACGCCTGCACGCTTCCTCGACGGTGCAATGGCGGCAGGCGGCCGTTCGACATCCGGGCTGCTGCACGCGCGCAACGTGCGCGCAGGCGGGGGCTTCATCCGGGTCGGCGCGAGCGCGGGCGACGCAGCGCCCGCATTCGACGCCGCGCAAGTCGCCCATGGCAAGGAGATCTACGGCAACGCCTGCGCGAAATGCCACGGCGCCGACCTCGAAGGCAATACCGCGCCCGCGCTGAGCGGCCCGTCGTTCGCGCCGCTGTCGCATTCGCATCTGACGATCGGCGGCGTATTCGGCTACATGGCGACCAACATGCCGGCGGACCAGCCCGGCAAGCTGAAGGACGACGAATACGCGGACCTGATGGCGTTCCTGCTCGCGTCCAACGGCTATGTCGCGAGCAACGCGAAGCTGACGGCCGATACCGCGCGCGGGTCGACTGCGCCGCTCGTCGTCGGTCCGGCCGGGCACAAGGAGGCGAGCCAGTAACACCGGCCCGAGCGGCAGAACGATGCGATGCGTGCCGCGCCCTTCTCCACAATTTCATCTTCATCAGGAAACGAACGTGACATATCCGACCTCCCGCAGAACCTTCCTCGTCCACGCCGTCGGCCTGTGCGCGACGCTCGCCGCCGCACGCACCGGATTCGCGGCGCCGCCGCTCGTCGACGAGAACGATGCCGCCGCGAAAACACTCGGCTACCGCGCGCACGCGTCGAGCGTCGACGCGGCGCAGTTCCCGAAATACCAGGCCGGCCAGCGCTGCTCGAACTGCCGCTTCTACAAGGGCGAAGCAGCGGATGCGAGCGGCACGTGTCCGATGTTCGGTGGCAAGCTGGTCGCGGCGGACGGCTGGTGCAACGTCTATGCGAAGCGCGCGTGACGCAGCGCGCGGCGGGATGCCGGTGCGGTCCGCACCGGCATCCGCGGCAGGCGGTGGCGGTGGCGGTGGCGGCACACTGCCGCACGCCGCCGCGCATCTGCAAGCGCTGATCGCGACGGGCCTGTCGCGCGGTTTCGTCACGCGCGGCGACATCATCGACGCACTGCCCGACGACGACGCGCACGAAAGCGGCGTCGACGCGGCGGCCGCGGTGCTCGGCGAGCTCGGCATCGCCGTGCGCGACCGTACCGATACCGCGAGCGGCTGGACGCTCGAGCGCTACTTCCGCCCGGCGCCGGCCGCGCGCGCATGGGTCGACGGGGCCGGCGCACTCGCCGCGGCGGAATTGCTCGCGCCGCGCACGACTGATCCGGTCCGGCTGTACCTGCGCGAAATGGGCATGACGCCGCTTCTCACACGCGACGAGGAATTCGCCTATGCCCGGCGGCTCGAACGCGGGCGCGCGGCATCGGTCGCGGTACTGTGCGGCGATCCCGAAGCACTCGACGCGCTGGTTGCCATCCGCACGGAAATCGCCGAATGCCGGAGCCCGGCATCGATCTACGTGGTTTGTCTCGCCGAGGTCGCGGGCGACGATGCACGATCCGTCGACGCCGCGGCACGCGCTGCGCCGGCCATCGCAGGTGAATCCATCCGCGCCGACGAAGGCGACGACATGGGCCCACGCCACGACGATTCCGTACAGCGCAACGCGATCGTGGCACGGCTCGCCGGTCTCGACGCGCTGGCCCGCAGCATGCGCGCGGCGCTCGCGACCGGCGGCACGGCGTCGGCCGCCTATCGGGCAAATGTCCGCGACGCTGCGGCGTTGCTCGGCACGCTGCATCTGTCCGCTCGAGCGCTCGAGCGCATGAGCGAAGCATTGCGCGCCCGCGCACGCCGACAGCGCATGCTGCGCGGCCGGCTGGCGCGCATGCTGGCCGAGGTGGGCGTTGCGTCGTCGTTCGCGCATGCGGCCGACGCAGACCACGCGGGCTGGCTCGCGTCGTGCATCGCCGCGCATCCGGCCAGCGTGCCGATCCTCACACGGCGCGCGGCGGACTTCGTCGATGCGCGTGACACGATCGTGCGCGATGCCCGGACATCGGCGCTTCCGCCCGACGCGACCGCAACGCTCGATGCGCGCCTCGGCGCGATCGAACGCGCGATGCACGCCGCCCGCACCGGGCTGTTCGATGCGAATTTGCGGCTCGTCGTGTCGATTGCGAAGCGCTATCCCGATCGCGGGCTGCCGTTCGCGGACCTGATCCAGGAAGGCAACATCGGCCTGCTGAAGGCAATCGAGCGCTACGACTATCGGCGCGGCTTCCGGTTCTCCACCTACGCAACCTGGTGGATCCGGCAGGCGATCACGCATGCGCTCGCCGATTTCGGCCGCACGATCCGCGTGCCCACGCATACGGCCGACGCGCTGAACAAGCTCGCGCGAATCGCGCGCGAACACCGGCAACGCGCGGGCACGGCGCCCACGCCCGCGCAACTGGCCGCTCACATGGGCGAACCGGTCGACAAGGTGCGCGACCTGATGGCGATCGTCAAGGAACCGGTATCGGCCGACGTGCCGATCTCGCCGGAAGGCGACATGACGTTCGCGGACGTCGCGCCGGACTTGTCGTCGCCGTCGCCGGAGGAGGCCGCCGGCGCCGCGCAACTGCGCAGAACGATCGCCGCCGCGATCGACCGGCTGCCATCGCGCGAAGCGACGGTCCTCCGGCTGCGCTATGGGCTGCAAACGGACGAGGGCTGCTCGCTGCGCGACATCGGACGCCAGCTGAACCTGTCCGCCGAACGCGTGCGGCAGATCGAAGCGGCGGCACTTGCGCGCCTGCGCGCATCCGACGCGCTGGGCGCGCTCCGGTCATTCATCGCGTAGCACGGCTGCGCGCCCGCCGCGGTGCGGTTCGCCGTGTTGACGCGTGCAACAGCCACTGCTGCATTTCGACGCAACCGGCTGCCGGGCGGAAGCGCCGATCGTCCGGTTCGTTCAGGCTTCGCAGTACCGATCGAACGTCATGAACCGCATGGCGGCTCGGGATGCCGGCCGTTTCGAGCGAGTGCCGCATCGATTGGCATGCAAGTTGCGTTTCGACAGTCACGCGATCACTGCACGATTTTCATGGAGAACACCTTGAGCGCCCTCGTATCGATCCTTCAGGAACACAGAATCTTCGAACCGACGGCCGACACGCGCGAGCACGCGACCGTCTCCGGCATGCCGGCCTACCGCGCACTGGCCGCCGAAGCCGAGCGCGATTACGAAGGCTTCTGGGCGCGCCTCGCACGCGAGGGCCTGAGCTGGCACAAGCCGTTCACGAAGGTGCTCGACGAGAGCAATGCGCCGTTCTACAAGTGGTTCGACGACGGCGAGCTCAACGCGTCGTACAACTGCCTCGACCGTCACGTCGAAGCCGGCAACGGCGAGCGCGTCGCGGTGATCTTCGAGGCCGACGACGGCGCCGTCACCCGCGTCACCTACGCCGAGCTCCTCGCACGCGTGTCGCGCTTCGCGAATGCGCTTAAAAAACGCGGCATCGGCAAGGGCGATCGCGTTGTCATCTACATCCCGATGTCCATCGAAGGCATCGTCGCGATGCAGGCCTGCGCGCGCATCGGCGCCACGCACTCGGTCGTGTTCGGCGGCTTCTCCGCGAAGTCGCTGAACGAGCGCCTCGTCGACGTCGGCGCGGTGGCGCTCATCACCGCCGACGAGCAGGCGCGCGGCGGCAAGACGCTGCCGCTCAAGAGCATCGCCGACGAGGCACTCGCGATGGGCGGCTGCGAGGCAGTCAAGAGCGTGATCGTCTATCGCCGCACCGGCGGCAAGA